>NZ_CP027482.1:2067951-2757268 GCF_003443875.1 Aeromicrobium sp. A1-2 | reverse complement strand
TGCGACCAGGTCTGGACCCACTGCCCCTGGATCGCCGTGTTCGGCGTCAGCGCGACGACGGGATGGCCCAGCCGGCGGACGAGCTCGAGTCCCAGCAGCGTCTTGCCGGTGCCTGGCGGCAGCGAGACCCAGAGACGTCGACGTCCTGCAGCCATCGCGGCGTGGACCGCCTCGAGTGAGCGCACCTGCAGCGTCCGCAGGGCGAACGGGGCGGAGGTGCTGGCGAAGTCGTCGGCGAGGGCCACGGGTCAGCTGCTGACGCGCACCAGGATCGCCTCGGCGAGCGAGTCCGGCGCCTCTTCGGGGATCCAGTGGCTGATCCCTGCGAGCTCGACGAACCGGTAGTCGGCGTCAACGTACTGTCCGCACTGCTCGGCGCCGATCCGCGCGATGGCCAGGTCCTGGTCGCTCCACACGAAGGTTGTCGGGACGATCACCGAGGGCAGGTCGCCGAGGTCGGACTGCATCGCGCGATACCAGCTGAGCGCCGCCGTGAGTGCGCCCGGCTCGGAGAGCGGACCGACATAGCTGTCGACCTGGGCGGGGGAGACGGTCGAGCCGTACATCGCCCGCAACCGCCTGGCGCCGTCCTCCAGCAACAGGTCCTCGGCCTTGCCCGCCTGACGCAGCAGCCCGATGTAGGCCGCCCGCTGCTGCTGGTCGGGGTCGTCAACCAGCGCCGCGCCGTACGCCGCGAGGTGTGGCACCGACACCGCGGTCAGGGAGCGCAACCGCTCGGGGTGCTCGGCCGCGACGACCCAGGCGACCGCCGCGCCCCAGTCGTGACCAACCAGGTGGAACGTGCCGAGCCCGAGGGCGTCGGCCAGACCGATCACGTCGCCGGCCAGGGTCGAGGTCGCGTAGGCGCCGACCTCGGTCGGACGGGCACCGGGGGAGTAGCCGCGCTGGTCGGGCGCGATGACGCGCAGACCGGCGTCGACGAGGCGTGCCGCCACGGCCGTCCACGACAACGAGTTCTCCGGAAATCCGTGCAGCAGGACGACCGGATCGCCGCCTTGTGGTCCGAGCATTCGCACGTCGAAGCTCAGGTCCCCGACGGTCACGGGCGTGGTCTCTTGGTACGTCATGTCGCTCCTCGCGTGGTTGCGGTCAGTCGAACGAGTCGCCGATGCGGGCGACCGCTTCACGATCGAGCACGGCCGCGGTCTCGGGATCGGGTGCGCTCCCACCGCGATCGTAGGGGAGCCACCAGCGGTCGGTGTCGTCGCGCGGGACCGCCGGATATGTGTCGATCGCCTCGGCGAGCAGCGCGTCCATCGCGACCATGAGCCGCGTCGACAGCTCGTCGACGGTCTCGTCCGGGCCGGGCAGCAGCTGCTCGCCGACCATGATCGTGATCGGCATGCGACGTCGCAGGCTGCGGTGCCCGTCGACGGTGTAGATGCGGTGCCCGCCCCAGACGATGGTCGGGATCAGCGGCACCCGGCGGTTGACCGCGAGTCCGGCCGCGCCGCGCTTGAACGGCTTGAGCAGCCAGGAGCGGCTGATCGTGGCCTCGGGGAACACGCCGACGAGCTCATCCGCGTCGAGCCGCTGGAGCGCCTGCCGGTAGGCCCGAGCGCCGGAGCGGCGGTCGACCGGAATGTGTCGCATCGCCCGCATCAGCCGACCGACGACCGGGATCTCGAAGACAGATCGCTTCGCCATGAACCGGATCCGGCGTCTGCGGGCGCGAGCGGCGTACCCGACGAAGGTGAAGTCGAGGAAGCCGATGTGGTTGCCGGCGACGACGCCGGGCCCCGTGGTCGGCAGATGCTCGGCGCCGCGGACGTCGAAGCGGTACCCCATGAGCCGGAACACGATGCCGAAGATCCGGACGACCAGCCGGTACGTACGGTCGGCAGGCATCAGCTCGACTGTGCCGGCAGGCGGGGCCAGCAGTCGGTACGCACCGTGGGATCGAATCCTGGTCCTGCGGCGAGCGTCGTCCGCTCCCGGCCGAGGATCCCGGACGCGAGGAAGTAGATCGCCGAGATGTACAGCGACATGATTGCCAGACCGACGAGGGCCGTGGGGATCGAGTCGAGCCGGTTCGCCTCGTTGAGCGCGATGATCCCATCCGACACCAGGAAGCAGGCGCCGCCGATTCCGGCCCGCAGGTCGGTTGCGAGCGACGTTGCCGCCGTGCCGAGGAGCAGCGCGGCGTACACCGGCACGATGGGGCGCAGTCCGACCTCGAGGCCGGTCCAGCACCAGGCCACCAGGCCGATCGCCGCGACGACGTAGACCACGACGATCAGAGGCTTGCGCCGCAGCCGGTCAATCGCACCACGCTGCACGAAGAAGCGGATGAAGCAGATGTGCGCCACGGCGAAAGCCGCCATGCCGACGACGAACAGGTCATCGCCGAGCTCGAGGAACAGGTCACCCAGGAAGCAGAAGACCAGGGCGACGACCAGCAGGCGTGGCCCGTGCTGCTCGACGACCCAGGCCACCAGCAAGGGCGCGATGAAGCATTTCGTGATGCTGTCCCACGGTGTCAGGTCCGCGGCGTTCAGGACGAGATGGATCACGGAGACGGCGGCGAAGGCGAGGAGCCACGGGCTCTTGACTGCTGACATGACAGTCACCGTAGCGGTCGGGCTGCCGGTGGGGCCGCGCTCGGGGCTGACGAGCTCGTTGCGGGGCGACGTACCGGGTGATCAGGTCCGATCTGAAGGGTGAGGGCGTGATCCTCGCACGCACGCTGACCACCCGTTGGGAGGCCACGGCACCGGTCGCTGCGCTCATCGTCTTCGCGCTGGCGTGGCACCGCGATCTCCCCGGGATCGCCGTGGCGGTGGTCGCGATGTTCCTCGGTGCCGCGATCCTCGCGGCGGTGCACCATGCCGAGGTCATCGCGCACCGGGTCGGAGAGCCCTATGGCTCGCTGGTCCTGGCGGTGGCAGTGACGGTGATCGAGGTCGCCCTGATCGTGACGCTGGTGACGGCAGGCACCAAGGGCAGCGAGACGTTGGCCCGGGACACCGTGTTCGCGGCGGTCATGATCACCTGCAACGGCGTCGTCGGCATCTCGTTGCTTGCCGCGACCCGAAAAGGACAGGTCGCGCACTTCAACGCAGAGGGCACGGGCGCGGCCCTGGCGACCGTCGGAACGGTCGTCACGTTGTGCCTCGTGCTCCCGACCTTCACGACGGGCCGCTCCGGCCCGGAGTTCACCCCCGCGCAGCTCGGCTTCGCCGCTGTCGCAGCACTGGGCCTGTACGCGCTGTTCGTCGCGATGCAGACCGTGCGGCACCGTGACTACTTCCTGCCGACCCGCAGCGACGGCTCGCTCGTGCCCGAGGACGAGCACGCCGTGCCGCCGTCGGACCGGGCGGCCTGGGCGAGTGTGGGCTTCCTGCTCGTCGCGCTCGTCGCGGTGGTCGGCAATGCCAAGAACGTGTCGCCTGCGATCGAGCGGGGGGTCGATGCGGCCGGCATGCCGCAGGCCGTGGTCGGTGTCGTCATCGCTTTGCTGATCCTTCTCCCCGAGACGCTCGCGGCGGCCCGCGCGGCGAGTCGCAAACGGGTGCAGATCAGCCTCAACCTGGCGTACGGGTCGGCCATGGCAAGCATCGGGCTCACGATCCCCGTCATTGCGATCGCGCAGATCTGGCTCGACGGACCGCTGGTCCTCGGCCTGGGTCCGACCGAGATGGTCCTGCTGGCGCTGACGCTGATCACGAGTGTCCTGACCGTCGTCCCGGGGCGGGCGACCCTGCTCCAGGGCGCGATCCATCTGTCGATCCTGGGCTCGTTCCTGTTCCTCGCGGCCAGCCCCTAGGTGAGGTCCGGCGCGACGGCGTTCAGTACGCGGCGTCGTCGCGGCGTGCGTCGAGCCAACGCATGACCGGCGTGGCGCTGACACCGTGAAGGATGACCGACAGCGTGATCGTCAGGCCCACGGTCGACCAGAGCACCGAGACGCGCTCGAAGTCGGCCTGACCGGTCGCGTACGCGAGGTAGTAGATCGAGCCGATACCGCGGACGCCGAAGAACGCTGCCGCTGCCCGCTCACGAGCGCCGAGGGTCGCGTCCCCCACCCGTGCCCGACTCCACGGGTGGGGGATCGACAGCGCGAGCATCCCCGCAGCCGGGCGGATGACCAGGAGCAAGGACACCGAGACGAGAACCGCGGGCCAGGTCAGGTTGCTCAGCAGGCCGTTGGTCAGCGCGACGCCCAGCAGCAGCAGGATGATCAGCGTCAGCAGCCGTTCGAGCCGCTCGACGACCTGGTGCATCAGCGCGTGGTACTCGCTGCCTCGCTCTGCGGAGCGCAGCGTCATGGCGCAGGCGAAGACCGCGAGGAAGCCGTATCCGCCGGCGACCTCCGCGAGGCCGTACGACAGCAGCACCGCGGCGATCGCCAGCAGCGGTTCGCCCGACTCCGAGGTGCGGAGCGACGGGGCGGTCGAGCCGAATGCGGCCTTGGCGAGGAGCCAACCCACGGCGATGCCGAGGACCGAGCCGACCACGACCTTGCCCACCAGATCCCAGGCGAGCCAGCTCGCGCCCCACTCGGTGACCGGGCCGGTGGCTGCCAGCAGGATCGCGGCGTGGACGAAGGGGAAGGCGAGCCCGTCGTTCAGGCCGGCCTCGGAGGTCAGCGCGAACCGCACCTCGTCGGTCTCGTCGATCTGATTCTCGTCGCCGTCGCCGGTCGTCGGGCCCTCGACCTGCACGTCGGACGCGAGGACCGGATCGGTCGGCGCGAGCACCGCTCCGAGCAGGAGCGCGGCGGATGGCGCCAGCCCCATGGCCCACCAGCCCAGCAGGGCCACCGCAGCGATCGAGAGTGGCATCGCGACGCCGAGCAGGCGCCACGTCGCTCCCCACCGACGCCACGGCGCCAGTGACCGCAGGCTCAGCGGCCGGTCGAGCGCCAGCCCCACGCCCATCAGCGCGATGAGCACCGTGAACTCCGCAAGGTGCTCGACGAACAAGCGGTGCTCGATAGGCGAGAACGAGGAACCGTCGGTGTTCGGCAGCAGCCCGATCAGCGCGCCGACCGCCAGCAGGACGACGGGGGCCGACAGGGCGGCGGAGCGCAAGGCGTATGGCAGGACGACCGCGAGAAACAGCGAGGCCCCACCCAGCAGGTAGACGAGGTGCGCGGTCATTCGATATCTCTCGTCCAGGTTCAGGTCGTGACGGATCAGAGGTTACTTCGGTGCGCTGGGGTCTACCGAGCCACCTAGAGCGAATCTACCGTGTGAATGGTCACGTCGATCGAGAGAATCCCTGCGGTCCCGGGACATGGGTTTGTGGCTGTGGGGTACGCATGAGGTATGCCTCTTCTCCGATCAGACCTGTCCCTGTTCTGGAGCCTGCTGCGAGCCGTCACGTTCCCGGGCGCGATCGTGTCCGCTGAGCCGTGCCGCGCATGATCGACTACGTCCTTCGTCCCTTCGCCGGCCTGCTGCTGTGCGTCCTGGTCCTGGCGTTCCTGGTCTACCTGCCATACATCATCGGCCGGACCCGCGGCCTGGTCGACCATCTCAATGCCCGCCGCGAGGCATCGACCAAGGTCTCGGAGTCTCCTCTGCCGGAGGCTGATGACCCGGACGCTGATGACCCGGACGCTGATGACCCGGACGAGGAGTCGGTCATTGCCAAGGACGTGGACGAGGCACATCGGCGGACCCCAGCGAAGGCAAGCACGTACAAGTCCGCCTGACCCCGGTGACCACGCTGAGCGTCAGAACTCGGTCGATGCCGGGCGCCCGGTCAACACCCGTAGGGCGAGGTCCGTGGTGGCCTGGACGTTGAGGTAGCCGACGACCCGCGAGACGCGATCGATGTCGAGGGGCAGCAGTCCGGGTGTGCCCGGGATGTCGGGGGTGAGCCCGAGGTCCAGGTCGTCCTGGCCGGACATGATCTTCACGTTGAACTCATACCGTTCGCGAGATCCGGGGGCGGTGAGCCGTTTGAGCAGGCCAGCGCCGATCCGGCGGTTCCCGGTCTCCTCGGCCCAGGAGTCGAGGGTCGCGACGAGCGCCCGACCGGCGTTGTGATCGATGTCCGCCCAGACGTCGCGCATGGAACCCATTTGTGCGAGCAGCACGGGTGCCGTCTTCTCGCCGATCCCGGTCACTCCGGGCAGATTGTCGCTCGTGTCACCCCGCAACGCCGCGAACTCGAGGTAGTTCTCTGCGGCAACGCCGTACATCGTCTTGAGTCGGACGGGGTTGAGCAATGGGGAGTTGCTCATGCCGCCGTTGATCAGGCGCAAGACCTGCGTGTGGTCGCTGATGTGGGCGAAGGAGTCACGGTCGGACGTGATGATGACGCAGTTCCAGTCGTTGCTGCTCGCCCAGGTAGCGGCCGAGGCGCTGACATCGTCCGCCTCGAGTCCCGGAGGTGTGAGCGTGGCCAGACCAAGGGCGTCGAGCAGTCGTCCGGCCCGGTCGAGCTGGTCGACCAGCTCTGCGTCCTTCGCGGCACGCCCGGCCTTGTACTCGGGGTAGAACTCCTCGCGCACCGACGACGTGCGGTCATCGAGACCGAAGATCACCGCATCCGGTGCGAACGACTCGATGGACTCGAGAATCTGTCGCAGCATCCCGTGCAGGGCCCACGCCGGACGGTCGGACCGGTCCATGAGTCTCGTGTGCGCTCGCGCGTGGTGGTTGCGGTGCAGGAGCGACGGGGCGTCGACGGCGAGCAGCAGCTTGCGCTCGTGGGCGGGAACGGTGGATGGGGCCATGGTGTTCCACCCATGCTACGGACCTCGGTCGCTCACGGCCCAGGCGCCGAGGTGGCGGAGGCCGGGCGGATCCAGGGGGTGGTGTAGTGGGCCCTGTGGGACTCGAACCCACAACCCGCGGATTAAAAGTCCGCTGCTCTGCCAATTGAGCTAAAGGCCCGGGACATGGGACGACCATCCGCGGAGCCCTCAGGACGATGTCGCCATACCCGGCTCCGAGTATCGCAGAGGTGTCGAGTCCGAAGGGCATGTGCCCAAGCCGACAACGCTGGCACGGCCGCGCACCCGCTGGAGTATCGATCCTGATCGTGCCGACTACCGCGTCAGCGGGTGATGCGCTGGATCGTGCCATCCCGGGTTCCGGTGACCCACAAGGTGCGGCTGTCGGGAGCGACCGCCACGGTGTCGGCCTGGGCGACGGTCGGATACGTCGCGATGATCTTGGGGGAGTTCGCGCTGACGTCCAGACCGACCAGCTTGTTCTGAGTCGTCAGCGTCACCCACACGGTCTGGGGGTCCTGACCGACCGTGATGCCGTACGGGTTGCCCTCCAGCGCGATCGATCCGACCTTGCGCAGGGGGTCAAGAGTGAACAGCAACACCTGGTCGCCGCGGGTGTCGGTGACCGCGACCCGGTTGTCGTCCACGAGCACGCCGTGGGTCGGGCCGGCACCCGCCGCGACCCGCCCCGACCGGAACAGACCATCCAGGTCGTACGTGCTGAGGGTGTAGTCCTTGACGTCGATGATCGCGGCGGTGTCGACGGTGGTGACCACGCCACCGGGCTGGAGCAGGTCGTCGAACGTGTTGAGCACATTGCCGTCGCGGACGATCGAGATTGACCCGCTGAACTCGTTGCCGACCACGAGATCGCCATTGGCAACCGCGGCCGCGTCGTGGGGCTGACGCTGGACTTTGGTCGTGCGGGTCGCGCCGTCGGGCAGCGCGACCTCGACGATCGCGTTGGCGCTCTCGGCCGGCACGAGGACGGGGCCACCAGGTGCGGCGAGCTGGAGGTGTCGCACCTTGCCCGGCAGCGACACGCTCCTGCGTACGGCGAGGGTGTCCGGGTCGAACAGCAACAGCCGGAACGGATCGCGTACGGCCACCGCGAGCGTGTTGGTCTGGTCGTCGTAGACGATGCCCTGAGGGAGCGCGCCGACGTCCACCACCTCGCCGGCGGGCGCGGTGGTCACGGCTGGCGCCCGGCCCGGCTCCGCCGCCTTCTTGGCCGGGCCGTCGTCACTTCCGGAGCACGCTGCGAGCAGCGTCACCGCTGCGAGGGCCAGCGCCGCGATCTGCCGTAGCGCGGCCCGGGAGGTCATGTGTCGAGTCTGCCCCGGACCGCGGGCACCCGCTCGGCGATCCGTGACCGACCCGCAGGTCGACACGAGTAGGGGCAAAGGGCTGCGTTCTGTGGACCGACGGGTTAATCTCGATGGAAGGGGAGAACGACCTTGGTGCGCCCCGCGGCGCATCAGGCTGAAGCACACGATGATCGAGCGCAATTGCAACCGGAGCCCCGATGCCAGAGCCATTGGACAGTCGCCTACGCGATGATGAAGTACTCGACGAGATCGAGCTGACCAGCCGGCTGATTATCGCGGCCTCCGCGCAGGAGGGCCACTTCTCGCAACGCGAGGTGGACGAGATCCTCGGCATTGCGACTGCCAGCTGAACGGGAAGTGACACCCGCGATTGACACTGCCACTTGCAGTGGCTCTAGCATGGGCGTGGCCTACCCAGCTTTGACAGGAGCTAGTCGTGCGTTTTCGCATCCGACCAGTCGAAACCTCGTTCTATGATTTGTTCACCGAGATGGCAAACCACTTGGTGCACGGCGCTGACCTCCTTGCCCAGATGCTGGATACTGGCACCGACAAGAGTTTGCTCGGCGAGCAGATGCGCGAGGCCGAGCATCAGGCCGACGAGACGACTCACCGCATCATCAAGCGCGCGAACTCGACGTTCATCACGCCGTTCGACCGCGAAGACATCTACCGGCTCGCGAGCAGCCTCGACGACGTCATGGACTTCATGGAGGAGACCGTCGACCTGGTCGGCCTCTACGAGCTGGGCGACCTCCCGGCTGACTTCGCCCCGCAGGTCGAGGTGCTGCAGCGTGCGACCCAGCTGACCGCCGAGGCGATGCCGCGTCTGCGCACGATGAAGGATCTGGACGAGTACTGGATCGAGATCAACCGACTCGAGAACCAGGGTGATCGTTCGTATCGGCGCATCGTCGCGCACCTGTTCGGCGGCTCCTACAAGTCGCTCGAGGTCCTCAAGCTGAAGGACGTCGTGGACTCCCTCGAGCACGCCATCGACGCGCTCGAATCGGTCGCAAACACGGTGGAGCAGATCGCCGTCAAGGAGTCCTGAGAGTGGACCTCACTCTGGCGCTGGTGATCCTCACCGTCGCCATCGCCCTGTTCTTCGACTACACCAATGGCTTCCACGACGCCGCCAACGCGATCGCGACCTCGGTCTCGACTCGAGCACTGACGCCGCGGATCGCTCTCATGATGGCCGCGGTGCTGAACTTCGTCGGGGCGCTGCTGGGTGTCGGCGTGGCCAAGACCATCAAGGACATCCTGACCGGATTCGATGGTCTGACACCCAATCACGCCCTCACGGTGGTGCTCAGCGCCCTTCTCGGTGCCATCGTGTGGAACCTCATCACGTGGTACTTCGGGATCCCGTCGTCGTCCTCGCACGCCCTGATCGGCGGCCTGATCGGCGTCGGTCTCGCGGCCGGGGTCTCGGTCGACTGGGACAAGGTCATCGACAAGGTCGCGATCCCGATGATCGTCAGCCCGGCGATGGGCTTCGGCGGGGCGTTCCTCGTGATGCTGTCGATCATGTGGATCTTCCGCCGCGCGAACCCGCACACCGTCAATCGTGGGTTCCGCCTGTCGCAGACGGTCTCGGCTGCCGCACTCTCGCTGGGGCACGGACTGCAGGACGCGCAGAAGACCATGGGTGTCATTGTCCTGGCCCTGATCGCTGGCGGTGAGCACACCGGGGACGACATCCCGCTGTGGGTCATCATCGCGGCGGCCAGTGCGATTTCGCTCGGCACGATGTCTGGCGGCATGCGGATCATGCGCACGATGGGCCGGCGCATCATCGCCCTCGACCCGCCACGCGGCTTCGCGGCCGAGTCGACCGCGGCGATCGTCCTGTATGGCATGGCGATCGGCTTGCACGCTCCGGTCTCGACGACGCACACCATGACCTCCGCGGTCATGGGAGCCGGCGCGACCAAGCGCTTCAGCGCCGTCCGCTGGGGTGTCGCCCGCAGCATCATCACGGCTTGGGTCATCACGATCCCGGCCGCTGCGGCTGTCGGCGCCGCGTCGTACTTCTTGCTGCGCATCGTGATCCCCGGCAACTAACCCGGCTCGCGGTTTACCAGGTAAACCGTTATCCGAAGCGGCCCTGGATGTACGCCTCGGTCGCGGGGTCCTGCGGGTTGGAGAAGATCGTCTCGGTACGACCGTGCTCGACGAGCCGGCCGGGCTTGCCGACACCCGACAGGTTGAAGAACGCGGTCTCGTCGGAGACGCGAGCGGCCTGCTGCATGTTGTGGGTCACGATCACGATCGTGTACTGCGACTTGAGCTCGTGGATCAGGTCCTCGATGACACTGGTCGAGATCGGGTCGAGTGCCGAGCAGGGCTCGTCCATCAACAGGATCTCCGGCTCGACCGAGATCGCGCGGGCGATGCACAGGCGCTGCTGCTGACCGCCGGACAGACCAGAGCCGGGCCGGTCGAGGCGGTCCTTGACCTCGGTCCACAGGCCGGCGGCACGCAGCGCCCGTTCGGCGACGTCGTCGGACTCGGACTTCTTCATGCGCTTGCTGTTGAGCTTCTGCCCGGCCAGCACGTTGTCGTAGATCGACATGGTGGGGAACGGGTTGGGCCGCTGGAAGACCATGCCGATCATGCGGCGGACGTTCACCGGGTCGATGTCGGGGCCGTAGAGGTCCTCCCCGTCGATCAGGACCTTGCCCTCGACGCGTGCGCCGCGGATGACCTCGTGCATGCGGTTGAGCGACCGGAGGAAGGTCGACTTGCCGCAACCGGAGGGTCCGATGAACGCCGTGACTGACTTCGCAGGGATCGGGATGGTCACGTCCTCGACGGCGAGAAAGTCGCCGTAGTAGATGTTGAGGTCGGATACATCGATGCTCTTGGCCATGGTGGAGTCCTTCCTGGACTTTTAGCGCTCGCCCTTGGGCGAGAAGTAGTGGGAGACGAGGCGGGCGATCAGGTTGAGCAACATCACGATCAGGAGCAGCACGAGGGCTGAGCCCCAGGCGCGGTCGATGCTGAACTCGGGCGGCACCCGGGGATTGCGCACCGAGGAGTAGGCGAACACCGGGAGGGTGGCCATGCGGCCGTCGAAGAGGTTGAAGTTCACCGAGTCGGTCGCGCCGGCGATGATCAGCAGGGGAGCGGTCTCGCCGATGACGCGGGCAATGGCCAACGTGATGCCGGTGACGATGCCGGCCAGGGCTGTGGGCAGCACGACCTTGGCGACGGTGCGCCACTTCGGCACGCCGAGGGCGTACGCGGCTTCCCGCAGCTCGTTGGGGACGAGTTTGAGCATCTCCTCGGACGACCGGACCACGACGGGGATCATCAGGACCGACAGGGCAACCGAGCCGCCGATGCCCATCCGGACGCCCTCGCCGAAGAAGATCACGAACAGCGCGTAGGCGAACAGGCCGGCCACGATCGACGGGATGCCGGTCATGACGTCGACGAGGAAGCGCACCCAGGGGGACAGCCGGTTGCCCTCGGCGTACTCGACGAGGTAGATCGCGGCGAACAGGCCGATCGGCACCGAGATCACGGTCGCCGCGCCAGTGATCAGGACTGTGCCGATGAGGGCCTGGTAGATGCCGCCGCCCTCGCCGACGACGTTGCGCATCGAGTATGTGAAGAACTCGGTTGACAGGACGTGGGCGCCCTTGCTGATGACGGTGTAGAGGATGCTGACCAGCGGGAACATCGCCAGCACGAAGGACGAGGCGACCAGGACCGTGACCAGTCGGTCGGTGGCCTTGCGGCTTCCCTCGACGACGGCGGACCAGATCGGCAGGCTCAGGCTGACGACCCAGGCGATCAGGACGCTGCGGAGCGGGCCGACGCCGAGCGCGTAGGCCCCGGCGCCCGCGACGAGCGAGAGCGCGACGATGGCCTGGGGGGCGCGATTCGGCAGCTGTGCCCCGCGAAGCTCACGGGAGACGTCGACGGACGGTGCGAGGGTGGTCGTCATCAGTTGGCTCCGGAGAATTCTTTGCGGCGATCCACGACGGCGCGCGCGGCGAAGTTGACGAGGAAGGTGATCACGAACAGCACCAGACCGCTCGCGATGAGCGCGTTGACGCTCTTGCCGCTGGCCTCGGAGAAGCTGAGGGCGATGTTGGCGGCGATCGTGCTGGGGTTGGTGCTGCTGATCAGGTTGGCCGTGACAGTGCCGGCGCTGACCGACAGGACCATCGCGACGGCGAGGGTCTCGCCGAGGGCGCGACCCAGGCCGAGCATGGCAGCGGACACGATCCCCGAGCGCGCGTAGGGGGAGATCGCGAGTCGCGCCATCTCCCAGCGGGTCGCGCCGAGGGCCAGGGCGGCCTCCTCGTGCAGACGAGGGGTCTGCAGGAAGATCTCGCGGCAGATCGCGGTCATGATCGGCAGGATCATGACGGCCAGGACGATGCACGCGGTCATGATCGTGCGGCCTGTTGTGGAGGCGGGCCCCGCGAAGAAGGGGATGAATCCCAGGTTCTTCTCGAGCCACTCGTAGAACGGCACCAGGTTCGGCGCCAGGAACTGGATGCCCCACAGGCCGTAGACGACGCTCGGCACTGCGGCGAGCAGATCGACGAGATATCCGAGGGTCTGCCCGAGCTTGCGCGGGGCGTAGTGCGAGATGAAGAGCGCGACGCCGACCGCGACCGGCACGGCGATGATCAGGGCGACCGTCGCGGCGATCAGCGTGCCGTAGACCAGGGGCCAGACGTACGGAAGGAAGCTCTGGCCGCTCTTGACCTCGTCGGGGTTGGCAAGGATGCCGGGGATGCCCTCGATCGTGAGGAATGCGGCGACACCGGCGAGCACAACCAGGATCAGGATGCCCGCGCCGGTCGACAGCCCGGAGAAGACGCGGTCGCCGGGTCTACGGACGACGGTGCGCTTGGGGGGGGCGAGCGTGCTGGTCACAGGTGCAGCCTTTCAGAAGACAGGGGCCTGGCGGAAACAGAAGGGGCCTGACCGGCCCTTGAGCCTGCCGAACAAGATCGGCAGGCTCAAGGAACCAGGTGTCAGGCTGCGGAGATGGTCTCGATCGCGGCCTGGACCTTCGTACCGAAGTCCGAGGTCAGGGGCGCCGAGCCGGCCGAGTCGCCGGCGGCCGACTGGCCGTCGCTGCTGGCGATGTAGGTCAGCCATGCCTTGACGAGGTCGGCCGTGGCCTTGTCGTCGTACGTCTGGCAGGCGATCTGGTAGGAAGCCAGGACGATCGGGTAGACACCCGACGCGGTCGACTTGCGGTCGACGTCGATCGCGATGTCGGTCGCAGCGCGTCCCTCGAGAGTCTTGGAGCTGTCGAGGATCTTGGCTGCAGCCTCAGGTGTGGCGGCGGTGAACTCGTCGCCGACCTTGACCTTGGCCTGACCGAGGTCACCGGCCTGGCTCTCGTCGGCATAGCCGATCGTGCCCTCACCGCTCTTGACTGCCGCGATGACGCCCGAGGTACCCTCGGCGGCCTCGCCGCCCTTGATCGGCCACGTCTCGATGACTCCGCCGCTCCAGCCGCCGTCGGAGGCCTGGTCGAGGTAGTCGGTGAAGTTCTTGGTCGTGCCCGAGTCGTCCGAGCGGTGCACCGGCGTGATCTTGGTGCTGGGCAGCGTGGCGTCGGGGTTGTCGGCCTTGATGGCCGCGTCGTCCCAGCTCGTGATCTTGCCCTCGAAGATCGCACCGATCGTCTTGGGGGCGAGGTTGAGCTCCTTGACGTCCTTGAGGTTGTAGACGACGGCGATGGGGCTGACGTACACGGGGACCTCGACGACGTCGCTCTTGCAGGTCTCCTTCGCCGTGGCGAGCTCTTCGTCGCTCAGGTAGGCGTCAGAGCCGGCCAGGACGTAGCCGCCGGCGAGGAACTGCTCGCGGCCGCCGCCCGAGCCGACCGGGTCGTAGTTGACGGTGGCGTCGGGGTTGGCAGTCTGGAAGTTCTTCTTCCAGGCGGCAATGGCAGCTTCCTGGGCGCTGGATCCGCCGGCGTTCAGCGTGCCGGACACCTGGTCGGCGCCGCCGGTGGAGGCGCCGCTATCGGATTCGTTCGCTGCACCGCAGGCGCTGAGGCCGAAGGCGAGTACAAGCGCGGCCGCGGGGGCGGCCTTGCGCAGTGAGTTGCGGTTCACGGGGTGTCCCTCTCTGGGAATCTTTGTTGCTTACCCTCAGGACGTTAGGAGCCGCAGGTGTATCGATGTCCGACCGAAGATGAACGCGCGGTGAACGGTGATGTAACGGTGGCGCCCGGGAGCCGGGATCCCCGCTGGAATGAGACGTGGATCACGCCAATGACTCGGTCGCGAGGACTTTGCCCTTGCGGTGGTGCACGACGACCGCCTCGCCGGGGGCCAGGTCCTGGACGGCCGTGCCGATCGCGTCGAACACCCAGGGGAGCGTCGGCCGGTGCGAGCACAGCACGACCGGCTTCTTGCGGTCGAGCAGTGCATCGACCGAGCGCTGCACCTGGGCGGAGCGGGTGTCCTCGGAGAGCCGGTCGTCGATCTCGAGGAATGTGCTGATCGAGTGGGCGTAGGGCTCGACGGTCTGTGCGCAGCGCACAGCCGGGCTGCTCACGACCCTACGCACGCCGTACGCGCCCAGCAGCGGCACGAGCGCCTGGGCCCGCTCCGCTCCGACGGCGGTCAGGGAACGCGCCTGGTCGTCGTCGTGGTCCGTCCGAGGCGCGGCCTTGCCGTGCCGCAGCACGATCAGCGTCCGTGAGCGGTGGGCCTTGCTCTCCTGCAGCTCGGTGAACGTGTCCAGCAACTTGGCGTCGTGCTCGTAGGTCAGCAGCTCCCGGGCCTCCCGGAAGCCGACCCAGCGGATCTCGTCGACCTCCTTGTTCGGCACGAAGGTGTCCACGTCGTCCTTGCCGACGGGTCGGGCACTCCAGTAGTGGACGACCTTGGTGCCGGCGCTGACCGGATAGCTGACTTGCCGCAGCGGCACGCCAAGACGCACGCGGATTCCGGTCTCCTCGGCGATCTCGCGGACCGCCGTCGTCTGCAGCGCCTCACCCGGGTCGACCTTGCCCTTGGGGAAGGTCCAGTCGTCGTAGGACGGGCGATGCGCGACGAGAAGCTCGACCCGGGGCTCGGACAGGCCGGAGCCGCCGCGCTTGCGCCACACGACGCCACCTGCGGCGTTGATGATCCGTTCATGTGCCATACGCGTATTGTCCCCTGAGAACATGACGGGCTGGTGACGGAGGTGTGGACGGGATGCATCTGCGTCACGTGATCGGTTCGGCCATGGCCTCGATCCTGGTCCTGGGTCTGGTCGTCGCCGGGGGCTGGTGGACCAGTGGTCAGGTCGCCGCCGACACCCGGTCGCCGCTGACCGTCGCGCTGGACGCGCTGCCGCCCGACACGCGGGTCGCGGGATTCACGAACTGGGCACGCGTCCGGTCCGAGCTAGGGCTTGGCGAAGCGGCGACCGCGGCCGGGCGGGCCGCGTTGACTGATGACGCCGTCCTGCTCGACCTGTCGACCAGATCGGTCCTCGGGCAGTACACCGAAGAGATGCACGCCGGGTACGGCTGGTCCGCAGCCGACCTGGACTGGGAGATCTACGGGCAGGCCAACGATGGTGCCGGGATGGTGGCCCAGCTGGATGAGGCGGTCTCCTTCGCCTCGGTCCGCGCGGGCCTGGAAAAGCTGGGCTACACGCAGGAAGGGTCAGTGTGGTCCCTCGGGCCCGACTCGGTGCGCACCGCGAGCCCCGACCTCACCGCAACTCTGGCGTCGATCGTCCTGATGCCGCGCCGCCGCCTGATCGTTGCGGCCGACCGTCCGACGTACATCTCGACGGTGCTGGACACGATCGACCGGGACGCGCCCTCGCTTCTGGCCAACCGCAGCGCACAGGACGTCGCTCGTCGTCTGACCGGCGCCGACACCGTGCTGCTCCAGGCCGGACCGTTCGTGTGTGCGTCGACCTCGCTGGCCGACCAGGGCGCTGAGGTCCGGGCTCAGGCCAGCGCGGCGATCGATCGGGCCGGCGCGCTGGTGGCCCCGGTCTTCGCCGGTCGCGGGCTCGTCAGCGGCCCGGGATCGACGCAGGTCATGCGTTTCGTCATGGGATTCCAATCACCGTCGGTGGCCGCAGCCCAGCTCGACGCCCGCCGCCGGCTTGCGACGGGCCCCTTCATCGGGCGCTCGGGCCGCATCGAGGACTCGCTGAAGTTGCAGGCCGCTGATCTGTACGGCACGACGACGTCGCTGCGATTTGACCACGACCCCAGCTCGATCACGTACATGAGTGGCGACGGGCCGCTGCTGTTCGCCGGCTGCTGACTAGCGGGAGCGCCGGGCCTTGGCCCGCTCGATCAGCACGGACTGCAGGTTGCGCGACCCCACATGGCGGGTCCACTGCCCTTCTGGTCCGAGGTGCCAGGACGAGGTCTCCGGGTCGACCGCCAGCGCCAACAGCTCGCCGAGCTCCGTCGTGTGGGCCGGTGTCGGGACTCGCACGAGGACCTCGACGCGTCGATCGAGGTTGCGGTGCATGAGATCGGCCGAGCCCATCCAGGCCTCGGGCTCACCTCCACCGGCGAACCAGTAGACCCGGCTGTGCTCAAGGAATCGTCCCAGGATGCTGGTGACCCGGATGTTGTCGCTGAGACCAGGGACGCCCGGCCGCAGGGTGCAGATCCCGCGCACGTTGAGGTCGACCTGCACGCCTGCGCGTGACGCCTCGTAGAGCTTGTCGATGATCGACTCGTCGACCAGCGAGTTGATCTTGATGCGGATGCCCGACGTGCGACCGGCCGCATGGTGGGCGATCTCGGCGTCGATGCGTTCGACGATCCCGTCGCGCAGCCCGGCCGGCGCCACCATGAGCCGCCGGTAGGAGAAGTCCTGGGCGAACCCCGACAAGTTGTTGAACAGGTCGGTCAGGTCGTGCGTGATGTCGGGGTCAGCGGTCAGCAGCCCGAAGTCCTCGTACAGGCGGGCGGTCTTGGGGTTGTAGTTGCCGGTGCCGATGTGCGCGTAGCGACGCAGCCCGTCGGGCTCGTCGCGGACGACGAGCGCGAGCTTGCAGTGGGTCTTGAGGCCGACCAGGCCGTACACGACGTGGCAGCCGGCGCGCTCGAGCTTGCGGGCCCAGCGAATGTTGGCCTGCTCGTCGAATCTCGCCTTGATCTCGACGAGCACCAGGACTTGCTTGCCCGCGCGGGCGGCGTCGACGAGTGAGTCGATGATCGGTGAGTCGCCCGACGTCCGGTAGAGCGTTTGCTTGATCGCGAGCACGTGCGGATCCGCGGCGGCCTGCTCGATGAAGCGCTGGACGCTGGTGGCGAACGAGTCGTAAGGGTGGTGCACCAGGACGTCACGCTTGCGCAGCGCGCTGAACAGATCGGCGGGCTTGGAGGTCTCGACCTCGGCCAGGTGCTCGTGGGTGCCCGGGACGAACGGCTCGAATCGAAGCTCGGGGCGGTCGAGGTCGGCGATCTCGTTGAGGCTGCGCAGATCCAGCGGGCCGCGCAGCCGGACGACCTCCTCACGGCGGATACCGAGCTCTGACACCAGCAGGTCGAGCACACCGGGATCGATCGACTCCTCGACCTCCAGGCGTACGGGCGGACCGAACTTGCGTCGCAGGAGCTCCTTCTCGAGCGCCTTGAGCAGGTTCTCCGCGTCATCCTCCTCAACCTCGAGGTCCTCGTTGCGGGTCACCCGGAAGGCGTGGTGCGCGATGACCTCCATGCCCGGGAACAGCAGGTCGAGGTGGGCCGCGATGACCTCCTCGAGCGGCACGAAGCGACCCGGATCGGCCTCCATCCACCGGTTGATGATCGGCGGGACCTTGACCCTGGCGAAGTGGTCCTTGCCGGTCTCGGGGTTGCGCATGACCAGCGCGAGGTTGAGCGAGAGCCCCGAGATGTAGGGAAACGGGTGCGCAGGGTCGACCGCGAGCGGCGTGAGGATCGGGAACACGCGATCGCGGTAGAGCGCGCTGATGTGCTTCTGCTCGGCCTCCCGCAGAGAGCTCCAGTGCAGCAGCTCGATGCCGTGCTCGGCGAGGTCCGGCACGAGCTCCTGGTGGTACGTCTCGGCGTGGCGGACCATCAGGTCCTGGCTCGCCTCGAGGCTGCGGGAGAGCACGTCGCGAGGGTTCAGGCCGCTCGCAGAGGGCACGGCGACGCCGGCTGCGATGCGGCGTTTGAGCCCTGCGACGCGGACCATGAAGAACTCGTCGAGGTTGCTCGCGAAGATCGCCGCGAACCGCACCCGCTCGAGCAGCGGGACCGAATGGTCCTGCGCCAGCTCGAGCACGCGTGCGTTGAACGCGATCCACGAGAGCTCGCGGTCGAGAAAACGATCGTGCGGAAGTGAGCTCCCCGCCGGGTCGAACGGAGGGTCGACGTCGAACTCGTCCGGGGAGGCGGGGGCCTCGATGTCAGCGACGGCCATCTCGTGTGTGTCCACCTGTACACCTTGTCAGGCCAAGGTGAACACGGACTGAACGGTCAACTCATGCGCTAACTTGTCCGCATGTCGATCCTGAACCAGTTTGTCGGTGCCGCACGCGGGACTGCTGCCCGCTCGATCCTCGCGTTGCCGCGCCCGTTGATCAAACGACTCGCCGGGTCGCCTGTCGTCGTGGGTGGCAAGACGCTTGATCCGGAGATGCAGTTGCTGTTGAGGCTCATGAAGCTCGAGGGCCCTGCGGTTGAGACCATGGCGATCCGGAAGGGGCGCGCCTCGATCGTGGCCGGCGCGCGCATGGTCGGCGGCAAGATGCCGATCGGTGCTGTGACCGATCGGACGATCGACGGCCCCGGCGGCCCGCTGGCGCTGCGCTTCTACACGCCGCGCGGGCTCACCGGCGAGTCTCCGGCGCTGGTGTTCTTCCACGGCGGTGGCTGGATCTACGGCGACCTGGAGAGCCACGACGCGGTATGCCGCTTCCTTGCGGAGGAGGCCCAGGTCCGGGTCATCGCGGTCGACTACCGGCTGGCCCCGGAGGCGCCCTTCCCGGCCGGGTTCGACGACTCGTGGGCGGCGTGGACGTGGATCACGCAGCACGCCAAGGGCATCGGTGTCGATCCGGCCCGCATCGCGGTCGGTGGGGACAGCGCCGGTGGCAACCTGGCCACGATCGTCGCGCAGCACGCGATCGGCGACGCGATCGAGCCGGCCTTCCAGCTGCTGATCTATCCGGCCACGGACTTCCTCGGCACGAGCGACAGCCGCGCCACGTTCGCCGAGGGGTTCTACCTCAGCAAGGCGTTCATGGATCTCGCGGAGGAGAACTACCTGGTCGGTGACGAGGACCGGACCGAGGCTCGGCTCTCACCGTTGCACCACGACGTCGCCGGCATCGCCCCAGCCTACGTCGTGACGGCGGGCTTCGATCCGCTGCTCGACGAGGGCAAGGCGTACGCCGACAAGCTCCGCGCGGCCGGCGTACCGGTCGAGTACGTGTGCGAAGAGGGCCTGATCCACTCGTTCGCGAACATGGTCGGGGCCGGAAGTGCTGCCCCGCGCGCCATGCGGCGTGCGGCGGCGGCCCTCCAGCGCAATCTCTCCTGACCCGACGGTCAGCGGGAGTAGAGGACGTCCTTCTTGTGATCTCGGAACCCGAGGTTCCGATAGACCTTGAGGGCGGGCGCATTGTCGCCCTCGACGTACAGGTCCACGACCGGTAGGCCACGTTCGAACATGTGCCGCAGGCCGCGGGCGGTGAGGGCCGTCCCCAGACCGCCGCCCTGAGCATCCGGATCGATGCCGACGACGTATACCTCGCCGACCGGTTGTCCTGAGCCTGTCGAGGGGGTCTCGACCTTGGTCCAGTGGAATCCGATGATGCGCCCGCTCCGCTCGGCAACGAACAGCCCGGCGGGATCGAACCACGGCTCCGAAGTGCGGCGATCGAAGTCGGCCCGATCCATCGCACCTTGCTCGGGGTGGTTGGCGAATGCCCGGCCGTTGACCGCGATCACACCATCGGCATCGCCTGGCGTGTACGTGCGAATCGTGACGCCGTCGGGGAGCTCCTCGTGGGCGGGCGGACCGTGGAATGTCAGCCGCAGGACCAGCAACGTTCGTTCGATCCGCAGTCCTGCCGCCGCTGCGAGCGCCTGGGCGCCCGGCAGGTCGCCATGAGCCCAGAAGCGTTGCTCGCCGTCGGCCAAGAGCTCGTCGAGGATGCGGCGACCGCGTCCCGCGCGGCGCTGGTCGGGGTCGACGACGATCTCGACCGGCGCGTCGCCGACGGCATACGCAGCGGCTGAGACTGAGCCGTCGGATTCGGTCTGATGCACGATGACTCGTGCCCTCGTGCCGTCTCGGAGTGCGAACAGGCTGGCTTCGTTGAACGGCTCGATGCCGTCCACGGCGGTGGCCCGCTCGGCCAGGGTGAGCAGGCTCATCGGTTCCTCAGCGCTACGAGCTGGGCGCCGACCTCTGCGGCGATCGCCCGCGCGAGTCTCTCAGGCGTGTCACCTGCGGGTTCGGGCACGATGTGTTGCACCGTGCCGTTCTCGTAGAGGTCGATCGCGCCGATGCGCTGCGCCTCGGCCATCTCGGCGGCGTGCTCGAGGTCGCCGTGCACGATCGCGCTGGCGCCTTCGGGCGGCAGCGGTGACAGCCAGGCGTTCTCCGCCGCGATCACGACGTCGGCCGGCAGCAGGGCGAGCGCTCCGCCGCCGCAACCTTGACCCAGCAGAACCGAGACGGTCGGAACTCGCATCGTCGACATCCAGCTGATGCACCGCGCGATCTCTCCCGCGATTGCGCCCTGCTCGGCCTCGGGCGACAGCTCGGCACCAGGGGTGTCGATGAACGAGACCAGTGGCAGCCGGAGCTCATTGGCCAGCCTCATGCCGCGGCGGGCCTCGCGCAGGGCGGCCGGTCCCATGGGCTTGAAACGCGTCTGGGTCGTGCGGTCCTGACCGATCACGACGCACGGCTGCCCGTCGAGCCGGGCGAAGGCCACGATCATCGCGCTGTCGCGCTCGCCCTTCTCGGTGCCCTGCAGGCGCACGGTCGCGTCGCTGCCGTAGCGGAGCACCTCGCGGACTCCGGCGCGGCGGCGGTTGCGGGTGATCTGGATCGACTCCCATGCGGACCGCTCCCGCCGGACCTCACCGGTGCGCAGTTCGCGGGTCTGTCGGGTGGGTGCGTCGACGAGCAGGCCGAGGGTGCGATCGACCAGCAGCGGCAGCTCGTCGGGGAGCACGACGGCGTCGATGATCCCACGGTCGGCGAGGTTCTCGGCGGTCTGGACGTTGGGCGGGAAGGGCTTGCCCTCCAGTAGCTCGTAGACCTTGGGGCCCAGGAATCCGATGAGGGCTCCGGGCTCGGCGATCGTGATGTGTGCCAGCGAGCCCCAGGACGCGAAGACTCCACCAGTCGTGGGATGCCGAAGATAGATCAGGTAGGGGAGCCCCGCCGCCCGGTGGTCCATGATCGCGCGGGTGATGTCGACCATGTGGACGAACGCCGGCGTGCCCTCCTGCATGCGGGTGCCGCCCGAGGCCGTCGTGGCCAGGACCGGGATGCCTTCGGCGGTGGCACGGCGTACGGCCGAGGTGATGCGCAGGGCGGCGGCATGGCCGATCGAGCCGGCCAGGAACCGGAACTCGTTGACCAGGACCGCCACGGGGCGTCCGCGCATGAGACCCCGGCCGGTGAGTACCGACTCGTCGGTGCCGGCGCGCTCTGCCGCGGCCACGAGCTCCTGCTGGTACTTCGGGTCGAGGCCGGAATGATCGACCGGCTCGTCCCAGGAGACGAAGGATCCTTCGTCGAGGACGAGATCGAGCAGACCGTGCGCGGTGAGATGGGCCATCAGGCCTCGAACCTAGGCCTTCGCGTCGGCGGTGTCGCGTGCAGGCTCGGACTTGGTTGCGACGAAGCGGTAGCCGACGTTGCGGACCGTGCCGATCAGCGTCTCGTTGTCGGTGCCGAGCTTGGCGCGCAACCGCCGGACGTGGACGTCGACCGTCCGGGTGCCGCCGAAGTAGTCGTAGCCCCACACCTCTTGCAAAAGCTGTTGGCGGGTGAACACCCGGCCGGGGTGCTGGGCGAGGAACTTCAGGAGCTCGAACTCCTTGAACGTCAGGTCAAGGGTGCGATTCTCGAGCTTGGCGGTGTAGGTCACGTCGTCCACGACGAGACCGCTGGAGGAGATCACGTGGCTCTCGTGACCGCCGGCCTGGCTCGCGGCAAGCCTGCCGATGCCGAGTCGGAGCCGGGCCTCGAGCTCGGCCGGGCCCGCAGTCGTCAGGATCACGTCGTCCATGCCCCAGTCCGCCGCTGCGACGGCAAGGCCGCCCTCGGTCAGGATCAGGATCAGTGGGCACTCGACGCCCGTCGTGCGAATGACCCGGGTCAGGCTGCGCACCTGGGCGAGATCCAGACGTCCGTCGACCAGCACGGCGTCGCACGGGGGTGCGTCGATCAGGGCGCTGGCCTCGGCAGGCAGGATCTTGACATGGTGCGGCAGGAGAGCGAGCGCGGGCAGCACCTCGACCGAGGACTGCGTGCTCTTGGTGAGCAGGAGCAGGTGGGACATCAGTCATCCTCCGTGCTGCGTGGCTAGCCGGGTCTGCTTCTGAACGACGAGGCCATGGCGGATCGCCGTGGCCTCGATGCATGGACCACAATACGACATGTGTCGGACCAGTTGCCACGAGAAGACGTGAATGAGAACGGCGTCACAGTGCACTACTGGGCGTCTGCGCGCTCCGCGGCCGGGGTCGCGGCCGAGCAGGTTCCGGCCAGCACGTTGGCCGCCCTGATCGAGGAGATCAGTCGGCGTCACCGGGATCGGGACCGGTTCGACGACGTGATCTCGACCTGCTCGATCCTGGTCGGGGAGACGCCAGTCGGTGCGCGCGACCACGCCGAGGTGACGTTGCACACCGGCGACACGGTGGAGTTCCTGCCACCGTTCGCGGGCGGCTGAGTGGCCGAGTCCGGGCCAAACCGCGCCAGCAACTGGCATCATGCGGGGGTGTCACGCCTCGGATCGACCTTGATGTCACTAGTGCTGGTCGGCATGATCACGCTCACCGCCTATACGGGCCCGGTCTTCGTCGCGGCCTCGGTGGTCCTGGTGCAGGTCCTGATCGCTCTGGCACCCAGCGCTGTCGATCCCTCGGGCCGATCGATACGGTCGCCCCACTTCATCGCCGCGCTGAGTGCCGGCAGCGTCGCGACGGCGATCGCCCTGTTCCCGGGGCTGTTGGACGGCGCTGCGGGCTCGTCGCCCGACGTCGTCGGCGCGACCGACACCGGCATGCTGGCCGGGATCATGCCGGCCATCGCGGTGGGGGTGTTCGTCTCCCTCGTCGCGCAGATGCTGCGCACCGACGGCCGGGCCGATCTGGTGCCGTCGACGGCCTACGCCGTGACGCTCGGGGTCTTCGCGGCGCTGACCACGGGGTGGATCGGTGCGACCCAGTCACTCGGCGGGCCCGAGGTGGTCGCGGTCGGCGGGGCCGGAGTCGCCGCCGGACTTGTGGTGTGGCTGATCCCGATGGACAGATACGTCGCGGCTTCGGCCGCGATCGTTGCGGGCGCGGCGGGCGGCGCCACGGTCGCCTCCACGGTCGACTCACCCATGACGTGGGTGTTCGGCATCGCGGTCGGCTCGGCTGCTGCACTGTTCGCGGTCCTGGGCCAGGTGCTCGGCCGGGCCTGGTCGCGAGGTCGTACGCACGCCGCCGCGGGATGGGGCTTCCCGGGAGCGATGTCGATCGCCCTCGCGGCACCCCTCGTGTACGTCGGTGGCCAGCTCATCGGTGCGCCCGGACTCTGATCACGGCCTGGGGCACTCGACGGCCCGACGTAAACTCATCGCATGATCGGAATCGTCGTTCTCCTGGTGGCTGTGCTGCTGACGGCCATCACGGCGATGGCGTTCAAGGCCCGCAACGGGCGGTTCGCTGCGTCGACGGTGCCGGCGGGTGCTGAGGTCCTGACAGCTGCCGACCTCGGGGGCGCTCTGGGGGAGCGAGCCACGCTGGTCCAGTTCTCGAGCGCATTCTGCTCGCCGTGCCGGGCGACGCGGATCCTGCTCGACGATGTCGCGGCCAAGCTTGATGGCGTCGTCACGATCGACATCGACGCCGAGGCGCACCTCGACATGGTTCGCCGACTCAACATCATGCGCACGCCCACGGTCCTCGTGCTGGACGCCGGTGGTGCGATCTCGACCCGCGCCTCGGGGCTCCCGCGACGCGAGCAGGTCCTGGCTGCGCTCGGCGAGGCCATCCCCTGACTTCGGGGCCTCCCATTGCAGCAACCGAGCCAACATGTGAGACAACTGTCCACATGGCGAGATGTTTGACGCTTCGAGGGATGTCCCGCCCTACTCTTGAGCCATGTTCCAGACGACACACCTGACGCGGCGCCGAGCAGTGGACAACTGCTGCACGTCCTCGTCGTTGTGTCGAATGCGCTGACACCCCTCGTCCGTCAGTTCTCGCACGCCCAGGCCAGGCCGGGCCGTGCCTTTCAGCGCAGGAGCATCATGTCCCAACCCCATCTCGTCGACCCCCGAGGCCTTCGGGTCGCCGCCACCGCCACTGCGACGGTCCTCGCTCTCGTCCTGGTCATTCCCGGCCAGGTCGGGGTGTGGTTGCTGGCCGCGCAGGTTGCGATCTTCGCCGTCGCGGCGCTGGTCGGCCTCAAGTACTCGCCATACGCGATCGTGTTCGCCCGCTTCATCCGGCCGCGGATCGGCGCACCGACCGAGCTCGAGGACGCCCGGCCGCCCCGATTCGCCCAGATCGTCGGGCTGTCGTTCACGGCGGTCGCGCTGCTCGCATTCCTCGGCGGGGCCGCGACGGTCGCCTACATCGCCGCGGCGTTGGCGCTGATGGCGGCACTGCTCAACGCAACCGTGGGCCTGTGCCTCGGCTGCGAGCTCTACCTGGCGGTCCGCCGGCTCACGCCGGTCAACGCCTGAGCCCAGCGCACCACGACATCCATCCCCACATCAGCTCAATCGCCCGACAGGGCACAACGGAGGTACACCATGAGCCGCGAATCAGCGCTCGTCACAGCAAACTGGGTCGAGGAAAACCTCAACGACCCGACCATCGTCCTCATCGAGGTCGACGAGGACGCCGAGGCGTACGACAAGGGTCACATCCCCGGTGCGATCAAGCTCGACTGGAAGGCCGACCTTCAGGATGGCGTCCGCCACGATTTCATCGGCAAGGACAAGCTCGAGGCGCTCCTGTCGGCCAAGGGCGTAGGTACCGACGACACCCTCGTGTTCTACGGAGGCAACAACAACTGGTTCGCGGCCTACGCCTACTGGTACCTCAAGTACTACGGTCACGACAACCTTCGGCTGCTCGACGGCGGCCGCAAGAAGTGGGAGCTCGACAGCCGTGAGCTGAGCAGTGAGGTGCCGAGCCGCGAGGCCACGGTCTACACCGCCACGCAGCCCGACGACAGCATCCGGGCGTTCCGCGACGAGGTCATCGGCGCGATCGGCGTCCAGAACCTGATCGACGTCCGCAGCCCCGACGAGTACGCAGGTCGCCTGCTCGCGCCGGCCCACCTCCCGCAGGAGGCAGCGCAGATCGGCGGGCACATCCCGACCGCGGGCAATGTGCCGTGGAGCAAGGCTGCCAACGACGACGGCACCTTCCGCAGCGATGCAGAGCTCGCCACGCTCTATGCCGGAGCGGGTCTGGACGAAGGCAAGGACACCATCGCCTACTGCCGCATCGGTGAGCGGAGCTCGCACACGTGGTTCGTGCTCAAAGAGATCCTTGGCCACGACAACGTCAAGAACTACGACGGATCGTGGAGCGAGTATGGCTCGCTGCGCGGCGTTCCGGTCGCTCTGGGCGACGAGCCGGGTGCTGCCTGATGTGCGGCGCGATCAAGGGCGGACCTTCGCTCGAGGGTGTCGACGTGGCCAACCAGGCCGTGATCCAGGGCATCGTGACGCGTGACGGCCAGCCGGTCGGCAACGCGTACGTCCGCCTGCTCGATCGCACCGGTGAGTTCACCGCCGAGGTCCCGACCTCGGTGACGGGCCAGTTCCGGTTCTTCGCCGGCCCCGGCGAGTGGACGCTACGCACGTTGGCCCCCCGGGCGATCTCGGTCGACAGCCCTGTCACGGCCGCCAAGGGCAGCGTGGCCGAGGTGGCCGTCGCGGTCTGAGCGCTACCAGCATCCAGCGAGGTGCGTCCGGCTCCGGCCGGGCGCACCTCGTCTTGCGTGCACCGCTGCGACCGGCGAGGTCCGAAATCTGGCACAGCAATCGATGTGGCTGCGCTAAGGTTTGGCGTAACGAAGCGCCGCAGACGCTCGTTAGGCACGATGTACGGTGTTTTTTTCTGCACGACCGTCTTGCCTGCATCATCAAATCTCGGAACTCTGGGAGCGTAATGTTCAAACTCCGGCTCGCTGCCGTGGCAGCCATCGCAGGTGCTGTGACCCTGCTGACTTCCAGCGTCGCCCAGGCCTACCCCGACTGCGGCATCGCCCTGTCGCTCAACAACTCCACGCTCGAAGGCGGTCAGTCCTTCAAGTACACCGCCGACGCCGGCACGGTCGACTGTGACTGGACCGTGACCTACGCGGGCAAGTCCAAGACCGGTTCGGGAACGTCGATCAGCGGATCCTTCGGCACCGAGGTGGTCACCAAGAAGACCACCTCCAAGATCACCGCGAGCTGCGAGCACGCCACCGGTGTTGCGCCGGCCTCTGCTCCCACGCAGTCGTCCGACGCCAAGCCCGCGTTCTACTCGACCGGCTCCTCGGCGGTCCTCCAGGCCGCGGACGACACGGTGGACTACCCCACATCGACGTGCCCGGTCTCGGCCACCGTGACGCTGCTCCCCAAGGGCGTGAGCGACGCGGGTGACGGAATCCTCCCCAACACGGGCGGATCCAGCTTGTGGATCCTGCTCGCGGGCGGTGCCCTGATCATGGCCGGAGGTGGCGTCACGCTCGCCTCACGCCGTCGCCACCAGACTCGCTGAGATTCCTGAACAGTTGCGTATGCGCGTCCTGACTTCGGGACGCGCATACGCGTCTGTGTGGGCCTGGCGATGAGGATCGGCAGATTCGGCGGTCGCACCAGGTATCACCATCACCGGCCGTGGTACCAACGCATCACCCGCGTCCAGGTCGGTTGGGGAGTGCTGGGTCTGATCGTCGTGCTGCTGGCGGCATTCGGGCTGCAGGCGCGACAGGCGAGCTCGTCGCTGCGGCTTGCTGCCAACCAGGCCGAGGTGTTGCAGAGCCAGATCGTGGCCGGCGACGACGTGGGCGCCAAGGCGACCCTCGTCGGGCTGCAGGAGTCCGCGGCCGAGGCGCGCAGTCGCACGGACGGGATCCTGTGGATCGTCGGCTCGCACGTGCCCTACTTCGGCAAGAACGTCTCCGCTGTGCAGACGGTGGCTGACGTCATCGACCAGATCTCGCAGGAAGCGATGCCTCCGGTCGTCAAGCTGTCCAAGCAGGTCAACCTCAACACGTTCAGCCCGCGTGACGGCAAGGTCGACCTCGCGGCGATCAACGAGATCCGCCCGTCTATCGCGGCGGCGGACGAGGCGCTTGCAGCAGCGAATGACAAGCTCGTGAAGATCGATGCAGACTCCCTGCTGGTGCCGATCCGTGGGCCGGTAGCGACGATCCAGAACAAGATCGCGACCGCTGGCTCGGCGGCCAGCTCGAGCCGCACCGCCGCCCAGCTCCTCCCGTCGATGCTCGGCGGCAAGGACACCAGGCGCTATCTGCTGCTGATCCAGAACAATGCCGAGGTCCGCCCCACTGGCGGTATCGCCGGGTCGTTCGCAATCCTCAAGGCCAAGAACGGCAAGCTCTCGATGGGCGAACAGGGATCGACCCAGGATCTCCCCCCCGTCGCGAAACCTGTCATCCCGATGACCAAGGACGAGAAGACGGTCTTCCCCACGACCCTGGTGACTGACCTGCGCGACGCCAACATCACTCCCGACTTTCCGCGGACGGGTGAGATCACCCGGGCCCTGGTCAAGAAGGGACTTGGTGTCGACGTCGATGGGGTCATCTCCGTCGACCCCATCGCGCTGAGCTACGTGCTCGGCGGCACGGGGCCGGTCACGGTCGACAACGGAGCAGTGATCGACCAGTCGAATGCCGTCAGCACCCTGCTCAACCGGCTCTACCGCCAGGTTCAGGACAACGACGAGCAGGACGACTTCTTCGCCTCGGCCGCACGCAAGATCTTTGATGTCGTCAAGTCCGGCGACGGGCAGTCGCGAGTCGTCATCTCGGCGCTGGTGGCCGCCGCCAACGAGAACCGGCTCACGGTGTGGTCCTCCCACGAGGACGAGCAGCGCGAGATCCGGACCACGAACCTGTCCGGAGCCGTGGGCGGGGATGACGGGGAGACGCCCCACGTCGGCGTCTACCTGAGTGACGCAGCCTCCACCAAGATGGAGTTCTACCTTGACTACACGACGATCCTTCGGACCGGTCGCTGCCTTCGGGGGGACGTCCAGGAGCTCAGCACGACGACCGAGCTGAGGTCGAACGCGCCGTCGAACGCGGACCGCTTGTCACCGTACGTCACTGGCACCGGTGCCTTCACGCCACGCGGCACGATGCGGATCAGCGTGCGCGCCTACTCGCCATTCGACGGTGGCTTCACCGAGGTGCGGGTCAACGGCAAGAAGCAGACCGTCTATGCCGACCGGCACCTGGGCCGCAACGTCACGAGCGTGACGCTGGTGATCAACCCGGGCGAGACCTACACCGTCACGACGTCGATGATCTCGGGTCGCGGCCAGCGCGGCGACGCGGTGTTCTCCACGACGCCGGGTGTGCAGCAGACGCTCAACAACGTGCGGGTCCAGTCCGCCTGCGGCTGATTTACGGCCGTCTCAGCCGACGTCCTTGCTGTCCTTCAGCAGGTCGCCGGGGTACTTCGTGAGGTAGGTGTCCAGGTCGTCGTCGCGCAACGCTGCGAAGAGCTCCTGCGACTTGGCGTCCTCGAGCCTGACGATGCTTCCGTAGACCGGGATCGTCTCGGTGCCGGCGACAGGCATCTGCACGAATGAGACATCCTTGGCCTGCATCCCGCGGAGCGAGAGCGCGAGTCCACGCATGTCGCCCCCGGACCACTCCTCGTCGACCGTGAGGTTCTTGGTCAGGGCCTTGACGGTGTTGATGAGCTTGACCGGATTGCTCATGGTTCCTTTGTCGAGCATCTTGCCCATCAGGGCACGCAGGAAGTTCTGCTGACGCGCGATGCGGTCGAAGTCGCCGCGGAGCAGGCCGTGTCGCTGCCGGACGTACTGCAGGGCCTTCTTGCCCTTGAGGTTGTAGTCGCCAGCCAGCCACTGAACGTCCTGAGCGGAGTCGTAGGTGTCGGCGGGGATGTGGACCGGGACTCCACCGACGGCGGTCGACAAATCCTTGAAGCCCTCCCAGTCGATGATGGCGAGATGCTTCATGCGCAGGTCCGTCAGGTGCTCGACGGTCGAGATCGCGCCGGCGGGCCCGTACTCCGAGAACGCGGCGTTGATCTTGTTCTGACCCTGCGGCTGCCCGTTGGCGTCATAGATCGTGGTGAACGTGTCGCGGGGGATCGAGGTCAGGAACGACGACTTCCGGTCGGCCGATATGTGCACGATCATGATGGTGTCGCTGCGGTACTTGCCGGCCGGCCAGGTCGCGGACTTGGCGTCCTCGGCGACGTTGGCCTTGGCCTCTTCGGCGGTCTGTCCCGCGACCTGCTCGCCCTTGTCCGAGCCCAGCAGGAGGATGTTGAGCGCATCGCCCTCGTCGGGATCGGGGCGGTCCGCCTCGTCGAGCGTCTTGGTCGTGACGTTGTCGACGTTGCCGAGCTGCTTGTTCAGGACGTACGCGTATGCGGCGGTGCCGATGACCGGCACGACGACGACGAGGGCCACGAGGGCGACGAGTAGCTTGCGGTGGCGGCGGTGGAAGGGTTGACCTCCATCGCGGCGCTTGCCAGCGTCGCGATACCTCTTGCCGATCTTGCCTGCCATCGTGCTCCGTTCTCAGGGAATCCAGTCCATTCTGCCGGGTGCTGGCAAGGCGACCAACTCGAATTGGTTCAGAGATCGATGATCAGCGTGGTGGGGCCATCATTCGTGAGGGACATCTCCATGTCAGCCCCGAACACACCCTGGGCGACCATGGCCCCAGCCCCGCGCAGGCTGGCACAGAAGTGGTCGTAGAGGGGCTCGGCGACAGCCCCCGGCGCGGCCGCCGTCCAGGTCGGTCGGCGGCCCTTGCGGGCGTCTCCATAGAGCGTGAACTGACTGACCACGAGGATGCCGGCACCGATGTCTGCCGCGGACTCCTCGCCGCGCAGGATCCGCAGGTTCCAGATCTTGGTCGAGAGCCGCTCGGCGGTCTCGGTGGTGTCGTCGTGCGTCACGCCCAGCAGGACCACGAGGCCCGTACCGATGGCCCCCACGGTCTGGCCGTCGACGTCGACTCGAGCCTGGGTGACGCGCTGCACGACGGCTCTCATCGGTCCAGCGTAGAGCCCCACCGTAGACTGGAAACATGCCGTTCGAGATACCGTCCGACCTTCACCCCGACCTGATGCCGGTCGTGTGGTTGCTGGGCAACTGGCACGGCGACGGGCACGGGGACTATCCGACGATCGATGGGTTCACCTTCGAGCAGGACATCGTCTTCGCGCATGACACGCGCCCGTTCCTCCACTACTTCAGCCGCACGTGGATCACCGACGAGGCTGGCAAGCGGGTGCGACCCGGTGCTCTGGAGACCGGTTTCCTGAGACCCAAGGGCGAAGGCCAGCTGGAGCTCGTCCTGGCGCATCCGACCGGCTACGCCGAGGTTTGGTACGGCGAGGTCGACGGACCACGAATCACCCTGGCGACCGACATCGTCGCCCGCACCGCCACGGCGAAGGAGTACACCGCCGGACAGCGGATGTACGGACTCGTCGAGGGCGACCTGATGTACGCGTACGACATGGCTGCCGAGGGCCAGGAGATGCAGTCCCACCTGTGGGGGCGACTGGCCCGTGTCTGAGCACCGCAGCCCGCTCCTGGCCCTCCACGGCGCCGTGGGCGGCGATGCGCCCGACGGCGACGTCGCGGCGCATTACGGCGCTATCTCTGCCGAGCAGCACCGTTTGGCCACGGGCGAGACATTCGTGGACCTTTCGCATCGGGACGTCGTCACGATCAGCGGGCCCGACCGACTGACCTGGCTACACTCGCTGACGACCCAGTTCTTGGAAGGTCTCGCGCCCGGCGTGCAGACCGAGGTGCTGCTCCTCTCGCCACAGGGCCGCATCGAGCACGGGTTCTCCGGAGTCGACGATGGCGAGATCTTCTGGGCCCACACCGAGCCCGGCGCGGGCGCTGCGCTGGTGGAATTTTTGGACCGGATGCGGTTCATGATGCGGGTCGACGTGGTTCTGGCAACGGCCGACTGGGCTGTCATCGGTCGCCCCCGTGCCACGGGCGCAGACGGCCCACCTGTGTTGTCGTGGGAGCTCCGCCCGCGCGAGTCCCTCTTGGACCTGCCGGCGGAACTTGGCGACCCGGTCGGGCTGTGGGCATGGGAGGCCGCGCGGATCGAGTCCGGACTGGTGCGTGTCGGTCTGGACACCGATGAGCGTGCGATTCCCAACGAGTTCGGCCTGCTGGGCGTGGCGGTTCACCTCGACAAGGGCTGCTATCGCGGCCAGGAGACCGTCGCCCGCGTACACACCCTCGGCCGACCGCCTCGCCGTCTGGTCCGGCTGCTGCTGGACGGTTCGGTGGACCACCTGCCGTCGCATGGCTCGGACGTGACTCTCGACGGCGTTCGGGTGGGCTTCGTCGGATCGGCGGCACGTCACCACGAGCTCGGGCCGATCGCCCTGGCCGTCGTCAAGCGCAACGTCGCCACCACCGCCACGTTGCTGGCCGACGGGGTCGCCGCCAACCAGGAGGTGCTCGTCGATCCGGAGGCCGGGCTCCACGTCCGACCGGTCCTGGGCTGATGACCGCCCGTCGCTTCGCGATCCTGGCAGTGTGCACCGCCAACATCTGCCGGTCCCCGATGATCGAGGCGCTCCTGCGGGCATCGTTGGTCCCGGACAGGTTCGAGGTCGCCAGCGCCGGAGTGCAGGGCTGGGACCGGCAACCGATGGACGCGATGGCCACGATGGAGCTGATGCGGCTCGGGCACTCGGCGAAGAGCTTCCGGTCACACGCGATCGATTCCTATCTCGTCGATTCCGCAGACCTGATCCTGGCGGCGACCCGTGAACATCGCTCGGCGATCCTCTCGATGAGCCCGCGTGCCCTGCGCCGGACCTTCACGCTGCGTGAGTTCGCGGCCCTGGGCGATCTGGTCGAGGGCAGCGATCCGTACGAGCTGGTCGCCAACGCAGCGCGTCAGCGCAGCAAGGCTCCCAGCAACGCCGACATCGACGATCCGTATCGCCGAAGCCCGGCGATACATCGTCGTACCGCGGACCAGATCGACGAGGCCGTCGACGCGATCAGCCGCCGGCTCAACGCGCTCGTCGCGGTCCAGTGAGTCTGGTCCGCTAGGACCGGCGCGCCCCGCCCCTGCGACCGCCGGTGGCCTGCGCGAAGTAGTCGGGTCCGTAGCCGTACCCGTAGCCGTACCCGTAGCGAGACAGCTCCTTGACCGGCGACATGCTCAGCACCGTGCCGAGCAGCCGGGCGCCGACGGAGTGCAGGCGTTCGGTCGCGGTGCGTACCTCGTCGCGGCTGGTCTGGCCGTGACGCACGACCAGGATTGCCCCGTCCGAGATAGAGGCGAGCAGCGAGGCGTCGGTCACCGGCAGGAGCGGTGGCGCATCGATCAGCACGATGTCGTAGCGGTGCCGCAGATCCGAGACCAGCGCTCGCATCGCGTTGGTCTGCAGGATCTCCGACGGGTTGGGTGGCAGCGATCCGCTGGTCAGGACGTCGAGTCCCGGGGTCGCGGCAGGCTGCAGCGCTGCGTCGAGGGTCACCCGACCGACGAGGACCGTGGTCAGCCCGACGGCCTTCTCGATGCCGAGGTACTCGCTGACCCGCGGCCGGCGCAGGTCGCCTTCCACCAGCGCGACCCGGGAACCGGTCTGTGACAGCGCAATGGCCAGGTTGCACGCCGTGGTCGACTTGCCCTCGCCGGCCAAGGAGCTCGTGATCGTGATGACCTTGGTGTCCCGGTCGATGTCGAGGAACTGCAGGTTCGTCCGCAGGATCCGGATCGCCTCGAATCGAGGGTGGTGCGTCCCGAGCGAGGTGATGAGTGGTGAGTCGACCGCGGCGCGGTCGTACGCGATGGCGCCGAGCACCGGCGCTTCGGAGATCTCCTCGAGCTCGGCCGGGGTGCGGATGCTGTGGTCGGAGGCCTTGCGTGCCCACGTCAGGAGGAGTCCGGCGAGCAGTCCGAGGATTCCTCCGGCTGTCAGCCAGCCCGCCCGTGACGGGCTCGACGCCGTGGTCGGGACGGCAGCCTTCTCGACCACGGTCGCGGTGAGGTCGGTGTCCAGCGTGCCGAACCAGGTCACGAACGTCTCGGCGGCGGACTGGCCGATCTCGGCGGCGCGCTCGCGGCTGCCGTCCTCGGCGGTTGCCCGCAGCGTGGAGGTGCCGGGGACGACCTCGCCGTCGAGGCGGAGATCGACCGAGCGTCCGCTCATCGGCAGGCCGAGATCCTGCACGACTCGCCCGGCAGTGCCTCGCCCACCCAGCACCTGTGCGTACGACTCGACCGTTCGGTCGGACACTGCGCGAGTGCTCTGGGCGACGGGCGGAGAGATCAGGATGTCGGCATGGGCGGTGTAGAGCGGGGACGCCGAGGCCAGATAGGCCCCGGCCAGAACCAGTCCGATCACCGTCATGACCACGATCGACGGCCACCGTCGCAACAGCAGCTTGGCGGGATGACCCTGCTTCATCGGACAACTCCTCGGTGATGTGGAACCTGCAGACGAAGGCTACGACACCCGGACGCCGACTCGTGGCCCATCTGCCACGGCGGGTTTGGGCGGGCGTAACCCCATTGGCCAACGATCGTTTCTATTGCAGAGCGTCCTTCCGCCCGACCCCCGCAGAGCTGAGATTCCCATGGACTACACACCGATCGGCATGAGCCGCGTGCTCATGGCATTCGCGTGCACGGGCTTCGTCGCGTTGCTTCCGCCGTTGTTCATGTGGCTCCAGTCCGGACACGACGGATTGCTGTCGGCCTTCGCCGACACCGAGGGTGGTTATGGTGACCTCGTACTCGGAGCAGGGAGCGTCGCGCTGACGGCCTCGTTGATCGGGGCACTCATGTTCGCGATCGCACTGGGACGTCGGATGGTTCGGCGGCCGTCCCGCGCGTGAGCCTCCGGATGGATTCCGCCACCAACTCGGGGCTAGGCGGAACGGAACTGGGCGTGAGAGCCGCGACGGATCGTCGAGGTGCCGACTGGGAGCGTCACTACGGCCGCATCCTCGTGCTCTCCGACCTGGTGATCCTGGTCTGGGTCTTCGCAACCGCGCACGTCGTGTGGGCTGCGAGCATCGCCGAGGTCGGATTCGAGGCATTCACGCCTGAGCTGGTCGGAGCATCGGTCGGGATGGCCATGCTGTGGCATGTCGTCCTGACTCTGGCCGGCACCCGTGACACCCGGGTCTTCGGCGCCGGACCCGAGGAGTACAAACGGGTCTTCAGCTCCACGCTCGTGGTGTTCGCGGTCATCGCGTTCTGCGGCTACATGGCCGAGTTCAAGGTCCCGAGGATGTACGTCCTGGTGCTGCTGCCCTTCGGGTTGACCCTGCTGGCCCTGAGTCGCTGGTCGTGGCGCCAGTGGCTTCTGGTGCGTCGACAGCGCGGGCAGATGACGTACGCGGCGATCGTGATCGGCAGCACCGCGGCGGTCGAGAACATTGCCGCGGTGATCGGCCGCAACGCGGTGTTCGGCTACCGGTTGACGGGCGCCTGCATCACGACGCCGGACCCGCCGCGTCAGGTCGCGGGTGTCCCGGTCCTGGGGGGCGTCGACGGCCTCACCCAGACCGTGCTGGCATCCGGTGCCAACGCCCTCATCGTGACATCGTCAGATGCGATGCACCCCGACATGGTCCGTCGGCTCGGCTGGGACCTCGAGGGCTACGACATCGAGATCATCGTGGCGCCCTCGCTGGCCAACATCGCTGGGCCGCGGGTGCACATCCGCCCCGTGGCCGGACTGCCGTTGCTGCACGTCGAGCAGCCGTCCTACCGGGGTGCGCAGCGCTGGGCCAAGGGTCTGTTCGATCGCGTCGGTGGCCTCGCGCTGGTCCTCGCGTTCTCGCCCGTGCTCGTTGTGCTCGCGGTCGCGATCAAGCTCACCAGCGCCGGCAAGGTGTTCTTCGTGCAGGAGCGGGTCGGGCAGGACGGCCAGACGTTCGGCATGATCAAGTTCCGCAGCATGGTGGAGGGCGCGGACGCGATGCTCGCGGACCTGGAGCCCGATACCGGCAACATCGTGATGTTCAAGATGCGGGACGACCCTCGGGTGACCCGGGTTGGCCGATTCCTTCGGCGCTACTCCTTGGACGAGCTGCCGCAGCTGTTCAACGTCCTCAAGGGCGACATGAGCCTGGTGGGACCGCGACCACCCCTGGTCTCGGAGGTCTCCGGCTACGCCGCCGAGGCCCGTCGTCGGCTGCTGGTGCGCCCCGGCATGACCGGTCTGTGGCAGATCTCGGGGCGTTCCGAGCTGGATTGGGAGGACACCGTCCGGCTCGATCTGTACTACGTCGAGAATTGGTCCCTGGTGGGCGACATGCTGATCCTGTGGAAGACGTTCCGGGCAGTTGTGTCGTCCGCGGGCGCCTACTGAGTCCAATGACACTCCGGTTGCGCATCCGTGAGTTTCACCGATCATGCCGACGACCGATACCGTGGACCTTGCGCGAGCACGCGCGGCTGCGCCCCCGATTCACGGCGGTTTCCAGTGTCGCCGGGATCAAGCGAGATCCGCCCCCGCGTCATTCGAGACGAGAGCAATCATGACCACCGAAGAAACCCCGTCCACGCCGACGTTCGCCGAGCTCGGCCTCGTCGACTCCCTCGTCAGCAGACTGTCGTCGCTGGGATACGAGACCCCGACCCCGATCCAGGCCCGCGCGATCCCGACCCTGCTGGAGGGCAAGGACGTCGTCGGCCTGGCGCAGACTGGCACCGGCAAGACCGCGGCGTTCGCGCTGCCGATCCTGCAGAAGATCGATCCCTCCAACGCCAAGACGCAGGCCATCGTGCTCGCCCCGACCCGTGAGCTCGCGCTCCAGGTCTGTGAGGCGATCACCGCGTACGCCGTCAACATCCCCGGAGTCCGGGTCCTTCCGGTCTACGGCGGGCAGGGCTACGGCTTCCAGCTCTCGGGCCTGCAGAAGGGCGCCCACATCGTCGTCGGCACCCCCGGCCGCGTGATCGACCACCTCGAGCGCGGCAGCCTGGACCTGACGGCGCTGGAGTTCCTGGTGCTCGACGAGGCCGATGAGATGCTCAACATGGGCTTTGCCGAGGACGTCGAGCGAATCCTCGCCGACACTCCGGAGTACAAGCAGGTCGCCCTGTTCTCCGCAACGATGCCCAAGCAGATTCGCAGCCTGGCCAAGAAGTACCTGCACGACCCGGTCGACATCGCGACGCCCAAGGCCACGACCTCGACCGCGACGGTCCGCCAGCGCTGGATCCAGGTGTCGCACCACCACAAGCTCGATGCGCTGACGCGTCTGCTCGAGGTCGAGACCGGTGACGGCATGCTCGTGTTCGTGCGCACCAAGTCGGCGACCGAGGAGCTGGCCGACAAGCTGCGCAGCCGCGGCTACTCCGCGGCAGCCCTCAACGGCGACCTCGTGCAGGCCCAGCGTGAGCGCACCGTCGCGCAGCTCAAGTCCGGCGGGATCGACCTGATCGTGGCGACGGATGTCGCGGCCCGTGGGCTCGACGTGGACCGGATCACCCATGTCGTCAACTACGACATCCCGCACGACACCGAGGCCTATGTCCACCGCATCGGCCGCACAGGCCGGGCCGGGCGCACCGGTGAGGCGATCCTCTTCGTCACACCGCGTGAACGCCGCATGCTGTCGGCGATCGAGAAGGTCTCCGGCCGTCCGGTCGAGGAGATGTCGGTGCCCTCCGCCGAGGAGGTCAATGAACGCCGTGCGGGCCGATTCGCCAACGCAATCACCTCGAGCATGGGCTCGCCGCAGTTCCATGCCTTCCGCACGCTCGTCGAGGAGTACGTCAGCGAGAACGAGGTCTCAATGACCGATGCCGCCGCCGCGCTCGCGGTCATGAGCCAGACCGACAAGGAGTTCTTCCTGCGGCCCGATCCGCCCAAGTCGGTCCGAGCCCCGCGTGACGATTCCGCCCCGCGCAGCAAGCCGGCCGGCTTCGATCGCTCTGACCGTCTGCCGTCAGAAGGTTCGGCGGTGTATCGCGTCGCGGTTGGCAAGCGGCACAAGATCGGCCCGTCGATGATCGTCGGAGCGCTCGCCAACGAGGGAAGCCTCAAGCGGTCGGACTTCGGCAAGATCACGATCGGCACCGAGCACACCCTGGTCGAGCTTCCGGTCGACCTCCCCGATGCGGTTTTCGAGGCGTTGGCCAACACGCGCATCTCCGGCAAGCTCATTGACCTGCAGCTTGACGACGGCCCGCCGATCAAGCGCACCCGCGAGGACCGCAAGGGCAGCAAGCCGTACGAGAAGAAGCCCTACGCCAAAAAGCCGTACGAGAAGAAGCCGTACGAGAAGAAGCCGTACGAGAAGAGCTCAGGCGAGAAGAAGCCGTACGAGAAGAAGCCCTACGAGAAGAAGCCCTACGAGAAGAAGTCCGGCCCAGGCTCAGCGTCGGGTGAAGGCACCCGCAAGCCCCGGCACAAGTAATGTTGCGGCTCGACAACGCCTCGAGGGCCTACGACTGGGGCTCGACGGCCGACATCCCGCGGTTCATGGGTCTCGAGCCGGGGGAGACCCCGGTGGCAGAGATCTGGATGGGGACGCACCCGCTCGGGCCGTCCACGATCCAGGGCCCGGATCGCACGATGTCGCTCGACGAGGTCGCTGGCGAGCTGCCGTTCATGTTCAAGATCCTCGCGGCGGACCGGCCGCTCTCGTTGCAGGTGCATCCCAGCGAAGCGATGGCGCAGGCCGGCTTCGCGGCCGAAGAGGCTGCCGGCGTTCCGTTGGAGTCGCCTACCCGCACCTACAAGGATCCGCACCACAAGCCCGAGATGGCCTACGCGCTGACGACGTTCGACACTCTCGTCGGATTCCGGCCGACCGCCGAGATCCTGCGCGTCCTCAACGGCATCGACACGCCTTTCGCGCAGAGCCTCGCGGAGGATCTGCACGCTGCGCCCGGCTTCCCGGGGATCGTGCGGCTCGTTGAACGGCTGCTGACCGAGCCCGTCGACCCGGGCGACATCGCGAGGGTCGTCGCGTGCTGCCGGACGTTGGTCGACCAGGGCATCGACGTCAAGCGTGCCTACGTCACCGCGACCGAGATCGCCGAGCACTATCCCGATGACATCGGAGTGATCATCTCGCTGGCGCTCAACCGGCTGACGCTGCAGCCCGGCGAGGCGGCCTTCTTGGGCACTGGCATCATCCATGCGCACCTGCGCGGCATGTGCCTGGAGGTCATGGCGGCGTCCGACAACGTCCTGCGAGCCGGCCTGACGACCAAGGCGCTGGACCCTGAAGGTCTGGTCAAGTGCCTGGACCGAGGCATGTCGCGGCTCGCCCGGGTGGCTCCCGAGCCGTTCGGATTTTCGACCGACGTGTTCAGCCCGGACGTGCGTGAGTTCGCGCTCGCCGTGAGCCAGTGCTCGCGCGCCGAGCCCGAGGGCACACTTCTCCCGACCGCACGGCAGCGCATCGTGGTCTGCACGGGTGGCGAGGTCGAGCTCGTCAACGAATCCGGCGAGCGACTCAAGCTCGGCCGCGGCGACGCGGTCTACGCCGGTCCTGACGACGGTGAGGTTCGTGTGGTTGGCACCGGGGAGGTCGCGCAGGCGTACACCCCGACGGCCGAGACCGTCGCGGGCGAGCTGATCGACCTGGTCCCGCCGTACAGCGAGCGCCAGCTCAAACGACGTCGACGCGGCCGCGGTCCTTCAGGGCGCTGACGACGTCCTTGACCTGCTGGACGTGCTCCCGGGTGGTCACGAGCAGAGCATCGGACGTGCGCACCACGACGACGTTGCGCAGCCCCACCACCGCGATCGTGGTGCCGTCGTCGGCGATGGCCAAGCCGTCGGAGTCGATCCACACCGTGTCCTGCGAGGAGGTGCCGCCGATGTCCTGCAGGGCGGCGTAGTCGCCGACGTCGTTCCAGGCAAAGGCGCCCGGAACGACGGCCATGCCACCTTCGAGAGAGACCGGCTCGGCGATCGCGTGGTCGATCGCGATCTTGGTCAGAGTCGGCCAGACCTCGTCGAGGAGCCCGTCCCGGTGCTCGGTCGACCAGCCGGCGGCGATCTTCGTGAGACCCGCGTGGAGTCCGGGCTGGAGTCGGGCGAGATGACCCAGCAGGACGTCAGTCCGAGTCACGAACATGCCGGCGTTCCAGCTGTGCAGCCCCGTCGCGACGTACGCCGTGGCAGTAGCCAGGTCAGGCTTCTCGACGAACTGGGTGACGGCGCGGGCCGAGCCGGCCCCGTCCACCGTCAGGTGGTCGCCGGACTCGATGTAGCCGAACGCCGTCGAGGGACCGGTCGGGGTGATGCCGATCGTGGTGATCATCCCCGTCTGGGCGACCGCAACGGCCTGTCCGATGGCCTCGGCGAACGACACCTGGTCGTCGATGACGTGATCGGCGGCGAACGACCCGATGATGGCGTCAGGGTCGGCCGATCCGATCACAGCTGCGGCGAGCCCGATGGCCGGCATCGAGTCGCGGGGTGATGGCTCGACGAACAGGCTCGTGAGCTCGGGCAGCTGCTTGCGAATCGCCTCGGCGTGCGCAGCGCCGGTCACGACGTGGATGTGCTCGGCGGGGATCAGATCGACCAGCCGGTCCCACGTCTGCTGCAGCAGGGAGCGACCTGAACCGTCCAGATCGAGCAAAAACTTCGGGCGCGCGGCGCGCGACAAGGGCCAGAGGCGGGTGCCGGCACCGCCTGCCGGGATCACGGCGTGGAACTGGGCGAGACTCGAAGAGGGTGCGGGCACCACGTCATCGTAGCCACGAGGGCGCGGGGCCGCGCCGGGTCCGATGTCTTCTACTCTGGCGGGATGGATGTCCTTGCCGAGATCGTGCGTTCCGGGTTCGTGGAGAGTCGTCATCGTGGCGTCGCCGTCGGGGTCGACCCCGCTGGAGAGGTGACCTGGTCGATCGGTGATCCGAGCACCGTGGTGTTCCCCCGGTCGTCGAACAAGCCGATCCAGGCGCTCGGCATGTTGCGTGCCGGTCTGCCGCTCGACGGCCGGCTGCTGGCGCTGTCGTCGGCGAGCCACTCGGGTGAGCAGCTGCACCTGGACGGCGTGCGCGAGATCCTGGCACTGGCCGGGCTGGACGAGACGGCCCTGCAGACACCGCCGTCGTACCCGCTCGACCCGCACACGCACGCGGACTACCTCCGCGCCGGTGGCCGACGAGCAGCAATCTGCATGGACTGCTCGGGCAAGCACGCCGCGATGCTGCTGACCTGCGTCACGCGGGACTGGCCGACTGCGAGCTATCTGGACCCGGATCACCCGTTGCAGCAGGAGATCACCGCAACGTTCACCGAGCTCACGGACGGTCCCCCCGCGGCGATCGGCATGGACGGGTGCGGGGCGCCGCTGCTGGGCACGTCGCTCCAGCGGCTGGCCAGCGCCATCGGCCGGATCGTGCAGAGCCCGAACGGAAGCCACGGCGCGCGGCTCGTGGGGGCCATGGTCGCGCACCCCGAGTACGTCAGCGGCACGACACGTGAGGAGCGCGACCTGATGCTGGCGTTCCCCGGCCTGATCGCGAAGTCCGGTGCCGAAAGCGTCTACGTGGCTGGACTGCCTGACGGTTCGGCGTACGCCGTCAAGATCGAGGACGGCGCGGAGCGACCCCTCTATGCGGTCATGGGGCGGGCTCTTGAGCTGGCTGGTCTCGAGGCGCCGATGCTGCGCGAGCGGCCACAGGTCCTGGGCGGCGGCCGATCCGTGGGCGAGCTCCGATTGACCTTCTGACCTGCGTAAACGCGTGTGACGCACATCGCTAGCGGCTCTGCTTGCATTTGCTAACTTTTGCAAGCAAACTGGAGGCATGGCCAAGTTGAGCATGCAGAGGACAGTCGAGGGACTCGGCGAATATCTGCGTGAGCAGCGAGGTCAGGCACAGATGTCGCTTCGACAACTGGCCGAGTTGACGGATGTCTCCAATCCGTATCTCAGCCAGATCGAACGAGGTCTGCGCCGACCTTCGGCAGAGGTACTGCAGCAGATCGCCAAGGCGCTGCGAATCTCCGCCGAGTCGCTCTACGTTCGTGCCGGCATCCTCGATGCCGACGAGAGCGGAGCCCGGATGGTCGAGGACGCCATAGCCCTCGACCCCCGTCTCACAGAGCGTCAGAAGACTGCGCTGCTCGATATCTATCGCTCCTTCGTCGGCACCGACGAAGCATCGGACACCGAGCTGGCCGCAACAGTGACCGAAGCCAACCAGGAGGAAATATGAGCATCACCGACACGATCAACACCCAGGTCAAGTCCATCGTCGACGACGTCAAGGCACTTCAGGACACCCTGAAGAAGCTCGACGTGTCCGACCTGCAGAAGCAGGCCCAGGACTTCGCCACGACCGCCCTCGGCACCGCGACGAGCGCGTACGCCGACCTCGCCAAGCGCAGCGAGAAGCTCGTTGCCCACGCCAACGGCAGCGTCGAGGACTACACCAAGCAGGCCAAGGGCTTCGCCGACGAGGCGCAGAAGCGCGCTGAGCAGCTCGTGACGGACGCCAAGAACACCGTCACCAAGGTGACGTCGAAGGCGCCGACCTCGGTACGCAAGGCTGCCGAGAAGGTTGACACCGCCGTCAAGAAGACGCCGGAGCCGGCCAAGAAGGCGCCTGCTGCGAAGAAGGCTCCGGCCGCCAAGAAGGCGCCTGCTGCGAAGAAGGCTCCGGCCGCCAAGAAGGCGCCTGCTGCGAAGAAGGCTCCGGCCGCCAAGAAGGCCCCCGAGGCCACGAAGGCTCCTGCCGCGAAGGCTCCTGCCGCGAAGGCTTGATCCCTCCGAATCGAAAGAGGCGGGTCCCCGACCGGGGGCCCGCCTCTTTCGTCGCCCGATAGCCTTCGGGCATGTTCGAGATCCAGAGCAACGTGATGATCATCTTGTCCATCGCGCTGTTCGCAGCCAAGGGCTTTGCCCTGGTCGACTCCGTCGCCAGGCCATCGGCTCAATTCACCTACATCGAGACGCTGCCCAAGCAGACCTGGATCATCATCCTGGTGCTCGCGGTGCTGGCCCACCTGCTGTGGTGGGCCCCACTGGGACTGCTCAACCTGCTCGGCACCGTTGCCGCGCTGGTCTACCTCGCCCAGGTGCGCGGTTCCTCGCACTGACGACCAGCGGGCACCGGCTGCACGCCGAACCGCATGAGTACCGTCGGTGGCATGGAGACTGTCATCGACATCGCCGGACTCGTGAAACGGTTCGGCCGGACGACCGCACTCGATGGCCTTGACCTGCGGGTCCCGCGTGGCGAGGTGCACGGGTTCCTGGGCCCCAACGGATCGGGCAAGTCGACCACGATCCGGGTCCTGCTGGGCTTGCTGCGTGCCGACGCCGGCACCGTCACGCTCTTCGGGCAGGATCCGTGGCGCGACGCCGCGGCACTGCACCGCCGACTGGCGTACGTTCCGGGCGACGTCAACCTCTGGCCCGGCCTCTCCGGTGGCGAGGTCATCGACCTGCTCGGTCGGCTCCGCGGGGGGCTCAACGAGAAGCGCCGCGCCATGCTCGTCGATCGATTCGAGCTGGACCCGACCAAGAAGTCGCGGACGTACTCCAAGGGCAACCGGCAGAAGGTCGCCCTCGTCGCGGCCCTGGCATCCGACGTCGACCTGCTGATCCTCGACGAGCCGACCTCGGGTCTCGACCCCTTGATGGAGGCGGCGTTCACCGACTGCGTCGAGGAGTTCAAGGACGACGGCCGGTCGGTGCTGCTCTCGAGCCACATCCTCGCCGAGGTCGAGCGGTTGTGCGACAAGGTCAGCATCATTCGCGCCGGTCGCACGGTCGAGTCCGGGACGCTGGCCGACCTGCGCCACCTCACCCGCACCTCGGTCAACGCCGAGCTCGCCGAGACGCCGTCGGGCCTTGACCGGCTGACCGGCGTTCACGGCCTGGTGGTCGATGGCAACCGGGCGGCGTTCGAGGTCGACACGCTGCAGCTCGGCGCGGCCCTGGAGGCGCTCGGCCGGTTCGGCGTGCGGACGCTCACGAGCCAGCCGCCGACGTTGGAGGAGCTGTTCCTGCGCCACTACGGCGAGGAGGTCCCGTCGTGACGGCGTTCGCCGGGACGCTGGCGTTGCTGCGGTTCCACCTCCGCCGGGACCGACTCATGATGCTCTGGTGGATCCTGGGAAACGTCTCGATCTACTACTCGCAGGCGGTCAGCGTGGACGGCCTCTACCCGTCGCAGGCCGAGCTCTCCAAGGCCGCCGCCAGCATGGAGGGCAATGCCGCGTTCATCGCGATGGCCGGCCCCGCGCGGGCCCTCGACACGATCGGCGGACAGGTTGCGTGGCAGTCTGCGGCGTTCGGTGCAGTCATCGCCGGGCTCATGAGCATGTTCCTCATCGGTCGGCACACCCGTGCCGAGGAGGAGAGCGGCCGCGACGAGCTCGTGCGGGCTGCCGCGATCGGTCGCCACGCCCCGATGGCGGCTGCCGCGCTGGTCGCGTTCATCGCGAACGTGCTGCTGGTCCTGCTGCTCGCGGGCAGCCTGGTGTCGTACGACCTGCCGGTGGAGGGATCGATCGTCGTCGCGCTCGCCGCGGGGCTGGCTGGCCTGGTCTTCGCCGGGGTCGCGCTGGTCGCGGTCCAGCTCGCGGCGAGCACCCGCGGCGCGTACGGCATCACCGGTGCGGCCATTGGCATCGCCTACGCGCTGCGTGCGATCGGCGATCTGGGCAATGGTGCGCTGTCGTGGCTCTCGCCGATCGGCTGGGGTCAGTACATGCGGGCCTACGCGGGTGAGACGTGGTGGCCGGCGCTGCTGTCGCTCGGCGCGATCGGCGTACTGGGTGTCGTCGCCGTCCAGCTGTTCGACCACCGCGACATCGGCAGCGGAGTGCTGCAGGCTCGTCCGGGGCCATCGCGTGGCGAGCTTGGCTCGACGTTCGCGCTCGCCTGGCGGCTGCAGCGCGGGAGCGTCGTGGGCTGGACCGCCGGGCTGGCGCTGATGGGCGTTGCGTACGGGTCGATCGGCGACAGCGTGGGTGACCTCGTCGGCGACTCGCAGTTCGCGGCGGACATGTTTGCTCAGGGTGGGGGATCGCTGGTCGACTCGTTCTACGCCACGACGGCCTTGATGCTGGGGCTTGTTGGCGCTGGATTCGCGATCTCGTCGGTGCTGCGGCTGCGGGGCGAGGAAGCGGCGTACTTCGCCGAGCTGCTGCTCGCCACCGCGGTCTCGCGACGAAGCTGGGCGCTGTCGCAGCTGGCCGTCACGGTCCTGGGGACGGTGATCGTCCTGCTGGCCGCCGGACTGGGTCTGGGGCTGGGCTTCGGAATCGTGGCGGGCGACTCCGGGGCAGTGCTCCGGCTGACCGGAGCGACGGTGCAGTACGTCGTGCCGGTGCTGCTGCTGGCGGGGGTCGCGTGGCTCGCGTACGGCACCCGCACCAGGTGGGGATCGGTCGGTTGGTTCTTCCTGGGCCTCTGCGTCGTCGTGATGCTGTTCGGCGCCGCGCTCCGGCTCCCGGGCTGGGTGCAGAATGTCTCACCGTTTCACCACCTCGCGCTGCTGCCCGCGGAGGACCTGCGACCCATGCCGCTGCTGGTGGTCGCGATGCTGGCGGGGCTCGCCGGGATCGGCGGCATGGTGGCGTTGGAGCGCCGCGACATCGGCTAGAAGATAGAACAGGCGTTCGAACTGGCGTACGCTCTACCCATGGAGGACTTCTTCCAGGGCTCCCTGCTCGATGCGGGACGACCGACGGAGCTCAACGCGCTGACGGTCCGTCGCACCGTGCTCAGCCGCGGCGCCTGGGTCGATGTCATGCCGGGTTGGGTTGCCGGCTCCGACGAGTTGTTCCTGCGTCTGCAGGCGGAGGTGCCGTGGCGGGCCGAGAATCGTGAGATGTACGACCGCATGGTCGACGTGCCGAGGCTGCTGTGCCACTACGACAGCGGAGCGGAGCTGCCCGCCCCCTTGCTGCGCGACGCGCGTGAACAGCTGGGTGACCACTACGAGACCGAGCTCGGCGAGCGGTTCGCGACCGCGGGGCTCTGCTACTACCGCGACGGCCGGGACAGCGTCGCGTGGCACGGTGACCGGATCGGCCGCGGACGGTCGGCCGACACGATGGTCGCCATCGTCTCGTTGGGCGCCGCCCGTCGGCTCTCACTGCGTCCGCGTGACGGCGGCGAGCAGATCGGCTTCTCGCTCGGGCACGGCGATCTCGTGGTGATGGGCGGCTCGTGCCAGCGCACGTGGGACCACGCGATCCTCAAGACCGCGAAGCCCGTCGGACCCCGCATCAGCGTCCAGTTCCGTCCCCGCAATGTCCTCTAGCCCTCCCGGGGGCGGTGACTTGCTCGGCTATCGCCTCTGTGAGCGGTGGATGTGTCGGCTATCCGGCGCGGGAAAGGCGACCCACCTACCTCTCCACAGCGGGCCGGGGCCGCGAGCGTTTCCACAGCGTTGCAGTTCAGCGTCGCGGCGCCCGGACGGGGGACGTCAGGTGGTACGTATGCCACCGCATCCCTTCGTGCCGGAGACCCTTCGGCGTCGACCGTTCCACCAGTCCGAGGCCATCTCGTTCGGTGTCACCCCCGACATGCTCAACGGCCCGATTTGGACGCGGGTGCTCCCGCGGGTCTGGGCACATCGCGATCACGAGATGAGCGACCTCGACTGGATCACCGCCTCGTCCTTGGCGATGTCTCCACGGGCGCAGCTCAGCCACCTCTCTCGTATCCAGGCGCTGGGACTGGACGTCGGCGCGGTCCGGCCGGTCAGGTTCACCGTCAGTGGGGATCTGCATATCCACATGCCGGGAGTCTTCCTCCACCGGACTGAGGTGCTGCCACCACTTGACGCGATCGGGGTGACACCTGCGGCAGCGTTCATCCAGTACTGCGCCACGGCCCGCCTCATCGATGCGATCAAGGTCGGCGACTGGCTGCTGCACCACCGGCACATGACCACGATCGAGGTCGGCGAGGTGGCGCGCGCACAGCAGTGGCGTCCGGGTGCACGCCAGTCGCGGCGTGTTCTACCGCTGCTCGACGGAGGGTCGCGATCGCTCAAGGAGTCCGAGGTGCGCTCGTGCGTCGTCGCGGCGGGGCTGCCACGGCCGGAGACCAACATCGAGGTCGTGGTCGACGGTGAGCTCCTGGGGATTGTCGACCTGTTGATCCGTTGCGTGATGCTGGCGCTGGAGTACGAGGGCCGACAGCACGCTGAGAGCATCGCGCAGTTCAACCGGGACATCCACCGATATGCGGCGTTCCGGCGCCACACGATCGACTACCTCCAGGTGACGAGTGAGATGCTCGGCAGGCCGAAAGTCATGATCATGCGGATCCACACCAGGATGCTGGAGCTCGGCTACGTCGGGCCGGCGCCCGTCTTCGGCGACCGGTGGGACGAGTTGTTCCTCCCGATTCGCGCGGGGCGGTGGCCCAGTCGCCCATCCGAAGCCGGATGGGCGACTGACTCACCGCTGCCGAGGGGATAGGCGACTAACCCACCGCCCAGGGTTACTTCTTGGTGCGGTTGGCGCGGTTGCGCACGGTCGCGTCGAGGATGATCTTGCGGATCCGGACGTTGGCCGGGGTGACCTCGACGCACTCGTCCTCGCGGCAGAACTCCAGCGACTGCTCGAGCGACAGCTTGCGCGGCGGCACGAGCTTCTCGAACTCGTCGGCGTTCGAGCGGACGTTGGTCTGCTTCTTCTCACGGACGATGTTGATGTCCATGTCGTCGGCGCGCGAGTTCTCGCCGACGATCATGCCCTCATAGACCTCGGTGGCCGGCTCGATGAACAGCGTGCCGCGCTCCTGGATGTTGGTCATGGCGTACGACGTCGCGGCACCCGAGCGGTCCGAGACGAGCGAGCCTGAGGGGCGGGTCGAGATGTCGCCGGCCCACGGCTCGTACTTCTCGAACGTCTGGTGCGCGATGCCGGTGCCGCGGGTGTCGGTGAGGAACTCGGTACGGAAACCGATCAGGCCACGTGCCGGGACGATGAACTCCATGCGGACCCAGCCGGTGCCGTGGTTGATCATCTGCTCCATGCGACCGCGGCGGACCGCCAGCAGCTGCGTGATCGCGCCGAGGTACTCCTCGGGTGCGTCGATCGTCAGGCGTTCCATCGGCTCGTGGATCTTGCCGTTGACCTCGCGGGTGACGACCTGCGGCTTCCCGACAGTCAGCTCATATCCCTCGCGACGCATCTGCTCGACGAGGATGGCCAGCGCGAGCTCGCCGCGGCCCTGGACCTCCCAAGCGTCAGGACGCTCGGTCTCGAGCACCTTGAGCGAGACGTTACCGATGAGCTCGCGGTCGAGCCGGTCCTTGACCAGGCGGGCCGTGACCTTGGTGCCCTTCTCGCGTCCGGCGAGCGGCGACGTGTTGGTGCCGATCGTCATCGAGATCGCCGGCTGGTCGACCGTGATGAGCGGCAGCGCGATCGGGTTGTCGGGGTCGGCCAGGGTCTCACCGATCGTGATGTCAGGGATGCCCGCGATCGCGACGATGTCGCCGGGACCTGCGCTCTCGCCGGGCACGCGCTCGAGCTCCTTGGTGACGAGAAGCTCGGTGATCTTGACCTTCTCGACCGTGCCGTCGTGCTTCATCCAGGCGACCTGCGCGCCCTTCTTGAGGGTGCCCTGGAAGACGCGGACGAGGGCGAGGCGACCGAGGAACGGCGAGGCGTCCAGGTTGGTCACGTGCGCCTGCAGCGGTGCGCCCTCGGTGTACTCGGGCGCCGGCACGGCATCCATGATCGTCTGGAACAGCGGAATGAGGTTGTCGCTGTCAGGCATGCCACCGTCTTCGGGCTGCGTCAGCGACGCGCGCCCGGCGCGTGCGGAGGCGTAGACGACGGGGAAGTCGAGGGCGTCCTCGCTGGCACCGTCCTCGAGCAGGTCCAGGAACAGCTCGTACGTCTCGTCGACGACCTCGGCGATGCGCGAGTCGGGACGGTCGACCTTGTTGACGACCAGCACGACCGGCATGTGTGCGGCAAGGGCCTTGCGCAGCACGAAGCGGGTCTGCGGGAGGGGGCCCTCTGAGGCATCGACCAGCAGGATGACCGCGTCGACCATCGAGAGGCCGCGCTCGACCTCGCCACCGAAGTCGGCGTGGCCGGGGGTGTCGATGATGTTGATCGTGACGCCACCCTCGGGGGCGCCGGGGCCGCTGTAGCGAACGGCGGTGTTCTTCGCGAGGATCGTGATGCCCTTCTCGCGCTCCAGATCGCCGGAGTCCATGGCGCGCTCGGCGAGCTGATGGTGCTCGTCGTAGTGGCCCTGCTGCTGGAGCATGGCGTCGACCAGCGTGGTCTTGCCGTGGTCGACGTGGGCGACGATTGCGACGTTGCGCAAGTCGGAACGTAGGGGCATGCGAAAACTGTCCTCAGCGTGGGGGATGCTCAGTGAACCCGGAGCCTGCCCATTCTACGTGGAGCGGGCCTGAGAGACGAATCGCGGCACACTCGCGGCCATTGCTCGTTCACAAATATCTCACTTGCACAAAGGTTGCGTGATAGTTAGGATCTTTCGGTGGCAACCTCACCCGACGACCTCTACGCGGCTCTCGACGACTTCATCATGCGCCTGATGAACCTTGCCGAGTCCGACGGCATGGACGCACTGGTCGAGCTCGACCTGTCGTTCTCGCAGGCCCGCACGCTGTTCCTGCTGGCCAAGAACGGGGGGCCGATGCCGATCCACACGATTGCCACGGCCCTGGGTCTGTCGGACGCCGCGACGGGGCGCAATGTCGAACAGCTGCTCAAGCTCGACGTCGTCGAGCGACGGGAGAGCCCGGACGACCGCCGGGTCAAGCTCGCGTCCCTCACTCACGCGGGAGAAAAGCTCAGCCTGCAACACATCGACTCCAAGCGGGAGTCGATCAAGGAATTCGCGGCAAACCTGCCCGAGGACCAGCGCGACAACCTGCATCGCGCGCTCAGTGACATCCTCGCCGGCGACACCCTGCGCCGGCGCACCCAACAGGAGAACTGCCTATGACCACCCCGGCTCCACACGAAGAACTACCGGATCAGATCGACGCCGCTGTCCTCAAGGTGGCCGGTGTCGTCGTCCTGGGCGCCATCATGTCGATCCTGGACATCACGGTCGTCAACGTTGCACTGCCGACCTTTCAGCGTGTCTTCTCCGACGGCAACGGCGAGCTCCAGTACTCGCTCGTCGCCTGGACCGTGACGGCATACACCTTGGCGCTGGCCACCGTCATCCCGATGACCGGTTGGGCCGCCGACCGGTTCGGTACCAAGCGCCTCTACATCACCGCGATCACTCTGTTCACGCTCGGTTCCGCACTCTGCGCGATGGCGACCGACATCAACATGCTGATCGTGTTCCGGGTCCTGCAGGGCCTCGGTGGCGGCATGCTGATGCCGCTGGGCATGACGATCATGACGCGCGCCGCGGGCCCGCAGCGCATGGGACGCGTCATGGCGATCCTCGGCATCCCGATGATGCTCGGCCCAATCGCCGGACCGATCATCGGCGGCGTCCTGATCGACCAGGCCTCGTGGCACTGGATCTTCCTGATCAACCTGCCCCTGGGCATTGCGGCGATCATCTACTCGTGGATGGTCCTCCCGAAGGATGCGCCGGTGCCCTCGGAGTCCTTCGACTTCTTCGGCATGGCTCTCCTGTCACCGGGTCTCGCTGCGTTCCTGTTCGGCATCTCCTCCCTCCCGGGTGAGGGCGGCGATTTCGGCGCTCCCAAGGTGTGGGTCAGCGTCGTGGCCGGTGTCCTGCTGATCATCGCCTTCGTGTTCCATGCCTTCCGCCCGGAGCACCCGCTGCTGGATCTGCGGCTGTTCAAGGATCGCAACCTGACGTTCTCCATCGTCACGATGTTCTTGTTCGGCGCGGCCTTCTTCGGTGGGCTGCTGCTCGTGCCGACCTACTTCCAGCAGATCCGTGGTGAGTCCACGACGGCCGCGGGCTGGCTCATGGTCGCGCAGGGTGTCGGAGCGATCGTCACGATGCCGATCGCCGGCTCGCTGGTCGACAAGATCCCGGTCGGGCGGATCATCCCGGTCGGCCTGACGCTCATCGTCATCGGCATGTTCCCGCTGACCCAGATCGATGCCAGCACCTCGTACTGGATCCTCATCCCGGCACTGTTCGTGATGGGCCTGGGCATGGGGGCGACGATGATGCCGCTGTTCACCTCGGCGCTCAAGACGCTCAACAACCATCAGGTGGCGCGGGGGTCGACCCTGCTCAACATCTCGCAGCAGATCGCCAGCTCGGTCGGAGTCGCGGTGATGTCGGTGATCCTGACCAACCACCTCAACGACGGAGAGTTCGCCAACGCGGCGATCGGCTCGGTCCGGGATTCGTCGATCCTCGACAAGGTCGGGGCGAGCAACATCGCGCAGGGCTTCGATCAGGCCGCCAGTGCGTTCGGCTCGACCTTCTGGGTCGCCTGGGCTCTCGTGGTCCTGACGCTCATACCGGCGGCGTTCCTGCCTCGCCGGAAGCAGCCCAACCACCTCGAGGACGACACGACGGTGCCGCCGGCCATGATGCACTGACCGGCGCAACGACGAAGGGGCCCCACCGGTTGTCCGGTGGGGCCCCTTCGTGTGTGTGGATCAGCTCGAGTCGGACTGCTCCTCGAGCGCACGGTCGATGCGCTCGTCGACCGGACCACCGAAGTGGTCGTCGAAGTTGTCCACGAAGTGATCCTTCACCGTGTCACCCACCTCGATCGCCATCTCGCGCTCACGAGCGCGACGGCCAAGGCGCAGGATCTCGGTGCGCTCGGCCTTGAGCGCACGATAGGTCGCGAAACACATCGCGATCATGATGACGCTGAAGGGGACCGCGGTCAGGATCGCCCCGGTCTGCAGGGCAGCCAGACCGCCTGCCAGCATCAGCGCGATGGCGACGAGGCCCTCGATGACGGCCCACAGGATGCGGCTCCACGTCGGCGGCTGGGGGTCTCCGCCGGAGGCGAGCATGTCGACCACGAGCGATCCGCTGTCGGACGACGTCACGAAGAAGATCGTGACGAGGATGATCGCGAGTCCGGAGAGGATCGCACCGCCGGGCAGGCTACCGAGCAGGTCGAACAGCACGTTCTCGCTGGTGATGCCACCGTCGGAGTTGGTGAGGTCACCGACCTCCATCTGCCGCAGGATCGCGGCGCCACCGAGGACGCTGAACCACAGGGCCGAGACCAAGGTGGGCACGAGGAGGACGCCCGCGACGAACTCCCGGATCGTACGGCCCTTTGAGATGCGGGCGATGAAGATGCCGACGAACGGCGCCCAAGACATCCACCAGCCCCAGTAGAACGTCGTCCACCAGCCCTGCCACTGAATGCCATCGTCACCAGCGAATGCGCTCGTGTTGAAGCTCAGCGGGACGATGTCGGCGGCGTAGCCTCCGAGGTTCTGCACGAAGCTGCGCAGCAGGAACAGGGTCGGACCGAGGATCAGCACGAGCAGGAGCAGTCCTGCCGCGAGGCCAAGGTTGATGTTGGACAGCCACTTGATGCCGCGGCCGAGGCCGCTGACGACGGAGATGACTGCGAGGCTCGTGATCGCGACGATCAGCAGGACGCGGATCGTGTCCGTACCCTCATCGATCAGGCCGAGGTGGACGAAGCCAGCCGTGATCTGCTGGACACCGAGTCCGAGCGAGGTCGCGACTCCCGCGACGGTGCCGACGATCGCGACGACGTCGATCGCGTCGCCGAGCCGGCCCTTGACCCGGTCACCCAGGAGCGGCTCCAGCGTCCAGCGCATCGAGACCGAGCGTCCCTTGCGGTGGATCGCGTACGCCATCGACAGTCCGACGACGACGTAGATGGCCCATGCGTGCAGGCCCCAGTGCAGGAAGACCTGCGACATCGCCTTCTGAGCGAGCTCGGCCTCGGTGCCGGTCACGCCCGGCTTGGGGTCGGTGAAGAACGTCAGTGGCTCGGCAGCACCCCAGAACACCAGGCCGATGCCCATGCCTGCCGCGAACAGCATCGCGAACCAGGCCTTGAGGCTGAACTCGGGTTCGTCATCGTCCTTGCCGAGCTTGATGTCACCGAATCGACCGATGCCCATCCAGAGGGCGAAGACGACAAATCCGGTGACAGTCAGGGTGTAGTACCAGCCGATGTCGCCGATGACGCTGCTCTGGGCGGATCCCAGGGCGTCTCCGGTCGCGTCGGGGAACAGGATGCTGATCAGGACGACGAGCCCCAGAATGATGAGAGCGGGGAAGAACACTCCGGGCGCAATCTGAGAGCGCCACGGGATCCTTTCCTGATTGTCACGCTTAATGCTTGACATAGGTGTGACCTCAATGTAGGGGGGGGGTGGGTCCTCCACATTTCCCGAATGAGGACGATAGGTCAAATCGCGAGCGGCCTTTCAGCCGCTTCTGTGCACCTTGTGCTGGGCCGCCTGAGCGATCGGCTTGAGCACCAGGAGGTCGACGTTGACGTGCTGTGGTCGGGTTGCGACCCACACGATTGCGTCAGCGATGTCCTCGGCGACGAGCGGCTCGCGGACACCGGCGTAGATCGAGGCCGCCTTGTCCTCGTCGCCCCCGAATCGGTTGAGCGAGAACTCGTCGGTGCGCACCATGCCCGGCGCGATCTCGGTCACACGCACCGGCTGACCGTTGAGCTCCAGGCGCAGCGTCTCGGTCATGACTGCGACGCCATGCTTGGCCGCCGTGTAGCCGCCGCCGCCCTCGTACGCGATGCGGCCGGCCGTCGAGCCGAGGTTGACCAGGGTCCCGGCGCCGCTCGCGACGAGGGCGGGCAGCAGCGCACGGGTCACCAGCAACGTGCCGATGACATTGACCTCGTACATGCGACGCCAGTCGTCGGGATTGCTGGTGGCCACCTGGTCGGTGCCGATCGCGCCGCCAGCATTGTTGAGCAGGAGGTTGAGCGTCGGTCCGACGGCCTCGGCGAGAGCGGCAACCTGGGCCTCGTCCGTGACGTCACAGGTGACTGCCGTGCCGCCGATCTCCGTGGCCAGGGCCTCGATGCGCTCGGTGCGGCGTGCGACGCAGAAGACGTGATAGCCGGCCTGGGCGAGGGCGCGGGCGGTCGCAGCGCCGATGCCGCTGCTTGCTCCGGTGACGACAGCATTGATCATGCGGTCATCGTGCCAGACAGGCGTGAGGATGCAGGCTGGGAGCCGGGTGAGACGATGGATCCGAAAGGCGGGCTGATCCATGCTCAAGCGAATCGCGATGCTTTCGGCGCACACGTCACCGCTGGAGCAGCCGGGTGATGGCGATGCCGGCGGCATGAACGTCTACGTGCTCGAGCTGTCTAGACAGCTCGCGTCCCGTGGGATCGAGGTCGAGATCTTCACCCGCGCGACGTCGCGACACCAGCCGCAGGTCGTCGACGTGTCGCCAGGCATCCGGGTCCATCACGTCGCTGCCGGACCGTTCGAGGGCCTGGAGAAGAATGACCTGCCGTCCCAGCTGTGCTCGTTCGTGCGGGACGTGCTGCGGGTCGAGGTGGAGCGCGAGCCGGGGCATTTCGATCTGGTGCACTCGCACTACTGGCTCTCCGGCCAGGTCGGCACCGTCGCGCGCGAGCGCTGGAACGTGCCGCTGGTCCACACCATGCACACCATGGCCAAGGTCAAGAATGCCCTGCTTGCCGAGGGTGATGCGGCGGAGCCGATCGGCCGCATCTATGGCGAGGAGGAGATCGTCCGACTCGCCGACCGGCTGATCGCCAACACCGTGGAAGAGCGCCGCGAGCTGATCGAGATGTACGACGCGGAGCCGTCCCGGGTCGCAGTTGTGCACCCGGGCGTGGACCTGGAGGTCTTTCGAGTCAGGAGCCAGTCCGAAGCGCGGGCCGGCCTCGGGATCCCCGCTGATGCGGCGCTGCTGCTGTTCGCCGGTCGGATCCAGCCGCTCAAGGCCCCCGACATCGTGCTGCGGGCCGCCGCGGTTCTGCTCGAGCTCGATCCGTCGTTGCGCGATCGTCTCGTCGTGGCGATCGTCGGCGGAGCATCCGGCGCGGGGCTCGAGCAGCCCACCTCACTGGTCGACCTGAGCAACGCGCTCGGCATCCGTGACATCGTGCGATTCGTCCCCACTGTGGATCAGCGCGGACTTGCGGATTGGTACGCCGCCTCCACCGTGGTGTGTGTCCCGTCCTACAACGAGTCCTTCGGCCTCGTCGCCCTGGAAGCCCAGGCCTGCGGGTCGCCAGTCGTGGCGGCACGAGTCGGGGGGTTGCCGACCGCGGTGTCCGACGGAGTCACTGGGGTGCTGGTCGACGGGCACGACCCGGCCGACTATGCCTCAGCGCTGCACCCCGTGCTGACCGATCCCGAGCTGCGTGAGGCGATGAGCCAGAAGGCCGTCCGCCACGCCGAGGGCTTTGGCTGGGACGTGACCGCCGACCGCACTCTGCAGGTCTACGAGGAAGCCATCGAATCGCACCGCATCGAGCAGGAGGACCAGTCATGACCGACGTGCGTGCCACGATCATCGACGCCCTCAAGGCGGCTGAGCTGGAGTACACCGAGCACCGCCCCGGCTCGTTCGAGGTCACTCTGCCGGGTGAGCGCAAGCTCCAGACGTCGTGCCGCCTAGAGATCGGCAAGCACGCCCTGGGTGTCCACGCGTTCGTGTGCCGCAATCCGGACGAGAACCACCAGGTCGTCTACCGGTGGCTGCTGGAGCGCAACCTCAAGATGTTCGGAGTCGCGTTCGCGGTCGATTCCGCGGGGGACATCTACCTTGACGGTCGGCTCGCTCTGCACGCCGTGACCGGTGCCGAGATCGACCGGGTACTGGGCGCCGTGCTGACGTACGCCGACGAGTCCTTCAACACGATCCTCGAGCTGGGGTTCGCGTCGTCGATCCGCAAGGAGTGGGAGTGGCGTGAATCCCGCGGCGAGTCGACCCGCAACCTCGACGCATTCAAGCACCTCCGCCCGCAGGGCTGATCGGCCCACGCTCAGCTTTTGCCGCGGGAGGCGATCTCGACCAGGTCCCGAGCGGGGGAGCGGAGACGCTCGGATCCGAGCCAGACCGCCCGTAGCGTGCGGCTCAGGTCGACCGACACCGCGACGTCGACGAGCGAGCCCGACGAGATCGCCTGTCGAGCCGCGATCTCGGACACGATGCCTGGCCCGACACCGTTGGCGGCGGCGCCGAGGATCGCGGCCGTCGAGCCTGCCTGCATCGCGATGAGCGGCTGGGCGCCGACGGCGCGATCGAAGGTCTCGCGGGTGCCGCTCCCGGGCTCCCGCACCACGAGGGCCGAGGCCGCGAGCTCCTCCGGGCCGATCGGGTCGTCCCGGCCGGCCCACGGGTGGCCGTGCGGGACGACGACGGCGAGCCGGTCGTGGCCGACGACACGCGAGTGCAGGTCGCTGTCCAACGCGGGGCTCTCGATGAAGCCGATCCGGACACGACTCGAGCGCACCTGAGCCATGACGTCGGTGCTGTTGACGACCACGAGGCCGGCGTGGACCTCGGGCTGCAGCCGCCGGAGGTCGGCCAGCCAGCGCGGCATCAGGTACTCGGCGATCGTCAGGCTCGCGGCGACCTTGAGGTCACCACGCCGCCGAGTCCCGAGAGCCGCGAGGCCCGCCTCCAGGTGATCCGCCTCGGTGATGACCCGCTCGGCCCAGGCGCACACGGCCCGGCCGTCGTCGGTGAGGACAGAGCCGCGTGGGGAACGGGTGACCAGGCTCAGGCTGTGCCGGGCCTCGACGGCACGCAGTCGGGCGCTGGCGGCAGGCTGACTGATGCCAAGCGCGCGCGCAGCCGCGCCGAGGCTGCCGTGCTGCTGGACCAGCACGATCAGCCGCAGCGATTCGAGATCCATGCTCATAACGATACGTTATGAGCTGCCCCGTGTGCGGCTACTACCGCCGGTGACGGAGCCGGGCGATGCTGGTCGGGTGCTCACTTCTCGTACGTCCTCCTCCGTCACCGCCTGGATCGCTCCGCTGCTCGTGGCGGTGCTCGCGGTGGGGGTCAACCGTGCCGCGCCTCTCGCGAGCCCGCTGCTGGTGGCTCTGGTCATCGGGGTGATCGTCGCCAACACCTCGCTGGGAACCGGGGAGCTGTTGCGGGGACACGCCTCCGCGACCAAGCTCCTGCTGCGGTTGGGGGTGGCCCTGCTGGGGCTCCGTCTGCCGCTGGGCGACATCCTCGACCTGGGCCTCGCGGGACTCGTTGTCGTGCTGGTCACCGCGGGTGTGACCTTCGCGGCGACCTGCCTGATCGGTGACCGGATGGGGGTCGATCGCGGGCTGGTGACCCTGATCGCGGCAGGCTTCTCGATCTGCGGCGCCGCGGCGATCGCAGCCGTCGAGGGTGGGATCCGCCGTCGGACTGAAGACGTGGCGCTGGCGATCGCGATGGTGACGCTGTTCGGGAGCGCCATGATTGTGGTGGTCCCGCTGGTGGCCCGGGCGATCGGCCTGACCGATCAACAGACCGGGGTCTGGGCGGGAGCATCGATCCACGAGGTCGCGCAGGTCATCGCCGCCGCATCGACGGCCGGGGCGGCCGCGGTCGCCGTCGCGACGACGATCAAGCTCGGCCGGGTGGCGATGCTCGCACCCGCGTACGTCGCGGCGCGCAGGCGCGACCCGCACGACACGGCGGACGGCCCCTCGGTGCCGTTCCTGCCGTGGTTCGTCATCGCGTTCCTTGTGGCCGCGTCGGTCCGCACGACCGGGATCCTTCCCGCCTGGACGCTCGACGGGGCCAACGTCGCGACCAACCTGCTGCTCGCCGCGGCGATGTTCGGTCTGGGCCTCGGCATGCAACTCAAGGTCATCTTCCCCGTTCCGCCGCGGGTCGTGGGGTTGGCGGCCTGCTCGACGGTCGTGGCCAGCTCGGTCTCACTGGCCATGACCTGTGTGTTGTTCTGAGTCGATACCGTTGACGCGATGAGTGCCGACCGCAACCTCCCCGACCAGCCATGAAGGCGACGATCTTCGTCGACGTCGTCGACCCGTGGGCGTATATCGGCGCGACCCGGTTCGAGCGGGCCGCCGCCATGTTCTCGATCCTGACGGGCGAGCCGGTCGAGCTCACGCTGCGGGCCTTCCAGATCGAGCCGGAGTCGCCGACTGACGGGCGGCGGCTGATGGACGCGGCCGCCGACGAGCTCGGCGGCCTGGACAAGGCCGAGCTGATCAACGTGCAGGTCACCGCGGCCGCACGGATCACCGGCATCGATCTCAACTTCGACGAGGCCGTGCAGGCCAACTCCTTCGACGCGTGGCGACTGCTGACCTGGGCCGACGAGGCCGGTCCCGGCTTCCAGCGCGATCTCGCCCACCAGCTGTGGCGCGCGCACTTCCTGGAGGGCGCCGACATCGGCGACCACTTCACCCTGGCGACCCGAGCTGCGCTCGTCGGTCTTGAGCTCGAGACCGCCGAGGCGTTGCTGGCCAGCAACGAGTACGCCGACGAGGTACGTACGCAGGTCGAGACCGGTGCCGCACTGGAGATCGCCCAGCTCCCCTACGTCGTGGTCGAGAAGCAATGGACCCTCGCGGGCGTCCACTCCCAGAACGACTACGTGCAGGCGCTCACCCAGATCCATCGGGACTGGAAGGCCGCTGGTCCGCCGGACCAGTGAAGGCCTAGGCTCGGTGCCATGAGCACCTTGATCCTGCTGCGACACGGCCACAGCGAGTGGAACGCCAAGAACCTGTTCACCGGTTGGGTCGATGTCGACCTCAACGAGCAGGGTCTCACCGAGGCCGCGCGCGGCGCCGAACTCCTGGCGCAGGCCGACCTTGCGCCGGACGTGCTGCACACCTCGCTGCTGCGTCGCGCGATCCGTACGGCCGAGATCGTGCTCAACGGCATCGACCGGCACTGGATCCCGGTCAAGCGGTCGTGGCGGCTCAACGAACGTCACTACGGCGCACTGCAGGGCAAGGACAAGAAGGCGACGCTCGCCGAGTTCGGCGAAGAGCAGTTCATGACCTGGCGTCGGTCCTACGACGTGGCACCGCCGGCCTTGGCCGACGACTCCGAGTTCAGCCAGGCCGCCGACCCGCGCTACGTCGCATTGCCCGACGAGCTCCTGCCACGCACCGAGTGCCTCGCCGACGTGCTCGACCGGATGCTGCCCTACTGGTATGACTCGATCGTCCCGGACCTGCTTGACGATCGCGTGGTCCTGGTGACCGCGCACGGCAACTCGCTGCGCGCCCTGGTCAAGCACCTCGACGGCCTCAGCGAGGACGCCGTCGTCGGGCTCAACATCCCGACCGGCATCCCGCTGGTCTACGAGCTCGACGCCGACCTCAAGCCGACCGTCCCGGGCGGCACGTACCTCGACCCCCAGGCCGCCGCCGACGCGATCGCCGCAGTGGCCAACCAAGGCCGCTGAGCGGCGCCTCCGCGTCGGGGGGCGAGACGCCTTCGGCTCAGGTGTCGTACTTGTAGCCCAAGCCCCGCACGGTGGTCAGCGTGAGGGGGTTGGCAGGATCGGTCTCGATCTTGGCCCGCAGACGCTTGACGTGGACGTCGAGCGTCTTGGTGTCGCCGACGTAGTCAGCGCCCCAGACCCGGTCGATGAGCTGCCCGCGGGTCAGCACGCGGCCGGGGTTGCGCAAGAAGTACTCCAGCAGCTCGAACTCCTTGAGCGGGAACCGGGTCTCCGCGCCGTCGATCGTCACGAGGTGGCGGTCGACGTCCATGCGGACACGTCCGTGCTCGAGCGAGGCATTGTCGTCCACTTCGTCGACCATGCCGCGACGCAGGACGGCCTTGATGCGGGCGACGAGCTCGCGCGGCGAGTACGGCTTCGTGACGTAGTCGTCGGCGCCGAGCTCCAGCCCGACGACCTTGTCGACCTCGGTGTCCTTGGCGCTGACCATGATGATCGGTACCGAGGAGATCAGCCGCAACGCGCGGCACACCTCGGTGCCTGACAGGCCGGGCAGCATCAGGTCGAGCAGCACGATGTCTGCCCCACCCCGGTCGAACTCGGTCAGGGCATCAGGGCCGGTCTCGGCGATCGCAACCTCGAAACCTTCCTTGCGCAGGACGTACGACAGCGCCTCGCTGTAGCTCGTCTCGTCCTCTACGACCAGTACCTTCGTCACGCGTTCTCCTCATCCATCTCATGTCGGTGGGCCGGCAGGACCAGCGTGAACGACGAGCCGAGTCCCGGCTCGCTCCAGACCTCGACCGTGCCCCCGTTGCTGGCGGCGACGTGCTTGACGATCGACAACCCCAGCCCGGTGCCACCCGTCGCTCGGGCCCGCGCCGGGTCGACGCGGTAGAAACGCTCGAAGATCCGGTCGAGCTCGTCACCCGGGATGCCGATGCCGTTGTCGGTCACGGTCAGCCGGACGTCCTCGTCATCGGCCTGCGCCGTCACGGTCACCCTCGACCCCTCGGGGCTGTAGGTCACGGCGTTCTCGACCAGGTTGCTCACCGCGGCGTGCAGCTGACCGCGGTCGCCGTGCACATAGAGCTCGGGCTCGACCGAGGTCGCGATGACGATGTTCTTGTGCTCGGCCTCGGTGGCGGAGTGCTCAGTGGCCTCCGAGACCAGCTCGCCGATCTTGATCGTCGTCGCGTCGTCGCTGAGGATGTCGTTCTGCAGCCGGGACAGGTCGATGATCTGCTGGACGAGGCGGGTCAGCCGCTCGCTCTCCAGGTGCATGCGGCCGGAGAAGCGGACCACGGCCTCGGGATCGTCCTTGGCCTCTCCGACGGCCTCGGCGAGGAGGTTGAGGGCGCCGACGGGAGTCTTGAGCTCGTGGCTCACGTTCGCGACGAAGTCGCGGCGGATCGACTCGACCCGGTGCTCGCGGGTGCGGTCGTGGGCGAGCACCAGGATCAGGCGTGAGGTCAGTGGCGCGACGCGGGCATGGACGTACGAGGTGGTGCCGCGGCGGGGCTGCAGCGAGATGTCGGCCTCCCGCACCTGGCCGTCGCGGCGCACCTGCCGCACGAGGGACATGAGCTCGTCAGGCTCCAGGCGGTCGTCGTGGACGATGCCCATCGCCACGGCCGGCGCCGATGCCTTGACGACGGTGTCCGACGAGTCGATCAGCACCGCGGAGGACGACAGCACGGACAGGACGAGCTCGGCACCGGGCGGCACGAGGGGGGCAGGTTCGGGCACCGCAGCGGCCCGACGCTCGCTGAACCGCCAGAGGTACGTGATCATCGCGCCGACGACGGCGCCGATCGCGCCGGCGATCAACACTCCTGCACTGGTGTCCACACGGTTGATCGTAGGGGGCGAAGCGTCAGATCAGTCCACTGTGGACCTGCGGCGGCGGGCCTTTCGGTTGCTGTTCACATCACGTTCACCGGGGGTCGCCCTTTGTTCACCCCCGCTCTCTAAGGTGGGGCACATGCGTGATCAGTATTACGAACAGCTCGATGCCATCGTCGACGACCTGGTGAACCTGACCGGGACCGTCCGACGTGCCGTGGCCGACGCGACGAAGGCGCTGCTCCAAGCAGACGCCCAGATCGCTGAGTCCGTGATCGCCGGCGACCGGGACATCGACGAAGCGACCGAGATCATCGAAGAGCGGACACTGCTCCTGCTCGCCACCCAGCAGCCGGTCGCGACCGACCTGCGGCAGCTCGTGGCGACCTTGCGCATGCTCACCGACCTGCAGCGCATGGGCGATCTGTCCGTGCACGTGGCGAAGGTGGCCCGACGCCGTATGCCCGATTCCGCTGTCCCCGCGCACCTGCACCCGACCATCGTCGCGATGGCCACCGTGGCCGACTCGATGATCGACTCCGCCTCGCGGATCGTGGCCAACCGCAACGTCGACGCCGCGGGCCAGCTCGAGGACGAGGACGACGAGATGGATCGTCTGCGCAAGGAGCTCCTGCGCGCGCTCCTGGGTGACGACTGGGCGTACGGCGTCGAGCCGGCCGTCGACCTGGCGCTGCTGGCGCGCTACTACGAGCGCATCGGTGACCACGCGGTCTCGATGGCCCGCCGTGTCGTCTACCTGGTGACCGGTCAGATCAGCTGATCGAGCACGTACGAAGGCCCCCTCCGGTTCTCGGAGGGGGCCTTCGTGTGCCTGGCTGGGTCTACTCCGAGCCCTCGCCGCTGACGTCGGACGGCGCGAGTCCGTCGCTCCCGGCAACCTTGGCGTACTCGGCGGTCCGGGCGACGACAGGTGCCTGGATCGTGACCGGCGCTGCGTCGCTGAAGTTCAGGGTCACGCGGACGTAGAGGCCCGCGGTGGCGCCCGCGCTGATCTGGAGGCCGCCCGCATCGGACGCGCCGCCGACAGTCGTGAGGTCGCCAGCCGGTAGCGGCAGGAGGACCGTCGTGGCGCTGCGGACCTGCAGCTCCTGGTCGTCCAGTGTCGTGACGCTGATCGACGAGAGGGTCTGGTCGGAGTCGGTGTTGTTCGCGATGCTGGCCGACAACGTGGCGGACTCGTCCGCGTTCATGACGAACAGGGTGTTGAGCACGTCCATGTCGCCGCGGTGGTTGGCGCCAACTCCGGGCTGGTAGACCTGATTGGTCTGGGCGCCGAATCCGGTGCCACATCCGCCGAGGGTCAAGGTCGCTGTCACGGCGAGGGCGGTGGCCGCGAGGCGGCGTCGTCGTACGGTGCTCACCAGATCACTGCTTTCGGTCGGTGGTTCATGCATTCGGAGGGGCGCTGCTGATGGTATCCGAGGAGCGCGCCGGCTTTGCCTTTGACCTGCTGTGACCGCGTCTGGTATGGCACTGATGCCCTGAAACGACAGGGATGGTTGTCGGTCGCACATGTTATCCTTGTCACCTACGAAGGGTGTTTTCTCTATGACTTTTGCTGTCGGCGAAACCGTTGTCTATCCCAATCACGGTGCGGCAGTCATCGAGGACATCGAGACCCGGACGATCAAGGGCGAGGAGCGTGAATACCTTGTCCTGCGGATCGTCTCGCAGAACGATCTGGTGGTCCGTGTCCCCGCGTGCAACCTCGATCTGGTCGGAGTTCGCGATGTCGTCGATGAAGCGGGACTCGAGCAGGTCTTCGGAGTGCTGCGCGCCGAGCATGTCGAGGAGCCGACCAACTGGTCGCGGCGCTACAAGGCCAACCTCGAGAAGCTGCACTCCGGTGACGTGCTGAAGGTCGCCGAGGTCGTCCGCGACCTGTGGCGTCGCGATCACGAGCGCGGACTGTCGGCTGGCGAGAAGCGCATGCTGGCCAAGGCCCGTCAGATCTTGGTCTCTGAGCTCGCGCTGGCCGAGAAGACCAACGAGGACAAGGCTGAGACTCGGCTCGACGAGGTCCTCGCCTCCTGAGCTGATCCACGTACGCAAGCCCCCGTCTCCTCGAGGCGGGGGCTTCGTCATGTCGTGGGTTGATCGCCCGTCGGGTCAGCGGGGGAGGACCAGCGCCGTGGCGATCGCGGCGATGCCCTCGCCTCGGCCGGTGAGGCCCAGGCCGTCGGTCGTCGTGGCCGTGACGCCGACCGGTCCACCGATCGCGTCGCTCAGGACGCGTTGAGCCTGTTCGCGGCGGCGTCCGATCTTGGGGCTGTTGCCGATGATCTGCACCGACACGTTGCCGACGATCCAGCCTCGGTCGCGCAGTCGTCGGGCGGTCTCCTCGAGGAAGTCGACCCCCGAAGCGCCGGCCCACTCGGGATCACCGGTGCCGAAGTGGCTGCCGATGTCGCCGAGCCCGACCGCGCCCAGGGTGGCGTCGACGATCGCGTGCGCCGCGCAGTCGCCGTCGGAGTGCCCCTCGAGCCCCTGCTCCTCGTCCGGCCATTCCAGACCGGCGAGCCACATGGCTCGTCCGGGCACGAGCCGGTGGACGTCGGTCCCTATGCCTATGCGCGCGGATGTCACAGGTTGATCATGCCGTACGTCCGGCGGACCTGGACCGTCCACGGGAGGATGGGATCGTGACCTCTCGACGAAACATCGCCAGCGGCGTCCTGGCCGCAGCCGCGGCCATCGCTGCCAGCGAGGCCCTGGCCGCGCTGCTGAGTCTGCGCGAGTCGCCTGTGCTGGCGGTCGGTCAGTCGGTCATCCGGCTGACGCCCGGCCCGCTCGCCGAAGCGATCATCGGCGTGGTCGGCCAGGCCGACAAGCCGCTCGCGATCGGCAGTGTCGTGCTCGCGATCATCGCTCTCGGCGCAGTCGTCGGAGGCTGGTGGTTGACCCATCGGGTCTGGGCCTTCGGGCTCGTGACCCTGCTGGTCGGGCTGACCTCGGCGGCGGTCCTGTCCCGCCCCTACGGCGGTGCTGCGGGAGTCTTCACCAGCCTGGCGGCCGGTGTGGTCGTGCTGGGGGTGCTGGAACTCCTGCTGCAGGAGCGCGACCACCAGCAGGCGGACCTGGCCCGCCGATCGTTCCTCAGGACCTTCGCGATCATCACCGTCGCGACGGTGTTCATCGGGGCCGCCGGGCAGGTCCTCGCGTCGCGACACCGTCGCCGCGAGGCGGTCGAACGCGCCCGCGCCTCGCTCAAGCTGCCGAGTCGCACGTCCGCCTCGCCGGTGGGTACCGATTTCGAGATTCCTGATCAAGACCCGTGGCTGACGACCAACCGCGACTTCTATCGCATCGACACTGCTCTGTCGCCACCCCTGATCGATCCGGCCGAGTGGTCCTTGCGCATCCACGGTCTGGTCGACAAGGAGCTGACTCTGACGTACCAGGATCTGCTCGACCGTGGCCTCGAGGACGCCTGGATCACGATCTGCTGCGTCTCCAACCCCGTCGGCGGTGACCTGATCGGCAACACCGTCTGGGGCGGCGTGTCGATCAAGGCGATTCTCGACGAGGTCGGTATCCAGTCCGGCGCGGACGCCCTGCTGTCGACGTCTGACGACGGGTGGACGTGCGGCACTCCGCTGGAGGCGCTGACCGACGGTCGCAACGCCCTGCTGGCGCTGACGATGAATGGCGAGCCGCTGCCGATCCCGCACGGCTTCCCGGTCCGGCAGGTTGTTCCCGGACTGTACGGCTACGTGTCGGCGACCAAGTGGGTCGTGGACTGGGAGGTGACTCGCTTCGCGGACTTCGAGGCGTACTGGACGCAGCGTGGCTGGGGCGAGCGGGGGCCGGTCAAGACCGAGTCGCGCATCGACGTGCCGCGTGGCGGGATCGCGGACGTCGGCACGACCACGGTCGCCGGCGTCGCCTGGGCCCAGGGCGTGGGCATCTCGGGCGTCGAGGTGCGGGTCGACGAAGGGCCGTGGCAGAAGGCGAAGCTCGCGGAGGTGCCCAACGTCGACACGTGGGTCCAGTGGACGTACGACTGGGATGCAACGGCCGGCGATCACACGATCGAGGCACGCGCGACGAATGCCGACGGGGAGCCGCAGACCAGCGCGCGCGCCGATGTCCTCCCCGATGGCGCGACGGGCTATCCCGGTGTCAGCGTGACGGTGGGCTGAGCCTCACCAGCGCGCGGTGTCCTTTGGGAGCGGATCACTCTTGGTCCGGATGACGTATACGACGCCACCACTACCCTGCAGCCAGGCCTTCTCGAACTGGGACCGGGAGTAGATCCGACGGACCGAGGAGTTCGACCACGCCGCCGGATCGTTGGCGATGACCCGCCCGCTGGTCGTGAACCCGGTGATCACCAACAAGTGTCCCGGTGTCGACGAGATAGGGGCGCCGGTCAGGCCGCCCTTGCCGTAGGCGACGGAGGCGACCAGCGGGATGCCGGCCTTGATGAACGCCTCGGCCTCGCGCAGCGAGTCAAGCCGGGTCACAAAGGTGTCGAGCGAGTACCGGGCGGCGTACGCGGTGTTGAGCGGCCAGTTGCCGGTGCCGTCGTACCGGTAGTCGAACGTATAGCGAGCCGCATGGTCGACGAACCCGTCGGCATACCTGGTCCACGAGTAGGACTTGGCGCTCGGTCCGCGGTTGTAGTAGCGCATGACCATCGAGGTTGAGGTCGGCGAGCACCAGGCCTCGCCGCCGCCGCCCCACTTGGGGTACTCGCCGCTATGGATCATCTGCGAAGAGCGTGGAACGTCGAGCTCCGTGGTTGAGCTCATAGTCGTCGTGCTCGTGGCGATCGTGCGGGCCTCGTAGTTGGAGGCGATGCCGTTGACGGCGTACAGCGTCGGCTTGTCGCGGTCGCCGACCCGTCGCATCAGCTTGATACGGATCTGCCAGCCATCGAACGTCTTGCCGCTGTTGGCGATGATCGTGTCGGTCGAGAGCTTGGCCAGGTCGTCGCTCTGGGTGGGGTAGGACGTCCGCCTGACATCGGTGGTGCCGGCCGCGTAACGGGCGATGGTGTCCCAGCTGCCGATCGTCGATCCGCTGCGGACCCGCACTTCGATACGCGCCCAGGTGCCATTGGGTGTGCCGATGCTCCACGAGGGGATCAGCGTTCGCGCCGGGAATCCGGTGCTCTGCCACGGTGAGACCCAGTCGCCGAGGTCGTACCGGTGGGAGCCGCCGTTGACCCGGGGGTCGTCGTACGAGGTGATGGACGTGCCCGAACCCAGCGTCACCGCACCGGATTTGGCGGCCAAGCCGGTGGACGTGCCGCGGGCGAAGTCCGAGGTGCTGGTCCAACGGGCGAAGGCGGCCCGGTCCGAGCTTGCTGCGGACGCCGGGGTGGCGGGCAGGAAGGCGAGGCCGAGCGCAGCGGCGAGCAGAAGCCGGGGAAGTGTGCGCATCGACACATCGTAGGTCAGGGATGGGGCAGATGGGGCGGATGTGACTGAGGAGATCGCTAGCGTGGGCGGGCGGAAGCGCTGCGTGGAGCCGATAGGGTTGGCCCGTGGCATTCCAGCTCTATGACACTGCGTCCAGGCAGATCAGCGAACTCGTCCCGGTGCACCCCGGACGGGTCTCGATCTACCACTGCGGCCTCACGGTGCAAGGCCCTCCGCACATCGGCCACATCCGCAAGGAGGTCGTGTTCGACGTCCTGCGCCGCTGGCTCGAGCGGACCGGCTTCGACGTCACGATCGTCGCGAATGTGACCGACATCGACGACAAGATTCTCGCCAAGGGCCTTGAGCAGGGTCGACCGTGGTTCGCCGTGGCCTACGAGAACGAGCGGGCCCTGCATGCTGCGTACGAGGTGCTGGGCTGCGTGCCGCCGACCTACGAGCCCCGCGCGACCGGGGTCGTGCCCGAGATGATCGAGATGATGCAGACGCTGATCGAGCGGGGGCACGCGTACGCCGCCTCGGACGGCTCGGGGGATGTGTACTTCGACGTGCGGTCCTGGCCCGAGTACGGCGTGCTGTCCAACCAGAAGATCGACGACATGCAGGCGGCCGAGGACGCACCTCCGGAGGGCAAGCGCGATGCCCGCGACTTCGCCCTGTGGAAGGGCAGCAAGCCCGGCGATCCGGCGTCGGCTTCATGGCCCACGCCGTGGGGCCGGGGGCGTCCGGGTTGGCACCTGGAGTGCTCGGCGATGGCCTCGAAGTTCCTCGGCGACGAGTTCGACATCCACGGGGGCGGGTTGGACCTGCGCTTCCCCCACCACGAGAACGAGCTGGCGCAGTCGCGAGCCGGGGGGCAGAAGTTCGCTCGGGTCTGGATGCACAACGCGATGCTCAACCTGGCCGGCTCCAAGATGTCCAAGTCGGTCGGCAACACGTTGCTGGTCAGCGAGGTCGTCAAGCGGGTCCGTCCGATCGACTTGCGCTACTACCTCGCCGCCTCGCACTACCGATCGATCGTCGAGTTCTCCGAGGAGTCGCTCGCCGAGGCCGCGACGGCGTTCCAGCGGATCGAGGGCTTCGTGCGTCGCGCTGCCGAGCTGGTCGGCCCCGGCGAGCTCGGCATCCCGTGCGCCGACTTCGTTGCGGCGATGGACGACGACCTCTCCGTCCCGGCCGCGCTGGCAGCAGTGCAGGCCGTCCTGTCCGAGGGCAACAAGCTCCTGTCCGAGGGCGACAGTGCGGCGTTGCGAGGGGTCTTGGCGAGCGTACGGGCGATGCTGGACGTGCTCGGTTTGGACCCACTGTCCCCGACGTGGGACCGTGGGGGTGACGATGCGGCGTACGCGCAGGTGATCGACTCCCTCGTGGGTGGGCTGCTGGAGCAGCGCCAGGAGGCGCGAGCCAGCAAGGACTTCGCTGCCGCGGACCGGGTCCGCGACCAGCTCACGGCTGCCGGCATCGAGATCGAGGACACTCCGCAGGGCGCGAGATGGTCCGTGAAGGGCGACAACTGACATGCCAGGAAACAGCAAGCGCAAGGGCGCTATCAAGAAGACCGGCAAGGGCAACCCCACCGCCGGATCGGGCGGTCGCCGCCGCCAGGGTCTCGAGGGCAGAGGCCCGACCCCGCGTGCGGAGGATCGTCCGAACCACAAGATCTACAAGATGAAGAACGCGACCCAGAAGCGCGAGGCGGCTCGGCCCAAGCGCAAGGTGGGCGACGCTGCCGAGTGGGTCGCCGGACGCAACTCGGTGCTCGAGCTGCTCAAGGCCACCGTGCCGGTGCACGCGTTGTACGTCGCCGAGGGCACCGATCGTGACGAGAAGGTGCGCGAGATCTTCAAGCTCGCCGCCGAGCAGCACGTCAGCCTGCTCGAGATCGGCCGGATCGAGCTCGACAAGCTCACGGGTGGCGCCGTGCACCAGGGCATCGCGGCGAAGATCAACGCCTACGAGTACGCCAACCCGCAGGACCTGCTCGACTTCGCCGCCGATCGCGACGAGCCGGCGCTGATCGTCGTGCTCGATGGTGTGACTGATCCCCGCAACCTCGGTGCGATCATCCGTTCGGCCTCTGGTTTCGGCGCGCACGGCGTCGTCATCCCCGAGCGTCGGGCTGCCCAGATCACCGCGGCAGCCTGGAAGACCTCAGCCGGGGCAGCGGCCCGGGTGCCGGTCGCGCGGGTCACCAACCTGACCCGCACGCTCAAGCAGTTCCAGGAAGAAGGCTGCATGGTCATCGGCCTGGCCGCCGATGGTGCCGTTGACATCGCGCAGTCGCAGATGGTCGATGGTCCGGTGGTCGTCGTGATCGGCAGTGAGGGCAAGGGACTGTCCCGGCTGGTCGGCGAGACGTGCGACGAGATCGTCTCGATCCCGATGAGCACGGGCCTGGAGTCGCTCAATGCCGGTGTCGCCGCCGGCATCGCTCTCTACGCGATCGCCCAGATCCGCGGCTGATTGCGACCAGCCCTGGCTGAACCCGCACCATGTACGTCGTGGTGCGGGTTCTCCACATCCGGGGGTCGGTCAGCCCAGCACGCGGCCCAGGTAGGCATTGCTGAACGTCCTTGCGGGGTCCAGCTCGTCGCGGACCTGCACGAACTCGTCGAACCGTGAGTAGGCCTGCGAGAAGTAGCCCGCGTCGAGGGTATGGATCTTGCCCCAGTGCGGCCGTCCACCGTGCGCGGTGAAGATGTCCTGCGCTGCGGCGAAGTACGACGTGTAGTCGGTGCGCCAGTACTGGTGCACCGCGACGTAGCAGTTGTCCCGCTCGTGGCCGGTCGACATCCACACGTCATCGGCGGCCGTGAACCTGACCTCGATCGGGAACGACACATTCTCGTGGCCGGCGCCGAACCATTGGCCGAGCTCGCGCAGCACCGAGGGCAGGGCTTCGCGCGGCATCGCAAACTCGGACTCGCGGAACCGGACCGTGCGCGGCGACACGAACACGTTGTAGGAGTCGTCGACGTACTCCCGGGCACCCAGCACCGAGCCGGCGAACCCGTTGACCCGCGGGATCCATGAGGGCTTGCGGGTCATGACCCGGTTGATGCCATCGAACGCGGTGTTGCTGAGGAACTCATCGTCCAGCCAGTGCCGGAAGCGGCCGACCGGCTTGCGTGGCGTGCCGTCCGGGACCCGGTTGTTGGCTTTAGTCAGGGCCTTCTCGGTGTGCGGGAACCAGTAGAACTCGAAGTGGTCGTTGTCCGCGACCAGCGAGTCGACCTGCTGGAGCAGCTCGGGCAGCGCCATGGGTGCCTCGCGGGCGTGCAGCAGGAAGGCCGGCACGCACTGCAGCGTCACCTCGGTCACGATGCCGAGCGCCCCCAGCGTGACGCGGGAAGCGCCGAACCACGGGTGGCGCTCGTCGATGTCGAGGACCTCGCCGTCACCTGTGACGAGTTGGACGCCCACGACCGCTGCCGAGATACCGAGCAGCTTTCCTCCCGTGCCGTGGGTGCCGGTCGAGATCGCCCCGGCGACCGACTGCGGATCGACGTCGCCGAGGTTCGGCAGGGCCAGGCCCATGGCCTTGAGCTGGGGGTTGAGGTCGTGCAGCGAGATGCCGGCCTCGACTCGGACCCGTCCAGTGGTCGAGTCGCGGGCGAGGATGCGGTTCATCCGGTCCAGCCGGAGCAGGATCCCGTCGGTAGCCCCGATCGCGGTGAACGAGTGGCCTGCGCCGATCGCCTTGATCGTGGTCCCCGCCGCCACGGCCTCGCGCACCAGCCGGGAGACCTCGGCGGTCGATCCGGGGTACGCGATGCGCGCGGGGTGGCTCTGCTCGCTGCGGCCCCAATTGGTCCAGGTATGGCTCATCCGAAGTTCTTGCCCTCTCCGCGATACGTGGGTATGCGTGTCGCCCCGCCACCTGCGGTGACGATCACGACCTCGTCGAAGCGTTCACACATCTCGCCGGCCTTGGCATGCCGCATCACGACCCGGTCACCGATGCTCAGTGCCCGCGCGGCATCGCCCTTGACCGGGCTCTGCACCTCACCGGCGCCCTCGGTGCCGATCGGTTTGAGACCAGCGGGCCAGACGGGAGCCGGCTGACGGTTCTTGTTGGTCGGCCCCGACGCGATGTAGCCGCCGCCGAACAGCGTCGCGATGTCGGGCGCGGGCTTGCGGGCGACCGAGAGCACGAAAAACGCGGCAGGACGCGACTCGAAGGCGTCGTAGCCGTCGAACAGGGTCGGCGAGAACAGGCCGGAGCCGGCGGTCAGCTCGGTGATCGCGGGATCTGCACCGGTGACCTCGAGACTGCCGGTGCCGCCCGCATTGACGATCTGGAGCGTCGCATGGTCCGAGACCGCCGCCACAACCTGGGACCGGCGCACCATCAGATCGGCCGCCGAGCGCTTCTTGACCAGGCGGACCGCCGCCGAGGAGTCCGGCAGGCCCGCGATCTGTGCGTCGTAGAACATGACTCCGACCAGGTCGAATCCGGGCCGCGCCACGATGGCCGCAGCCAGCGCGCCGGCCTGCTCGGCGCTGTGGACGGGCGACCGGCGTACTCCCAGGTGGGCGGGTCCGATCTTGAGCGAGGCGTCGACGTCGATGCAGACCCGGATTGCGGGGTGGCCCACGCCGAGCAGCCGGTCGATGTGGTCCAGCGACTCGGTGCTGTCGACCATGACGGTGATCTGGGCCAGCCGGCGCTCGTCGGCGACCAGATAGTCCAGTGCCGAGCGGCTCGTCGTCGGATAGGCGAGCAAGATGTCGTCGACACCGTTGTCGACGAGCCAGTTGGACTCGGCCAGCGAGTAGGACATGACGCCGGCGAAGCCGGCACGGGCCAGCGTGCCGGTGATGATCGAGCGCACCCGCACGGACTTGCTGGCGACCCGGATCGGCACCCCGTTCGCGCGCCGCACGAGATCATCGGCGTTGGCCCACAACGCCTGCTCGTCGATCACCGCGAACGGCGTCTCCAGGTCGCGAGTCGCGGTGAGCAGTCGGGCATACGATTCGGTGTTGGCGAGATCTGTCACCGCGTCAGTATGTCGCAACACGCAGCGGCACACGCTCACCGGCGCGGGCCGGCGCGGGTGTCTCGAGCTCCTCGCCCGGCACCCACTACGATGGGAGCCGGGCCACGGCCCGTACGCCTCTGTAGCTCAGTTGGTAGAGCGCCTCACTTGTAATGAGGATGTCGCGGGTTCGAATCCTGTCGGAGGCTCCAGTGCTCGACGGGTCGCCCGTCGGCACCGGTGCCGACGTCAGCGGTACTCGGGGGTGGGGTGCGTGGGATTGCTGAGGTCCCAGTTGGCCGTGACGTTGCCGTGCGCGGGAAGGCCGTCCTGGTCCTTGAGGCGGCGCGCCGTGTGGAGCATGTTCCACGCCGCGAAGACCGTGTTGCGGGTGGTCCAGTGGTTCTGCGCGCCGCGATCGTCGTCGAGGTACGAGGGGCCCGGCCCGGCTTCACCGACCCAGTAGGCGTCGGCCTGCGGCGGGATGGTGAATCCGATGTGGGAGAGGGCGTACAGCATCTGGGCGGCGCAGTGCTTGCCGCCGTCCTCGTTGCCGGTGACCAGCACACCGCCGACCTTGCCGTAGTAGGACCATTGGCCTGCGGCGTTCAGGTCGCCTGACCAGCCGTAGAGACGCTCGATCACGAGGCGCGTCATCGAGGACTGGTCGCCGAGCCAGATGGGCGTCGCGAGCACGACGATGTCGGCAGGCTCGATCAGGTCCCGATAGAGGTCGGGGAACTCATCGGTGGCCCAGCCCTGCTCGCGCATGTCGGGGTAAACACCCGGCGGGATGGTGTGGTCGACGATCCTGATGGTGTCGACGCGCGCTCCGACTCCGCGGAGCACCCGGGCGGACACGTCGATCAGGCCGTCGGTGTGGCTCGGGGCTGGGGACGGCTTCAGCGTTCCGTTCAGGATCACCGCGCGCAGGTCGCTGAAGTCGGTCGTGCTGGCGGTGATCTCGGCATCGATGAAAGCTTCTACGTGGGCGGGCAGCATGGTGTTTCTCCGGTTCTGTTGGGCGGGTGGGCATGGGTGTGTTCGACGCAGCCGCGGGTCCAAGGGCGAGGCCGTCGAGGTCCGACGGGATGGGCAACGGGGGATCGATCTGTCAGGGAACCCGGTGACCACCGCCTGATCATCCCGAAGCCCGACATCGTCGAGTGTGACGCTCAGCTGGCCGCGTGAGGTCGTGCCCAGCTTCGGGTGGATCCGGTAGTGGCGATCTCGCGCGTCGGTCTCAGCGGGTCGCTGCGGTGCGGTAGCCGCTGAGGAACCCCACCCCAGCGACCATGTAGGGGATCGCGTAGTTCGCCGCGATCCGCGCGCCACCCACCCAGCCGATCGTGCCGCCGACGATCTGGTCGCCCTGGTTGACGGCGGTCAGCAGGGTGCCGACGAGGAGGGACGCCCGTGACGAGACCCTCCATGTCGCGCCCTGGAGCAGCAGCGCGACCAGTTGCCGATGGCGCGACCACGACAGGTGCGAGGGATCTGGGCCTGCGGTGGCGGGATGCTCCGCGTCGTCTGGCATCTGGACTCCTGGCCGAGGTGCGTGGTTCTGCGGCGCCAGCATAGATGCGGCGGATCGTCCGTGGTCCCCTGGCTGCTGCATCAGCAACCCGGTGATCGCACCCGGGAATTCCAGGGCGCCGGGTGTCGTGCGCCGAAGATCCGCCCCGAGGATGCCGGCCGCCTCAGTAGCGCTGACCGCTGCGGATCGGGTTGGCAGGTGCCTGCGGCCGCCTGGCGAGTAGGGCCACGAGGCCGAGGGAAACCGCGGACCAGACGATCAGGTCGATCATCGCGGCGGCGAGGTCGGACGAGGTGAAGAGCTGACCGATGACCCCGTGCCCGTCCCAATTGGCCAGGTCGAGGAACCAGCCGAGCGACAGACCTGCGACCAGCGACTCGGCCCGGTCGGTGGGCCCCATCCGGCTGCCCCAGATCGCCGCCGTGACCGCGAGGGCCACGACGACCAACACGGTGCGGGTGATGACGCCCGGGGTGACGGACACCTGGTTGCCGGCCACGATGCCACCGACAACCGCGGCGACGAGCGCGAGCAGCGCGGAGGTGACTGCCGATCCGATCAGGATGGTGGGTCTCATGTCGTGCCTTTCAGTTCATGCGCGCGGCGCCGAGCAACAGGAAGCCGCCGATCAGGATGCCCAGAGCAAGGACGAGGAATCCCAGCGCCCAGAAGAGCCGCCCGCTCTGCACGTAGGTGTTGATGACGGCGCGGGAAGGGTGTGCGGGGTCGTAGAGGACAGGGACGCGGGTGCCCGGGGCCGGGCCGAGGGACTGCTTCATGGATGACGTCTCCTGGTGGAGGTTGCCGTCAGCGTCCTGCCACTGGAAGGTGGGGTGCTGCGCGGGGATGCCGCCTTCGGCCCGTCCGGTTCGCCGGTCGATGACGACGCCTGTCGTCGCTGTCCATCCCCGGGCCATCGAGGTCCGGGACCAGGCGACCAGGAAGAAGACCGTGGCGACGACGGCACCTCCACCGAGGATCGACAGCCCGACGGCGACGAGATCAGACAAGGCAGTCCGGCCTGTCCGAGAAGCCGGCGCCGTCCCAGTACTGGGCATCGGTCAAGTCCTGCGTCACGGTGCCTCCCTCGACCCCGCCGCCGTACTCACCGATGAGCTTGCCGTCCAGGGTGCCTCCATACGTGTTCTCGTCCACGTCGTAGGTGTTCTTCGCATAGTAGCCACTGCGCTTTGCCTCCTCGCTGACGTCGAAGAACGCCAGCGGGTTGATCAGGGCGTCGTCGAACAGCTCGCGGGATGCGTCGTCGGTGACCGGCACAGTGAACACGTGCTCGGTGACGACGCGGGTGTCGCCTTCGTCGTACCCGCTGGAGTCGGCGTAGGTCGCCGTCGTCATGGTGAGTCCCTCCGGTTCCCAGTTCTTGTCGTAGTGGGCTTCGTAGACGAACTCCGCACCGGCGGCGGGGTCCTCCGCCGGGCCCCAGACACCGCCGATCGACATGCTCGCGCTGGTGTTGCCCTTGATGTAGACCGTGTAGCCGTCCGGGCCCTCCTTGAAGCCCGCGTAGCCTTCCAGGCTGGCATCCACCTGACCCCCGAACAGGACGTTCGAGACGGCGGCCTGGCCGCTGACCTGCACCCCGCCCTCGACGTATGTCTCATCGGGCTTCGGTGGCTGACCGGTGAAGTGCTTGACCGCACCACTGAGGAGTCCCCCGATCAGCGGAGGGCTGCCGATCGTGGTGTCGACGGCTTCCTCCTTGAGGCTGTCGTTGATGATCTGTTCGGCTTCGCTCTGCGAGCCGGCGTACCAGGTCGAGCCCATGTTGCCGGCGATCAACGCATCGGCCGAGACGTTGCCGACGATGCCGTACTTCTTGCCGTCGATGGTGACGCTTGCGTCGAAGCCCGGACCGAAGCCGGTGCCGATGGAGTTCTCTCGCACTCGGGTGACGCGGAAGGTGCCGTCGGACATCTCCTCGGTCAGATAGATCCATCCTTTGCGAATCGTGACGACGACCGAGAGCTGCGCGGACGCGTTGACGTTGTCGCTGCCCTCCAGGCACGGGTCCTGAGGGATTCTGTCCTCGGCCGAGGGGGGGGCGTCGGGTGCGGTGCAGTCGGGGCCGCCGGCGACGTGGACGACCTTGCAGACCTGATAGGCGATGGCCTCGCCGATCTGAGGGTTGGCGGCGATCATTGCGGCGAGCAGGGCCAAGATGATGGCCACCGAGATCACGATCGCGCCCAAGTGCTCGACGCTGCCCTGCCCGCGATCGTCGCGCCGACTGGCGATCATTGGTCGACCTGCACGAGCTCCACGGTGCTGAGCACCTTCAGCAGCAGGGCGTCATCGAGGCCCTTCTTGTTGAAGGCGAGGACCTGGACCTGACGGCCGTCGGCGAGGTCCGCCACGAATGACACGCTGGCGAACTTGTCGCGCTCCTCGGCGGTGGGGCCGACGGTGATGTCGTTGGTCAGGATCCACGCGTTGACCGCCTCCGGCCAGACGATCTCCTTCGGGTCCGGCTTGCCACCCTGCATCGTGGTCATGGCGTTGACGCCGAGGGCCTTGGCCGCGGTCGCCGCGTCGTTGTTCGGCGACGTGATCTCGCGTACTTCCATGCCGCTGGTGGACTTCCCGTCGACCGGAGGCGTGCTCCAGGTCGTGATCGTGGTTCCGGCTTCGGGAGTCGTGGCCGCCGCCCGCTTCCACGTGGGTGGCGCGGCAATGCTCACTAGGTCCAGATCGGACGCCTGCCACCCCGTCGGGGCGCCTGCGGGCTTGAGTCGCTGGTCGTCTGGCACGCTCTGGCCTCCGTCCGAACACGCAGCGAGGAGCGCGACGGGGAGGGCGAGAGCGACGAGAAGGCGACGGGCCGGCATGCCGATGTTCATGGGATCTCCTGGCGGTGGGGTGAAGGTCGGTGGGCGGGAGGGTCGAGCCGGAAGCCGGGCGCGCGGATGCCTACGATGGCGACATGCGCGTGCTGACGGTGGATGGTCGACCAGTCGGTGCTGTCGAGATGGCCGACAGCTACGGCACTCGCCGCAAGGGGCTGTTGGGCCGTGATGGCCTCGACGGAGCGATCTGGCTGATGCCGTGCCGGCACGTCCACACGATGGGCATGCGGTTCGCGATCGATGTGGCGTTGGTCGACCGAGACGGTCGAGTGCTGCACGTGCAGACCATGCCACCCCGACGACTCGGCGCGATGCGGCGTCGATCCCGATCGGTGCTCGAGGCCGAGGCAGGAGCTTTTCGGCGCTGGGGCGTGGCGCCCGGTGCCGTGCTCGCCGCGCAATGACGCGCTCATCCGGTGAGCTTCGCGTGTGAGCCGCCGAGCAGCGCATCGACAAAGCCAGCCCAGCCGGTCGAGAGGCTGAGGTCACCCTCGACGATCGTGAACGCCGGCAGTCCCTCGCAGCTGACCGTGGAGTCGGGTGGTGGTGGAGGCTCGTCGCCTTCCTCGGGCTCCTCGCCCTCGTCGGTCGGTGGCGGATCCACTTCGTCGGTCGGCGGTGGCTCCACCTCTTCGGTCGAGCACGATGGCAGGTCGAGGCGGGCCGAGGCCCTGGACTCGTAGACCTGGCCGTCGACGATGCGGCGGACGCCGGCGCGGGTGGTCCATCCGGGAGTCGTGGGCGGGCCGGCGTAGGAGATCAGGGTTGCGCCGTTCTGATCGGCGTACACCGCGGCCCGTTCGGCGCCGCTGGTGGTGCCGAGCGCCGAGTAGGAGCCGTTCCATGAGCTCAACCCCTTGAGCGTGTCGGCGAGCCCACCCACGACGGCGTCGGCTCCGGCCAGCGCAGCGGCGTCGGCCGCAGACTGGGTCTTGGCCTGCTGTGACGATGCGCCGGCGATGGGCAGTGCCCACAGGGTCAGCACCATCAGGCCTGCGACGATTCCGGAGACGACAAGGAGGAGCGCGGCGGCGCCGCGCTCCTCCCGCGCCGTGGTGGCGGGGAACATCAGGCCTTGCTGGTGATCGTCTCGACCTGCTTGGCGATGGCTTCACCGATGCCGAGGTTTCCGACGGCATCGATCGTGGCGATGATGATCACGACGGCGACGATGATCGCACCGAGGTACTCGATCGTGCCCTGACCCTTTTCGTCCTTGGGGGCGTGCATGGCGGAAATCGTCATGGCCAGGAACTTGAGTGCGAGGTTCTGCATGGTGTTCTCCTTGGAAGCGGCTGCGGGTGACGTGGATGCCGGACGGTCCTGCGCCTTGTCGTGTGTCCGACCCCATGAACGTAGGTCGCCCGGGTCGCACATTTCATGGGCCCGAGGGCCCACGCCGGGCCTGACTTGTCAGGCGCCGGGCTGGGTCCCGGTGGCGCCGAGCCAGAGACTGATCGCCTCGGCCCGGGTGGATACGCCGAGCTTGGCAAAGATGTTGTTGATGTGGTTCTTGACCGTCTTCTCGGCCAGGAAGCAGGCCTTGGCGATATCGCGGTTGCCGAGTCCGCGGGCCACGAAATCCATGACCTCGCCCTCACGGTCGGTGAGCCCGCGGACGCGATGGTCGACCGCGCGGGGTGGAGCCAGCGATCCCGACAGCAGGGCCCGTGCAGCGGCCGGGCCGAGCACCGACGAGCCGCTGGCCGCTGTCACGACCGCCGCGATGATCTCGTCCGGCTGGTGGGCGCCGTGCACCAGGTAACCCTTGGCGCCGGCGGCGATCGTGGCGCGGATCGTGTCGACGTCGTCGGTGTAGGTCAGCATCACGACATGGGACGTGGGAGCCATCTGCTCGGCCGCTCCGACCCCGTCGAGCCCCGGCATCCGGACGTCGCACAGGACGACGTCCGGCAGCAGCTCCAGATTGAGCCGCACGCCGTCGTCACCGTTGTCGGCCTCGCCCACGACGGTGATCGAGTCCTGCACGTCGAGCAGGTTGCGCAGGCCCAGACGCACGATGGGGTTGTCATCGATGATCAGGACCTTGATGGGCCCGGTCACGGATGGCTCCGGGCGTCGTGGGCCAGGCGTACGACGATGTGGGTACCGGTGTCTGGCGCGCTCGTGATGGCAGCCGTGGCGCCGACGGACTCGGCGCGTTCCCGGATGCCCACGAGGCCGAAGTGGTCGCGGGGGACCTCCTGCGGGTCGAAGCCGACGCCATTGTCCTTGATCGAGACCACCAGCGCGTCCGTCTCGTCGCCGACGCAGACCTCCACGAGTGTGGCCTCGCTGTGGCGGCGGACGTTCTCGACGGCCTCCGCGACGATGGCCGTCAGCTCTCGCGCGACGTCGGCGTCAACCGTTGCCGTGTCGGACACCGACAGGTTGGTCCGGACCCCGCCCATCGTGAGGTCTTCGGTCAGGGCTCGGAGCCGTTGCGCAAGCGACAGCTCGCTCGGATCGGCGCGAAGGCCGATCAGGATGGCCCGGGCATCGATCGAGGCGGACTCGGCAGCGTCCTGGAGCTCGCGGGCCCGTTGCGGAAGCTGGTCGGGTTGGTTGCGCGCCCACATGGGCAGTGCGGCCGCAGCGAGCCCGATGCCGTGGAGCGATTTGGCGACCGAGTCGTGCATCTCCCTGGCCAGTCGTGCGCGCTCCCGCTCGCGGGCGGCGTCCTCGGAGGACCGGCGGGCACTCGCCTGGTCCGCCATCGCTGCGGCGTGCAGGGTGCGGGTGAGCGAGCCGAGCACGCAGATCGCGACGTAGGACACGGGCGTCAGGACCACGGTCATGAAGCTCGGCTCGGTGACCTGACTGACCGTCGTGAGGACGTATGCCCCGACCAGGATCGTCAGGACCAGTGCCACATAGTGCCGGGGGAGCAGGATTCCGATCAGCACTGCGGTGCTCATGGAGCACAGCACGATGGGGCTCTGGGTGCCGATCGTCGCGGCGATCAGCGATGTCACGAGCACGTCCAGGATCAACAACGTGGGATGGGCGTTGACCACACGGGTGAGGGGGCCCGTGACGTACAGCCCGAGCGCGCTGGTCGCCGTGATGAACAGGACCGCGACGTAGCCGACGAGCGACGTGGCCACCCCCGAAGGATCGAGGACCACGAAGACCAGCGACGCGAGACGGATCACGAATGCGTAGCGCACGACCTGGGTCACCAGGGTCTGGTCAACCATTGAGCAGACTTCCGAAGTCGATATCGGCACCAAGGAACATGCCGACGCCGATCAGCACCAGGGTCGGCGGCACGAGGATCACCGAGACGATCAAGGTGACTCGCGGATTCATGCGCGCGGCGCGCTGCCGGGCCGACTGGGCCGCCTCGCGACGGCTGTCGCGGGCGATGCTGTTGAGCGCCTCCCCGAGTGGGGCGCCCAGCTCCTCGGCCTGCAACAGGGCCGACACGAACGAGGACATGGCATCCGTGTCGCACCGATCGCGCAGCTGGGTGAAGGCGCTTCGTCGCGGCACGCCCACGTCGAGCTGGTGCAGCGTGAGGGTCAGCTCCTCCCGGAGCGGGCCGGTGAATCGGGTGCTGACCCGGTCCATCGCTGAGCGGAAGCCGATGCCGGCGCCGACCGTGACCGCGAGGACGTCGAGGAAGTCAGGCAGATCGGCGTCGATCTGGGTCTGGCGACGACGGCGCGCTCCAGCCAGTCGGGACAGCGGCATGATGACGCCGGCGGCCACCAGTAGCAGCGCCGAGACCAGCCGGCCCAGGATCATCATGTAGACCCCGGCGCCGCCCAGCACGATGATGTACTTGACCAGCAGCTGCAAGAAGGTGTCGACGGTCATGCCGTCGGGGCGTCCGGCCAGGTCGATGCGACGACGCAGGTTGGCGATGATGCGCGGTCCCAGCACGACCGCCAGCTGGGGGGACGTCCGACGCGCGATCCGCTCCAGGATGCCGACCCGGCGCTTGCGCTGGGCCTCGTCGCGCAGCAGCGCGATGTCCGCCACGTCCCATCCCTCGAGCGCATCCGCGCGGGCCAGGCGCCACCCGAACACGAAGACAGCGAACGTGGCGAGCACGGCCATTCCGAACAGCAGCGCCATCACGCCTCCACCCGGGTCATCCGGCGGACGATCCAGATCCCCCCGGCGTAAACCGCTGCGGAACCGATGAGGGCCGCCTGGCCGATGGGGTTGCGCAGCATGGCGTCGACGGTCCCGGAGTTCAGCGACTCGAGCAGCAGCAAGGCGACCAGGCCGAAGCTCAGGACGGCGTACGCAGTGGCGACGGTCTGGGCGTACGTCGTGCGGATCTCCCGGCGGACCTCCTTGCGGGTCTCCAGGGTCTCGGCGATGTCGCGCAGGGCCGAGACCAGGGCGCCACCGGACCGCGAGCTGACCACCAGCGAGCTGACCAGGATGCCGAGCTCGCGGGAGGGGAGCCGCTGCTCCATGTTGGCCATCGCTGTCTCCAGCGACACCCCCACGTTGATCTGGTCAGCCACGGTCCGCAGCTCCGTGCTCGCGGGTTCCTCCAGCTCATCGGCGGCCATCGCCACGGCGGTGCGGATCGAGAGGCCAGCCGACGAGGCGTTCGACAGGACCCGCGCCAGCTGGGGCATCTGGGCGATGAAATCCTCCTTGCGCTTCTCGCGCAGCGCCCGGATGCGATTGCGCACCACGGCTGCGCCGACCCAGAATCCGACGGGCACCAGCAGCCAGGAGAGCAGGGCGCCGATCACGAGCCCGACCGTCAGGCAGACCCCGGCGACGATCGCTGCGAAGGTGCTCGGACGGGTGCTCCAGCCGAGCAGGTCGATTGAGGACTGTATGCCCGCTCCCCACCGCGACCGGAGGACCCACCGGTCGATGGGGGCGCGGGCGTGGTGGGTGTCGTCGGCCGCGGGATCTCCGTGAGCCGCATGGAGGTAGAGGCTCTTCTCGCCGAGGTCGATCCAGAACTGGTAGAGGCCCAGCAGAACCAGCACGAGGGTCGCAAACGACACGAACAGGGTGGGCGTCACGTCAGGGCTCGACCTGCGAGATGGGGGCGGCCGCCACGCTCTGGCCGGCCAGCATCAGCCGGCGGACGAAGTGGTCGGGCAGCGGGCGTGCCACGTGCCGCCCGCGAACGACCCGGTCGGCTCCGATCGGGTCGGCCACGAACGTCGTGAGCCGCTCCAGCCGGTACTCCTCGCGACCCTTCGACGAGATCAGCGCGACGTCGGTGACGCGCCGGGAGCCGTCCGGCCCCCGGTCGAGCTGCACGATCATGTCGATCGCGTTGTTGACCTGCTCCTGCACGGCCGCGAACGGCAGGTCGAGGTCGCTCATGCTGGCCAGGGTCTCGGCGCGACTCAGCGCCTCCTCCGGACTGTTCGCGTGGATCGTCGTGAGGGAGCCTTCGTGGCCCGTGTTCATGGCCGACAGCATGTCCATCGTCTCGCCGCCACGGACCTCTCCCACGATGATGCGATCAGGCCGCATGCGCAGGCTGTTGCGGACGAGGTCACGGATCGACACCAGGCCCTTGCCCTCGACGTTGGCAGGGCGCGACTCGAGCCTGATCACGTGGGTCTGCTGCAAGGACAGCTCGGCCGCATCCTCGATCGTCACGATCCGTTCCCGCTCGGGGATGAACGACGACAGCGAGTTCAGCAACGTCGTCTTGCCCGAGCCGGTCCCGCCCGACACGATGATGTTGAGCTTGGCGCGCACCGCTGCCGCGAGGACCTGTGCAGTCTGCTCGTCGAGCGTCCCGGCCGACACGAGCTGCTCCATCGTGAAAGGTCGCGGGAACTTCCGGATCGTCACGATCGGTCCGTCCAGAGCCAACGGCGGCAGAATGACGTTGACGCGCTCGCCGGTGCGTAGGCGGGCATCCACCATCGGACTCGACTCGTCGACCCGTCGGTTGACCGTCGAGACGATGCGGTCAATCGTCTGCAGCAGCTGCTCGGTGCTGACGAAACGTTCCTTGGCGAGCTCGACCCGGCCGAGGCGCTCGACGTAGATCAGATCGGGGCCGTTGACCATGATCTCGGTGATCGCGTCGTCGGCCAGCAGAGGCTCGAGCACGCCCAGGCCGAGCGCTTCGGCGACCACCCTGCGGATCAGGCCGGTGCGTTCCCGTGACGACAGCAGGGGGCCGTGCGAGGCGACCAGATGAGTCATGACCCGCTCGAGGCGGGCTCGACGTTGGGGCAGTTCGAGCTTGGAGAGCTCGGCGAGATCGATCTCGTTCAGCAGCCGGTCCCGGAAGTCGGCGACCAGTGCGTCGTCGGTCTCCTCGGCGATCGCGGAGAGCTCGGCACTCTGCTCGCCGTCGGAGGTGCGAATCGAGCTCGAGGAGAACCTGGCGCGCTCCTTCATGGCATCACGGTCCGTCGGGTGATCCGCAAATCGGCGAACGGAATGATGTCCGGCACGTCGAACGTCGCGGTCACGGAGTGCCCCGGTCCCCGCAGGACGACGTCGCCGGCATCGACACGAAGCCACGACGGCACGGTGGCGTTGATGGTGCTGTGCACGCCTGCCGGTGACATGGCCGGCTCCTGTGACCAGGCGCGGGCCGCGATCCGCACCCCGGTCTGCGCCGACGTCGACGCGTAGAGAGCCAGCGCCGTCTGGGCCAGAATGATCATGACGAGCACGACCAGCGGGGTGATGCCGATGATCTCGATCGTGGAGGTCCCGCGTTCGCGCCGCATGTCACTCCCCTTCGTCGAGGATCGGCGCGGACGATGTCAAGGTGACGCCGGTGGAGACGCCGGGCGCCAGGAGCGCCAGTCGTCCCCGGACGACAACCCGGTTGGCCTGCAGATCGACTGCGATCTGCCGCTTGAACCAGCCCGGGACGGCTTCCATGGCCTCGGCCTGCACCGCGGCCTGCGCGCCGGACGTGCCCGAGACGATGGCCGCCTCGCGGGCGGCCGCGTCGGCAGCGTGGCTCGTGTAGGCCGCCGTCACGCCCCACAGGCCCAGCTGCCACAGCAGCAGGATGAAGAGGCCGACGGGCACGAGGGCGCCGATGAACTCGACCGTCGACTGACCCGCCTCCGCGGGCTCAGCGACTGCTGCCCGGCGGCGCAGGAAGCCGGAACCCGCTCGGGGGCTCGGTGCCTGGTGTGCGGCTGCCGGCACCGTGTCGAGGACCCCGGCCAAGGCCTGGATGCGGGACCACCATCCTGCCGACCGAATCTCGCCGGGGTCCTGCAGGTTGACACCCCGCTGCAACACCTTGAGGGACTCTGGCAGCACGATCTCCAACGGGTCCTTGGGCAGCAGTCGCGATGCGGTGTCGGGCTGGATGTCGCTGTCGCGACTTGAGCGGTTGATCAGGATCTTGACGTGGTCGATCTCCCGAGCCCCGATGCGTCGCCAGGTCTCGGTCGTCCGGTGGGCGCCGCGCAGCGCGAGGAGGTCGGGAGTCGTAAGGAGCACGACGTCGTCGGCAGTCTCGACGGCGGCTGCGGTGGCCGGATTGATCGACGATCCGCAGTCCGCGATGACGAGGTCGAAATGCCGCCGGAGGGCGGCGAGGATCAGCAACGCCTCACGTTCGGCGACCTCACCGATGTCCTCGACCCGGTCGGGGGCCAGGACCACGGCCAGCCCCGAAGGGCTGCGGTGCACGGCAGATTCCACGGTCTGGGTAGACAGGTCGTCGGCCACCTTGGCCAGGTCGGAGATGTCGAGCCGGTGCTCGATCCCGAGGAAGTCGCTGATGTCGCCGCCGTCGAGGTCGAGATCGACGACGCAGACGCTGCGGCCGGGAACCCGCGTGACCGCGTCGTGACCCAGATGGATTGCGACGGTCGTGGTCCCGACTCCGCCCTTCGAGCCCGCCACGGCGATGAGCCGTCCCCGGGACCCGAGCTCGTCGTCGGCGACGCCCGATGAGAGGTGCTTGCGCATCTGCCGGACCCAGTCGGCGACGGCAGGTAGCCGTTGCTGAAGGTTGTCGTGCGAAGTCGGGTACTGCAGGACGCCCCGGGCGCCGGCGTCCATCGCGGCGGTGAAGACCTCAGGGGAGAACTTCTCGGTCAGCACCACGGCGGCAACGTCGGGGTGCCGCGCCTGCATGTCGCGCACCGCTTGCGGCGTGGGCAGGGGGCCTGCACCCTCGTGGATCAGCACGATGTGGGGCTGGCGGTCCAGGATGACCTCGTGGAGCCGGGCTGTCGTGTCCACGACGTCGACGACGTAGAAGCCGTCGACCTCGTCGACCTGGGAGCGCACCTCCAGGCCTGTCGTCTGGTTCGGGGCCACGATCACGACGGGGATGTTCACGACGCACCCCCCGACCGGGCAAGGTCGGTGCCACTGACGGACTCGGGCTCGTTCGAGCGGTTCTTGCTGGTGACTCCGGGTGGCAGGCCCACCAGCCGGACGGAGGTCGCGAACGCGTCGGCGTAGGTCACCGCCAGAGCGGCCTTGGGCTGGAGCGCCAGGGTCACGGGGATGATCTGCTCCTCGCCGAACGAATCGCCCTTGCCAGCGGTCTGCGTCTCGACACCCCGCACGGAGACCACTCGGACGTTCCGAACGAGGACCCGCGACGTGCCGCCGGTGCCCTCGCTGTTGGTGAACACCGCGTACACGTCGACGAAGTCGCCGGTCTGGACCCGGCCCGCGATGCCGGTCTTGGCGTCGACGGTCAGCGCGATCTCGCGCTCGTCCTCGTTCAGGGAGGACCGGGGGAGCAGCATGTCATCGCTGAGGTAAGTACCCTCGTCGACGTTGAAGGCGACTCGTTCGCCGACAAGGGACTTGATGTCAACCGCTGCGCTTGTGGACACCCACCGCGCGGGGACCTCGACTGTCTCGACGTCGTCGGCCTCGATGACCGAGTACGCCGGGATCGCGTCGGTCGCCCGGTAGGTCTTGACCAGCGGCGACACCTTGGCGTTGACCGAGCCCACCCAGTTGACCGAGACGAAGAACAGCGCGATGGCACACAGGCCGGCAAGCACCATCAAGATGACGCCGCGGCGTTGACGGGGATTCACGAGAGCACTCCTGAGGTGATGGTCATGCGGCAATAGGGGCAACTGGTACGCGCGTGTCGCATCCCGCACGCGGTGCAGACCACGGCTTCCGCGGCGATCCTGGTAGCGGCCTCCCGGAAGTCCTCGGGGATGGCCACGAACTCGATGGCGCTGCTCGTGCCGTAGGAGTCAATGAGGTCTCGGGCGGGTGCCACGGGAGTGCTCGAGGTGGAGCCGAGCGACTCGAGCACAGCCTCCACGACCCACGAGTCCGTCGGCGAGTGCAGGAGCGCCGTGCCGGGGCGTGCGGGCAGGGCGTTGAGAGGTGCACGTTTCGCAGTGGTCACGGACGGTGCCGGCGAGTGCTCGGCGAGGAAGGCGGCGCCGGGCAGCCAGGATGCGATCTGCTGCCACACCGTGGGGTTGGGGCGGGTCAGGTGCGAGAGCTTGGTGAGCCACGTGCCCGACCAGGTGCGCTGACGCAGGTCATCGAGCGCGGCGTGCATCCAGGCGGAATCCCCGTCCGCGTCGTCGGCCAACGAGGAGATGATCGCGAGCGCCAGAGGGTTGCCGGGCAGCGGCTCGACCGCCACCCGCAGACCCGGGATGCGCACCCTAGAACGGGCGGCCATGACGGTCAGGTCCTCGGCGTCTTCCAGGGCACCCGTCAGGACGACCGACTCGCCGCCGCGGTGGTGGTCGGCGATGGCCGACTCGACGGCATCGGCGTGTCGGATGTCGGCGACCGCAAGCTGGTCGTGCGTCCCCGAGACGCCGAGTGACGACGCCAATCGCGTCACCAAGACAATGCGGCTGCTCACACTGCACCCCCCCCGGCTGGCCTTGAATCACAGCAGCACGCCGATGCGCTGTGGTCGGTCTGGCATGCGACTCCAGAGGAGTCAGGGTGACACTAGCGCACGGAAGCCGTCCGTGCTGACGGAGGGAAGCGTCCAGACGGATGTGTCAGACTGGCTGGATGCTCGGGGGAAAGCAGTTGGTGATTGCTCTGTCGACCGCTGGGGTCCTGTTGGTGGGGATCGCCGCTGGTGGGCCGGTCGGAGCAGAGGACTCGGTGATCGGCCAGGGTGGCGGTTCCGTCGTGCTCGTGCTCGACGGCTCGGGATCGATGAAGGAGTCTTCGGGTGACGGGCGCACCCGGATGGAGGCGGCCCAGGCGGGCCTGCGCTCGGTGATCAAGGCCGTGCCCGCCGACGCGAAAGTCGGACTGCGCGCCTACGGCTCGACGATCTCCGATGGCAAGGGGTCCTGTCAGGACTCCGAACTGCTGGTGCCGGTCGACACCGTCGACCGACCGGCTCTCACCGCCGGCGTCAAGAAGCTCAGGCCCCTGGGCAACACCCCCATCGCCTATTCGCTCAAGCAGGCGTTCAAGGATCTCCCCGACAAGGGGCCACGCAGCATCGTGCTGGTCTCCGACGGGGAGGAGAACTGTGGTGGTGATCCGTGCGAGGTTGCGCGGGACCTGCGCAAGCAGGGCACCGACTTCTACCTTGACGTCGTGGGCCTGCAGGTCGACGCGAAGGCACGCGACCAGCTCACCTGCATCGCGTCTGCCGGTGGCGGGACCTACTACGACGTCCAGGACATCTCTCGCCTCGACTCCACGCTGAAGCGCGCCTCGGTCCGCGCGGCCCGAGGGTACGTCGAGAACGGGCTCGCGGTGGAGGGCGGCACGAGCGCATCCGCGCCTGCCGCCATCACCGACGGTCAGTGGCTCGACACGATCGGCGACTCCGGCGTCGAGCACTACTCGGTCCCCGATCCCGGCAAGGGCACGCTTCACCTGAGCGTCTCGACGCGCACGACCTCGGACGACCTGACGGCGTCCGAGCGGCTCGAGATCGCGGTCACGACGGCCGATGGCCGACGGTGTGCGGAGAGCGATGCGTCGGTCGTGGGGGTCGGCAACACCCGCGCGCCCTATGCCGCGTACACGCTCGTGACCCCGAAGGTGAAGGCCGACTGCGGCGCCGGTCCGTACGTCCTCACGGTCCAGCCGCCGAAGGTCGAGGGGGTCAAGCCCCTGGAGATCCTGGTGCGGACCGAGCCAGAGGTGCTGAATGGCGCGCAGCTGACCGAATCGTCTTCGTCCCAGGGCTACGGCGACGTCACCGGACCGGCCGACAACGGGCCGATCACGCCCGTGCTCGGGTCCGTGAGCTTCACCGGCGCGCCGGCCCTGGACGCGGGTCGTTACTCCGACACGATCGTCGCCGGCGAGACCCTGATGTACCGGGTCCGGGACGTCGGATGGGGGCAGCAGGCCGTGTGTGACCTGACCCTCGGCGCGGCAGATGGAGCTGTCTCCAGCGCCAATGTGCGGGCAACCCAGGCTCGCGTCTATGGACCGTTCCGGACCGAGGTCACCGAGGTGCTCGGCAAGGGAGACGACGGTGTCTACGCCGGGAAGGACCTGACCCTCCACGTGGCCAGCCCGGCCCTGGCCTACGCCAACAGGCAGTCGCGCAACAAGGTCCTGCGTGGGTCGGACTCGGCCGGCGACGTCTACTGCGGGGTGAGCGTGCGGGCGACCTCGTCGAAGAACGACGTGGAGATCGGTGAGATCCCGTTGACGTTGAGCGTCGCCGTGGTCGGGGACGTGGCCGGCGCGCCTGAGTTCGCGACGCCGCCCAAGAAGAACGCCGACGAGAAGGCCGACACGGATGGTTCGCCCGGACTCTCGGCGGGGCTGATCGTGGGGCTCGGGCTCGCAGCCCTTGTCCTGCTGGGGATCCTCCTGGCAGTCCTGCGGCGCAGGCTGAGCCGTCAGGCGAAGGCCTGAGTCAGGCGATCAGTCGGCCGGCGAGTCCGTCGAGGACGATGTCGAGGACCCGGGCCTGCTGGGCGAGGCTGGACTCGCGGGGGATGTCGGTCGAGCGTTGTGCCGCGGTCACACCGGCCAGCGAGGTGGTCAGGGCGAGATTGCCGGCGAGGGTCACCGCGACCGAAGCATCCTCGATCGTGAATCCCTGCCGTTGCAACGAAATGATGTAGGGGCCGATCTGGTCGACCATCTTGGTCGACCAGCGTGGCGGGGACAAGGCGGCGACGGCGTAGCCGGGATAGCGCTCGCAGACGTTCTGCACAGTGTGGGAGATCTCGCGCAGCAGGTCGCGCCACGGCAGGTCCGCCTCGGGCCAATGAGCCGACAGTGCGGCCCGCTCGATCGCACTGACCAAGAGGTCGTCCCCGTCGTGGACGTAGCGATAGAGCCCCGAGTGCGCGACTCCCAGTCGCGCTGCGACCGAGGGCATGCTGAAGGTGGAGATGCCGTCCGCGAGCACGGCCTCGACGATGGCGTCCAGACTCAGGAGGCGTGGTCGGCCCGGTTTGCGGTCCATTGCACGATCGTAGAGCCCCTCGGTTGCAGTCGTCCCGGCCTCGCACGCCCTAGTGTGTCGCCATGGATTCTCCGCTGACCACGGTCGGTCTCCCGCTCGCGCTCGGCATCATCATGTTCGGCCTCGGCCTCTCATTGACGATCGAGGACTTCCGCCGCGTCCGACAGCACCCGCGTGCGGTCTTCGTGGCGCTCGCCTGCCAGCTGGTGCTGCTGCCGATCATCTGTTTCGGCATCGTGCTGCTGTTCGACCTGCCGCCGCTGATCGGCATCGGCCTGCTCCTGCTCGCGGCCTCGCCGGGCGGCACTAGCGCCAACCTGTTCAGCCACCTGTTCCGCGGGGATGTCGCGCTCAACGTGACCTTGACCGCGATCAACTCGATCGTCGCGATCGTGACCTTGCCGATCATCACCAACCTGGCCATCGCGTACTACGACCGTCAGGACACGGTCTCGTTGCAGTTCCGCAAGGTTGTCGAGGTGTTCGCGATTGTCCTGCTGCCGGTGATTGGGGGCATGCTCGTGCGGTCTTACCGCGCCGGGTTCGCCTCGCGCGCGGACAAGCCCGTACGTATCGGTTCTGCAGTGATCCTCGCCGTGCTGGTCCTGGGCATCCTGCTGGACCAGCGCGAGAACATCGGCGACTACTTCGCGAAGGTTGGTCTGGCGGCGGCGCTGTTCTGCGCCATCAGTCTGGTCCTCGGCTACGTCGTTCCGCGGGCCTTCGGCATCGTCGGCCGACAAGCGATTGCCTCGTCGATGGAGATCGGGGTGCACAATGCGACCCTGGCGATCTACGTCGCGGTCGAGGTCCTCGACAGCACCGAGATCTCGATCCCGGCCGCGGTCTACTCGCTGTTCATGTTCGCGTTCGCGGCACTCTGGGGCATGTGGATCAGCCGGCGGTTGCCTTAGGCGATCGCTCGAGCAGCAGGGCACGAGCGGCGCGCTGCCCGGAGGACAGTGCGCCGTCGATCGTGGCCGTGGCGAGGTGGTCACCCGCCAGCACGAGTGGAGCGGCCTGGGTCGTGAGGGCTTGCGCCACGGTGCGGTATCGGCCGACCGCGTGGACCGGGATGGCCTCCCGCCTCGCCACGTGGGCGAATGGTTCAGCCACGAGAGGCAGTGTGGGGCACAGCTCGCGGCCCAGCCGCCAGGCGTGCTGATAGATCGTCGCCGGGTCGGAGTCGACCAGGTCGGCGCTGACCCGGGCGCTCAGGAAGACGCTCACGAGCTCGCCGTCCTGATGGGTGCCTTGGCGCTTGTGGCTGTTGAACGCGATTGCCGCGACGGAGTGATGTCCGGGGCCGGCCGGGAAGAGCGCGCTCTGCGGGGGGCAGGCCTCGTGCGCCACCCGGAAGGATGCATGGACCTGCGGCACGTACTGCTGGGAGGCCAGGTGCTCGCGCAGCTCGGCGGAGAGCAGCGCGGGGTCGACGATTCGGGCGGCGGCGCTGCTGGTCGTGGCGACCACGATCCCGTCGAATCGTTCGCCGTCGGCGATGACACCGGTGCCGTCGCGCGCAATGCGATCGACGCGCTGGGCGGTGCGGACCTCGATACCCGGGCCGGCGCACAGGCGTTCGGCGATGGCCTGCATGCCCGGGCGCAACGTGTAGAACCGCGCAGTCGCGGCTCGGGCCTGGAGAGCGAGGAACATCGACCGGGACACGTCTTCGCACGAGATGTACCAGAACGGCTCGATGCTGGGCCGCACCAGGTTCTCGTAGGCCTGCTCGCCGACCGTGGCCCGTGCGTGCGCGGCGACCGATCGGTCGTCGGTTGCGGCGAGGCTGGCCGGGTCGTTGAGGTCGAGACCTCGCCGGCGCAGCGAGGCCGCAACAGTGGCGCGCGCCATCCGCGCCTTGCCGGCCGGTCCGACGAATGGAAAGCGCAGGAACGAGCCGACCGAGCCCAGGGAGAGCGACGCGATCTCGCTGTCTCGCACGAGCGCATTGCTCCGGTCGAGCGTGATGATCTCCTCCCGCAGACCCAGCTCATCGAGGAGGCCGTCGAGGACCGGATAGAAGTTCGTGAAGAATCCTGCTCCGGAGTCGACCGTCGCGTCGGGTGCATCCCAGCCGATCGTGCGGCCGCCGATGCGGTCGGCCTGCTCGAGCACGACAACATCGTGGCCGGCGGCGGCAAGTGCATGCGCGGCGGCTGCTCCAGCGGGCCCCGAGCCGACCACGGCGTACCGGCTCATGCGAGGTACCTCTGGATCATCGTCACGAGCTCGCCGTTGAGCGTGTCCTGGTCGGCGAGGTCGGACATGATCTGAGCCGACACCACAAGGCTCTGCGCGGCGACGATGATGCCGACCGCGAACACACGAGCATCGCCCGCGCGGACCAGGCCGTCGCGCTGACCCAGCTCGACCGCGGCCGCGATGGCCTGCACGATCGCATCGTGGGTCCGTCCGCGACGGACCAGAAGGTACGGCAGCAGGAACTCGGGGTCGACCGACACGATCTTCTGGAACAGAGCGTTCTCGCGAATGGCCGAGATCGTCCGGACGACCGACTCGGCGATCTCCTGTGGCCCGAACCGTGCGGGTGTTGCGCCAGCGGTCGTGGCGAGCTGCACCCACTCGCGGGTCATCAGGTCGCCCATCAACGTCTGCATGTCGGGCCAGCGGCGATACAGCGTCATGCGGGCAACGCCAGCTCGCCGGGCGACGTCGGTCAGTGTCGTGCGCCGAATGCCGACATCCAGGATGCAGGCGCGCGCCGCATCCAGATACTCGTCGATGCGGTCGGGAGTCGTGCTGGGTGACATGGGCACATCCTACGAGGCCTTGTGGCAATGTGACAACTTATGTCAGAGTGTCACGCACAACGAGATCGAGGAGCACGCTGATGATCAGGTGGATGACGACTGTCGCACTGGTGGCCGGCATGGTGGTGTCGATTCCGTCGGCCGCGCAGGCCGTGACGGACCGACCGAGCACGGAGGGCACCTGGCTCGTCGACCCCTCAGGTCGCGCACTCGTCGTGCACGGCGTCAACATGGTCAACAAGCTGGGCTCCTACGCGCCTGATGCCACGGGGTTCGGGGACGACGATGCAGCGTTCCTCGCTGCGAACGGTCTCGACTCGGTGCGACTCGGCGTCATCTGGAAGGCCGTCGAGCCGGCGCCGGGACAATACGACGATGCCTACCTGGCTCGGATCCGCGAGACGGTGCAGACGCTGGAACGTCATGGTGTGAGCACGATGCTGGACTTCCACCAGGACATGTTCAACGAGCGCTTCGAGGGCGAGGGTGCGCCGGACTGGGCGGTCCAGGACGACGGGCTCCCGGCCGAGCCCAAGCTGGGCTTCAACAAGAACTATCTCGCGATGTTCGCGCTCAACCGTGCGTACGACAACTTCTGGGCCAACCGGAAGGGCCCGGGCGGTGTGGGCCTCCAGGACCGGTACGCAGCCGCATGGGGTCACGTTGCGGAGTACTTCGCCGACACCGCCGGCGTCATGTCCTTCGATCTGTTCAACGAGCCGTGGCCCGGCACCGGCTATGCGATGTGTGCGCTGCCGATCGGCTGCCCGATCCAGGACGCTGCGCTGACGCGGTTCTCCCAGCGCGTCATCGACAAGATCCGGGCCGTCGACCAGCGGACCGTGACGTTCTACGAGCCGTATGCGCTGTTCAACAACGGCATCAGGACCCACGTGGCTCCCCGGGGGGCCGAGCTCGGCTTCTCGTTCCACACGTACTGCCTCACGGCGACCTTCCTCGGTCGGGGGCTGCTCGGCAGCTACGGCCTGGACTGCGCCGCGATGGACGGTCTGGTCTTCGCCAACGCGGCGGCCCATGCGAAGCAACGTCAGGTCCTGCCCCTGCTGACCGAGTTCGGCGGGACGACCAACACCGACATCAACACCGCTGTCGTGGACCAGGCGGCGAAGCACCAGATCGGTTGGATGTACTGGGCCTACTGCGGCTGCAACGACCCAACCGGCGCGAGGCCTGCCGATGACCAGGCCATTGTCCTCGACCCGGCGATCGCGCCGACCGGCGCGAACGTCGCGATTGATGTGCTCCGCTCGATCGCCGTCGCGCACCCGAAGGCGGTCGCCGGCACGCCGGGGGCGTACCGGTTCGATCGCTCGACCAGCCGGTTCACGTTCTCGTGGACGCCGCGCAAGGTGGGCGGAGGCGTGTTCGGCGCAGGCGCACGCACCACGGTCGCCACGCCGGCCGTGCAGTACCCGCGCGGCTACGAGGTCAGGGTCTCGGGCGCCAAGGTCGTCTCGGCCGCGAATGCCCCGACCCTCGTCCTCGCTCAGGTCGGCACTCCGTCCACGGTGAGCGTGACGGTGGTCCCGCGGTAGTCGCGTCCGGTCACGGCTGACGGGACGGGAGCGACTCCTCGAACACCAGCAGCGTGCGGGTGCTCAGCACGCCCGGGATTCCCTGGATCTCGTCGAGCACGAGTCGGCGGAGATCGGAGTTGTCCCGGGCGCGCACCAGCATGACGACGTCGAACTCGCCGCCGACGAGCGCAATGTGCTCGATGCCGGGTAGCGCGCGCAGCTGCCTGTGGATCTCGCGCCAGTCGGTCTGGCGCACGTTCATCGTGAGGTATGCCGAGGTGCCGAGCCCGCGCGCGACCTGGTCGACGAGAGCGGTGTAGCCCGTGATGATCCCTGACCGGGTGAGCCGCTCGACCCGGGCGTAGGCGTTGGCCCGGGAGATGTGGACCTGTTCGGCGAGCTGGCGCATCGAGAGCCGACCATCGGCCTCGAGGGCGTCCAGGATCTGGATGTCGATGTCGTCGATCTCAGCTCCGGCCATCTGTCTCTCGCTTCCCGTGTGACACACGTCATGGTGGATGAATGGCAGGCTACACCGGCGTGTGTCGAGACATTTTCTCGACAATCTGCCAGCTGTTGCCCTCGGTTGGCCCTCAGGCGCACTGTTCTGTGAACAGCAGCTTGTACCGAAGGGTGTCCCCACGTGCCGCATCGCGACCTCTTGCCGTCCGACCAGCCGGTCCGCCTGCTCGACCCGGACGGGACGCGGACCGATGACACCGGTCACGCCTTTCCGAGCGACGAGGACATGCTCCGCGCGCACGAGGCGCTGGTCGTCGGCCGGCGCATCAACGATCAGGCCTACGCGCTGGTGCGGCAGGGCCGGCTCGCGGTCTATCCGTCCTCGCACGGCCAGGAGGCCTGCGAGGTGGCTGCTGCGCTGGTGCTCGGCGAGCACGACTGGTTGTTCCCGACGTACCGCGACACGGTCTCGATCGTGGCTCGCGGCGTCGATCCGGTTGGCGCGCTGGTGCTGCTCAAGGGCGACTGGCACTCGGGCTACGACCCGGTGGCCACGAAGGTTGCTCCCCAGGCGACGCCGTTGGCGACCCAGCTCGTGCACGCGGTCGGGGTCGCGCACGCGGCAACTCTCCGCGGCGAGGACACCGTCGTGATGGCGATGTGCGGAGACGGAGCGACCAGCGAGGGTGACTTCCATGAGGCGCTCAACTTCGCTGCGGTGTTCCGGGCCCCGGCGGTGTTCTTCGTGCAGAACAACGAGTACGCCATCTCGGTGCCGCTGGCTCGGCAGAGCGTCGCACCGTCGCTGGCGCACAAGGGGATCGGCTATGGCATCCCGGGCGAGCGGGTCGACGGTAATGACGTCGCCGCACTCCTCTCGGTGCTGGGCGAGGCGGTCGAGTCGGCGCGAGCCGGGGGCGGCCCGCAGCTCGTCGAAGCTCACACCTACCGGATGCAGGCGCACACCAACGCCGATGACGCGACGCGCTACCGCCCTGACGCTGAGGTCGAGGCATGGCAGGACCGTGACCCGCTGCGGCGCAGCCAGGCGTACCTCACGCAGCGCGATCTCCTCGGCGAGGAGCGGATGGCCGAGTTCGCCGGCAAGGCCGAGGAGGTTGCGGCAGCGATGCGCGGCGGCCTGATGACCGATGTCGAGCCGAACCCCGACGACCTGTTTGCCCACGTCTACGCGACGCCGACCCCGCAGCTCGTGGAGCAGGCGGCGTTCCTTGCCGAAGAGCTGACCCGGGAGGAGGCCCGCTGATGGCCGAGCACACCAAGATCACGATGGCCCAGGCGTTCAACCACGCGCTGCGCGATGCGATGGCAGCCGACGACTCGGTGCTGATGTTCGGTGAGGACGTCGGCGCGCTCGGCGGCGTCTTCCGGATCACGGACGGCCTGACCGAGCAGTTCGGCGAGGCGCGGTGCTTCGACACACCGCTCGCCGAGGCCGGGATCATGGGCATGGCCGTCGGGCTGGCGATGAACGGCATGCGGCCGGTCGTCGAGATGCAGTTCGACGCATTCGCCTACCCCGCCTTCGAGCAGGTCGTCAGCCACGTCGCCAAGATGCGCAACCGCACCCGGGGAACCGTCGGGATGCCGATCACGATCCGCATCCCGTACGCGGGGGGGATCGGGGGCGTCGAGCACCACTGCGACTCGTCCGAGGCCTACTACGTCCACACCCCGGGTCTGACGGTCGTCGCGCCCGCGACGGTCGCCGACGCGTACACCCTGATGCGTGAGGCGATCGCGTCGCCGGATCCGGTCGTGGTGCTCGAACCCAAGAAACTCTACTTCAGCAAGGACGAGGTCGATCTCGACGAGCCGCAGCCGGGCATAGGGCGCGCGGTCGTGCGTCGCGAGGGCACCGACGCGACCCTGATCGCCTACGGCACCTCGGTGCCGATCGCGCTGGAAGCCGCCGACGTCGCAGCCTCGGAAGGACGCAGCCTGCAGGTCGTGGACGTGCGGTCCCTCGTGCCGTTCGACGACGAGACAGTCTGCGCCGCAGTGCGGTCGACGGGGCGTGCCGTCGTGGTCGCCGAGGCAGCTGGCTTCGCGAGCGTGTCGTCGGAGATCGTCGCGCGGGTCACCGAGCGCTGCTTCCACCACCTGGCAGCGCCGGTCCGTCGGGTCACGGGATTCGACATCCCGTTCCCCCCGCCGAAGCTCGAGCACTTCCACCTGCCCAGCGTTGACCGCATCCTGGACGCCGTCGACACCCTGCAGTGGGACGACCGATGAGCACCCAGATCTTCACCCTGCCGGACCTCGGTGAGGGGCTGACCGAGGCCGAGGTCGTCCGCTGGCTCGTCGCGGTCGGCGACGTCGTCGTCGTCGACCAGCCGGTCGTCGAGGTCGAGACCGCCAAGTCGATCGTGGAGGTCCCGTCGCCGTACGCCGGTCGGGTCAGCGAGCTGCACGGTGAGCAGGGCGCCGCGATCGATGTGGGCCGCCCGCTGATCTCGATCGACGCCGCTGGTAGCCATGAGTCGTCCATCCCTGCCGATGCGGGAGAGCGCCATCGCGAGGAGGAACGAGCCGGATCGGGCAACGTGCTGATCGGCTACGGAACACCCGAGAGCGCCGGCAGTGGCCGCCGCCGGCGTCCCCGCGCCATCGAGTCCAGCCCTCCCGTGGCCGCGACCCAGGGGATCGCTGCCACGGGAGGGCAACCCGTCGCCCGGGTCACCTCCCCGCTGGTCCGTCGTCGCGCCCGCGAGGCAGGTCTTTCTGTCCGCGAGATCACCGGCACCGGCACCGACGGGCTGGTCACCCGGCGCGATGTGGAGGCTGCGATCGACGCGGCCGGTGCTGACAGCACCGAGCGTACGAACCGCAGCGAACGCACCGGGCTGGACGTCGCTCAGCGCATCCCGCTGACCGGATTTCGCAAGGCGGTCTCAACCGCACTGTCACGCAGCCGGAGCGAGATCCCGGAGGCGACGGTGTGGGTGGACGTCGACTTCACCGAGCTGTTCGCGATTCGCGCGGCAGCCCAGGCGGCCGGCAAGTCGGTGCCCGGGCTGCTGGCCTATCTGGCCCGCTTCACGGTGGCCGGCCTGCGTGCCCATCCCGAGCTCAACGGCGAGGTCGACACCGTCAACGACGAGCTCGTGCAGTACGCCGGGATCAACCTGGGCCTCGCGGTCCAGACCGATCGCGGACTGCTCGCGCCGTCGGTGCTCGACGCGCACCTGCTGACCACGATGGAGCTCGACGGTGAGATCCGCCGGCTCACCGCAGCAGCTCGCGACGGTCGGGCGACGCAGGCCGAGCTCACCGGCGGCACGTTCACCATCAACAACTACGGCGGATTCAACGTCGACGGCAGCGCCGCGATCATCAACCACCCGCAGGTCGCGATCCTCGGCTTCGGTCGCGTCATCGACCGGGCCTGGGTCGTCGACGGCGAGCTCGCTGTCCGCAAGATCGCCCAGATGTCCTTCGTGTTCGACCACCGGGTGTGCGACGGCGGGACCGCTGCCGGCTTCATGCGGGTCGTCGCCGACGCGATCGAGTCACCCGGCTCGGCCATCGCCCACCTCTAGAAAGGACGACCCATGACCGTCGATGTCCTCACCTCCTGGGACGGGGCGTTGTGCTCCGCACGGTACGACCGCGAGACCGGTGCCTTCTTCGTCATCGCGCTGCACTCGCGGAGCCGGGGCCCGGCCGCGGGGGGCACCCGGGCCCGCCACTACGGGTCGTACGCCGATGCGATCGCCGACGCGCAGCGGCTGGCCGGCGCCATGACGCTCAAGATGGCGGCGGCCGATCTGCCGATGGGCGGTGGCAAGTCGGTCATCGCGCTGCCCGCGCCGCGCGACGAGATCGACGACGTGCTCTGGCGGCGGATCCTGTCGATCCACGCGGAGAACCTCGCGACGCTCAACGGCAGCTACTGGACGGGGCCGGACGTGGGCACCAGCTCGGCCGACATGGACGTGCTGCATGCCGAGTCCGGTTTCGCGTTCGGCCGCTCCGAGTCGGCCGGAGGTCCGGGGTCGAGCGCGCCGTCGACAGCCCAGGGCGTCTACGTCGCGATGCAGCATGCCGCGGCCGAGGCCGGCATCCACTCCTTCGAGGGACGCCGGATCCTGATCCAGGGCCTTGGCGCGGTCGGCATGGACGTGCTGCAGCTCGCCCGCAAGGACGGGGCCGAGCTGATCGCCGCCGACGTCGACGAAGAGCGCTGTGCCCGCGCTGTCCGGCTGGGTGCATCGATCGTCGATCCGGCCGAGGTGCTGGACACCCCCTCGGACGTCTTCGTGCCGTGCGCGATGGGCGGGCTCATCGATGCCGGGGTGGCCGCGGCGATCCGCACGGCGGTCGTGGCCGGTGCTGCCAACAACGTGCTGACCGACCCCGCCGTCGGCGACGATCTGGCCCGGCGCGGCATCGTCTACGCTCCGGACTTCATCGCCAACTCCGGTGGTGCGATCCACCTGGTCGGCCGCGAGGTCCTGGGCTGGTCCACCGAGGAGGTGGCCGCGCACATCGATGGGATCGGTGCGACCCTCGACGACGTCTTCGGCACGGCCCGCGCTGGCGGCATCAGCAGCGAGCAGGCTGCGCTCGACCTCGCAGCTGCGCGCCTTGCAGCGGGCGGGTCGCCGCGATGACGGCTGCCGACAACGGGCTGGAGCAGATCGAGACCGCCTCCATCGACGAGCTGCGTGCACTGCAGCTGGAGCGGCTGCGCTGGTCGGTCCGCCATGCGTACGACCACGTGCCGCACTATCGACAGGCCCTGGACGGCGCGGGGGTGCATCCTGACGACGTCCGCGAGCTGTCCGACCTGGGGAAGCTGCCGTTCACGACCAAGGCCGATCTGCGCGACAACTACCCGTTCGGCATGTTCGCGGTGCCACGGGAGCAGGTCTCGCGCATTCATGCCTCGTCGGGCACGACGGGGCAGCCGACTGTGGTCGGGTACACCCGCGAAGACCTCGAGACCTGGGCGACGGTGATGGCGCGCAGCATCCGCGCCGCGGGAGGTCGGCCGGGCCAGATGCTGCACAACGCGTACGGGTACGGGTTGTTCACCGGTGGGCTGGGCGCGCATGCCGGCGCCGAGAAGCTGGGCTGCACCGTCGTGCCTGTCTCGGGTGGCATGACCGAACGACAGGTGCGGCTGATCGTGGACTTCGAGCCCGAGATCATCATGGTGACGCCGTCGTACATGCTCGCGATCGTCGATGAGATGGTGCGCCAGGGCGTCGACCCGCGCTCGACGTCGCTGAGGGTCGGCATCTTCGGCGCCGAGCCGTGGACCAACCACATGCGTTGCGACATGGAGGAGCGGCTCGGCATCGACGCGGTCGACATCTACGGCCTGTCCGAGGTGATGGGCCCGGGCGTCGCGCAGGAGTGCGTCGAGACCAAGGACGGCCTGCACGTGTGGGAGGACCACTTCTATCCCGAGATCGTCGACCCGTACACCGGGGCTGTGCTCCCCGACGGCGAGGAGGGCGAGCTTGTCTTCACCTCGCTGACCAAGCAGGCGATGCCGATCATCCGCTATCGCACTCGCGACCTGACCCGCCTGCTCCCGGGCACGGCTCGCACGATGCGCCGGATCGAGAAGATCACGGGCCGCAGCGACGACATGATCATCCTGCGCGGGGTCAACCTGTTCCCGACGCAGATCGAGGAGATCCTGCTTGCGACGGCTGAGCTGTCGCCGCACTTCCAGTGCGTCCTGTCCCGCACCGGGACGCTCGACTCGATGACGGTGCGCGTCGAGCACCGCGAAGGCGTGCCGACCGACGTCGCGCAGGCGACCGGTGAGCGCGTACGGAGACTCGTCAAGAGCAGGATCGGCGTCAGCATCGACGTCGAGGTGGTGGCGCCGGCGGTCATCGAGCGATCGGTCGGCAAGATGCGCCGGATCCTCGACCAGCGCCCCACCCGTTGAGGGGCGGGGTCACTCCGGGAGGGTCTTCGAGACGAGGGTCAGGACGTCGTACGTCGCAACAGGCTTGCCTTCCGCGTTGGTGACGACGGCATCCCAGCGGACCTCGCCGTAGTCGGCGCTGTTGCGGGGCGTGATCTGCTTGACCGTCAGCGTCACGTCGATCGTGTCGTCGGCCTTGACCGGGGTCAGGAAGCGCAGGTTGTCGACGCCGAAGTTGGCCAGGACCGGACCGGGGTTGGGCTCGACGAACAGGCCTGCGGCGATCGAGACGACGAGGTAGCCATGTGCGACGATTCCGCCGAACAGCGGATTGGCAGCCGCCGCCACGGGATCGGTGTGGGCGTAGAACGTGTCGCCGGTGAACTCCGCGAAGTGCGAGATGTCCGCCAGCGTCACGGTGCGTGACGCCGAGCGGATCGTGTCGCCGATCCGCAGCTCGGCCAGGCTCTTGCGGAAGGGGTGCTGGTCGTCGACACGCTGCACCGAGCCCTTGATCCACTGCCCGGTGATCGCGGTGAGCATGTCAGGTGAGGCCTGGATCGCGGTGCGCTGCATGTGGTGCAGGACCCCACGGATGCCACCGAGCTCCTCGCCACCACCGGCCCGGCCGGGCCCGCCGTGCACCAGCACCGGGAGGGGCGAGCCATGTCCGGTGGACTCCGGCGCGGCGTCGCGGTCCAGCACCAGGATGCGGCCGTGCCACGGCGCGAGCCCCACGGTGATGGCGCGGGCGACCTCCGGATCGTGCGTGACGAGCGATCCGACGAGCGATCCCTGACCGCGGGCCGCCAGCGCGACGGCCTCGTCGATGGTGTCGTACGTCAGCACGGTGCTGACCGGACCGAACGGCTCGACGTCGTGCGGTTCGGACGCGCCGGCTGCGGCGCGCAGGAGGATCGGGGACATGAAGGCGCCGGTCTCCGCGTCGGCGTCGACGACGTCGACGTGGTCGGGGTCGCCGAACACGATCTCGGCAGAACCGCGGAGGGTCTGGACGGCCTTGCGCACCTCGTCGCGCTGGCCCAGGCTCGCCAGGGCGCCGATGCGTACGCCCTCACTGGTCGGGTTGCCGACCGTGATCTGGGCCAGCCTGCCGCTGATCGCGGCGATGACCTCGTCAGCGATCGCGGCGGGCACGATCGCGCGGCGGATCGCGGTGCACTTCTGCCCGGCCTTGACCGTCATCTCGGCGACGACTCCCTTGACGAACAGGTCGAGCTCGGGATCGTCGGCCGTGACGTCGGGGCCGAGGATCGAGCAGTTGAGCGAGTCGGCCTCGACGCCGAGCTGCACGCCGCCGTGCAGCACCGCGGGGTGCTGGCGCAACATCGCGCCGGTCGCGGCCGAGCCGGTGAACGCGATGGAGTCCTGGGCGCCGAGCTGGTCGAGCAGGCCCTCGGGGCTGCCGCACAGCAGCTGCAACGAGCCCTCGGGCATCAGTCCCGAGTCGATGATGTGTCGTACCGTGAGCTCGGTCAGGTACGCGGTCTGGCTGGCCGGCTTGACGATCGTGGGGAGTCCGGCGAGGAAGGCCGGTGCCAGCTTCTCGAGCATGCCCCAGACCGGGAAGTTGAAGGCGTTGATCTGCACCGCGACACCGGGGCGTGACGTCCACACGTGCTGGCCGAGGAAGACCCCGGTCCTGCCCAGCTGCTCGGTGCCTCCGTCGAGGATCAGGGTGTCGTTGGGCAGCTCGCGGGTGCCCTTGCCGGCATAGCTGAACATCGTGCCGATGCCGCCGTCGATGTCGACCTGCGAGTCGCGCAGCGTGGCTCCCGTACGGGCCGACAGCGCGTAGAGCTCGTCCTTGTGCTCGCCGAGGTGCTTGGCGACGGCCTTGAGGATCGAGGCGCGCTGATGGAACGTCAGCGCGCGGACTGCCGGTCCGCCGACCGTGCGCGCGTGATCGACCATCGCCGCGAGATCAAGGCCGGTCGCCGAGACGCGGGCGACCTCCTCGCCCGTGGTGGCGTCGAGGAGGGGGGGGCCCTCGTCGGTGGCGCGGAACCACGATCCAGCCGCGTAGCTCTGGAGGTGTGCACTCATGGGTCGTTGCCTTTCGTTGCGCGATCGCGATGTCGCGTGCAAGACTATTACAGACCGTTCGGTCAGTAAATGGTTGCGGACGAGAAAGCTGGAGGCGACATGACCCTGGCCCCCGAGATGGACACGAGAGCGTTGCAGGCGTCCTTCGAGTCCACGATCGAGCAGCACGATCGGATCGAGCCGCGCGACTGGATGCCCGAGGCGTACCGCAAGACCGTCGTTCGCCAGGTTGCCCAGCACGCTCACTCGGAGATCATCGGGATGCAGCCCGAGGGGGGCTGGATCACCCGTGCACCGTCGCTGCGACGCAAGGCGATCCTGCTGGCCAAGGTGCAGGACGAGGCGGGTCACGGGCTCTACCTCTACTCGGCGTGCGAGACGCTCGGCGTCTCCCGCAACGAGCTGACCGAGATGCTGATCTCCGGGCGGCAGAAGTACTCCTCGATCTTCAACTATCCGGCGCTGTCGTACGCCGACGTCGGTACGATCGGCTGGCTCGTCGACGGCGCCGCGATCTGCAACCAGGTGCCGCTGTGCCGCACCTCGTACGGGCCGTACGGTCGCGCGATGATCCGGGTCTGCAAGGAGGAGTCGTTCCACCAGCGGCAGGGCTATGAGCTGCTGGCCACGATGATGCGCGGCACCGACGAGCAGCGCGCCATGGTGCAGGAGTCGGTCGACCGGTTCTGGTGGCCGGCGCTGATGATGTTCGGTCCGCCCGACGACGACTCGCCCAACACGGCCCAGTCGATGGCGTGGGGCATCAAGCGCAACACCAACGACGATCTGCGCCAGCGCATGGTCGACATGACCGTGCCGCAGGCCAAGGCGCTCGGCGTCACGCTCCCCGACCCCGATCTCCGCTGGAACGAGGAACGCCAGTCGCACGACTTCGGCCAGCCGGACTGGGACGAGTTCAAGGACGTCATCAGCGGCAACGGGCCGTGCAACGCCCAACGCATCGCCCACCGCAAGAAGGCGTGGGACGACGGCGCCTGGGTGCGTGAGGCCGCGATGGCCTTCGCGGCACGGACCGAAGGGACGCGCGCATGAGCCAGGGAGTCCAGGCCGAGTGGCCGTTGTACGAGGTGTTCGTCCGCGGCAAGCGTGGCCTCAACCACGTGCACGTCGGCTCGCTGCACGCCGCCGACGACGACATGGCGGTGCGGCACGCGCGCGATGTCTACACCCGCCGCAACGAGGGCGTCAGCATCTGGGTCGTACGTTCGGATGCCGTCACGGCGTCGAGTCCCGACGAGAAGGACCCGCTGTTCGCGCCGAGTGGCGACAAGGTCTATCGCCACCCGACGTTCTACGACATCCCCGACGACGTCCCCCACATGTGATCGGGAGCTGACCATGAATCACACACCTGATCCGAGCCACGTCTCCGACCACGACTCGGTGTACGACGGGTTGCTTGGCGGTGACGACTCGCAGTGGGCGTTCGGCACCGACTTCGAGGACCCGTTGGCCGGCGTCGACACAACCGTGCCCGATGGTGTCGACCGGCACGACCTGGCGGTCTACTGCCTGATGCTCGCCGACGACGCCCTGGTGATGTCACAGCGCCTGTCGCAGTGGTGCAGCAACGCGCCCGACCTCGAGGAGGACATCGCGCTGGCCAACATCGCGCTGGACCTGCTGGGCCAGGCCCGACTCCTGCTCGCCCGGGCCGCGGCGGCCGACCCCTCTGTCGTCCCGGTCCTGCCCGAGCGCTCACCGGTGCCGGCCGAGGACGCACTCGCCTACTTCCGGGGCGACCGCGACTTCCGCAACGTGCGAATGGTCGAGGCCGACAACGGTGACTTCGCGATGACGATGGCCCGACTGCTGCTGTTCTCGACCTGGCGGCTCGCGTTGTTCCAACGCCTTGCGGCCAGCCGGGACCACGTGCTCTCGGCCGTCGCGGTCAAGGGGGTCAAGGAGATGACCTATCACCGTGACTACGCCGCCCGCTGGTTCCTGACGCTTGCGCAGGGCACCGAGGAGTCACGTCGCCGCGTGGTCGAGGGACTCGTCGCCATCTGGCCGCTGCTGGCCGAGCTCTTCACGACCCACCCGGTCGAGCGCTCCGTCGCCGACGCGGGCGTCGGCGTCGACCCGGCGAGCGTCGCGGACGAGGTCGACGTGCTGCTCGAACAGGTCTTCTCGGCCAGCGGTGTCGACCGACCCGAGGTCGGACCCCTGGCCGGCGTGCGGGGCGAGACGGGACGCGACGGGCTCCACACCGAGGCGTTCAGCCGGCTGCTCGCCGAGCTGCAGGTCGTGGCCCGCGCGCACCCGATGGGCTCATGGTGAAGGGCATGGCCGCGGCGCGGGAAGTTGTCGCAGCGGTGACCGACCCGGAGATGCCGATGCTGACTCTCGAGGACCTCGGAGTGCTCCGAGACGTCGAGGTGGTCGACCAGCGCACGGTCGTCGTGACGATCACGCCGACCTACTCGGGCTGCCCTGCGATGGCCACGATGCGTGACGATCTCGTGCACGCGTTGCGCGACCACGGATTCGACCGGGTCGACGTACGCGTGAGCCTGAACCCGGCCTGGTCCAGCGACTGGATCACCGAGCGCGGGCGGCGGGCGCTCAGTGCCCATGGCCTGTCGGCGCCCGGCCCGGCACCACGCCACGACGGTCCGGTCGTCCTGTCGCTCCGGGCGACCCGTCGCGCACTGACCTGCCCGCGCTGTGCCTCAGCAGATGTCGAGCTGACCTCGGAGTTCGGTCCCACGGCCTGCAAGGCGCTCTACCGCTGCACGGCGTGCCTCGAGCCCTTCGAGCACGTCAAGGAGATCTGATGGTTTCGATCGGCACACCTACCGCGGGTACAAGCTCGACCGGCGTGACGCCGCGGGCGGCGTTCCACGCGCTCACGGTCACCTCGGTCGAGCGGCTCACCGATGACTCCGCGGCGGTCACCTTCGACGTCCCGAGCGACCTGCGGTCGGCCTTCGACTTCGGTGCCGGGCAGTCGCTGACCCTGCGTCGCGTGATCGAGGGCACCGAGCACCGTCGGTCGTACTCGATCTGCGCCGCCGTCGGCGCCTCCCCGCGCATCGGTGTGCGTGAGATTCCCGAGGGGCTGTTCTCGTCCTGGCTCGTGCACGACGTACGCCCCGGCGACCGGATCGAGGTGCAGACCCCGACCGGCAGCTTCCGCGCGGATCCCGATGGCGGCGAACGCCACCTGTGCATCGCCGCCGGGTCGGGCATCACGCCGATGATCTCGATCGCGTCGTCGGTGCTCACGCATCCTGATGCCCGCGTGACGATGCTGTACGGCAACCGCACCAGCGGCTCGGTGATGTTCGCCGAGGAGCTCGCTGACCTCAAGAACCGGTACGGATCACGATTCGACCTCGCGCACGTGCTGTCCCGCGAGCCGCGCGACGTCGAGCTGTTCTCTGGGCGGCTCGAGGCCGATCGGCTGCGTCGCCTGTTGACCGTCCTGGTGCCGGTGGGGGCGGTCGACCATGTGTGGCTGTGTGGGCCGTTCGGGATGATCTCCGATGCCCGTGGGGTGCTTGCCGAGCTGGGGGTCCCCCCCGAACGGGTCCACTTCGAGCTGTTCTACGTCGACGAGCCGCCCCCGGAGCTGCACCGAGCCGATCATGTGGTCTCGGGGATCACGAGCGATGTCACGATCGTGCTCGACGGGCGCACGACCACCGCGCCGATGTCACGCGACGAGAGCGTGCTCGATGGGGCCGCGGCAACCCGCCACGACCTGCCGTTCGCCTGCAAGGGCGGTGTGTGCGGCACGTGCCGGGCCCGGGTCACCTCCGGTGAGGTCGAGATGCGTCGCAACTACGCCCTGGAGGACGCCGAGGTTGAGGCTGGCTACGTCCTGACCTGCCAGAGCCATCCCGTCAGCGAGAGCGTCACGGTCGACTTCGACGCGTGATCCCATCCGAACCGAGGAGACGCAGGTGAACGCACACGAGATCGCCCAGGCCAGCACCGAGCGGATGTGGGCCGGGGACCGGGCCAGCCGACTGCTCGGCATGCAGGTCGTCAAGGTCGGTCCTGGCTCGGCCCAGGTCACGATGGTCGTGCGGGCCGACATGGTCAACGGCTGGGAGGTGTGCCACGGCGGTCTCGTTGCTTCGCTCGCCGACACGGCGTTCGCGCTGGCCTGCAACTCCCACGGGGAGGTCACGGTGGCGTCGGGGTTCGACATCACCTTCCTGGAGTCCGCCCATGCTGGTGACACCCTGCTCGCGACGGCAGCCGAGCGCGCCTCCCGCGGCCGCACCGGGATCTACGACGTGACGATCAACCGGGTCGTGGGGGACGGCTCGGCGATGATCGCGGAGTTTCGCGGCCGCAGCCGCGCACTCGGGCGCGACATCGCCGACGCCTAGGAGTCGCGCAAGCACAGCCCGTCGAATGCCAGCGTCGCGATCGACGTGGCAAGGACGTCGGGGTCGACCGGTCCACCGGGGCGGTACCACTCGACGAGCGAGTTGACCATGCCGAACAACAGGCGGCTGATCAGGTCCGGCGGTATGTCGGCTCGCAGCGCACCCTCGTCGACCGCGGCCTGCACCAGGCTCGCGAGTCGCTCGTCGATCCGGCGCCGGCGCTCGAGTGCGGCCAGCTCGACCTCGCTGTTGCCGTGCACCCGCAACAGCAGTGTCACAGCCGGCAGATGTGCGACGAGGATCTCGACTGACTCCTGGACGACGGTCCGCAGACGTTCGTACGCGCTGGTGCCCGGAGCGGCCGCCGCGGCGGTGTCGACCGCGGCCGACAAGCCGTCCAGGGCCTCGTCGAGCGCCGCCGAGAGGAGATGCTCCTTGCTCGGCACGTGGTGATAGATCGCTGACTTGGTCAGCCCCAGCTCCTTGGCCAGGTCGCCCATGCTGGTGCCGTCGTAGCCCTGCTGGTTGAACAGGTCGATCGCCCGGCGGAGCACAGTCTGCTGGTCGTAGCCGGGACGTCCGCGGCGCGGCGCTGCTGCCTGGTCCGCCGCCTCAGTCATGGCCCCAGCGTCTCACGCGGGAGCGTGGCGCTAGGCGAAGGCTGACAACCCGGTCAGCTCCCGGCCGATCGTCAGCTGGTGGATCTCGGCGGTGCCCTCGTAGGTCAGCACGGACTCCAGGTTATTGGCGTGCCGCATGACGGCGTACTCGCCGGAGATGCCGTTGGCGCCGAGGATCGTGCGGGCCTTGCGGGCGATGTCGATCGCCACCCGGGTGTTGTTGAGCTTGCCCGCGCTGACCTGTGCGGGGGTGATTGATCCGGCCTCCTTGAGCCGGCCCAGGTGGACGCTGAGCAGCAGCGCGGTGCCGTGCGCCACGCTCATGTCCGCGAGCTTGGCCTGGGTCAGCTGGAATGCGCCGATCGGCTTGTCGAACTGGATGCGTGTCTTCGCGTAGTCGATCGCGGTCTCCAGGCACGAGCGGGCGGCACCGGTCGAGCCGAAGATGATGCCGAATCGAGCCTCGTTGAGCGCGCTGAGCGGCCCGCGCAGTCCGCTCACCCCGGGCAGCACCGCGTCGCCGGGCAGGCGGACGTCCTCCAGCGTGATCTCGCTCGTGACCGAGGCGCGCATCGACATCTTGTGCTTGATCGCTCGACCCGAGAAACCGGGGGTGTCGGTCGGCACGACGAAGCCGCGGATCTTGTCGTCGGTCTGGGCCCAGACCACCACGACGTCGGCGACGCTGCCGTTCGTGATCCACATCTTCGAGCCGTTCAGCACCCAGTCGTCGCCATCGCGCCTGGCGCGGGTGCGCATGCCATTGGGGTTCGAGCCGTGGTCCGGCTCGGTCAGTCCGAAGGCGCCGATGAAGTCGCCGGCCGCCATGCCCGGCAGCCACTGCTGCTTGTGCTCCTCCGAGCCGTAGGCGTGGATCGAGTACATCGCGAGCGAGCCCTGCACCGAAAACAGTGAGCGCAGTCCGCTGTCGATCGCCTCGAGCTCGGCGCTCGCCAGGCCGTACGCCGTGGGGCCGACGCCGGCGCAACCGTAGCCCGTGAGGTGCATCCCGAGCAGACCGGTCGAGCCCATCTGCTTGGCGATGTCGCGCACGGGCAGCTCGCCGGACTCCGACCACTCCATGATGTGCGGTGCGAGCGCATCCTGGGCGAACCGGCGGGCGGTGTCGCGGATCGCACGCTCCTCGTCGGTCAGGAGGTGGTCGACGTTCAGCAGGTCGTGACGAGAGTCCATGGGTTCACCTTCTCAGAGGTTGGGGTGCGGCGTCGGGCGGCTAGAGGCGGCGGCCGGCCCACGACCAGGCGTAGACACCGTCGTCGGTCGCCGCCCCGCCCTCGCCGAGCTCGAGCGGTCGGAATGTGTCGACCATGACGGCGAGCTCGTCGAACGCCTCGACGCCGAGGCTCGCCTCGATCGCGCTGGGCTGGGGGCCGTGCGCGTACCCCCCGGGATGCAGCGAGATCGACCCGATCGCGATGCCGGAGCCCTTGCGCGCCTCGTAGTCACCGTCGACGTAGAACATGACCTCGTCGGAGTCGACGTTGGAGTGGTAGTACGGCACCGGGACCGCGAGCGGGTGGTAGTCGACCTTGCGCGGCACGAAGTTGCAGATCACAAAGTTCTGCCCCTCGAAGACCTGGTGCACCGGCGGCGGCTGGTGGATCCTCCCGGTGATGGGCTCGAAGTCGGCGACGTTGAACGTGTAGGGGTAAAGGCACCCGTCCCAGCCCACGACGTCGAACGGGTGGGTGTCGTAGGTCAGGATGCTGCCGACGATTCCGCTCGGGCCGGATCCGCGGTGCTTCACCAGCACCTCGACGTCACGCCCCTCCGCGACCAGTGGCTCGGGCGGACCGTGCAGGTCTCGCTCGCAGTACGGCGCGTGCTCGAGCAGCTGGCCGTATCGGGAGAGATAGCGCCTGGGTGGTGCGACGTGGCTGTTGGACTCGATCGCATACGCCCGGACCGTCCCGTCGGGCAGCCAGCGGTGCGTCGTGGCCCGGGGAATCACGACGTAGTCACCTGTGCGAAAGGGCAGGCTGCCGAACACCGTCTCGACTGTCCCGTGGCCAGACTCGATGAAGACGCACTCGTCGCCGATCGCGTTGCGGTACATCGGTGACGCCGCGTTCCCGACGACGTACGCGATGCGAACGTCGCCGTTGCCCAGCACGAGTCGACGACCTGTCACCAGGTCGATCGACCCGGGGTCGCTCTCGGCGAACAGTGCGGGCAGCCGCAGGTGGCGGGGTTTGAGTGGGTGGTTCGCGGCGGTCGTGTGGTCGGGGAGGTCCCAGATCTCCGAGCCGACGATCGCCGACGGGACGCCACGGTGATAGAGCAGCGAGGAGTCGCTGGAGAACCCCTCCTCGCCCATCAGCTCCTCGTGGTGCAGGGCGCCCTCGGCGGTGCGGAACTGGGTGTGACGCTTGGGCGGGATGGTGCCCGCACTGCGGTAGAAGGTCACGGGTCGCTCCTGTGTCCGGATAGCGGATGAGAGTATCCGATAAACACACATTGCGATATCGTCCGGAGGGTGTCAACCCATCGCTGCTTCGACCGTCTGATCGATGATGCCGCGGTCTTCCCGCCGGGCAATGCGTCGCTGGCCGACGCCGTCGTCGAGCACCACGAGCATCAGAGCAGCAGTCACGCGTGGCTCGTCGGTCCGCTGCTGGTGCGCGACCACGACGTCGTCGAGCTGGACGGAGTCAACGAGCAGCCACTGCGGATCGGCATCATCGGGACAGCCGGTCCGGCCGAGCTCGCGCAGGCCGTGATTCGCGCGACCGGCTCTCAGCTCCTCACAGTCGTGGGCGCCGAGATCGCGGTGGCGGCCGATGCCGACCTGTCCGCCGCTGCCGTCGACCTGCTCATGGGGCTCGCGTGGGCCAAGGACGGGCCCACGGTCTCGATCGAGCTGCCGCGGCCCGGCGTCGGGGTGTCGGCGGCGTGGATCGTCGCCCTCGAGGGGATCGGTTCGGACGGACACCAGGTCAAGCTCCGGACCGGTGGAGTCGTCGCCGAGGCGTACCCGAGCGAGGCCGAGCTCGCCGCTGTGCTCGCGGTTTTGGTGGGCGAGCGCCAGCGGTTCAAGCTGACCGCGGGCCTGCATCGTGCAGTGCGCAACACCCAGGACGGCACGGACTTCGAGCAGCACGGATTCCTCAACGTGCTCGCCGCGGTGCACGGGCTGCTGGCAGGCGCGACATCGGAGGACGCCGCGGCGACCCTCGCCGAGCGCGATGGTCGAGCCCTCGCCGCGATCGTCTCGTCATGGGACGCTGACCAGGTGGACGCCGTGCGAAGGATCTTCAGGGGGTTCGGCAGCTGCAGCATCGCCGAGCCGTACGCCGACCTCGTCGACCTCGGGCTAGCCGAATGAGCGCGGGATTCGGACTGGCGCACCTGCCGTACGCCGCAGTCACATACGCCGGCCGCGAGCTCATCGTCGTGCGTCTGGGCGACGACGTCATCGACCTGGCCGCGCTGGCCTCGGCGTCCCCGCCGCCGGGCGTCGATCCGGCGGTGCTGGCGACGCCGGACCTCGGTGCGCTGATGGCAGCCGGCCCCCGCGTGTGGGCGGCGGCGCGCACGTGGCTGCAGGACGTCCTCGCCTCCGGTACGTCGACCGCGCGCATCCCCGTGGCCGAGGTCGTGACCCGCATGCCGTTCGCGGTCGCCGACTTCGTCGACTTTTACGCCTCGCTGGAGCACGCTTCCAACCTCGGCCGGATCTTCCGTCCCGACGCAGAGCCGCTGCTGCCCAACTGGCGCCACCTCCCGGTCGGCTATCACGGGCGGGCCGGGACCGTCGTGGCGTCGGGCACGCCGGTTGTGCGTCCGAGTGGTCAGCAGCGCCCGGGCCCGGACGGCCGGCCCGGCTTCGGACCGTCGCGTGCGCTCGACATCGAGGCCGAGCTGGGGTTCGTGGTGGGCACCCCGAGCGAGCAGGGTCGGCCGGTCGGCACGGACGCCTTCGCCGATCACGTCTTCGGCGTCACGCTGCTCAACGACTGGTCGGCGCGAGACATCCAGGCGTGGGAGTACGTCCCGCTCGGGCCGTTCCTCGGCAAGTCGTTCGCGACCTCGATCTCGCCGTGGATCACCCCGCTCGCTGCCCTGGACGCAGCGCGCGTCCCGCTGCCCGGACAGGATCCTGCGCCGCTGGACTACCTCGTGGTGCAGGGCCCGGCCGGCTACGCGATCGATCTCGAGGTCGATCTCAACGGCACGGCGGTGTCGCGTCCCCCTTACGCAGCGATGTACTGGTCGCCGGCCCAGATGCTGGCCCACATGACGGTCAACGGCGCCTCGCTGCGCACAGGCGACCTCTACGGCTCCGGCACGATATCGGGCTCGGAGCCCAATCGGCGTGGATCGTTGCTCGAGCTGTCGTGGGGCGGGACCGAGCCCTTCGCCCTCGACGACGGCAGCACCCGGACCTACCTCGAGGACGGTGACACCGTCACGCTTCGAGCCACGGCGCCCGGCGCCGACGGCGAGGTGCTGACGCTCGGCGAGGTCACCGGCACGATCGTCGGCTAGGAGCCGGCGGTGAGCGCCTCGGTGACGGCTCGGGCCGCCTTGAGCACCAGGGGCTCCACAGCCGCATCGATGTGGTGCAGACTGACGATGCCGATCGACGCCTCCAGGCCTGGCACACCCAGCACGGGTGCCGCGAGCCCCTCGGCGCCCGGCTGCAGCTCGCCGGAGGTGCTGGCCATCGGGGTTGCGCCACCTGCGTGCTGCCGCCCCAGCAGGATCGCCTTGCCCGCTGCGCCGGTGTCCAGCCGGTGGCGCGCCCCGACACGGTACGCCACGTGCAGGTCGCTGCGGCCGGGCTCGACGACCAGGAGCGCCACGGCATCGTCGCCGTCGGCAATCGTCAGGTGGGCCGTGGCGCGGCTCGAGTCGGCCAGCTCGGTCAGCGCTGCGTACGCCCGGGACTTGAGCTCGGGGAGGTAGGCGTTGCGGAATGCCATCATGCCGAACCCCGCACCCAGGCGGCCCTGCTCGTCGCGCTGCAGCAGGTCGCGCTCCTCCAGGGTCACGATGAGCCGATAGGCCACGGTGCGGCTGATCCCGAGTGACTCGGCGATCTCCTTGATCGTGAAGCGGGAGTCCGAGGCCGCGACGAGCGACAGGATGCGCAGTCCGCGATCCAGGGTCTGTGCCGTCTCGACCGCCATCTGTCCTCCTTCGCCGTCAGGATCAGTCGGCGTCGAGGGTCTCGGCGGCCTCGGAGTCGAGCTTGGGGGCGAGGACCGACACCGAGTCGTCGATGTGCTCGTTGGTGTAACGGAGGATCTCGGCGATCGTGGCGACGACCGGGACGGCAAGGAAGGCGCCGGTGATGCCGAAGACGGTGCCGCCGGCGGTGACCGACATCAGCACGACGGCAGCATGCAGGTTCATGTTCTTGCCCTGCAACCACGGCGACAGGACGTTGCCCTCCAGCTGCTGCACCGCAACCACGATGATCAACGCGATCAACGCGTCCCTGGGATCGTTCGTCACGAGGGTCACGAGGACAGCCAGCCCACCGCTCACGAATGCACCGATGATCGGGATGTAGCCGCCGAAGAAGGTGATGACCGCCAGCGGAATGGCGAGGGGTGACCCGAGGATCGCCAGGCCCGTGCCGATGATGACGGCATCGATGAGGGCCACGAGGCTCTGGGTCCGGATGAATCCGCCGAGGGTGTTCCACGAGCGTCCGAGCACCTCGGCAAGGTGTGTGCCGGTGCGTGCCCCACCGAGGGTCGTGATCCACGGGAGGAACTTGTGGCCGTCCTTGACGAAGAAAAATGTCAGCATCAGGATCAGGACCAGGTTGATGATGACCGAGGTCGCGGTGCCGATAGTCGAGAACACGCCCGAGCTGATCGCGCTGGCGCTGGAGGTGACCTTGTCCTGCACGGCCTCGATCGCGCTCGTGATCTGCCCGTCTGACAGGCTGAGTGGCTCGCCCGTGACCCAGTCACGAATCTTCTGCAACCCGTCCGTGGCGCCGGCGGCGACCTCGCCGGACTTGTCGGCGACCTGCGGGGTCAGGATCGCGATGATGCCGACGACGACGCCGATGAATCCCAGCACGACGGCCGCCGCGGCCAGTCCGGACGGGACCTTGCGGGCCCGCAGCCAAGAGACCGGCGGAGCCAGGACGGTCGACAGGATCAGTGCCAGCGAGACGGGGTAGAGCACCATCCAGGTGTGGCCGATGATCCAGCCGATGATCCACGCGGCGGCGGCGATGATCACGATCCGCAGACCCCATCGCTGCATGCCCGCGAAACCCTCGTCGATCACGACGCCACGGTCACGGATCTTCCCCTGTTCGGCCACGTCGTCAGCCTAGTGGTCCAGCGACCAGTCGACCTGTTGTGCACCCTGGGTGGCGAGCAGATGGTTGGCGCGGCTGAACGGTCGAGACCCGAAGAAGCCGCGTGAGGCCGACAGCGGGCTGGGGTGCGTCGACTCGATCCGCGGCACGTCACCCAGCATCGGCGCCAGCCCCTGTGCCTGCCGACCCCAGAGAATCGCCACCAGCGGGGTGCCCCGGGAGGCGAGCGCGCGGATCGCCTGCTCGGTCACGGCCTCCCACCCCTTGCCGCGATGGCTTGCCGCCTCGCCGGGGCGAACCGTCAGCACCCGGTTGAGCAGGAGGACGCCCTGCCGGGCCCAGGGGGTCAGGTCACCGCTGGGGGAGCGGGCGACACCCAGGTCGGCCTCGAGCTCGGTGAAGATGTTGCCCAGGCTGCGTGGCACCGGCCGTACGTCAGGCGCGACGGAGAACGACAGGCCCATCGCGTGGCCCGGGGTCGGGTAGGGGTCCTGCCCGACGATCAGCACTTTGACGTTGGCCATCGGCTCGGCGAACGCCCGCAGGATGGCATCGCTCGTGGGCAGACTAGGACGTCCGGCCCCGCTCTCGTCCCGAAGGAACTGCCCCATCGCGGCGATCTGGTCGGCGAACGGCGCAAGTGCCTCGGCCCAGTCCGGTGCCATGAGCTCGCCGAGCGGGCCGTTCACGCGTCGACCTTGCGCAGTGCCGACGGTGCGAGCAGCCCAGCCATGAGGCACCCGACGATGGGGACCGTGAACGCCGTCGTGAGGGGCACCCACTGGGTCAGGACCCCGATGATTGCCGGGCCGGCCAGCAGCCCGAGGTAGCCCATCCCGGTCACCCTGGCGAGGTACGTGCCGGCAGCTGCCGGATCGATGTTGCCCGCTGCGCTGAAGAACTGCGGCACGCAGCCAGCCAAGCCGATCCCGAACACCGCCCACGCCGCGATCGCGACACCGGCACTCGGGGCGAGCGCCGCGCCGAGCAGGCCGACCGCGCCGACCAGGGCGGCACGCTGGACGTACGCTGCGGCGCCGATCCGGGCAACGACCCGGTCTGCCACCAGCCGCACCAGGGTCATGGTGATCGAGAAGGCGCCGAAGGCCCACGCTGCGAGGGTCTTGCTGGCGCCGAGCGAGTCGTGCAGGTGCACCGTGCTCCAGTCGTAGGCGACGCCCTCCGCCAGCAGGAGCATGAACGCGAGGAGCGCCAGGACCGCGAGGCGCAGGTTCCACGGCGAGCGCGCCCGCGGGGTGCCGGCGGCCCGGGTCGTCGCCGCGGTTGGAGGTAGCAGCGCCGACCGGGCGGCCAGCGTCACCACGACACCGGCTGCGCCAGCCCCGGCGAGGCTCCAGCGGACATCGGCCCCCACAGCGATCAGGCCGCCGCCGACCAGCGCCGCGAGCAGCCCGCCGAGCGAGAAGAACGCGTGGAAGGCGCTGATGATCGGTCGCCCGTACGCTCGCTCGACCTCGACCGCGTGGGCGTTCTGGGCGACGTCGATCGTGCCGTTGAAGAGGCCGAGCGTGCCGAGTGCGACCGCGAGTCCCGCGACGCTGGTCGCGAGTGCGGGGCCGATCACGCTGGCGCTCAGCCCCAGCCCGGCGACGACCGTCACGATGCTGCTGCCGAATCGGTCGATCAGCCAGCCGCCGACCGTCATGCCGAGCAGGGCGCTGCCTCCGAGCAGTAGCAGGAGGTAGCCCAGCGTGACGGTGCTGGCACCCGTGCGATCACGGATCTCGGGGATGTTGACGACCCACATCCCGAGCAGGAAACCGTTGAGCGCGAAGATCGCGAACGTCGAGCGACGGGCACGGGACAACGGCATGAAGCGACCCTATCGGCGGGCGCTAGACTGCCCGGGCTGTGTCAGCCATCGCCGCCTACCGCGCACTTCTGCGGATCGTCGGGCCCGCCTACATCTTCGTAGCCTTCCTCGGGCGAATTCCGCTTGCCATGAGCCAGCTCGGTGTCTTGGTCCTGGTGAGCGCCGAGCTCGACAGCTATGGTGCCGGCGGCGCCGCGGCCGGGGTCCTCGCGGTCGCCAACGCCGTGGGATCGCCGATCGCCGGGAGCCTCGCCGATCGGGTGGGGCAGCGACCCGTCGTCCTGGTGCAGTCGCTCGTGGGTGCGGTCGGTCTGGCGGCCATCGTCGTGGTGGCCACGCCCGATGCGTCCCGGGTGTTGATCTTCGCCGTGGCCGGCGTGACGGGGTTCGCGATGCCGCAGGTCGGCCCCCTCGCGCGGGTGCGTTGGAGGCCCATCACGCGGGATGCGGGCGACCAGCGACGACTCGTCGATGCCGCATTCTCCTACGAAGGCGCCGCCGACGAGGCGTCATTCGTCCTCGGCCCCGCCATGATCGGCCTGCTCGCGATCATCGCCGAGCCGGCCGGGGCGCTGCTGGCCGCCGCGGTGATCCTCGCGGTCTTCGGCTCGTGGTTCGCAGTTCACCCGACGTCGGCCCTGGTCGCGAAGCGCTCGACGACCGGCGGGCCAGGATCGGCCGCGCTGTGGTCGGTGGCCTTCGCGGTGCTCGTCGTGGCCCAGCTGTGCATCGGCACGATCTTCGGCAGCGTCCAGACCGGCACGGCGGTGCTGGCCCGCACGGAGGGGCATGCCGGGGTGGCCGGACTGATCCACGCCGTGCTGGGCATCGGCAGCGTCACGGCGGGGCTCGCCATCACCGCCCTGCCCGAGCGCATCTTGTACGCGACCCGCATGCTGGTCGCCGCCGTCGGTCTCCTGGTGCTCGCGCTGCCGCTGCTGCTCGTCGACTCGATCGGTGCGCTCATCGGGGTCATTGCGCTGTTGGGCTTCGCAGTCGCGCCCTACATGATCAGCAACTTCGCCCTCGCTGGGATCCTGGTCCCGGTTCACCGGGTCGGCACCGCGATGACGTTGCTCGCAGGGTCGACCGGCATCGGCTACGCCCTGGGTGCGTCGGTCGCGGGGCGGCTCGCCGACGACGGGGGCCACACCCCAGCGTTCGCCGTCACCGTGGCGGCGGCGGGTGCCGCGGTGGTGCTGGCCGCGGTCGCCAACCGGGCGCTGCGTCGCGCCCGGCCGTACACGGCCTGACTTCCGAGCTATCGCCGGCGCGTGCGCTTCCAGAGCCCGATCGCCAGAGCGAGGACCGTGCGAGCCGCAGCCAACAGAGTGCCGAGCCACAGCAAGAAGGTCAGCGACAGAGCCAGGGGTGACTGCATCGCCGAGGACAGGTCGGCGAAGAACCATCCGGTGACCGCCACGATCGCCGAACGGCCGGCGATCGCGAGCTCCGCGTCACCCGGCCGTGCGGCTGGTCCTTGGCTCATCGACACAGTCAACCGCGATCAGGCCGGATCGGCAGGCCGACTGCCAACGGTCAGAGGGCGCTGAGCGGGGTGATCTCCATCTCCAGGGCCTCGCCGACCGGGCCGTTGACGAGATGGCCGTCGTGCGTGCTGAGACCGCCAGCGAGGGCAGCGTCGTCGGTCACGGCCTGCTTCCAGCCCTTGTTGGCCAGTGCCAGCGCGTATCGCAGTGTCACGTTCGTCAGAGCATAGGTCGAGGTCCGTGGCACGGAGCCGGGCATGTTCGCGACGCAGTAGAAGATCGAGTCGTGGACCTTGAAGGTCGGGTCGTCGTGGGTCGTGGGCCGCGAGCTCTCGAAGCAGCCGCCCTGATCGATCGCGATGTCGACGAGCACCGATCCGGGTCGCATCGTGGCCACGAGATCGTCGCTGATGAGCTTGGGCGCCTTGGCGCCGGGCACCAGGACCGCGCCGATCACGAGGTCCGCCTCGCGCACGGCCTTCTCGATCGCGAACGAGTTGGAGGCGACAGTCGTGATCATCCCGGCGAACCGGGCATCGACCTGCCGCAGCTTGGCGACGTCCAGATCGAGGATCTCGACCCGAGCGCCCATGCCGCGCGCGACCTCGGCAGCGTTGACGCCCGAGACTCCGGCGCCGATCACCACGACGTCGGCGGGATACACGCCCGGCACGCCGCCGGGAAGGACCCCGCGACCACCGTTGCTCGCCATCAGGTGCTGGAAGCCGACCTGGGGTGCGAGGCGACCCGCGACCTCCGACATGGGTGCCAGCAGTGGCAGCGAGCGATCAGGCAGCTGGACCGTCTCGTAGGCGATCGACGTCGTCCCGGCAGCGAGGAGTGCGTCGGTGCACTCGCGGCTCGCGGCGAGGTGGAGGTAGGTGAACAGGACCTGTCCGCGGCGCATGCTGCCGTACTCGGCGGCGATCGGTTCCTTGACCTTGAGCACCAGGTCGGCGGACTCCCACACGGCCTCTGCGGTGTCGAGCATCCTGGCCCCAGCGGCCACGTACTCGTCGTCGCTGATCGCCGAGCCGAGACCGGCGCCGCTCTCGATGACGACATCGTGCCCGTGACGGGTCAACTCGTGCACGCCCGCGGGCGTGATGGCGACGCGGTACTCGTGGTTCTTGATCTCGCGGGGGACACCGACCAGCATGACTGCTCCTTCAGGCGGAATGTCCCCCCATCGTGAAGTAAGTGCGGAATACTCTGCAACAGCGTGAAGATGATTCTGTACGATGCCCGTTCGACGTGGAAGACGCCGAAATTCTGAGCCGTGGAGTGCGTATGCCGAATGATGTTCGCGAGTTGGACGACATCGACCAGCGGATCGTCGCGGCACTGCGCAGCCATGGCCGCATGCCGAACAATGCCTTGGCCGACCGGGTCGGTGTCGCGGCATCGACCTGCCTGACCCGTCTGCGCAGCCTGGTCGAGCGCGGTGTGATCGCGGGCTTTCATGCCGAGGTCGATCCGGCGTGGATCGGTCGCCCCATCCAGGCCATGATCGCGGTGCGCCTACGGGGCGATGCCCGTGGCTCGATCAACGAGTTCTCGGACCGACTCGCCGAGATGCCCGAAGTCCTGAACGTCTTCTTCCTCGCGGGCGCCGATGACTTCCACGTCCACGTGGCGGCCCGCGATCCTGATGACCTACGCGCGTTCGTCGTGGACAACCTGAGCTCGGCCCCCGAGGTGGCCCTGACCGAGACCAACCTGATCTTCGAGCACAAGCGCGGCCGGCTCGCCGACTGAGGTCGCTCAGCGCAGCGGGTCGAAGCTCTGCATCAAAGGGTGGCGCTCGCCGCGGGTGATCTGCTGAGCCAGCAGTCGACCGCTGAGCGGTCCGAGCACGATGCCCCACATGCCGTGGCCGCCGGACACGAAGACCCGGGGCGACCGGGTCGCGCCGATCAGCGGCAGGCCGTCGGCGGTGCAGGGGCGGGAGCCAACCCACTCGTCGGTCCTGGCATCCCAGTCGACACCTGTCAGCATCGGGCGAACCGCGTCGATGATCGCGTTGACCCGGCGTGGGTCGAGTGGATCCTCGGGGCTGCGGAACTCCATCATCCCGGCCACGCGGAAGCCATCGCCCAGTGGTGTGCAGGCCACGCGCTGGCTCGGGAAGTAGACGGGATTCTTGGGCATGTGTGTCGGCTGGACCGTGAAGCTGTAGCCGCGGCCGGCCTGCACGATCTTCTTGACGCCGTGTCGGCGACCGAGGTCGCCGAGCCACGCGCCGGTCGCGAGGACCGCGGTGTCGGCATGGACTGAGGCGCCATCGGTCAGGACCTCGACGCCGGCGCTGCCCAGGTCCTTGACGTCGCGCACGCGCACCCCGCCGATGATCTCGCCGCCGCGGGCCCGCACGGACTCCGCGAGCGAGTGGACGTAGCGGCCGGGGTTGATGAAGCGCTGGCCGTGCAGGGCGAGACCCGATGTGACGCCGTCACCGAGGCTCGGCTCGAGCTGCTTGATCTCGTGCCCGGTCAGCAGGTCGTAGTCGGTCGCGCCGCCGGCCTCGACGACGTGGCGGAACTCGGCCACCAAGGTCTCGCGATCGGCCTCGGTGGCGAATCCGGCCAGGAACGGCTGCGCCTCGTGGGTCGGCTCGGCGACGCCCCCGTCGGCCAGTTCGTCGAAGGCTGCGAGCCCGAGTCGGTTGATCTGGCTGTAGACCGACATCGCGCTGTGCCATTTGGTCGGGGTGCAGTGCCGGGCGAATCCGGCCAGGAATCGGAGCAGGCGCGGATTGGCCGAGAAGGGGACGTAGACAGGAGACGACGACTTGAGCGTGTCCCGCACCCCGGAGGCCAGGATCGCGGGGTCCGGGAGCGGCAGAGTCAGCGCCGGGGCGAGCCAGCCGGCGTTGCCCCACGACGATCCGGCCGCGACACCCGAACGATCGAGCACGGTCACGCGCACGCCGTCGGACTGCAGGTGCCACGCGGTGGAGAGGCCGACCATGCCGGCACCGATCACGACGACGTGGCGGGGAGATGAAGTCATACGCCATGGTGAAGTATCTGCGGTCAGGGATGCAACTGTCCGAATGATCTACGTACCGGGGCGGCATGGTCGCTCAAAACGTTGAACTGCCCCCGATATCCCGGGCTGATTCGAAGGAAGTTCGATGACGCCCGGCCAGCGCGAGCAGCGTGGGCTGACCAACGTGCCCGGTGGGGTCGCGAGCGTCAGTCCGTGAGCTGGATGTCCTTGAACCACGAGTCGGTCGCGTAGTCCGTCGTCCACCCGAGCGCGAGGTAGAGCTGGTCGGCCTTGGTGGGGGAGTCGTCGTCGACCTCGAGACCGACACGGTCCCGGCCGCGGCTCGCCGCATCGGCGAACACTGTCCAGAGCAATGCCTTGGCGACGCCACGGCCTCGCGCCTCGCGGTTGACCCCGATGTATTCCACGTAGGAGCCCTCGACGCCGCCTTCGGGAGCGGACAGGACTGAGCAGACGACCGTTCCGGCAGCAACGGGCTCACCGCCGTCCTCGGGATCGACGTAGGCGAGCCACCAGTGGTCCCAGCGGTGTCCGGGCTCTTCCCGCTGTCGCTGGAGGAACTCCGAGAAGCTCTCGCGGTAGGAGTTGAAGTGGTCCTCGAAGGACGCCTCCAGCATCTGGTGGACGATCTGCAGGTCGGCCGCGACGGGGAAGCCGTTCTCGTGGCGCTCGACGGGGCGTACCGTGACACCCGCGCGTGGCTCGAGGGTCGCGTCCTCGGCGGTGACTGGCCGGTTCATGTGCAGCCAGGTGCGGCGCTTGGTGTAGCCCGCGGCTGCGAGCCAGCCCGCCTGGCGGGTGTCTTCGGCGAACGGGCTCTCGTCGAGGCGCGTCTCGGTGACCCCTCGCATCCTAGCCATCGCGATGGCGGTCTCCTCGGCCCAGGCGTAGAACGCCCCGGCGATCGTGTCGATCTCGACGACGTCACGATCGAAGTAGCCCCAGATCAGGGCGCGGCCCGCTGCCCGGTCGTGCACCGTGATCCATGCGCGGGGGACATCGTCGGCACCGACCGCGACGATCTGGCGACGTGTCCACGAGGCCTGGCCTGCGACCTCGGACTCGATGCCGGCGGGGTCGATGTGCGCCTCGCCGGTCCCCTGGAGCTCGTCGAGGTGCCGCAGCTGGACCAGCGCGGCGATGTCGTCGTACGCCGGGACGCGGGCGCGCCAAGGTCCGGGCAGCTCGGGCATTTCGGGGGTCAGGTCAACGCTCGTGGTGTCAGTCATTGCCCTCATTGTCTCGCAGCGTGAAGTTGGAGCAGGTCAGTGGTCCAGTCGGGCGTGTAGCGAGTCGCGGGCTGCGGGCCACTCGTCGTCGGTCATGGAGAACACGATGGTGTCGCGCCAGGACCCGTCGCGACGGATGCGGTGCTTGCGCAGCACGCCCTCGCGTACGCCGCCGATCCGGGTGACCGCAACCTGCGAACGCTCGTTGAGACTGTCGACGTGCCACACGACGCGCGCGCAGTCCAGATCATCGAAGGCGCGGCGTAGGAGCAGGAGCTTCGCCTCGGTGTTGACCCCTGTGCGCCAGTATCGGCGGCCAAGCCAGGTCGAGCCGATCGCCACGGTGCGCAAGGCCGGGTCGATGTCGTAGTACGTCGTGAGCCCGGCGACGACACCTGTTGCCACATCGACCTGGGCCCAGGCGATCGTGCCGGGCCTGGCCAGGTAGAGCCCGACCAGGGCCTCGGCCTGCTCGATCGTGTCGGGACGGGAGAAGGCCTGCCAACGGAAGACCTCGTCGTCGTCCGATGCGCGGAGGACTCCGGCGGCATGGCTTGGCTCCAGTGGCTCGAGCCGGACGTGCCGCCCGGTCAGGGTCGGTGCTGCCCAGAAGTCCGGCGCCGCCTTGGTCATCGCGGGTAGAGCACCCGGAATCGTTCGAGCACGACCGGCATGGTGGGCGAGAACCCGCGGGTGTGGGAGGCGTGGGTCCTGAAGAACTGCTCGTGGCACTCGCGCCAGTAGTCCAGGGTGCGGTCGCCCTCGCCCTCGAGGTCGGCGTGCTCGGCGTCGACCTGGTCGAATGGCACGACGTCGACGTGGGTCGTCTCGAGCAGCCCGCGTGGATGGTCGGCGCCGTCGAGCACGATGCTGAGGTCGCCGACCCGGGGGATCGGCTCGTCATCGTGCTCGTAGTCCCACAGGGCGCTGGCCGTGGCGGTCTTGGTGCCGTCGAGCACGAGCCCGAGCAGCTCGTCGGCCTGCTCGGGGCTTCCTCCGAACGACCAGGCCGGTGGTGCGACCGCATCGCCGGCATAGCTGCCGAGGTAGCCCGGAACCGGGTTGGTGCGCGTCTGGTGCCGGGCTGCTGCCCAGAACAGGTCGATGTCCTCGGCGTCGGTCATCAGCGGGAGAGCCTGTCCAAGAAGGCGATCAGAAGGGCTTCCCGCAGGGCGGGGGGAGCCACGTCGAGCAGTGCGTTGACGGGCGCCATCTGCTCCGGTGCGGTCACTGCTCCGGTCTCCGAGCCGAGACCGGCCAGCGCCAGCAGCCCGTCGAACGCGGCATCGTCGAGGGTCTCGGGGTCGAGCGACTCGGCCGCGGCGCGCAGCTCGGCATCGATCACGATCGGTCCGGCGGCGACGGCTGCCTCGACAGACTCGGCCAGGGCAGTCAGGAACTCCGGCACTGCCGGGGCCGTCGCGGCGCACACCGTCAGGTGAAGGGACGCGCGCATGTCGCGATATGACATCTGCGGCTGCACGAACCACCCGCGGGCGAGCATCTGGTCGCTGATCGTGAAGACGTCGCAGGTCTCGTCGGTGTCCAGGGTGACGAGGGAGGAGTCGGGACGGGTGACCAGGCGTACGTGCTCCTGCGCCTCGATCCCGGTGACGAGCGCGGTCGTGCCGTCGAGCGTCGTGCGGACCAGGTCGAGGTAGCCGTCGTCGCCGATCAGGTTGACCACGGCCCACGCCGCGGCGAGCGGTCCGCCAGACTTGGTGGACTGCGTCGTCGCGTTGAGCATCGTGTAGCCGGGCCAGTCGGCGCTGGCGAAGAACTGGGGCCGGCGCAGGTCGGGTGTGGCGTGCAGCAGCAGCGAGACGCCCTTGGGCGTGTAGGCGTACTTGTGCAGGTCGGCCGAGATGCTCGTGACGCCGGGCACCCGGAAGTCCCACGGCATCACGGCGTGCCCCAGCCGCTCGGCCCACGGCAGCACCCAGCCGCCGATGCAGGCGTCGACGTGCAGGCGGAGGCCACGCGCAATGGTCTCGGCCGCGATCTCCTCGATCGGGTCGACGACGCCGTGCGCGTACGAGGGGGCCGAGGCGGCGACGAGCACGACCCGGTCGCCGTAGGCGTCCATCGCGGCGGCCATGGCGGCCGGATCGGCGCGCTTGGTGATCGGGTCGACGTCGACCGCGACCCGCTCGACCCCGAAGTAGTGCGCCGCCTTGTTGAACGCGGCATGGATCGTGGTCGGGAGGATCATGACCGGAGCGGTCGTGCCGGGCAGCGCGTCACGGGCGCCCTGCACCGCCAGCAGGATTGACTCCGTGCCACCCGAGGTCACGGTGCCCACGACGTCCTCGCCGCCGTGGAACATGGGCCGGGCAAACGCCACGAGCTCGCGTTCCATCGCGAGCAGGCTCGGGAAGGCCGTCGGGTCGAGTCCGTTCGTCGAGGCGTACATCGCGAGAGCCTGCTTGCCGATCCGGTCGGCCTCGGCCAGGCCCGAGTCGTAGACGTACGCGAGGGTGCGTCCCCCGTGGGTCGGTAGGTCGTCGGCGCGCAGCTCTTCGAGCCGGCGCAGGATGTCGTCAGAGTTCATGAGTCACCTTCAGGTCGTCGTCGAGGGCATAGCGCCGCAGGAACAGCATGCTGGCCGCGATCAGCGCTGCGGGCACGAGCGAGAAGCCGATCGCGATCGCAGTGCGTGCGCTCTCGGGCTGGACCGCGGTGTGGTCGGTTGAGGAGACGTAGCCGCCGATCGCCAGGATCACGGCGAACAGGCCGGGCCCGATCGCGAGTCCGAGGGTCTCGCCAGCGGTCCATACGCCGGTGAAGACGCCGATCCGGTTCTCGCCGGACACCGCGGCGTCGCGGGCGGCGACATCGGGCAGCATCGCCATCGGGAAAACCTGCGCGCCCGCGTAGCCGATGCCGACGACCGCGGCGGCAAGGTAGACGGCGACGGTCTGCTCGGCCCGGGCCTGGAACAGAGCCGCGGCGCCGAGCACCAGGAATCCCGAAGCGATGAGGTAGCCGGACTTCTTGCCGCGCTGCTCGGCATATCGCTCCCACAGCGGCGTCACGAGCAGGGCGGGGCCGACAAAGGCCGCGAACAGGATCGTCGCGGCGGCCGCGCTGTCCAGCAGGTCGTCCGCGACGTACGCGACGCCGGCCAGCATCGCCCCGACTCCGACCGCCTGCAGGACGAACGTCAACAGCAGGATCCGGAAGTCACGGACCGCCGACACCAGGCGGAGCTGGTCGCGCAGCGAGCCGGCGGCAGTCTCGACGCGGTGCTCGGGCGCGTTGCGGGTGCCGCGCCACGCGCCATAGACCCCCAGCGCGAGGATCGCCGCAATGTAGACACCCATGAAGCGGTAGCCCTTGGCGGTCCCCTCGTCGCCGAAGGCGTTGACCACCATCGGGGCGGTCGCGCCGGACAGCAGGATCGCCAGCGCCAGCACGACGACCCGCCAGGTCATGAGCTTGGTGCGTTCGCGGTAGTCGAGGGTCATCTCGGCCGGCATCGCGACGTAGGGCACCTGGAAGAAGGCGTAGGCCGTGGCGCACGCCAGGAACCAGACGACGACCCACGTGCCCGCGACGACCGGCGGCCCGACCGGTCCGGCGAAGAGCAGCGCGAAGCAGGCAGCGAGCGCCAGGCCGCCCCTCAGGAGGAACGGCCTCCGCCGGCCGGCGGGCGACGTCGAGCGGTCGCTGATCCGGCCGGCGATCGGGTTGAGCACGCCGTCCCACGCCTTGGGAACGAACACGATGAAACCCGCGACGATCGCGGTGATGCCGAGCGAGTCGGTCAGGTAGGGCAGCAGCAGCAGGCCCGGGACAGTGCCGAAGGTCCCGGTCGCGACGCTACCGAGTGCATACCCGCGGCGTACCGACGGATCGAGCGCGCTCATCGAGCGGTCATGCTGTGCCCGGGCGGCCGAGCGCGGCCGGACGTGAACGGAACAAGGCGAGCACGGCGTGGGGGATCAAACCGGTCGCGGGTTCTTGACGTGCGGATCGCGACTGGCGGTGAGCTCGCGCAGGAAGTTGGAGGCCCACAGCTCGATGTCGTTCTCCATGACCTGCTTGCGCATCGCCTTCATGCGCCGTGCATTCTCCCGCGGGCTGGCGTTGATGGCCTCGAGCATCTTGCTCTTCATACCGTTGATGTCGTGCGGGTTGACCTGATAGGCCGACTTGAGCTCCGAGGCCGCACCGGCGAACTCGCTCAGCACCAGTGCACCCCGGTCGTCGTATCGGCAGGCGACGTACTCCTTGGCGACCAGGTTCATGCCATCGCGCAGTGGCGTCACCACCATGACGTCGGCGGCACGGTAGAGAGCGGCCATCTCGGCGCGTGGATAGGAGGCGTGCAGATAGGTCACGGGCTGCTGGCCGATGCGGGCGACGTCGCCGTTGATGCGGCCCACGAGGCGGTTGATGTCATCGCGCAGGATCTTGTACTGGTCGACCCGTTCACGGGACGGGGTCGCGACCTGCACGAACACGGCGTCGTCGACGTGCAAGGAGCCTTCACCGATGAGCTCGCCGAAGGCGCGCAGGCGCTGACGCAGCCCCTTGGTGTAGTCGAGCCGGTCGATGCCCAGCAGGATCGTCTTGGGATTGCCGAGGCTCTCCCGGATCTCCGCAGCCCTGGCGATCACCTCGGGTGTTCGGGCGAGCTCCTCGAAGCCAGCGGCGTCGATCGAGATGGGATACGCCTGTGCCAGCACGGTGCGTCCGTCGGGGAGATAGATCATGTCGCGGTGCGTCTTGTGGCCGACCCGTTGCCGAACGAGCCGGACGAAGTTCTGCGAGGCTCCTGGCATCTGGAAACCGACCAGGTCGGCGCCGAGCAGGCCTTCGAGGATCTGGCGGCGCCAGGGCAGCTGCTGGAACAGCTCGGCCGGCGGGAACGGGATGTGCAGGAAGAAGCCGATGCGCAGGTCGGGCCGCAGCTCGCGCAGCATGCTCGGCACGAGCTGGAGCTGGTAGTCCTGCACCCACACGACGGCATCCGGCTTGGCGACCTGGGCTGCTCGCTCGGCGAAGCGGCGGTTGACGCGGACGTAGGAGTCCCACCACTCGCGGTGGAACTCAGGCGGCGCCACGACATCGTGGTAGAGCGGCCAGAGAGTCGAGTTGGAGAAGCCCTCGTAGTACTCGGCGACCTCCTGCTCGCTGAGGGGCACCGGGACCAGGTGCAGTCCGTTGTGGACGAAGGGCTTGAGCTTTTCGTCGGCGGCACCGTGCCAGCCGATCCACGCGCCGCCGTTGCGACGCATGACCGGCTCGAGGGCCGTGACGAGCCCACCGGGGGAGGTCCGCCACATCGTGCTGCCGTCCGGAGCGGTCACTCGGTCCACGGGCAGGCGGTTGGCGATCACGACGAAGTCTGCGGTGCCGACGGCCATGACCGCAGCCTAGCCCGATGTGGGGAGCGTCACCGCTCGTCGACCCCGATCTGGTTCAGGATCTCGTCGATCTGCGCCATGATCGACACGGTTTCGTCGAGCGGGAGCAGCGAGGACTCGGTCGCGCCGGCTCGCAGGCAGGCCGCGACCTCGGCGATCTCGTGGGCGTAGCCCCGACCCGTGACGGGCTCGCGGATCGTGTCGGTACGCCCGTCGTGGATGTGGTGGACCTCGGTCGGGTGGTGGAATCGTCCCGGGATCTCGACGATCCCCAGGTCGCCAGCGATAGAGGCGCGGTTGTCGCTCTGGGCGACCTGCGTCCACGCGATGCTCGCAACCGCGCCACTCGCGTACGTCAGGGTGGCCCCGCCGTTGACGTCGATGCCGAGGTCGGACCGGACCCCCGCCGCGGCGATGGCTGTCGGCTCGCCGAGGACCAGGTGCGCGAACGTCAGCGGGTAGATGCCGATGTCGAGCAGCGCGCTCGCACCGAGGGCGGGGTCCCAGAGCCGGGTTGTGGTGGGCGGGGCGACGAAGCCGAGCTCGGCCCGGACCTGGCCGATCTCGCCCAGGGCGCCGTCGGCGGCCAGCCCGGCGGCGCGGCGGATGTTGGGATTCGTGCGCATCCACATCGCCTCGGCGAAGAACAGCCCACGACGGCGGGCCTCGTCGACCAGCGTGCCGGCGTCCGCCGCGTTCAGCGCGACCGCCTTCTCGCACAGCACGGCCTTGCCGGCCTCGAAGCAGGCCATGACGTCCTCAAGGTGCCTGCTGTGCGGCGTTGCGACGTAGATGACATCGACGTCGGGATCCTCGGCCAGCGCAGCGTAGGAAGCGTGTGACCTGGCTGCGCCGAACCGCTCGGCGAACTCGCTCGCAGACTCGCGGCTGCGCGATCCCACCGCCGTCAGCTCGTTGCCGTCGGCCAGCGCCAGATCGGTCGCGAAGGACTCGGCAATGTGTCCAGTGGCCAGGATGCCCCAGCGAATGGGTCGATCTGCTGCAAATTCAGTTGCCATGACTTCATCATGGCAAATGACACATGTGTAGTTCGTGTTCTAGGATCAGGGCATGAGCGCCGTGGAGAAGTCGAACGCCGGAAGTCCGGCCGCCGTCGAGACGCTGTCTGATCGCGATCGCGAGATCCTGGCCCTCGAGCGCCTGTGGTGGCAGTACGCCGGCGCCAAGGAGCAGGCGATCCGCGACAAGTTCGACATGTCGGCGACCCGCTACTACCAGGTGCTCAACGCGTTGATCGATCGTGAGGATGCCCTCGCCTTCGATCCGTTGCTGGTCAAGCGCCTTCGTCGATTGCGAGCCCAACGCCAGCGCAGCCGCTCGGCCAGGCGTCTCGGCATCGACCTCTGAAGGTCCAGATGGATCATCGCCGGACCCCGAGCCGCAAGGCGTACGTGCCCGCCAGCTGGTTCATCGTCCTGACCGTGCTGCTGTGCGTCGGAGCGGCAGGCTGGCTCGGTTGGCTGCTTGTCGACCAGGACGAGGACTCGACGAGCGCCGACCCCGCGCCGATTGCCACGACAGCGACGACCCCTGTGCCGACAGCCACCGAGACTGCCTCGGCCGCGCCAGCGACGACCCCGGCACCTGCTGAGACCACCGAACCCGTGATCGACCGCACGGCGCCGGTGTCGGTGCTCAACAACACCACGATCGGCGGTCTCGCCGACACATTCGCCGTCACGGTGCGCAAGGCCGGCTGGAATGTCGTCGGGATCGGCAACTGGCGAGGCGCGATCTCCAGCAACACGGTCTACTACCCGCCGGCACTCGCCGAGCAGGGGCGGCGGCTCGGCGATGACGTCGGCATCGACCGGATCCTGCCGAGCGTGTCGCCGATGCGGACGGACCGCTTGACGGTCATCTTGTCCGGCCCGCAACAATAGGAAGATGTCCGGAACCACCCGCGCCGCTGTGATCTCCGATCCCCGCGGCACCCTGCTCGCTCTGGACTTTGACGGCACTCTGGCCCACATCGTCGACGATCCGACCCAGGCCTACGCCCATGCGAGCTCGGTCGCTGCTCTCGCGCACCTCGGCCGGGTGCTGGGACAGGTTGCGATCGTCACGGGTCGCCCTGTGCGGCAGGCGCTGGAGCTCGGCGGATTCGTCGGGGTCGAGGGCCTGGAGCGGCTCATCATCTGCGGGCAGTACGGCGCCGAGCGGTGGGACGCGGCGACCGGGGTCACGATCGAGCCCGAGCGTTCCGAGGCGATCATCCGCCTCGCCGAGACGCTGCCGGACTGGCTGGAGCAGCGAGGAGCGCACCACGTGCGTATCGAGGACAAGGGCCTCGCGATCGCGGTACACACCCGCGGCATCGACCCTGAGGTGCTCCACGATCTCGCCGAGCCGCTCGCGGAGCTGGCCGCCGGACTCGGCCTGGCGGTGGAGCCCGGCCGTCAGGTCATCGAGCTGCGGGCGCCAGGCACCGACAAGGGGGACGTCGTCCGCGCGTTGGTCGCCGAGGTCGGCGCCCGCCAGGTCATCTTCGCCGGCGACGACCTCGGCGACCTGCCCGCCTTCGACGCGGTCGATGACCTGCGTGGGTCCGGCGTCCGGGGGCTCCTGATCTGCTCGGCCTCGAACGAGCAGGATGCCCTCGTGGCCCGGGCAGACGTGGTCCTCGACGGACCGGATGCAGTGGCGGGCTGGCTCGAAGAGCTGGCCGATGAGATCTGAGTCGGTTCCGGTGCTGCCGCACACGCCCTGGACTCGGGTGCGGACGGTGCTCAACTGGCTCAACCTCAGCACGCCGCTCGGGCTGCTGATCGCGCGGATCGGCGGTGCGACGATCGTTGGCCGCGGCCGTGGAACGTACCTCGCCACGGGCTATCGCTACGGTTTCCCGGTCGCCGGCGCGTTCACGATCGGCAGCGTCATCACCAGCAAGCACGATGTCGACCACCTACGCGACCGGCCCGCGCTGCTGCGACACGAGGACCGGCACTGCACCCAGTACGCCTTCGTCCTCGGGGTCGCGATGCTCCCGCTGTACTTCCTGTGTGTCGGGATCTCGTACGCGATCGCGGGAGATCACTCGTCGTACAACCCGTTCGAGCGGCTGGCCAACCTCGCGGACGGCGACTATCCGCCTCCGGCGACGCGATTCTCCCGCCACCACTGACGCGGCCCTTGGCCGTCCAATGAGACGGGCCCGTCCAACATGTGGACAGAGTGGACACATCGTGAGACGCGTCCTACATTGGAGTCACTCATCACGAGGGGTAGAGGGATACGGCCCTACGACACCCCAGCAACCAGTCGGTCAGCGACCAGGTGCTCAATCCGTCCCGGGCGACAGCCGATCCGGGAAAGATGACCTGGAGGATCGCGTGACCGTCACTGCTCAAGAAGTCGCACCGACAACCACCCGCCCCGCGATTCGCGAAGGCGCCTTCGGCAATGCCGTTGAGCTCGTCTGCCGCGAGTGCGGCACGACCAAGGAGCTCGGCCCGCACTACGTGTGTCACGAGTGCTTCGGGCCACTTGAGATCCGCTATGACTTTCCGGTCATCACCCGGGAGCAGATCGAAGCCGGGCCGAGCAACATCTGGCGCTACAAGGCGCTCCTCCCCGCCCCCGACGACATCGAGCTCAGCCCGAACCTCGAGCCCGGCTACACCCGGCTGCTGCGTGCGGACAACCTGGCCGCAGAGCTGGGTCTGGCAAAGCTCTGGGTCAAGGACGACAGCACCAACCCGACCAACTCGTTCAAGGACCGCGTCGTTGCGTGTGCGCTGAGTGCTGCGCGTGAGTTCGGAAGCACGGTCTTCGCGTGTCCGTCGACCGGCAACCTGGCCAATGCGGTCGCTGCCGCTGGCGCGCGCGCGGGGATCAGGACCGTGGTGTTCATCCCCAGCGACCTCGAGACCCCGAAGCAGATCAACTCCGCGGTCTACACCGAGAACCTCGTGGCGGTCGACGGCAACTACGACGATGTCAACAAGCTCGCCAGCGAGATCGCGGGCGAGGAGGAAGGCTGGGCCTTCGTCAACGTCAACGTCCGTCCGTTCTATGCCGAGGGCTCCAAGACGCTCGGGTACGAGATCGCCGAGCAGCTCGGCTGGCGCCTGCCCGACCAGATCGTCATCCCGGTCGCATCGGGCTCTCAGCTCACCAAGGTCCACAAGGCGTTCCAGGAGCTCATCTCCCTCGGCCTGGTCGATGACAAGCCCTATCGCGTGTTCGGTGCCCAGGCCACCGGCTGCTCGCCGGTCTCCGAGGCGTTCCGCGAGGGATGGGACGTGGTCCGGCCGACCCGGCCCGACACGATCGCCAAGTCGCTCGCGATCGGCAATCCGGCCGATGGCGTGTACGTCCTGGACATCTGCCGCGAGACCGGTGGGGCCATCGCGGACATCTCTGACGACGAGGTGCGCGAGGCGATCGTGCTGCTCGCCCGCACCGAGGGGATCTTCACCGAGACGGCCGGCGGCACCACGGTCGGCGTGCTGAAGAAGCTGGTCCAGACCGGGCTGCTCGACCCCGAGCTCGAGACCGTCGTCATCAACACCGGACACGGCCTCAAGACCCTCGACGCGGTCACCGGCCTGGTGGGCCCGGCAGCAACCATCGCCCCCACGTACGAGGCCTTCGTCGCCTCCGGCATCGTCTGATCCCCAGAACATCTCAAGGAGCACCGTGAGCATCAACGTCCGAATCCCCACGATCCTGCGCACCTACACGGGCGACCAGTCACAGGTCGCCGCCGACGGTGGCACGCTGGCCGAGGTCCTCGACTCGCTGGAGGGCAGCTTCCCCGGCATCAAGGCACGAGTCGTCGACGAGCAGGGCAAGCTGCGCCGTTTCGTCAACATCTATGTGGCCGAGGAGGACGTGCGCTTCGCGCAGGGACTCGACACCGCTACGCCGGCCGGAACCCAGGTCTCCATCATCCCGGCCGTGGCCGGTGGGTGCTGAGCCTGGGTGACGCGGTGGCCGGGCTTGCCCGGCCGTGGCCGGTGGGTGCTGAGCCTGGGTGACGCGGTGGCCGGGCTTGCCCGGCCGTGGCCGGGGGGTGCTGAGCCTGGGTGACGCGGTGGCCGGGCTTGCCCGGCCGTGGCCGGTGGGTGCGCAGCCTTGTAGGCTCTGCGAATGAGCCCCTCGGCAGGTGGGGTTCGTCGGGTAACAGGTGGGAGTGGCGGCATGGTGCAAGGCACCGTCAAGTGGTTCAACGCTGATAAGGGCTACGGCTTCATCGAGGTCGAGGGCCAGGACGACGTCTTCGTCCACTGGTCCAAGATCGCGTCAGACGGCTACAAGACTCTCGAGGACGGCCAGAAGGTCGAGTTCGAGGTGGTCGACGGGCCCAAGGGTCGCGAGGCTCACGAGGTCATCGCGCACTGAGTCCAATGAAAGAACCCGGTCCGGGGGGACCGGGTTCTTTCATGTCTGGCGACCCCACCAGGTATATGACACTTGCCATGTCACATCGACACTGACATACTCCCGGTATGTTCATCTCCGCGTCCGACCCCGCCACTGCCCCAGTCGGTGGTGCAGAGCTCGGCCAGGTCATCGGTCTGTCCATCGCCGCCACGCTCGTCACGGGCGTGCTGCTCGTGATCGCATGGGCGCACCGCACCCACCGCATCGAGTGGTTCGACCGGCTCGGCAGCGCGCTGGGCCGCCGCACGGGGGAGCCCGGCTGGTCCACGATCCCGACGGTGTTCGTCGCGAGCTCGTTGATCGTCGCGCTGCTGGGCTTCATGTGGGACGTCAGCCTGCACGCCGGACGTGGCCGGGACGCTGGCCCGCTGGCCAACCCGGCCCACTACCTGATCCTGTACGGCCTGTTCGCGCTGTTCATCGCGGGCATGTCGGCGGTCGTCTATCCGCGTGACGGCGAGAAGCCCGGCATCGCCTCGGTGCGCATCACCCGGCACTGGTACGCCCCCGTCAGCGGCATCTTCATCGCCGCCTGCGGACTGTACGCCCTGATCGGCTTCCCGCTCGACGACGTCTGGCACCGCCTCTTCGGCCAGGACGTCACGCTGTGGGGACCGACGCACCTGATGCTGATCGGTGGTGCCGGACTATCGACGGCGGGCATCATCTTGCTCAATCGTGAGGCCGAGATCGCGATGCGGCTGAAGGGTCGGGAGGTCCCGGTCTGGTTGCGCACCGTGATGGTCTCGACGGCCTTCGGCTCGCTGCTGATCGGGCTGTCGGTCTTCCAGGCCGAGTTCGACTTCGGCATCGCGCAGTTCCGCCTGGTGTTCGCCCCGATGATGATCGCCGCTGCGGCGGGCCTGACCCTCGTCGCCGCGCGGTTGTACGTCGGTCCCGGCGCCGCGATCGCCGCTGTTGTGTTCTTCCTGCTGATGCGCGGGATCATCTCCTTCGTCGTCACCGACGTCATGGGCCAGGCCCACCACGTCTTCCCGCTCTACCTCGGCAGCGCAGTGCTGATCGAGCTGCTGGCCCTGTCGAGGCTGAAGGACAAGCCGCTGTGGTTCGGTGCCGTCGGCGGTCTGCTGATCGCGAGCGTCGGTGGCGTCATCGAGAAGCTCTGGAACGACGAGGTCTTCCAGTTCCCGTGGCCGCGCGACATCTGGGCCGAGGGCCTGGCGATGTCCGTGCCCGTCGGAATCGCCGCAGGCCTGTGCGGCGCGCTGTTCGCACTGGGACTGCAGGGTCGCCCGCCGGCCAAGAACGTCGGCCGGGTCATCGTGACCGCCTCGGTGCTCGTGACCGCGCTCGCCGTCGCGAACGGGCTGCACGCGACGGTCCCCAGCAACGCCTCGGCCGACTTCGCGCTGACCCAGGTTGGCACCGCAGCGAACCCCGAGGTCACCGCCAAGCTCACGGTCACTCCGGCCGACCTGGTCGACGACAACCCCACCTGGGTCCAGATCACCGCATGGCAGGGCGGCGGCGCAGGCGTCGTGACCGATCGTCTCCGACGTACCGGCCAGAACACCTGGGAGTCGACCAAGCCGGTCCCCGTAGGCGGCAACTGGAAGACGCTGCTGCGCGTGCAGGACGGCCGGACGCTCGCGGCCGTGCCGATCTTCCTGCCCGCCGACGCGCCGCTTGACGTCGGCGAGGTCCCGGCCTCGGCGACCTTCACGCGGGAATTCGTGCCCGAGATCGACATCCTGCAGCGGGAGCGCAACGGTGACGGCCCGGCCTGGATGTGGGGCGTGGCCAACATGGTCGTCCTGCTCTGCAGCCTGGGGATCGTCCTGGGCATCTCGGTGGCCGTCTCGCGGGTTGCTCGCAAGATCGAGGAGTATGAAGCCGCTGAGTCCGAACAGACCCCTACGCTGACGTCATGACGCCGGCCGGAGACCAGCTCCTCGCGCACCACGCGGCACTTCTGGCGATTCCGGCCCTGGTGCCGGCGGTCGTCGTCGTGGGTGTCGTGCTCTACATCGCGCGCAAGGACCGCAGGGAAGAACAAGCCGAGCGCGATCTCATCGACCGCGCCTTCGACACCGAGGAGAACGAGTGAAGATCGTGTCAGCCCTGTGCGCCTGCGTCCTGCTGCTTGCAGGATGTGGTGGCTCGAGCTCCGCCGACGAGGCGCCGGCGGAAGACGGTTCGACGTCGACCGCGGCGCCGACCTCCACAAGTCCGTCGCCGGCCCCGACCGATGCCGGAGTGACAGTCGACATCGTGCTGAAGGGCGGTGCCGTCACGCCACAGGGCAAGCGGATCGACGTCCGGGTGGGTCAAAAGGTCACGCTCCACGTCACGAGTGACGCCGACGAGGAGCTCCACGTCCACTCCGACCCGGAACACGAGTTCGAGGTGTCCGCCGGCGACGACGAGTCGTTCTCGTTCACGATCGACACCCCGGGACAGGTTGCGGTCGAGGCCCACCACCTCGACGTCACGATCGTGCAGCTCGTCGTTCGTCCGTGATCCACACTCACGGCCTCGGCGGGTCGACCGACCTGCCGATCCCCTTCCTCTACGCGATGGTCGGCGCCTCATGGGCGCTGACCATCTCGTTCGCGGTGCTGGCCCTGGCGTGGAAGGAACCGAAGTTCGCCGGTGAACCGGCGCCTCGCGAAGCTCCACCGCGTCGGCGGTGGCTCGCGATCGTGGGGCTGCTGCTGACCGGTTGGGCCATGGTGGCGCTCTTCGCGGGACCGTCGGACTCGGGCAACGGCGGGGTCGGCGCGCTCTACATCTTCGTGTGGGTCGGGCTGGTCCCGTTGGCGCTCGTCGCCGGTCACATCTGGCGCGGCCTGTCCCCGTGGCGGAGCCTGACCGGTCGGTGGCCTGGGCTGTGGGCCTATCCCGAGCGACTCGGCTACTGGCCCGCGGTCGCCGGACTGTTCGCGTTCGTGTGGCTCGAGCTCGCCTCGCCCGACCCCGGCAGCATCGCCGCGGTGCGTGCCTGGGTTGCCTGCTACGTCGCCATGATGCTCCTGGGTGGTGTGGCGTTCGGTCAGCGCTGGTTCGACCGGGCCGACCCGTTCGACGTCTACAGCGCGATCATCGCCAAGCTGTCGCCGTTCGTACGGGACGGTCGCTGGGTCCTCCACAACCCGCTGCGAAGTCTGCCGTCGATCCCGGTCGAGCCTGGTCTCGTCGCGGTGCTTGCGACGCTGCTGGGCTCGACGGCGTACGACAGCTTTTCGGCGTCGTCGTTCTGGCAGAGCAGGACGCTGGCAACCTGGCAGCACACCGTGACCCTGCTGGCCTTCTGCGTCGTGGTCGCTGCGCTGTTCGTCCTCGCCGGACGGGCGACGGGAGGCGTCAGCGGGCGGGAGCGGCGAGCGCTGCCGGGCCGGCTTGCGCACTCCCTGGTGCCGATCGTCGTGGGCTACGTCTTCGCCCACTACCTGACCTACCTGATGGAGAAGGGGCAGACCGCGTTCTTCGCGTTGCTCGACCCGCTCGGCCGCGGGTGGGCGCCGTTGGGTGACCCGGCGACGGCATACGTCCTGTCCGAGCACACCTCGATGCTCGCCGCGCTCAAGGTGACCTTCGTGGTCGTCGGCCACGTCCTCGCCGTCATCGCCGCGCACGACCGGGCTCTGGCCCTGTTGCCGAAGGAGCACCGGCTCAGCGGGCAGCTGGCCATGCTGGTCCTGATGGTCGCCTACACGTTCACGGGCCTGTTCCTCCTCTTCTCCGTCTGAGTCCGCCAGATGTGGGCACTTTCGGGCGTTTCGGACCTCTGGAAGTCACGACAAGTGCCCACATCTTGTCGGGATGGCGTACGCAATGGGACCGATTCCGTCCACCTGATTGCGCGACGTTGATTAGCACTCGTATGATGAGAGTGCTAAGACAGCAGATCAGACCGATGAGGTTGTGGGCTGCGGCGAGAAGGGTTCGCCACACGCCGCAGCCGTCCGTCGCGGGCATCGCCTGATCACCCACTCGACAACCAAGTCGGAGAAAAGTACTTATGGCAAAAACCATTGCTTTCAACGAGGAAGCCCGTCGCGGCCTCGAGCGCGGAATGAACCAGCTCGCTGACGCCGTGAAGGTCACGCTCGGCCCCAAGGGTCGCAACGTCGTCCTGGAGAAGAAGTGGGGAGCCCCCACGATCACCAACGACGGTGTCAGCATCGCCAAGGAGATCGAGCTCGAGGATCCCTACGAGAAGATCGGCGCCGAGCTCGTCAAGGAGGTCGCCAAGAAGACCGACGACGTCGCTGGTGACGGCACCACGACCGCCACGGTCCTCGCTCAGGCCCTCGTCCGCGAAGGCCTGCGCAACGTCGCGGCCGGCGCCAACCCGATGGGCCTCAAGAAGGGCATCGAGGCCGCCGTCGAGGCCATCAGCGCTCAGCTGCTCGGCATGGCCAAGGACGTCGAGACCAAGGAGCAGATTGCTTCGACCGCCTCGATCTCCGCTGCTGACACCACGGTCGGCGAGATCATCGCCGAGGCCATGGACAAGGTCGGCAAGGAAGGCGTCATCACGGTCGAGGAGTCGAACACGTTCGGCATCGACCTTGAGCTCACCGAGGGTATGCGCTTCGACAAGGGTCACCTGTCGGGCTACTTCGTGACCGACGCCGAGCGCCAGGAGACGGTGCTGGAGGATCCCTACATCCTCATCGTCAACTCCAAGATCAGCTCCGTGAAGGACATGGTCCCCGTCCTGGAGAAGGTCATGGCCGCCGGCAAGCCGTTGGTCATCATCGCCGAGGACGTCGACGGCGAGGCTCTGGCCACGCTGGTCGTCAACAAGATGCGCGGCACCTTCAAGTCCGTCGCCATCAAGGCGCCCGGCTTCGGCGACCGTCGTAAGGCCATGCTGGCCGACATCGCGATCCTCACGGGTGGCGAGGTCATCAGCGAGGAAGTCGGACTCAGCCTGGAGACCGCTGACCTGACACTGCTCGGCACGGCTCGCAAGGTCGTCACGACCAAGGACGAGACCACGATCGTCGAGGGCGGCGGTTCGGACGAGCAGATCCAGGGTCGCGTCAAGCAGATCAAGGCCGAGATCGAGAACAGCGACTCCGACTACGATCGTGAGAAGCTCCAGGAGCGTCTCGCGAAGCTCGCCGGTGGCGTCGCCGTCATCAAGGTCGGCGCAGCGACCGAGGTCGAGCTCAAGGAGCGCAAGCACCGCATCGAGGACGCCGTCCGCAACGCCAAGGCGGCCGTCGAAGAGGGCATCGTCGCCGGTGGTGGCGTCGCACTCGTGCAGGCTGCTGCTGCGGTCTTCGAGAAGCTCGAGCTCACGGGTGACGAGGCGACGGGTGCCAACATCGTGCGCGTCGCAGCTTCGGCCCCGCTGAAGCAGATCGCGATCAACGCTGGTCTCGAAGGTGGAGTCGTCGCCGAGAAGGTCGCCAACCTCCCGGAGGGCCACGGACTCAACGCGGCCACCGGCGAGTACGTCGACCTGATCGCGGCGGGCATCATCGACCCGGCCAAGGTCACGCGCTCGGCGCTGCAGAACGCAGCTTCGATCGCGGCACTGTTCCTCACCACCGAGGCCGTCGTCGCCGACAAGCCTGAGCCTGCTCAGGCCGGCGGAGGCGCCCCGGACATGGGTGACATGGGCGGCATGGGGTTCTAGTCACCCCGCGTTGACGAGGCAACTCGCCAGCAGACCCAGCGAAGGCCCCCACCGTGTGAACGGGCGGGGGCCTTCGTGATTCGCCGGGCGACCGCGACACTGGTGGCGTGACTCAGGTGACGGGACTGCTCCTCGCGGCCGGTGCGGGTACACGGATGGGTCAGCCCAAGGCTCTCGTGGAAGGCGCTGGCGGTGTGCCGTGGGTGGTGTCCGCGGCCCGGATGCTGGCGGCGGGGGGCTGCGACCGCGTGGTCGTGGTGATCGGCGCGGCGGCGGACCTGGTCGAGACCGCCCTCGAGTCAGAGCCCGTCTGGGTGGTCCGGGCGACCGACTGGGCCGATGGCATGTCCGCGTCGCTGGCGGCAGGCCTGCGCGCCATCGACGACGATGAGGCGGTTGCCGCCCTCGTGCACCTGGTGGATCTGCCTGACGTCGACGCCCGGGTGGTCCGCCGACTGCTCGCGGTCGCCTCGTCCGAGGTGCTGGCCCGGGCGGACTACGGGCAGGGTCACGGGCATCCCGTCCTGATCGGTCGAGCACACTGGCCGGCTGTCGCAGCGTCCGTCACGGGTGACCAGGGCGCCCGTGCCTACCTCGAACAGCATGGCCCTGTCGTGGTCGACTGTCGGGACCTCGGGACCGGCGCGGACGTCGATCATCGCCGACCTATCATCGGCTCATGATGACTGGGCGCCGCTTCCGTGCGTGAGGTCTTGGGGCAGCTGCTGGGTTCGTGGCGGCGTGGCGAGGTCGTGGCGCTGGCGACCGTCATCCACACCGAGCAGTCAGCGCCCCGGCCCGCGGGTGCGTCGATGGTGGTGCTCGCCGACGGCACGGTGGACGGGTCGGTCTCGGGAGGATGTGTCGAGGGCGCCGTCTACGACCTCGCGCAGACCGTGATCACGCGGAGTCGGCCCGCGCTCGAGCGGTTCGGATACAGCGACGAGCAGGCTTTCGCGGTGGGGCTCACGTGCGGAGGGACCATCGAGGTCTTCGTCGAGCCGGTGTCAGCCACGACTCATCCCGAGCTCGGACGGATCGCCGCGGACGTCGAGGCCGGGCGGCCGGTTGCCGTCGCGACGGTCGTGGAGCATCCGGCCGATGAGTGGATCGGGCGACGGATCGTCGTGCGCCCGGACTCGGTGGTCGGCAGCCTCGGGCTGGAACGGGCTGATGCTGCCGTGATCGACGATGCCCGTGGGCTGCTCGACGTCGGCACGACCGGCACACTCACGTACGGCCCGGAGGGCCAGCGCATGGAGACCGGCATGCGAGTGTTCGTCGCGAGCCTGCGGGAACGACCCCGCATGATCGTGTTCGGGGCGATCGACTTCGCGGCTGCCGTCGCGGACCAGGGCGCACTGCTCGGCTACCACGTCACGGTGTGTGACGCTCGGGGCGTGTTCGCGACAGCGGCCAGGTTCCCGGGTGCCGATGACGTCGTCGTGGCGTGGCCACACGTCTACCTCGCGGAGCAGGCTGCCGGTGGTCGCGTCGATCGGCGCACCGTGATCTGCGTCCTGACCCACGATCCCAAGTTCGACGTGCCGGTGCTGGACGTGGCGCTGCGACTGGGCGGCGACCACCGGCCGGCGTTCGTCGGCGCGATGGGATCGCGGCGCACGCATGTCGAACGGCTCGACCGGCTCCGCGAGGCGGGGCTCAGCGAGGAGCAGCTGTCGGTGCTGGCCAGCCCGATCGGTCTCGATCTGGGTGGGCGCACACCCGCCGAGACCGCCGTGTCGATCATGGCGGAGATCATCGCACGACGCTGGGGCGGCAGCGCCCAACCGCTGTCGCGCTCCGCGGGGGGGGTCCACCACGAGCACAACCCCGGGCCGCGCTAGGGGGCGCCGATGTGCGTCCGCACGTCCAGCAGCTCGGGGAAGAACGTGAGCTCCAAGGCCTTCTGCAGGAAGCTGACGCCCGACGAGCCGCCGGTCCCACGCTTGAAGCCGATGATCCGCTCGACGGTCTTGAGGTGTCGGAACCGCCACAGCTGAAAGCTGCCCTCGACGTCGACGAGCTCCTCGGACATCTCGTAGGCGGCCCAGTAGGTGTCGGGATCGGCGTAGATCCGGCGCAGCACCTCGATCACCCCGGGATCAGCGGTGTACGGCTGCGTGACATCTCGCTCCAGCACCGAGGCCGGCACCTCGTGGCCGTGCCGCGCCAGATAGCGGAGAAACTCGTCGTACAGGCTGGGTGCCTCGAGATCGGCCTGCAGAGCGGATCGCAGGATCTCGTCGTGGGCGAACACCGCGATCATCTGCGGGTTCTTGTTGCCGAGCAGGAATTCGACGGTGCGGTACTGCGGGGACTGGAAGCCCGAGGCCTTGCCGAGCGAGTCGCGGAACTGCGCGTATTCGATCGGCGTCAACGTCTCGAGCACGGCCCACTGCTCGAACATCTGCCGTTGGATCGCCTTGACCCGGGCCAGCCGCTTCAGCGCCGGCGGCAGGTCGTCGGCGGCGATCAGGGCAATCGCCGAGCGCAGCTCGTGGGTCAGCTGCTTGAGCCACAGCTCGGTGACCTGGTGCTGGACGATGAAGAGCATCTCGTCGTGGTGGTCCGACACGGGTTGCTGCGCCGAGAGAAGCTCCGCCAGGTGCAAATAGCTCGCATACGTCATCTCGCCACGCAGGTCGGTCGCGACCCCGTCCTCGATCGGTCTGAATGACTCAGTCATGTGTGCACGGTATGCCGTGGCGGCGTCATGGTCATCACCGATGCAGGACGGGGTCGGCTCTGACAGGGTGGAGGCATGGCGTTGATCGAGGCTCGCGGACTGGGCAAGACGTTCGGATCCACCCGTGCAGTCCATGACCTCTCGTTCGAGGTCCACCCGGGCAGCGTGACGGGCTTCCTCGGGCCCAACGGCTCGGGCAAGTCCACCACGATGAGGCTCATGCTGGGGCTCGACAAGGGCGACGGGGTCACGACGTTCGACGGCAAGACGTTCGCGGAGCTGGACCGGCCCATGCGCCACGTCGGCGCGCTGCTGGAGGCCAAGCCGTTCCACCCGACCCGGCACGCCCGCAACCACCTGCGCATGTTGGCCGCTCCCAACCGGATCCCCGACCGACGAGTCGATGTGGTGCTCGAGATGGTGGGGCTGACCAGCGTGCAGTCCGGCAAGCCAGGCAAGTTCAGCCTGGGCATGGGACAGCGGCTCGGCATCGCCGCGGCCCTGCTGGGCGACCCGCACACGCTGATCCTCGACGAGCCCAGCAACGGGCTCGACCCGCAGGGAATCACCTGGCTGCGGACGCTGCTCAAGCACCTCGCCGGCGAGGGTCGCTCGGTGCTGGTGTCGAGTCACCTGCTGCAGGAGATGGCGGTGCTCGCCGACGAGCTGGTCGTGATCGGCCGCGGCCAGATGCTGTCCAACGGTCCGGTCACGGACTTCGTGTCCGCCAGCGGGCTCACGACGGTCCAGGTGCGCACACCGGACGGCGCGCTGCTGATCCCGGCGCTGACCGCGCTCGGCGCGACGACCGAGCAGGTCGACGGGCTGCTGGTCGTCAAGGGTGCGACGGCCGAGCAGATCGGCGACGCGGCGTTCGACGCCGGTGCCCGGCTGCACCGACTGGCGACGGTCGACGCGACCCTGGAGGAGGCGTTCCTCGCCGCGACCGGGATCGCCGAGGAGTTTCGTGGCACCCAGGGCGGGGACGGTGGCCAGGCATGATCGACGCGTTGCGCTATGAATACGTCCGGCTGCGGACGATCCGCTCGACCTACTGGCTGATCGGCCTGGCGCTGACCTTCCAGCTCGTCATGAGCATGCTGATCGCGTGGCGCATGTCCGTCGCGGCCAACCCGCCACGTGCCGGTGACGCCTTCGACATCGTCGCGACGATCGGCGCCTCGACGGGTCTCGCACCGCTGTTCATCGCCTACGTCCTGGGCCTGCTGGGCGTGTTCTCGGCGGGTCACGAGTATCGCCACGGCATGATCCGGGCGACGTTGACGGCGGTGCCCAACCGCAGCCACGTCTTCTTCGCCAAGGTCGTGTCGACCGCGCTCGTGGCCGCCGCGGCGGCGCTGGGGTGCATCGCGATGGGGCTGCTGTCCGTCGTCGTGTTCGGGCTCGACCTCCCCGAGATCGGCGAGGTCGTCGACCTGACGATCGGCACCGTGGCCTTCACGACGTTGTTCACGCTCTCGGGTCTGGCGTACGCCGCGCTGACCCGCAACCAGACCGCTGCCGTCGCGTTGCTGATGCTGATCCCGTCGCTCGTCGAGCAGATCGTCCGGGCCATCGTGCTGGCGATCAAGGCCGCGTCGGACGATCCGCTCGGCTCGGGTGGGCTCGTGCAGATCCTGAAGTACCTCCCCTACGACGCGGGAGGTCAGATGTACACACGAGCGTCGATCGGCGACCTGCTGCAGTTCTTCGGCGTCGTCCCGTTCGGAGCGGTCGGCGGAGGTGTCGTGATGCTGGTGTTCGTCACCGCGCTGCTGTCGGGGGCATACGCCCTGTTCCTGCGCCGGGACGCCTGAACGTCGCTGCGCAGACGGGACGTGCCATGATTCGGCGGTGGACGGCACCCTCGACGACGCGATGCACGTGCTGCACCGCGACCGGCTTCGGGCCGCAGGGACCGAGGCCTCCGCGCTCGACGCCCTGACCTGGCGGCGCGTTCGCGACCCGCTGCCGCAGTGGTGGCACGACCAGGGCAATGCGCTCTACCTCGGCGAGGGGGCGCGGCTGCCCGACCACGTGCTGTCCGACCTCACGACGTTCCCCCTCCGCAACGTCCTGATCGCGGTCGGCTCACCCATGGACTGGTTGTCGTCGCTGCTCGTCGGCGGCGACGGTGCCACGGTCTTCCTCGACCGTCGCTGCGCCATGACAGCAGGCGAGATCTATTGCGGCGGCGAGTCCAGCATCGTGCTGCACGGTCCGGTCGTCGCGACGCGCAGCGCGATCGTCGACGCCCGCAACGGGGGGAGCATCCTGGCGCTGGCCGATCAGCTGTGGGCCGCGAACGTCTACATCGCCACCGATGACATGCACCGTCTCGAGGACCCTCGCACGGGGGAGCGGATCAATCCTTTCGGAGCGCACATCCGGCTCGGCCGCCATGTGTGGCTGTGCCGGGACGCGGTCGTCACGGGGCACGCCGAGATCGGCGACGGTGCCGTGGTCGGGATGCGGAGCATGGTGCGAGGTCAGAAGGTGCCCCCCAACGCCGTGGCAGCCGGCTCGCCGGCCCGGATCGTCCGTGAGGACGTCGGATGGAGTCCCGACGACCTGCCGTGATCTTCGGGCGCGCGCACCTCTGGCATGCTGACCTCTCATCCTCGGGAAAGGTTGTTCCGTGATTCGTCGCGCCGTCGTTCTGCTGTTCGTCGTCCTGGTCCTCACTGCCTGCAGCGGGTCAGAGCCGATCAGCTCGGCTGGGCCAGCCCCGGCGCGGGACGACACGGTGGAGGAGCTCAAGGCCGCACTGCCGACAGCTGATGACGTGGACGGTGCCCGTGCTGTCACGACGACGTGCCCCGACGGCGGCAGCGAACGATGTGGCACACGAGTGTCGGAGGGGCAGCAGGTCAGCCGCTTCTTGGAGCTCTCCCCGGTGACCGGGACCTCCTCCGCGGACGTCGAGCGGGCTGAGAAGGACACGCTGCTCGACGACATCGTCTTCGTCAGCGCCTGGAAGCACGAGACCGATGCCGCTGCGAAGAAGTCGATCGCGATGTTTCGGTCCGGGCAGGAAATGTACGAGGGGTCGTACGACATCGAGCAGGAGAGGGGCGAAGGGCGGGTCTCGCCGGCGCTGGCAGGGACCGGGACGATCGAGACACTGACCCTCGGCGAGTGGTCGGGTCTGATCGGCAACCGGCGTGGCACGTTGACGTTCGACGACCAGACCGAGGGCCGGGTGGCGTCCGAGGCATCGGTGAGAAGTGGGGCGTACGCGGTCGTGGTCACCGTGGAGATCCTGCGTGAGGGACGACCGGACGGCCATGCCGAGAAGCTCGCCCGCGAGGTCCTCGGCGACTACCTCGAGCGACTCGGCTGACGGAGCGTCCCTGCTGAACGGGACGCGCCCGCTGCGCTCGTCCCCTGGTTTCACCGTGACCCCCGTCACAACCCGACGTACACTCGCGGCATGGGGACCAGGAACGATCTCGCGATGCCGCCGGGAGCCGATCCCGAGACGCTGTCGCGACACCTCAACGTGGCCCATGACAAGTTCGTGAGCATGGGAACCGCCGATCCTGGACTGCGACGACTGGTCCTGGAGTCGTGGCAGCGGAGCGTGACCGGTGGTCTCGACCCCGAGCAGTCGTTGGCCCCGATCCGGCTTGACGACGAGCAGCTCGCCGCGATCCGCGACTCCCACCCGTTGGCGGCCGGCATGCCGGTCATTCGAAGGCTGCTGGTCGAGAGCGCCGCAGAGTCCGGACTGCTCGTCGCGGTCAGCGATGCCGCGGGTCAGCTCCTGTGGGTCGAGGGCAGCGCGTCGCTACGCACCCGCGCCGAAGCCATGCACTTCATCCCCGGAGCGGACTGGAGCGAGGCGAGCGCCGGCACCAACGCCCCCGGCACGGCTCTCGCGCTCGATCGGCCCGTACAGATCTTCGGGCCCGAGCACCTGGCGCGGCAGGTCACGCCGTGGAGCTGCTCGGCCGCCCCGATCCACGACCCCGACACCGGAGCGATCCTCGGCGTGCTCGACCTGACCGGCGGCGCCGAGGTGGCCACTCCGCAGAGCCTGACCCTGGTGCGTGCGACGGTCGCCGCTGTCGAGGCCGAGCTACGGATCGAGCGACTCAGCCCCTCCCGCCCCACGTCGGTGCCCTCCAGCGACTGGTCGATCCCGTCGCTCGACGTCCTCGGGGGCCATGGCGCGACGCTGCGGCACGGCACGACGACGACCCGGCTGAGTCTTCGGCACAGCGAGATCCTGCTCCTGCTGACCGAGTCGGACGACGGCATGACGACCGCCGAGCTCGCCGTCGCGCTGAGCGATGACGAGCAGGCCCAGGTCACGGTCAGGGCCGAGCTGTCCCGTCTGCGGACCGTGCTCGGTCCGGTCGAGCTCGCCTCGCGCCCCTATCGGCTGCTCAACGCGATCGGGACCGACGTCTCTCGGGTGCGCGAGGACCTGGTGGCCGGGCGCCTGCGCAGCGCGGTCGCGCACTACCGCGGTCCGGTCCTGCCGTCATCGTCCGCACCGGGCGTCGAGCAGCTGCGCGACGGGATCCACATGTATGTCCGATCGTGCCTGCTCGCCTCCGACGATGCCGACGCGCTGCTGTCGTTCGCGGACACCGCCCACGGGCGCGACGACTACGAGATCTGGGAGCGGGTCCTGGCGATCCTCCCACCCTCGTCGCCGCGCCACGCTCAGGTCGTCGCTCAGGTCGACCGGCTGGACCGCGAGCTCGGCTAGGTTCCCGGCCGCCGCAACTTCCTTGCAACGGGGGTGTGACTAGCGTCACTTAAGTCCCACCCAAGTCGAAGGAGTTCCCATGAGTGTGTACGCCCAGCCCGGAACCGAAGGAAGCGTGGTCACTTATAAGCCGCGCTATGACCACTGGATCGGTGGAGAGTACGTAGCCCCCGTCAAGGGTCAGTACTTCGAGAACCCGTCGCCGGTCAACGGCAAGGTCTTCTGCGAGATCGCCCGCGGCACGGCCGAGGACATCGAGGCAGCGCTCGACGCCGCCCACGCCGCCGCGCCCGCCTGGGGCAAGACCTCGGTGGCCGACCGCGCCAACATCCTGAACCAGATCGCCGACCGCATCGAGCAGAACCTCGAGATGCTCGCGGTCGGTGAGACGTGGGACAACGGCAAGCCGGTGCGCGAGTGCCTCGCCGCCGACCTGCCGCTGGTCGTCGACCACTTCCGCTACTTCGCCGGCGCGATCCGCGCCCAGGAGGGCTCGCTGTCGCAGCTCGACGAGCAGACCGTCGCGTACCACTTCCACGAGCCGCTCGGCGTCGTCGGCCAGATCATCCCGTGGAACTTCCCGCTGCTCATGGCGACGTGGAAGCTCGCTCCTGCGCTCGCCGCGGGCAACGCGATCGTGCTCAAGCCGGCCGAGCAGACGCCGGCATCGATCATGCTGCTGATGGAGCTTCTCGCCGACATCCTTCCCCCCGGTGTGCTGAACGTCGTCAACGGCTTCGGCGTGGAGGCCGGCGCCCCACTCGCCTCGAGCAGCCGGATCCGCAAGATCGCCTTCACGGGTGAGACCACGACGGGTCGGCTCATCGCCCAGTACGCGAGCCAGAACCTCATTGCGGCGACGCTCGAGCTTGGTGGCAAGAGCCCGAACATCTTCTTCGAGGACGTCGCGAGCAAGGATGACGCTTTCTACGACAAGGCCCTCGAGGGCTTCACGATGTTCGCGCTCAATCAGGGCGAGGTCTGCACCTGCCCCAGTCGCGGGCTGATCCAGAACTCGATCCTCGACCAGTTCCTGCCCGCCGCGACCGAGCGGGTCAAGGCCATCAAGCAGGGCGACCCGCTGGACACCGACACCATGATCGGCGCCCAGGCGAGCAACGACCAGCTCGAGAAGATCCTGTCCTACTTCGAGATCGGCGTGCAGGAAGGCGCTCGGATCATCACCGGTGGCGAGCGCACCGACCTCGGTGGAGACCTGTCGGGCGGCTACTACGTCGCACCGACGATCTTCCAGGGCCACAACAAGATGCGGATCTTCCAGGAGGAGATCTTCGGCCCCGTCGTCTCGGTCACGGGTTTCGACGACTATGCCGAGGCGATCGACATCGCCAACGACACGCTCTACGGCCTTGGCGCCGGAGTCTGGTCGCGGGACTCGAACACGGCGTACAAGGCCGGTCGGGACATCCAGGCCGGTCGGGTGTGGACCAACTGCTACCACCACTACCCGGCTCACGCGGCCTTCGGTGGCTACAAGTCGTCCGGCATCGGTCGCGAAAACCACAAGATGATGCTCGACCACTACCAGCAGACCAAGAACCTGCTGGTCTCGTACAACGAGAACAAGCAGGGCTTCTTCTGATGGGTGCCCACACCCTGAGGCACGCGTGACGGTGGAACGCGTCGCGATCACCCCGCAGGCTGCGGAGCTCCTCCGCAGCCTGCGGGACTCGCACGCGCAGCCCCTGATGTTCCACCAGTCCGGCGGGTGCTGTGACGGTTCCGCGCCGATGTGCTTCACGCAGGGCACGTTCATGACCGGGCACCAGGACGTGCATCTCGGCGACCTGGAGTACGGAGCGACCGAGGTCGCGCCGGTGTGGATATCGCGCGAGCAGTTCGCGTACTGGTCGCACACGCACATCACGATCGACGTCGTCCCGGGTCGCGGAGCGGGCTTCTCGATCGAGGGGCCGACCGGCAACCGGTTCATCATCCGGTCGCGCATCTTCACCGAGGAGGAGACAGCAGAGCTGAGCACGTACGCCGCCCCGTGAGCCGGGTCTCGGCAGCTTCGGGGAGCGACTGTCGTCATGACCGGGCGGGTGGACCCTCTTGACCTCTGAAGGACTCGGCGCTGCCGGCGTCCCTGTCACTGTCGGTCCACCTGAGGAATTGTCGTGCCCACTCCCAAGCTCCGCCCTCTTCGTCCCTGGCTGGCTGTCGCGGTCCTCGCGGCCGGAGTGCTCATCGGCACCGGTGGGGCCGCCCAGGCGGCAGTGGGCAATGACGGTACGACCCAGCCGACCGCCGCGGCCTCGTGCTGGGAGGCCAAGCAGGTCAACTCCTCGGCGCCCGGCGGCGTCTACTGGATCCTGACCCCGCAGCTGCAGGTCCCGACCGAGATCTACTGCGACATGACGACGGACGGCGGCGGCTGGGAGCTCGTCGGCCGGGGCCGCGAGAATTGGACGTACGACTACAACGGCGCAGGCACGCCGGCGCAGGTCGCCGGGACCGTGACCGGCACGGGGGCGTTCTCCCCGCGCCAGCTCGACGCGAACGTCATCAACGGGCTGATGGGTGGCCGTCGCTTCGACTCGTTCTCCGACGGTGTCCGGGTCCGCCGGGCGACCAACCAGAGTGGCACGAACTGGCAGGAGACCCGCTGGACGTACAAGTCACGCGATCGCTGGACGTGGGCGCTCGGCGCGGGGCTCGGCATCGCCGCCGCGAACCTCGACGGCGTCGCCGCCAGCAACACCACGACGTACGAGTTCGGATCCGACTCGGCCTACCGCCGACTGTGGACGTACGAGTCGTCGAAGAACAACTATGTCCGCGGCTTCAACTTCGGGCAGAACGGCATCGGGTCGACCTCGGCGAGCAGCTACATCTACTCCTCGGCCTCGAATGGCTACTACGGCAGTCCATTCTCCCAGGTCTTCATCCGGCCCAAGCTGCGCACGAGCGACCTGACCTTCGCCGCGATCCCCAGTGCCGGCACCGCCGCGCAGACCATCAAGGCCGTTCCGCGCAACGGCTCGCTGACCTCCGACTGGGGCGTCACAGGCCTCGGGGCCGCGGGCGGCGCAGAGACTGCGTCCGAGGTCCAGGCGTTCGCGCAGATCGGCAACGTCATGTACGTCGGCGGCAACTTCACGACGGTGCAGAAGGGTGCGAACGCCACCGGCGCCGAGAAGGTGGCACGGCCCTACCTGGCGGCGTTCAACGCCACGACCGGCGACTACATCCCCGGCTTTGCTCCCGTCCTGGACAACCAGGTCAAGTCGCTGCTGGCCCTGCCCGACGGACGACTGGCCGTCGGCGGCGAGTTCACCAAGGTCAGCGGCGCAACGCGCGCGGGCCTGGTGGTGCTCAACCCGACGACCGGAGCCCTCGACACGAGCTGGCAGGCCAACGTCGAGAACCGTATGACGGCTCCCACGGTCTCGGTGCGGGGCCTGGACACCGATGGCACCTACCTGTATCTGACCGGCGCCTTCACACACCTGGTCAAGCCGGGCATCTCGGACCGCTACGCCAAGGGCGCGGCCCGGATCCAGCTGTCGAACGGTGTACCGGACAACAGCTGGAATCCCGAGTTCAACGGCACCGGCACCGCGCTGGACGTCAGCGACGACAAGAGCCGGGTCTACTTTTCGGGCTATTTCACGACGGCCAAGGGTGTGACGGCCGACCGCGCGGCCGCGTTCAGCACCGCAACCGGCGCCCCGCGGATCACGCCGACGTGGCAGCCGACGTTCAGCACGGCTGGATCGGCCCGCTATCAGCAGGCGATCAAGCAGGTTGGCAACAAGGTCTGGCTCGGCGGCTCGCAGCACAGCATGTTCTCGTACAACACGGGCACCTTCGCGCTGGAGAACAAGCACATCACCAAGGCCGGCGGCGACATCCAGGCGATCGAGAAGGGCAACGGGCTGGTCTTCGCGGGCTGCCACTGCCTCAACTGGAACTACTCCGACACCGCCTTGTACGACTCGACGAGCCCGGGCTCGACCAACATCAGCTGGTCCCAGGCAGACAAGATCTTCTTCGTCGGCGCCTGGGACGCCACGACAGGTGACTATGTCCCCGACTTCACACCCGAGATGAAGGCGCGCAGCGGTCGGGGCGCGTGGGCGCTGAAGGTCGCCGCCGACGGCACCCTGTGGGCCGGTGGCACCATGACCTCGGCGGTCAAGGAGAACGGCAGCAACGGCTGGGTCGGTGGATTCGTGCGCTTTGCGGCACGTCCGCACACGGCGCCCGGCAAGCCCGCCGGGCTTGCGGTCACCGCAACCGGTGCCGACGCGAAACTGACGTGGAGCGCCAGCTCGACGTCGGGTGTGACGTACGAGGTGCTGCGCAACGACCGCGTCGTGGCGACGACCTCGTCGACGACCACCACGGTCGCGGGCTCGGCGCCCGGCGACCGATTCTTCGTGCGGTCGGCCGATGATTGGGGCAACCGATCCGCATCGACCGCAGGTGTCACCCCGACGACCACGGCCACGACGACGCTGCTGTCGAGCGCGGCGACCTGGGCGTACTTCTTCGATTCCGCAACGTCCCTGCCGAGCACGTGGCGCGAGTCGTTCTACGACGACTCCTCGTGGCAGACCGGTACGGCGCCCCTCGGCTGGGGCAGCGGACCCATCTCGACCAACATCGACGTCACCCCGGCGAGCGCCCGCGCGCTGACGTCCTATCACCGGACGACGTTCACGATCCCGGCCGGCGCGAAGTACGGCACGGTCGACCTGACGACCCGGGCCGACGATGGTGTCGCGGTGTACGTCAACGGCACCGAGGTAGGGCGGTCGAACCTCCCGGCCGGCACGTTGACCAGCGGCACGTACGCGCTGTCGGCGCCGAGCACCTCGACCGCGGCGGCGTCCCCGGCGAAGTTCGAGATCCCGGTGTCACTGCTCAAGATCGGCTCGAACTCGGTGGCCGTCGAGGTCCACTCCAACTACCGGTCGACCAGCTCGACCAGCATGGACGCCGCGATCGTCGCGACGGCCGGCGCGAACGCTCCTCAGCCGGCAAGCCAGGCGGTGGCGCTGGTGCCGGCCCGATCGACGTGGTCCTATCTGTTCGACCGGGACGTCACGGTCCCGGCCGGCTGGGCTGAGGCTTCCTTCGACGTCAGTGGGTGGTCGACCGGAGCCGCGCCACTGGGCTGGGGCACCGGTCCGATCGCGACCGACATCGACACACCGACGACCGGCGATCGCGCGCTCGCGTCCTACTACCGACGGACCTTCGACGTGGCCGACCCAGCCTCGATATCGGCGCTCGAGATCACGACTCGTGCGGATGACGGCGTCGTGGTCTATGTCAACGGCATCGAGATCGGACGGTCGAACCTGCCTACGGGGGACGTGAGCCCGAACATGTACGCACTCTCGGCTCCCAACACCGCGACAGCCATCGCGAACCCGGTGACCCTCGACGTCCCGCTGTCGGCCATCCGCGCCGGCAAGAACGTCATCGCGGTCGAGATGCACTCGCACTACCGCTCCACGCCGAGCGCGAGCATGGACCTGGCCCTGATCGCGATCTCATGACCGGGTCCGGCACCGGCGCCCGCGCGGCCTACCAGGAGCTTGCTCGAGCGCAGAAGAGCGGCGCAGGCGTTCCCTGGTACATGCGAGCGGTCAATCGTCGACTGGGCAGGGGACTCGCCGCGGTGGCGGCACAGGGACGGCTGACCCCCAATCACATGACCGCCGCCAGCTTCGCGGCCTTCCTGGGCGGTGCGACGGTGCTGGTCACCGCCCGGCCGGGGATCACGATGGCGATCGGCGCGATGCTCCTGCTCCAGCTCGGCTTCGCACTCGACTCCGCCGACGGGCAGCTCGCTCGCCTGCGTGGCGGCGGGTCGCCGGCGGGGGAGTGGCTGGACCACGTCGTCGACTCCGCCCGGCACCTGCTGTTCCACCTCGCGATCCTGGTGGGGCTGCACCGCTTTACCGACGTGTCGGACGCGGTCCTGTTGATCCCGTTGGCCTTCGCCCTGGTTGCCACGGTCCGCTTCTTCGCCCAGATCCTGGCCGAGCAGCTCGCGGGCCGTGACCCGGTTGCCGGTCGGGGGGCCGTGCCGCGGTTCCATGCCTGGATCCAGACACCGGCGGACACCGGGCTGGTCAACCTGGTCGTGCTCCTGTGGCCCTGGAGCACGGCCTTCCTGTGCGCATACGGGCTGCTGGGCGTGCTCAACGCGCTGCTGCTCGCGGCAACCCTCGTGCGCCGACACCGCGAGCTTCTGTCGCTCTCGGCAGGTGCGGCGTGAGTGCCACGACCGCCTCCCGTTCCGCGGTCGCCACGACCGACGCGGACCGCGACAGCCTGCCGGCGTGGCCGGTCCTCGCGCTGCTGTGGGGCTTCCCGATCTTCTGGACGCTCGGCGCCACCGTCATTGCCGGCGTGCTGCTCTCGGTCGTGATGCTGTCCTTCCTCGCGCACAGCCGCGCCGTGCGGTTCGTCCCCGGTGTCTACGCGTTCACGGCGTTCGTCGTCTGGGTCGTCCCGTGCGCCGTCATGATCGACTCCACGGCCCGCATGCTGGGCCTGCTCTACCGCTTCTCGATCCTGGCCGTCGTCGGCACGGCGTTCGTCTACACGATCAGTGCGGGTGTGGCCCTGAGCCGGCGCCGGATCGTCAATGCCCTGACGTTCGTGTGGTTCGTGACGATCGCCGGCGGACTGCTGGGAATGGCGTTCCCCGAGGTGCGGCTGACCACCCCGGTGGGTCTGCTGCTCCCCGACTCGCTGACCGGCAACGAGTACGTCCGCGACCTGTTCTTCCCACCGTTCGCCGAGGTCCAGCACCCCTTCGGATCGCCGCAGACCTTCGTCCGACCGTCGGCGCCGTTCCCCTACGCCAACAGCTGGGGAGTCGCGATCGTGCTGCTGACCCCTGTCGCCGTCGCCGCCTTCATGATGACCCGGTCGCGACCGCTGCGTGCTGCGGTCGTCGTGGGCCTGGCCGCCATGATCGCTCCCGCGATGGCGACGGGCAACCGCGGGATGTTCGCCGGCCTGGCGCTCGCTGCGGTCTACGTCGTGGTCCGCCTCGCGCTGCGTGACCGAGCGGCTCCGGTCCTGACGATCGCGATCCTGGGGGCCATCGGTGCGGTGGTCCTGATCGGCAACGGGCTGCTGTCCCAGATCTCGACCCGTCAACAGTACGGCGACTCCTCCGGCACACGGTTCTCCCTTTATCAGGAGACCTTCACGCGGACGCTCCAGTCGCCGCTGCTCGGCTACGGCGCACCACGTCCTTCGCCCTCCCAGGAGATATCTCTGGGCACCCAGGGCTACGTCTGGATGCTGATGTTCAGCTTTGGGTTCGTGGGGCTGACCCTGTTCCTGCTGTTCCTCTGGGGCACGACCTTGCGGACGATGCGAGCCCCGGGTGATGTCGATCTGGTGCTCCACAGTGTGCTCGTCGTGGCGAGTGTCATCATCGTGGTCTACGGGCTCGACATCATGCAGTTCCTCACGATCATGCTGGTCGCCGCGGTCCTGCTGCGCCGGCGCTACGGACTGGACGAGACGGGCTCCGGCCCTGCCATCGCCGATGGCTGACCTGACGATCCAGTCGCGCGGGATCGCCTGGGCAGGTGTCGTCAACCTGGCGGGCGGTGCCACGGGCTCGCTGATCGGTCTCCTGCTCGCCGCAGTCATCGGCCGACACCTGGGCACCGAGGGGGCGGGCACCTACTTCCTGGTGGTGGCGGTCTTCATGATCGTCTCGAACGTCACCGAGCTGGGCGCCGACACCGGGCTCGTCCGGTACGTCTCCGCCGCTCGCGCCCGTGGACGCCTGGCCGACGTTCCCGCTCTGGTCCGGATGGCGGTGGCTCCGGTCCTCATCACCGGCGTGGTCCTCGTCGCCGTGGTCGCGGGGGCCACCTCGACGTATCCCGATCTGTTCGCGCCGTTGCCCGGCGGGCTGATCGTCATCGCGGCCGGTGTCGCGGTGCTGTCGGCTCTGCTGGCGGTCACACTCGCGATCTCGCGGGGACTCGGCGACGTCGTGTCCTATCCCCTTCTGCAGAACATCACCCTCCCTGTGATGCGGCTGCTCGGCGTGGGCGTGGCAGTCCTGGCCGGCTGGGGTGTCATCGGGGTGCTCGGCTCCTGGTTGGCGCCGGTTGCGGTGGTGCTCGCACTCGCCGTGGCGGCGGTCGCGCGTCTGACGACACGTCACGCCGGCAGCCTGCGTGTCGCACCGGTCCGACCGTCCGACCGGCGGAGGCTTTCGGCCGAGTTCTGGGGCTTCAGTGCAACGCGAGGAGTCGCGGCGGCCGTCGAGATCCTGCTTGAGTGGATGGACGTCATCCTGGTGGGCGCGCTCGCCTCACCCGCACAGGCCGGCATCTACGCCGTCGTGACCCGGTGCGCCCGGGCCGGTGAGGTGATCCAGCAGGCCGCACGGGTGGCGGTGGGCCCGCAGATCAGTGCTGCCCTGGCCCGCGGAGCGACACATGAGGCCCGGGAGATCTACGGCCTGGTGACAGCAACAATGATCTGGCTGGCGTGGCCGTTCTTCCTGGTGCTCGCGATCTTTGGCGACACCGTCCTGTCGCTGTTCGGGCCGGGGTTTTCCGACGGGGCCACCTCGCTCGCGGTGCTGAGCCTCGCGATGGCCTTGGCGACGGCGGCCGGCACGGTGCAGACGATCCTGTTGATGGGCGGTCGCAGCAGCTGGCAGCTGGCCGACAAGTCTCTTGCGCTGACGCTCAACATCGCCCTGGATCTCGTGTTGATCCCGTTGTGGGGCATCGACGGCGCGGCGCTGGCGTGGGCCATCACGATCGTGATCGACACGGTGGTCGTCGTGTGGCAGGTGCAGGGACTCATGGGCGTCAGCCCCGCCGGTCGGCACCTGTGGTCGGCCGCGGCTCTCGCGATCGGCGTCGCCGGCACCCTCACCGTCGGGTCGCGGATCGCCTTCGGCTCGTCGCTGAGCGTCATGCTCGGCACCATTGCGACAGTCGCCGTGGTGTACCTCGTCGTCAGCTGGCCGCTGCGTCACCGGCTTGGACTGGTCGCGCTGGCCGAGCATCGCAGCTGAGCATCAGGCCAGCGGCTTGCGCGCCTCCATGTAGAGCGTCTCGGCGCGACGCCGCTCGGTGTCCGGTGCGGAGTCGAGGTCGGATTCGCCGAAGGACCGTCTGGACGGCTCCGGGAATCCAGCTGCACGGAACAGCAGCGCCAGCGTCTCCTCGTCGAACATCGTGGTGTGGCGGTGCCAGTAGAAGAGCTCCTGGAGCGCGAGCATGCGGGTCGGCCGGTCGGGATGCAGCGCGCCGATGTACGTCCCGTCGCCGGTGTAGGACTCCAGCAACGCGCCTGCGTCAGGCACGCCGACTCGCAGGATCCCACCGGGCCGCAGGACCCGGTAGCACTCGTCCAGCAGGCCCGCGCCGGCTCGGAGCGGGATGTGCTCGAGCAGGTGCTCGTGGAAGATCGCATCGACACGGGCGTCCTCGAACGGCACTCCGTGAGCGAGGTCCCAGACCAGCTCGACGGGATCGCCGGCCAGGTCAACGTTGAGCCAGCCCGACTTCGGCTGGCCGCCGCTGCCCAGGTGCAGGCGGAGCGCCGGGGGCTCCTGCTGGATGCGTCGTGCCTTGCGTCGCTGGATCGGGGTGATCGCATCCGTCACGAGCATGCGCGCGGTGCCCCGGAATCGGACCGGCACGGCGTGCTTGGTGATCCTGCGCAACCGCGAGTCGGTCGCGTTGGTGCCGTTTAGGCGGTCTTGCGCCACATCGACCAGCTCGAAGTAGTCGGCCAGCGTGCGTCGTGCGTCGCCCATGGGATGTCCTCGTCGTCGTACGGGCCGCCAGTCCGCCCCGGGTTGGGTCTAGCGGTTGAGCGTGATCATCTCCGGCCGCGGCGGAAACAGTGCCGTCAGGGCGATGTCGACGCTCTTGGAGCGCAGCAGCCCGGCCAACCGGCGCAGTGCCAGGGCATCGTCGGTCGTGGAGCGGGCCAGCAGGACCGAGTCGGATCGGGTCGCAAGCGCGACCTTGTTGGCGTCCGAGGTCAGATTCGTGGTGTCGATGATGACGATCTCCCCGGCCCATGAGATGCGCTTTCTCGCGGTCGGCCAACCGCGACTGATCTTGCCCTCGTTGATCGCGCTCGCGTCGACGAACCGGGCGGAGCGTCCGCGGCGTTCGAGCGCGTCGACGAGCTCCTGGCCCGGGGTGAACGTGCTGTCGGGACCTTCCTCCGCGTCGACCATGATCATGAACGGGCCGTCGTCCTCGATGTTGGCCGGGATCTTGAGCATGAATGCGGCGATGTCCCAGGTGTCGGCGCGGTTGATGTCCTTGGTTCCGTCCAGCACGATCTGATCACCGATCGCGTGCAGCCCATCGACCCCGCCGATCTCGGAGTCCTCGTCTTTGCGCAGCAGCGCGACCGGAATGCCGATCAGCAGGCCGAGGAACAGCCCGCCCAGACCCAGCGAGACAGCTCCGGGGGTCGAGCGCTCCGTCGGGGAGACGGCCTCCCCGACGATCTGCCCGGGGTCGAGATCGACGTTGCCGAGCTCGGCCAGCTTGGTGCCGAGCGCCTCGGCCTGGATACGAAGCGAGCGCTGTGCGATGGGTGTGTCGTACGCGGCCTGCTTGGCAGCGACCTGGATGTCGCCGATCTGTGCCGTGGCCGACTTGGTGAGCCGCTGGATCTCGCCGGAGGCGTCTTCGCGCCGCGTCGCGAGATAGCCCTGCGCAACCGCGTCGGCAGCAGCCGCAGCCTGCTTCGGGGTGTCGCCGGAGAAGTTGATCGTCAAGATCAACGAGTCCTCCGGGATGTCCACCGTGGTCGACCCGATGATGCGATCGGGACTCAGCGAGTGCTGCGGACGCAGCAGGTCAGCAGCCGCCTCGGCAACCTTTCGCGAGGTGACCAGGCCCTTTTCCGTTGGCATGCTGACCGAGCGCGACGTGTCGATCCCGTTGCCGAGCGGGTCAGAGGTCAACGGGTGGACGGCCACCGTGCTCGTCGAGGTGTATCTCGCCGGGACCGCGAATGAAGCGAGGACGCCCAGCACGAGGCCGGTCAGCGCGATGACGGCGACGATCGGCCAGTGCCGACGTAGCCCACCAACGATGTCGGTGAGCTGTGCGGGCTGCGGGGCGGTGGGCATCTGGTGTCCTCAGGGTCAGGTCGAGCGCACAGGATCGTGGGCTCTCCCAAGAAGAGTGGAACGGGGCCCGGGTATGACGTGGACGCGTTGGTTTTCTGCCCGCGTACGCTGCCCAGACGCCTGCATCAGTGGGTTCCGACCGCTCAAACGACGAAAAACTTTGGGTGTTGCCGGTTGGCCGGTTCCGCCTGCAGCAGCGTCAAGGTCGAAAAATTTCAGGTGTCGCGCCCCGCAGGGCAGTTGTAGACACCCTTGCTCTTCTGGAAAAGTCAATTGCGCCGTGCCATGCTGCGAAGGCCGTAACGATCGGTGACACGCACGCGATGGCGCCATCATCTGGCGGGCTCGCAACACATTCCAGGGGAAATGAATTGCAAAACGTTGACGCTGTCGACGTGCCTGAAGCAGTAACTCCGCTCGCTGAACGCGATGATGTGGAGCTCCTGTCGATGGCTCGCATCGACGACCAAGAGGCATTTGCCGTGCTGTTCGCGCGCTACGAGTACCCGGCGCTCCGGCTGGCCCGTCACCTCGGCCAGGGTGACGAGGCCGATGATGTGGTCGCGGAGTCCTTCACCCAGGTCCTCGACCTGGTGCGGCGGGGCAAGGGGCCCGATCGGGCCTTCCGCGCCTATCTGTTCACCACGATTCGGCACGAGGCCGGTCGTCGGGCCAAGGCGCGCCAACGGGTCGTGCCGACCGATGACGAGACACAGATCGACACGGCCGTGAAATTCGGCGCGGGGCAGCTCGACGAGTTTGAGAAGTCTGCGATCCGCGCCGCCTACGAGTCGCTCCCCAGCCGCTGGCGGACGGTCCTGTGGCACCTCGATGTCGAGGGCCGCAAACCACAGGAGCTGGGCCCGCTGCTCAGCATGTCGGCCAACAGCGTCTCGGCGCTGGTCTACCGGGCGAGGTCGGGCCTGCGGGAGGCCTACCTCCAACAGCACATCAAGAGCGATGACACGGCCGGGCGGACCTGTCGCGCGGTCCGCAGCAAGCTGTCCGGGTTCGTACGCAGGACGGCATCCGGGCGCGAGCAGGAGAAGATCCACGGCCACCTCGAGTCCTGCCCGCGCTGCATGGCGATCTATCTGGACCTGCAGGAGGTCAATCGTGAGGTCGGCGCGATCATCGCTCCGGCCTCGCTCGCGGTCTCGGTGTCCGGTGGCGTGGCGCTCGTGGTCGTCGGTCTCGCGGTGGGTGCTGGGGGAATGGCCGCACTCCTCACGCACCTGGCGGTCGTCGGGAAGGCCGCAGCGATGGCAGTGGCCCCTACCGTGGCGGCAGCGGCGCTCACCACCGCAACCGTCATCGGAGTGGCAGCGCCCGTCGTCAACCCTCCGCGCATTCCCTTCGGCTCGCAGGGACCCGGATCTTTGACGGACCCACAGGTCGCTCGGGCCGACGCGCCGCACGACAGCGCCAGATCGGTCGACGCCCGGGAAGAACACCCGGCGAGGGCCGCGGCTCTTGAAGCCACGCCGACACCCGAGAGCGCGGCCACCGATGAGGACGGCACGCCTGGGCCCGCCGAGAACGAGGCTCCGCCAGTCGCCTCGATGACTCGCCGGGACTCGCCAAAGTCGCAGGTTCGCGAGCCCATCAGTGGTGCCGCAGGTCTGCTGGCATCGCTCGGCACGGGCCGCCCCGACGGGTCGACACCTCAGGGGCTGACCGACGCTGGCACCTCGGTGGTCGACACCGTCAAGGGCGCCGCGGGGGATCTTCCCATCGTCGTCACGCCCTGACCCACGGAGCGGCTGCCAGGACCGTCCCGTTGCGCGAAAGTAGGGCCGAAGCTCGTCACTATCCAGCCCCAGGTCTCTCTCTCAGGTGAGACCAACCAAAGGCGCGGGGACCAGTGAGCGAAGCACGGAAGAAGTTCGAAGTCGGCTACTCCAGCGGCGTCTTCGACATGTTCCACGTTGGTCACCTGAACCTTCTGCGGCGGGCCCGCAACCACTGTCACCACCTGGTCGTGGGTGTGGCGAGCGACGAATACGTCGAGCACCTCAAGGGACGGCTCCCGGTGGTTCCCTGTGATGAGCGGATCGACATCATCTCGGCGCTGGGCATCGTCGACGAGGTCATCATCGATCGGTCGGAGGACAAGAACGCCGTGTGGCAGCAGCGGCCCTTCGACGTGATCTTCAAGGGCAACGACTGGCAGGGGACACCCAAGGGCTACCGCCTCGAGCGCACCATGAGGGAGGTCGGCGCGGCCGTCGTCTATTTCCCCTACACGCGTCACACGTCCAGCTCGATGCTGCGATCGTTCCTCGCCGGGCACGAGGAGTGAGAATGTCCGAGCCCCCCTCGGTCACTGCGGTCGTCCCGACGCACCGGCGTCCCGAGCTCATGCGCCTGGCGGTGCAGAGCATCGTCGACCAGACGTATGGCGGGGAGATCGAGATCATCATCGTGTTCGATGCGTGCGAACCCGAGCTGCCCGACGTCGTCACGGGTCCCCGACGCGCGATGACCGCGGTGACCAACGAGCGTGTACGCGGGCTGGCTGGCGCGCGCAACATGGGAATCGTGCAGTCCAAGCACGACTTCGTCGCCTTCCTCGACGACGATGACACCTGGGCTCCGAACAAGCTCGAGAAGCAGATGGCGATCTTTGCAGCTCATTCCGAGGTCGGGCTGGTCGGTAGCGCGATGCTGGTCGATGATGGCCGGCGCACGCACGAGCGGCCCGTTCCGTTGACGACCGTGACCCATGCCGACCTGGTGCGAGACCGGATCGCGGGCCTGCACTCGAGCAGCTTCGTGTTTCGTCGAACCACTCTGGTCGATCAGGTCGGGATGATCGACGAGGACCTGCCGGGCAGCTACGGCGAGGACTATGACGTCCTGCTGACGGCGGCCCAGCACACGGCGATCAGGCTCGTCAACGAGCCGCTCGTCTCGGTGCGCTGGTCCGGGCAGTCATTTTTCTACGGCAAGTGGGAGCAGTACGCCGCAGGCCTGACCTACCTGCTCGACAAGCACACAGCACTGCAGCAGGATGCTGGCGCCCTCGCGAGGATCAGCTCACAGATCGGCTTCGCGCTCGCAGCGGCAGGGAAGCGCAACCAGTCTCGACCGTGGCTGCGGCAGGCGTTGAGCGCCCAGCGACTCAACGTGCGGGCCTGGCTCGGACTGCTGATCTCCTACCGTCTTGCGTCTGCGGGCGCCATCGCTCGGGCCGCCAATATGTTCGGGAGGGGCATCTGATGGCGGTCATGGACGTCGAAGCACCCCTGCGGGGCCTGCGGACCGAGCTGCCGATGCGTGCCGTCCGACGGCGTCGTCTGGTCGGGCTGCCCGTCACGGTGATCCGGCAGGGAGTTCTCGGCTACGCCACGGCACTGGTGGCGACGTGGCTGGTTGCCGACCGATATTTCGCGCTGCCCGAAGCGTGGACCGGCGGAGCCGTCGCGTTGGTGGGCGCGTGGCTGGTCTACAGCTTCGCCGCTCTCCCGGCGTACGAGCGGGCCCGCTCCTTCAAACCGGCCATCCGTCTGGCGGAGCTGCTCGGCGCGGCGACCCTGCTGCTCGTGATCGCGGATGCGGAGATCTCGGTCCAGATCCGCCATGCCACGGCGGCAGTGCTGGCCGGTCCCGTGGTGTCCACTCTCTCTGCCCTGGCCCATCGGCAGCTGCTCCGACACACGCCGACGATCCTGGTCGGCCAGGTCGAGTCGGTCCGTCGTCTGTCGACGCGCTGGGCGGGTCGACAGGACGTCAACGTCGTCGCGACCTGCTCGTGGCGTGCGCCGCACGAGCTGGCTCCGCTCGGATCGGTCACCGACGAGGCGCTGGCGGGGGTCGTCCGGGAGGTGCTCGCCGCGGTCGCGGAGCATCGCGCGACCGCGGTCGTCATCGCCAGCGGGCGGGCCTTCGCCACGCCCGCACTGCGGCACCTCGCCTGGGCACTGCAGCGTGCCGAGGTCGAGTGCCTCGTCGTGGCGGACATGAGTGACCATGTGGAGTACCTCCGTCCGCGCCGGGTCGGAGACCAGATCGCGCTGTCCCTTCGCGCGCCCAATGACCACCTGATGTCGAAGGCGGCCAAGTCACTGATGGATAGGGCTGTCGCCGGTGTGGCGCTGGTCCTCCTGGCGCCGCTCCTCGCGCTGATCGCCTTCGGAGTGCGGTTCGGCTCACGAGGTCCTGCGGTCTTCCGCCAGGTGCGGTCGGGGCGTGACGGCGAACCGTTCACGATCTACAAGTTCAGGACCATGGTGGTCGACGCCGAGGAACGGCTTGCGGCTCTGCAGGTCCGCAACGAGGGCGCCGGCCCGCTGTTCAAGCTGCGCGACGACCCTCGCATCACCAGGTTCGGGCGGCTCCTGCGCCGGACCTCGCTGGACGAGCTTCCGCAGCTGCTGAACGTCCTCAAGGGTGAGATGTCGTTGGTCGGGCCCCGTCCTGCACTCGAGGCCGAGACCTCCCAGTACAGCGAATGGGTCTGGCGGCGGCTGCACGTCAAGCCCGGGCTCACGGGCCTGTGGCAGGTCAGTGGACGCTCCGCGCTGTCGTGGGAGGAGTCGATCCGGATGGATCTGCAGTACGTCAACAACTGGAACCTGCGGCTCGACCTGGCGATCCTGGCCCGCACCTTCAGGGCCGTCCTGGCCCGCGATGGCGCCCTCTGAGCGCATCGTGAACCGGGGACGATCACTGCAACCCGTTGTTACACTGCCCACGTTTGACCCGACGCACCGGCGATGGGCGACGAACGGATGTGAGGACTGCATGGGCGACTTGGGCTACACGCTGAAGGTCTTTCGACAGATCGGCATGCTCAAGCCGGTGCTCCCGCATCGTCTGCTCGGCGCAGGGCGGCAGCTCGCGAAGTGGGGACCTGGATTTCCGTCGGGCGTCAACGCCGCCGCAGCGCGTTTCCCCAAGCAGCTCGCGATCATCGACGACGCAGGTCAGATCACCTGGCGCGAGCTCGCCGAGCAGGTCAACCAGTTCACCCAGGCGCTGAAGGACCGTGGCCTCGAGCCGGGCGACTCGGTCGCCGTGCTGGCGCGCAACCACCGCTACATGATCATCGCGATGGTGGCGATCATGCAGGCCGGCGGTCGTGTCCTGCTGCTCAACACCATGGCCAGCCGCTCGCAGCTCGGGGACCTCTCCCGCCGCGAAGGCGCCAAGCTCGTGATCCTCGATCAGGAATTCCTCGAGGTCGGCGCCGACATCGACGACGACGAGCTCGTGCTGTGCTGGGCCGACGACGACGCTCCGGCGAGGTACGCAAGCGTCGCGAGCCTGATGACGGGCCGACCCACCGCGGCACACGACAAGCCGTCCCGCCACGGCCAGATCATCATCTTCACCTCCGGCACGACGGGCCTGCCCAAGGGAGCCAAGCGTGAGGAGCCCGCAGACCTCAAGCCGCTCATAGCGTTCTTCGGTGCGATTCCCTACCGCGGCAACTCCACCGTGGTGCTGGCCGCCCCGCTGTTCCACTCCTGGGGGCTGATCAACTTCGGCTTCGGCCTGTCGACGGCCCCGACGTACGTCCTGCGCCGCAAGTTCTCGGCCGAGCAGGTGCTGCGTGATGTCGAGCAGCACCGGGCCAAGGTGCTGGTCGTCGTGCCGCTCATGATGCAGCGACTTGTCGACGCGGACCCGGAACTGGTCGAGAAGACTGACGTCACATCGCTCGAGGTGACCGCGAGCAGCGGATCGGCCCTCGCCGGCGACCTGGCCAACCACTTCATGGACCTGTTCACCGACTCGGTCTACAACTTCTACGGGGCGACCGAGACGGGATGGGTCACGATCGCCAGCCCCAAGGACTTGCGCGAGGCGCCCGGCACCGCCGGCACGCCGCCATTCCGTACATCGGTCAAGATCCTGGACGCGGACGGCGCCGAGCTGCCGCAGGGCGAGACCGGTGTGATCCACGTCGGCAACGACATGCCGTTCGGCGGCTACACCGATGGCAACACCAAGTCGTTCGCGGACGGGTTGATGAGCACGGGTGATCTGGGCTTCTTCGACCGTGATGGTCGGCTGTTCGTCTCGGGTCGCGATGACGACATGGTCGTTGTGGGCGGGGAGAACGTCTTCCCGCGTGAGCTCGAGGACTCCCTGATCGAACACCCGGACATCTCGGACGTCGTCGTGACCGGTATCCCTGACGAGACCTTCGGCCAGGCCCTGGCAGCGTACGTCGTGATCAAGGACGGCGCCTCGATGACCGAGGCCGATCTCGTGGCATACGCCAAGGAGCATGTCCCGCGCTTCGCCGTGCCGCGCAAGATCAAGTTCCTCGGCGAGCTCCCACGCAACCCGACCGGGAAGGTCATGAAGCGCGAGCTTCCTGAGTTCGACTAGCGGCACCCCGACCAGCCGGCCGGGACGCAGCGTGGCGTCCGCGGGTGCGTCCAGACCTGCTGTGGCAGGCTTGCCGCGTGGACACCGCCTACGAGCAGCGCTCCGACGCGCCCGGGTCGGCTCTGACGTCGCGCCCACCCGGGCAGTCGCGCCCATGAGCAACTCCTCCGGGCCGCGGCCGATTGGTCGGATCGACGCATTCCAGCGCGAGCACCCGGTCGTCGGATTCCCGCTCGCGGTGATCTACAAGTACTTCGACGACCAGGGCGCCTATCTGTCGGCGATAGTGACCTACTACGCGTTCATCGCGATCTTCCCGCTGTTGCTCCTGAGCACATCGATCCTGGGGTTCCTGCTCCAGAACGACCCAGATCTGCGGGACCGGTTGCTCAACTCGGCGCTGAGCCAGTTTCCGATCATCGGGTCCGAGCTCGGCAAGCCGGAGGGCCTCCAGGGCTCGACCTCGGCGATCGTGGTCGGCTCGATCGCCGCGATCTATGGCGCGATGGGGCTGGGCCAGGCGGCCCAGAATGCCGCGAACATTGCCTGGTCCGTGCCACGCAACAGCCGCGCCAATCCATTCCTCCTGCGCTTCCGCAGCCTGGTCTTCCTGTCGATCGGCGGCCTGGGCATCCTGTCCCTGGCCATCGTCACGGCGCTGCTCGCCAACCCGGACGCCCTCGGCACCGACATGCAGCCGTCGATCGGAGTGTTGTCGCGGATCGCGGGATTCTTCCTGACCGTCACGATCTTCACGGCGATGTTCCGGCTCATCAGCCTGCGCCGTGCCGGTTGGCGCTCGGTCTTCCCCGGGGCGGCCGTGGCCGCAGTCCTCTGGCAGGCGCTGCAGTACGTCGGCAACACGTACGTCCGGGAGGTCATTGGCAAGGCCAACGAGGTCAACCAGACCTTCGCGTTGGTCCTGGGCCTGCTCGCGTTCATCTACATCGCAGCGATCATGGTGGTCCTGGGCCTCGAGGTCAACGTCGTGCTCCGCCGGCATCTTTACCCGCGGGCGTTGCTGACTCCGTTCACCGACAACGTGATCCTCACCGAGGCCGATCAGAAGGCCTACTCCGCCTACGCCAAGTCCCAGCGGCACAAGGGTTTCCAGTCCGTCGAGGTCACCTTCGAGGACCGTGCGCCCAAGCCGCCGTCGTCCGACTAGGCTGAGCCCTGCAGCAGCCAACGACGACCAGAGGACGACGCCATGCCCACGGGCAAAGTGAAGTGGTACGACGCTGACAAGGGATTCGGCTTCCTGACCCAGGAGGACGGCCCGGACGTCCACGTGCGCTCGGACGCGTTGCCCGCCGGAGTCGCGACGCTCAAGGCAGGTGCCAGGGTCGAGTTCGGCATCGTCCAGGGCAGTCGTGGAGACCAGGCCCTGCAGGTACGCCTGCTCGAGCCCGTCGCCTCGGTGTCTCGTTCGCAGTCGCATGCCCGGCGCAAGGATCCCGAGACCATGGCGGTCATCGTCGAGGACCTGATCCGGCTGCTCGACTCGCTCGGCGAGGGCTACCGGCACGGCCGGCACCCCGATGGCAAGAAGGGCAAGTCGGCCGCACAGGTCTTGCGCGCCGTCGCCACCGAGCTCGAGCTCTGAGGCTCGTCCGCGCGTAGCCCGCGCGGGTCGTCAGTGGTCCTGGCGCGGGACGGTGTCGCGGTCGGGATCCTGATCGACGACCCGCTGCTGCGCTGCGCCGCTGCGCGGACGTCCAACCGCCTGGGTCGGGCGCGCCCGGCTGAGCACGAACGACAGCCACGCCACCAGGATCACCGCGGTCACGAGCAGGCCGATGCGGGGCGTCGCGTCGATCGTGAACAAGCCGATGCCGAGCAGCCCGCCGATGACCCACGACAGCTGCAGGAGCGTCTCGGACCGCGCGAACATGCTGGTGCGGACCCGTTCGGCGACATCGCGCTGGATCAGGGCATCGAGGCTGAGCTTGCCGAGAGACTGGCACAACCCGACCGTCAGACCCAGGACGACCGCGGTCCACCACGTGAAGAACACCGCGACCGTCACGACGACCGCGACGTCGAGCACCAGGACCGCGATGACCACACGGCCGGGCCGTCTGGACCGGGTCAGTGACGCGAGCAGCGTGCCGACGGTGCTGCCGACACCGGCGCCGCCGATCACGAGCCCCAGCAGGATCGTGGGGTTGCCGCTCCACCCCATCGAGTCCGGGGGGTCGCGCAGCGTGAATGCCATGAAGATCGTCAGGAAGCCTGACAGCAGCCGCAGGCCCGAGTTGCTGCGCAGACCGTTGACGACGTCGCGGGAGATGCTGATGCCTCGTTTGGCGGCGCCCGTCGCGATCCGGGTCAGGTCGACCTGTTCCTCGCCCTCACTGGAGTCGACCTGTGCGGGCAGCAGGATCGCGAGCACCGTACCGACGACGAACAGCAACGCGGCGTAGCGCACGGCCCACTCCGCGCCGATCGCCGCGGCGCCGACGGCCAGCGGGGCTGAGATTGCGGCGGCGCCCGTGCCGGTCAGCGAGATGCGGGAGTTGGCCTTGACGAGGGTGAACTCGACGGGCAGCAGCCGCGGTACGGCGGAGGCACGGGTCACGCCGTACGCCTTGGACGCGACGAGACAGCCGAGTGCAGCGAAGTAGAACGAGGGTGGTGGGTCGTCCGAGGAGATCGCGCCCGCGAGCACCCAGCAGCAGAAGGCGCGGATCGCGAGGGTTCCGCCGATCGCCCAGCGTCGACCCCGGCGGAACCGGTCGAGGAAGGGGCCGATCAGGGGAGCGACGACCGCGAACGGCAGCATCGTCAGCACCAGGAACAGCGTGACCTGGCCGGTTGCCTCGCCGGTCGGCACCGTGAAGAAGAGGGTGCCGGCCAGCGACACCGCGAACGCCGCGTCACCGGCGGTGTTGAAGGCGTGGAGCTCGAGGAGCCGGGCCAGCCCGCTCTCCCCGGCGCCACCGGAGTGCGTGAATCGTCGGGATGCCGTGAACGCCGAGGTGCTTCCTTTGGCGACCATGCGGGCCGTGACTCCGGAGAGTCGGCCGGCGGCCTGCGCCGAGCGGGTCAACCGCGACTGATCGTTGGCGGGATCTGCGCGCGTCGGATCTGGTCCGCGCGCGTCCTGATCTCCGTACTCCTCCACGGCACCATCCTGCCTCACCCCGCGGCCTCCGCTCGCCCTGACATGGGCGACAATGGGTCAATGCCCATGGATCAGCAGCTTTCCGCCGCAGTCGAGGCCGCACGCGCGGCAGCCGATGAGGCCGCGGACGCCGGAACCGTTGGCGAGCACGTCCGCGCGGTCGAGGACGGCGAGCGTCTGGTCTCGCACCACTTCGTCTGCCTCAAGCGCGGCTACGACGGCTGGTACTGGTCGGTCAGCGTGTCGCGAGCGCCCGACAGCGAGCAGATCACGATCAACGACGTCGTCCTGCTTCCCGGCGACGATGCCATCACCGCCCCGTCGTGGACCCCCTACCGGGAGCGCATCCGGCCGGGCGATCTGAGTCCCGGTGACGTGCTGCCGCCGGATGAGGACGACGCCCGGCTCGTGCCAGAGTGGTCGGCCGGCGATGGCGATGAGCAGACCCCCGACCGCTTCTTCGCTCGCGAGGTCGGACTCGGCCGCGAGTGGGTGCTGTCCTTCGAGGGTCGCGAGCTGGCAGCCGATCGCTGGCAGGACGGCGAGCAGGGACCTGAGGCGGCCATTGCGCAGCAGGCGTCAGGCGTGTGCCACTCGTGCGGCTTCCTGGTCAGCCTGGCGGGCCCCCTGGCCGAGCGATTCGGCGTGTGCGCGAACGGCATGGCTAACGACGACGGCAAGATCGTTTCGTTGGATCACGGCTGCGGTGCCCACTCCGGCGCACGCCTCAGCCGCTCCACCGGCATCCAGAAGCTTCCGCCGCCGGTGTTCGACACCGTCGGCGTCGACGAGGTCGACAACTTCTAGTTCGGCGTGAGTCGCCTCACGTAGCGCGGCCCCGGCTTGCGCGGGTCTTGTCTCGCTCCTATGGTTGCACCATGCAACTAACCGACACGAAGGGTGAGCTCAGCCCCGAGCCGCCGGTCGCCGCGCCCGTCCAGCTGACCCACCGCGAGATCCTCGAGATCTTGTTCGGGCTGCTCGCCGCCCTGTTCACCGCGATCCTCAGCTCGACCATCGTGTCCAACGCCCTGCCCACGATCATCGGGGACCTGAACGGTTCGCAGACCCAGTACACGTGGGTCGTGACGGCTTCGTTGCTCGCGATGACGGTCTCGACCCCGGTGTGGGGCAAGCTGTCCGACCTGTACAACAAGAAGCTGCTCGTGCAGACCTCGATCATCGTGTTCGTGATCGGCTCGGTCTTGGCAGGCATGGCGCAGAACGTTCCCGAGCTCATCGCGATGCGGGTCATCCAGGGTCTCGGCATGGGTGGTCTGACCGCGAATGCCCAGTCGATCATCGGCTCGATCATCCCGCCGCGCGAGCGGGGTCGCTACAGCGGATACATGGGCGCCACGATGGCTGTTGCGACAGTCAGCGGACCGCTGCTGGGCGGCGTCATCGTCGACACGCCGGGGCTGGGCTGGCGGTGGACCTTCTACGTCTGCGTCCCGCTCGCACTGGTCAGTCTGGTGATCCTGCAGAAGTACCTGCACATCGCCACGGTCCGCCGCTCGGTGCGGATCGACTACTGGGGCGCGATCCTCATCGCGATTGCCGCGAGCCTACCGCTGATCTGGGTATCGTTCGCCGGCAACTCCTTTGCCTGGATGTCATGGCAGTCGGCGGTCTATCTCGGCGGCACCGCTGTCGCGGTGGGTCTTGCCATCGTGGTCGAGCTGCGCCACCCCGAACCGATGGTGCCGCTCAAGGTCGTCCGCGAGCGCACCACGGCACTCGCGATCATCGGCAGCATCGCTGTGGGGGTCGGCATGTTCGGCAGCTCGGTGTTCATCGGTCAGTACTTCCAGATCGCGGGGGGCCGCACGCCGACCGAGGCCGGCCTGCTGACCATCCCGCTGATGGTCGGCTCGCTGATCGGCACGATCACGGCCGGTCGGATGATCTCCAGGACCGGGCTGTGGAAGCGGTGGTTGGTTCTGGGGTCGGTGCTGCTGACCCTCGGTCTGGGGCTCCTTGCCACGATCGACCACCGGACGCCGGAGTGGCACGCCATGGCGTTCATCGCCTTCGTCGGTCTCGGCATGGGGATGCTGCTGCAGAACTACGTCCTCGCGGTGCAGAACACCGTCGACGTCTCCGAGGTGGGCGCGACCAGCGCGGTCGTCGCATTCTTCCGGTCGCTCGGTGGCGCCGTGGGCGTCTCGGTGCTCGGGGCCATCCTGGCGGCGCAGGTCAAGAGCGATGTCACGAGCAAGCTCGCGGGTCTGGGGATCAAGCCATCGGGAGGCGAGGTCTCCTTGCTGGACCTCAAGAATCTCCCGGCGCCGGTCGTCGAGGTCGTCCGAGGAGCGTACGGCGACGCCACCGGCACGATCTTCCTGGTCGCTGCCGGTATCGCCGCAATCAGCCTCGTGACATCGCTGCTGATGAAGGAAGTCCCGCTGCGCACGACCTTGCACATGTCGGACGACGACCAGGACTGAGTCGGTGTGGGACTTCGGCCGACGGGGTCAGTCGACGCGGCGGCGGCGGCCCGGCTGCATGCGCAGGGCGTTGCGCCGGCGGCGGCAGTACTCGATGCCGATCAGGCCGAGTCCGAATCCCGCGAGAGCGGTCCACAGCCACCACGTGCGGCCGTTCTCGTCCAGCGTGCCGAGGAACGGCACTAGGCCGACGGCGATGACGCCCCAGACGATCGTGCCGACCGTCATGGTGCGCACACCATCGACGTCCATCGGCTCGACCTCCGCGACGCGGTGTGTCGTGCTGCCGATCTCGAGCTCGGTCAGCTCGGGCCGGCCGAACTCGTGGCGACGCGCTGCGCGCTCAAGCCGGGCGATCTCCCGATGACCCATCTTGCGCTCGATGGTCTCGGGGCCGTCGCCCTGGCGAATCACCCACTCGTCGCTGTCGCTCACAGGGCCACCCTACCCGTCGGACGCCGAGGGGCTTCCTCGTGCTGTCATGCTGAAGTCCCATGAATCCGCGCCACCGACGCCTCCTGATCCCGGGACTGCTGATCGCCCTGCTGATCGTCGTCCTCGTCAGTTCCGTGGTGGGCCGCGCCGAGAGCGCCGAGACCGATCCCGTCGTGGTCAGCCACATCGACGACCCGCGGGTCCAGGAGTCCAGCGGTTTGGCGATGAGCCGAGCCGACGACGACCTCGCGTACACGATCAACGACTCCGACAACTCCCCGACGGTCTACGCCGTCCGGGTCTCGACGGGTGAGGTTGTGGGCGCCACCTCGATCTCCGGGGGGACGCTGCAGGACACCGAGGCGATCGGGATGGGCCCTGGCGGCGTCCTGTGGATCGCCGACACGGGCGACAACCGCGAACGGCGCACCGACGTCGCGCTGTATGCCCTGCCCGAGCCGGGCGCGGGGGACCACAGTGTCACCGCCAAGCGCTATCCGGTCACGTACGAGGGCGGCCCGGCGAATGTCGAGGCGTTGCTGGTCGATCCCATCACGGGCGCGAAGTCGCTGGTCAGCAAGGCGCTGCTGGCCGGAACGATCTACGCGTTGCCGGCGACACTCCGGACCGACGGAGCCAACCGCGCGACGGTCGTCGACGAGGGTGCCCCGTCGCTGGTGACCGACGGGAGCATGACTGCCGACGGGCGACACGCGCTGCTGCGGTCCTACGTCTCGGCGTCCGTCGTCGACACCTCGACCTGGCGGTCGGTGGGGTCCGAGCCGCTCCCGTCCCAGCCTCAGGGGGAGTCGATCACGATCGAGCGGTCCGACCGAACCTTTCTGATCGGCAGCGAGGGGGAGCGCTCGGCGCTGATCCGACTTCCGCTGACGATCCCCGAGACGACCGAGCCGAGCGCGTCGCCCACGGATCCGGCAGCGATCCAGTCGCCGCCGCAGCGCAGTCCGGGCGACAGCGACGGATTCGCCGGGGCCACGTGGTTCTGGGCCGCCGCCGTCATGGCGATGCTCGCGGCGATCGCTGTCGCAGCGACCAAGCGCACCTGACTGTCACCCCGGGGTACGGCGTCTGGCATGCTCCCTTGTCGACTGCACCCCCACCCCGACCAGGAGCGCCATGACCAGCACGCTCGAGCAGTACTTCAAGATCACCGAACGCGGGTCGTCGATCGGCCAGGAGGTGCGCGGCGGTGTCGTGACCTTCCTGACGATGGCGTACATCATCGTGCTCAACCCGCTGATCCTCGGTTACGTCCAGGACGGGGACGGACAGTTCCTCGGGGGAGGATCCGAGCCGGACCTGGCAAAGATCGCGGCTGCGACCGCACTCGTGGCCGGTGTCATGACGATCCTCATGGGTGTTGTCGCCAATTTCCCGCTGGCGCTCGCCGCCGGACTGGGGCTCAACGCCTTCGTCGCCTACTCCGTGGCCTCACAGATGTCCTGGGCCGACGCGATGGGCCTGGTCGTGCTCGAGGGGCTCATCATTTTGCTGCTCGTCCTCACGGGCTTCCGCAAGGCCGTGTTCGATGCCGTGCCGCGCGAGCTCAAGACCGCGATCGCGGTCGGCATCGGGCTGTTCATCGCCCTGATCGGGCTGGTCGACGCCGGCTTCGTGCGGATGACCGGGATACCTGCTCCGCCCATCGGGATGGGCATTGACGGACGCCTCGCCGGCTGGCCGGTGCTGGTGTTCTGCATCGGTCTGCTGCTGATGATCGCCCTGCACGCTCGCCGGGTCCCCGGCGCGATCCTGATCGGCATCGCGGTCACCACGGTCATCGCGGTCATCGTGGAGCGCATCGTCGATGCGGGTCCGAGCCTGGTCGACGGCGAGCCCAGCCCCAAGGGCTGGAACCTCAATGTCCCGTCGATCCCGGACTCGATCGTCAAGACGCCAGACTTCGGTCTGCTGGGCGAGTTCTCGCTGTTCGGCTCGTTCGAGCGCGTGGGCTTCGTGACGGTCGTGCTGCTGGTCTTCAGCCTGCTGCTGGCAGACTTCTTCGACACGATGGGCACCATGACGGCGATCGGTGCCGAGGCGGGTCTCAACGACTCCGAGGGCACCCCGGAGGGCGCGCAGAGGATCCTGATCGTCGACTCGATCGCGGCTGCCGCAGGCGGCGCTGCCGGTGTCTCGAGCAACACGTCCTACATCGAGTCCGCCTCCGGCGTCGGTGACGGCGCCCGCACCGGCCTGGCCTCGGTCGTGACCGGTCTGCTGTTCCTGCTGGCGACGATCTTCACCCCGATCGTCGCGCACATCCCCAGCGAGGCAGCAGTGCCGGCACTCGTACTGGTGGGCTTCCTGATGATGACCCAGGTCGCCGAGATCGACTGGAAGGACGACGAGATCGCGATCCCGGCGTTCCTGACTATCGCCCTGATGCCGTTCACGTACTCGATCACCGCAGGTATCGGCGCCGGTTTCATCGCCTTCGTGCTGCTCAAGATCGTCAAGGGCAAGATCGGAAGCGTGCACCCGCTGATGTGGATCGTCAGCGTGCTGTTCGTGGTCTACTTCGCGATTGATCCGATCACCCGCTGGGTCAGCTGACCCCTTGTCGGTACGTTGAGTTCATGCTCATCGCACTAGGAGACAAGACCCCTCAGGTGTCGGACACGGCCTGGGTCGCCCCCAACGCGACCCTGGCCGGGTCCGTCGTGATCGGCGACGGCGCCAGCATCTGGTACGGCGCGGTCCTGCGCGCCGACAACGAGCCGATCACGATCGGCGCCCGGTCGAACGTGCAGGACAACTGCGCCTTCCACGTCGACAAGGGCATGCCGGTCGTGCTCGGCGAGGACGTGTCGGTCGGCCACGGAGCGATCATCCACGGAGCCACGATCGGCGACGGTGTGCTCGTCGGCATGGGCGCGATCATCATGAACGGCGCGGTCATCGGGGCCGGCTCCCTGATCGCTGCGGGGGCCTTGGTCTCCGAGGGCGTCGTGATCCCGCCACGCTCCCTGGTCGCAGGCGTACCGGGCAAGGTGCGTCGCGAGCTCGACGACGACCACGTCGCCGCGCTGCGGGCCAATGCCGGGATCTACGAGGAGCATCGCGAGCTGCATCGCACCGGCACGGTGCTCTGACGGTTCGACGAGGTCAGAGGTTGGCCACGACGAAGTCGACACAGCGCGTCAGCTGCGTGATGTCGTCCGGCTCGATCGCAGGGAACATCGCGATACGCAGCTGGTTGCGACCGAGACCGCGGTAGCCGCTGACGTCGACGATGCCGTGATCTCGCAGTGCGGCAGTCACGGCGGTGGCGTCGACGCCGGTGAGGTCGATCGTGCCGACGACGGCCGAACGGTCGGCCGGATCAGGCACGAAGGGTGTTGCGTATGACGATGCCTCGGCCCAGGCATAGAGCCGCGACGACGACTCGGCCGTGCGGTCGACTGCCCAGTCGAGACCGCCCTGGGCGAGCATCCAGCGCACCTGGTCGTCGAGCAGGAACAGCGTCGCGATCGCAGGGGTGTTGTAGGTCTGGTTGAGCCGCGAGTTGTCGATCGCGACCGGCAGGTCGAGGAAGCCCGGGATGTGACGCCCGCTGGCCTTGATCTCGGCGGCGCGGTCGATCGCGGCGGGGGACATCAGGGCGACCCACAGGCCGCCGTCTGAGGCGAAGGTCTTCTGCGGGGCGAAGTAGTAGGCATCGGTCTGCGCGACGTCGACCGGCAGCCCACCGGCGCCCGATGTCGCGTCGATCAGCATCAGCGCTCCGGCGTCGGCGCCGGCGACCCGCTGGACCGGCACCATGACGCCCGTCGACGTCTCGTTGTGCGCCCATGCATAGGTGTCGATGCCGGGCTCGGCCGTCGGGACGGGGTGCGTCGACGGGTCGCTCTCGAGGATCTGTGGGTCGGTGAGAAATGGCGCCGCGGCGACCGCGGTCGCGAACTTGCGGGTGAACTCGCCATGCACGAGGTGCTGGCTGCGCTCGCGGACCAGCCCGAACGTCGCGGCATCGAAGAAGGCGTGCGAGCCGCCGAGCCCGAGCACGACCTCGTGGCCCTCCGGCAGGCTGAACAGCTCGGCGAGGCCGTCGCGCAGGCTGCCGACCAGGTTCCGCACGGGCGCCTGGCGGTGGGACGTCCCCATCAGGGAGTCCTGGGTCGCGGCGAGGGCCTCGAGGGCCTCGACGCGCACCTTCGACGGTCCGGACCCGAATCGGCCGTCACCTGGCAACAGGTCTGAGGGAATCTTCACGCGCCCAGTCTCTCAGGAGCGGTCCGCCGTACCGTTGAGGGCGTGTGGACTTATGTGTACCCGTCGTCGGAGGTCGTGCTCGAGGAGGGCTTCGCGGTCGGCGAGGCCGTCCAGTGGCGAGCCGGCCCGCCTGGTGACGACGACGAGCTGCCGATCATGCCGCCGGACCTGGACGGGAGGGTCGAGCGGGTCGAGGGCGCGGACGGCACCGAGCGGGTCCACGGCACGATCGGGCGGATCCTGATGCTGACCGGACGGCGGCGCACCGTCTCCAGCGAGATCACCGCGACTCCCGCCGAGCACGTGCAGGTGCTCGACCTGGCCGGTTTTCTCGTCGCGCTCGACCCGGCGTGACGTAACACCCTCGTCACATTCGTCACATTGAGTGGCCCGCATCACCGTGTGTTCGTACGATGCCCCTTATGGCATCAGACCCCTCGACGAGTCCGAGCAACGTAGGTGCGATCGAGGTCTCCCTCGCGCAAGGCCTCGAGCACACCCAGGACGAATGGGAGAAGGCCGCCGCCGCGGTCCTCCGCAAGTCCCGCAAACTCGCCGACGACGCCCCCGACACCGACGTGTGGGCGCTGCTCGCGACCACGACGCTGGACGGCATCTCCGTCGCGCCGCTCGGCACACCGACGCTGAGTGCCGGACTGCCCGACGGCGGACTCCCGGGCCAGGCGCCCTTCACCCGCGGCAGCACCGCGGCCCGCGAGCTCGAGGGCTGGGACATCCGCGCCTGGTTCACCGATCCCGATGCCGAGCGCACCGCCAGGGACGTCGTGACGGATCTCGAGAACGGCGTCAACTCGCTGTGGCTCTCGGTCGGCACCGGCGCTGTCCCGATCGACGCGCTCGCGACGATCCTCGAGCCGGTCTTCGTCGACCTCGCTGCGATCGTCCTTGACGCGCCGGGCGAGTCGCTCGCGGCGGCCACGGCGCTGGCTGCGGTCATCGAGGACAAGGGCGTCACCGCCGCCCCCGGCACCAGCTTTGGCGCCGACCCGATCGGTGAGGCCCTCCGCGGCACGGCAGAGCCGGACTTCGACGCCCTGATCGAGGTCGCTCGTCTCGCCCAGCGGCTCGGCGTGCGGGCGATCACGGTCGACGCGACGGCTGCCCACGACGCCGGCGCGTCCGACGCGCAGGAACTTGCCTACTCGCTCGGGTCCGGGGTGACCTACCTGCGGATCCTGGTTGAGGCCGGCTTCTCGGTCGACGAGGCCGCCGCGCTGATCGACTTCCGCTACGCCGCGACCGACGAGCAGTTCCCGACGATCGCCAAGCTCCGCGCTGCCCGCCGACTGTGGAACCGGGTCGCCGAGCTCAGCGGGGTGACGACCGCGGACGCGGGTCAGCACCAGCACGCCGTGACGTCGCGCCCCATGATGGCGAAGTACGACCCGTACGTGAACATGCTGCGTACGACCGTCGCCGCGTTCGCCGCCGGTGTCGGCGGCGCAGCCTCCGTCACGGTGCTGCCATTCGACGAGCCACTCGGCCTGCCCGAACCGTTCGGTCGACGCATCGCCCGCAACACCTCGAGCCTGCTGATCAGCGAGTCCCACGTCGCGGCGGTGTCCGATCCGGCCGGCGGCGCGCATGGTGTTGAGAAGCTGACCGACGACCTCGCCCGGGCAGCCTGGGCGCTGTTCGGTGAGATCGACGAGACGACGTCGCTGGAGTCCGCCCTCGACCTCATCGGCTCCTGGATCAGGACCACGGTCTCCGAGCGGGCCCTCGACGTCGCGAAGCGCAAGCGGCCCATCACGGGTGTCTCGGAGTTCCCCAACCTGCACGAGGAGCTGCCCGAACGGCGACCGTACGCACGGGCCGTCGAGGTGCACCGCTACGGGGGGGAGTTCGAGGCCCTGCGTGACGACCGTGCGGCATCGCCGGTCTTCCTCGCCTCGATGGGCCCCGTCTCGGCGTTCACGGCACGTGGCACGTTCGCAGCCAACTTGTTCGCCGCGGGTGGCATCGACACGGTGGTCGCCGGACCGACCGAGGGCGTCGCCGACGTCGTCACGGCGTACGACGAGGCGGGCCGGCCCGCCGTCGTCGCACTGGTCGGCAACGACAAGGCCTACGACGCGTGGGGCGCCGATCTGGTCACCGCGTTGCGTGACGCCGGCGCGACCCACGTCATCGTCGCCGGCAAGGCCGATCTCGGTGCTGACGCGGATGCCGCCGCCGGACTGGACGCCCTGGCATTTCTGCGCGCGACCCGAGAGAAGCTGACCGCATGAGCACACGTCAGCGATCGAACCAAGGAGCACAGGCATGACGAGCATTCCGCAGAGCTTTGCTGGCCTGCCGCTGGATCCGGACCAGCCGTACGAGCCGGACGCCGACACCTATGCCCGGGCGACCGACGGCGCCGAGCCGTGGTCGGCGCCGGAGGGGATCGAGATCGAGGGTCTCTACACGGCCGCCGACCTCGAGGGCGTCGACGCACTCGACACCTACCCGGGCCTCACGCCGTACCTGCGCGGCCCCTACCCGGCTATGTACTCGACCCAGCCATGGACGATCCGCCAGTACGCGGGCTTCTCCACGGCCGAGGAGTCCAACGCGTTCTACCGCCGCAACCTGGCCGCAGGCCAGAAAGGTCTCTCGGTCGCTTTCGACCTCGCGACCCACCGCGGCTACGACTCGGACAACCCGCGCGTCGTCGGTGACGTCGGCATGGCCGGCGTGGCGATCGACTCGATCTACGACACCCGCAAGCTGTTCGAGGGCATCCCGCTCGACGAGATGAGCGTGTCGATGACGATGAACGGCGCCGTGCTGCCGGTGCTCGCGTTGTACATCGTGGCGGCCGAGGAGCAGGGCGTGCCGCCAGAGAAGCTTTCCGGGACCATCCAGAACGACATCCTCAAGGAGTTCATGGTCCGCAACACCTACATCTATCCGCCGGCACCCTCGATGCGGATCATCTCGGACATCTTCGCCTACACCGCGCAGAAGATGCCGCGGTTCAACTCGATCTCGATCTCTGGCTATCACATCCAGGAGGCCGGGGCGACGAACGACCTCGAGCTCGCCTACACGCTGGCCGACGGCGTCGAGTACATCCGCGCGGGTCTTGACGTGGGCCTGGACATCGACGCGTTTGCGCCGCGCCTGAGCTTCTTCTGGGCGATCGGGATGAACTTCTACATGGAGATCGCCAAGATGCGGGCCGCCCGTGCGCTCTGGGCGCGTCTGGTGGCGGACTTCGAGCCGAAGAATCCCAAGTCGCTGAGTCTGCGTACCCACAGCCAGACCTCGGGCTGGTCGCTGACGGCGCAGGACGTCTACAACAACGTCGGCCGCACCTGTATCGAGGCCATGGCCGCGACGCAGGGCCACACCCAGTCGCTGCACACCAACGCCCTCGACGAGGCGATCGCGCTGCCGACGGACTTCAGCGCCCGGATCGCACGCAACACCCAGCTCCTGCTGCAGCAGGAGTCCGGCACGACCGACGTCATCGACCCGTGGGGCGGCTCGTACTACGTCGAGCGCCTGACCCACGACCTGGCCAACCGCGCCTGGGCGCACATCCAGGAGGTCGAGAAGGCTGGCGGCATGTCCAAGGCGATCGAGGCAGGCATTCCCAAGATGCGCATCGAGGAGGCCGCGGCACGCACGCAGGCACGAATCGACTCCGGCCAGCAGGCCGTCATCGGCATCAACACGTACCGTCTGGCCGACGAGGACCCGTTGGACGTCCTCAAGGTCGACAACAAGGCCGTCTATGCCTCGCAGATCGCCAAGCTCGAGCGACTGCGCGCCGAGCGTAACCAGGACGACGTCGACGCGGCCCTGGCCGCGCTGACCCGCAGCGCCGAGCGTGGCTCGGCCAGCGATGGCTCGCTCGACAACAACCTGTTGACGCTGGCGGTGGACGCGGCGCGAGCCAAGGCCACGGTCGGCGAGATCTCCGACGCGCTGGAGAAGGTCTACGGGCGCCACCAGGCCGTGATCCGTACGATCTCAGGTGTGTACCGCACCGAAGCTGGCCAGGGTGGCAACATCCAGAAGGTCATCGACGCCACCGAGGCCTTCGAGCAGGCCGAGGGTCGTCGCCCGCGGATCCTCGTTGCCAAGATGGGGCAGGACGGCCACGACCGCGGCCAGAAAGTCATCGTGACGGCATTTGCCGACATGGGGTTCGACGTCGACGTCGGTCCGCTCTTCTCGACGCCCGAGGAGGTCGCGCAGCAGGCCATCGATGCCGATGTGCACATCGTCGGCGTCAGCAGCCTGGCCGCCGGCCACCTCACGCTCCTGCCTGCGCTGCGGGAGTCGCTGGCCGAGATGGGCAGGCCCGACATCATGGTTGTGATCGGCGGAGTCATACCGCCCGATGACGTGCCGACGCTCAAGGAGATGGGTGCAGCCGCGGTGTTCCTGCCCGGCACCGTGATCGCCGACTCGGCGCTCGACCTGCTCGACAAGCTGCAGCAGACCCCCACGCAGTGATGGGCAGCGCCTGATGGTCGACGTCGCAGACCTCGCCGACGACGTCCGGGTCGGCAAGCGGGCGGCGATCGCCCGTGCCATCACGCTGATCGAGTCACGTCGTGCCGACCATCGCGCCGAGGCGCGAGAGCTGCTGGGCCTCCTGACCCCCGAGGCCGGGGGGGCCGTGCGGGTCGGCATCTCGGGCGTGCCCGGGGTCGGCAAGTCGACGTTCATCGAGGCGCTCGGGATGCACCTCGTGGAGGAGGGGCACCGCGTGGGTGTGCTGGCGGTCGACCCGTCCAGCGTGCGTACCGGCGGATCGGTGCTCGGTGACAAGACCCGGATGTCGCGGCTCGCGGTGAGCCCCGACGCCTATATCCGGCCCTCACCCACCGCGGGGACGTTGGGTGGTGTCGCCCGCGCGACGAGCCAGGCGATGACGGTCCTCGAGGCAGCCGGCTTCGATGTCGTGCTGGTCGAGACCGTGGGCGTCGGTCAGTCCGAGATCACGGTCGCCGGCATGGTCGACACGTTCTTGTTCCTGACGATCGCTCGCACCGGCGACCAGCTGCAGGGCATCAAGAAGGGCATCCTGGAGATCTCGGACGTCGTCGCGGTCAACAAGGCCGACGGCGAGCGCGTGCAGGAGGCCGAGGCGACCTCCAAGGACCTGGCCGGTGCGCTCCGCATGGTCTACGCGGGCGGCACCGGATGGGTCCCACCGGTGCTGACCTGCTCGGCGCTCGACGGCACCGGGATCGATACCGTCTGGAACCGGATCATCCGGCACCGCGAGTTCATGGGCAGCAAGGGTCTCCGCGAGAAGAGGGCCCAGCAGCAGCTCGACTTCACCTGGGCGCTGGTGCGCGACGAGCTCGATCAGCGGCTGCGCGGCGACCCCCAGGTCGCCGCGATGCGCGCGGAGATCCGCGAGGCCGTGCTGTCCGGAGAGATGCCGGCCGCGACCGCCGCTGACCGGATCCTCGAGGCGTTCGACGGCTGACCCTCGTCCCGGGCCGCGTCACCGCAGATGTGACAGGATCGATCAGTGAAAAGATCTGTCTCCGCCAACCTGCAGCTGCACCTCCACGCCGAGGCTGACCTGATCTTCTCGATCGCGGTCGCCGAGGGGGTCGAGGCGACCGAGTCGCTCACGATCCGCTCCGGTGGCGTGGAGCTCGAGCCGCACGAGATCGCCGGGCGCCACGGGACTCGTCTGCACCGGCTCACCGGACCGGCCGGGCGCATGACGATCGACTACACGGCCGAGGTCATGGGGCATGCCGCCCCGTCTCCGGTCGACGAGCTCGACCTGATCGAGTATCGCCGGCCCAGCCGCTACTGCGAGTCCGACACATTGTTCTCGACGGCCAACTCCGAGTTCATGGGGGTGCACGGCAAGGAGCTCCTCGACGCCGTCAGCTCCTGGGTCGGTGCGCACCTGTCGTACGTGCCGGGAGCGAGCCTGCCGACCGACGGCGCCGTCGCGACGATGCTGGCCCGCCAGGGCGTGTGTCGGGACTACGCCCATCTCGTCGTGGCACTGCTGCGCGCGCTCGACGTCCCGGCCAGGATCGCCTCGGTCTACGCGCCGGGCCTCTATCCGATGGACTTCCACGCCGTCGCGGAGGCGTACATCGAGGACGCCTGGCACGTCGTCGACGCGACGACCCTCGCCCCTCGGGGGAGCCTGCTGCGCATCGCGACAGGCCAGGACGCCTCCGAGACGGCGTTCCTGTCCCAGCACTGGGCCCGGGTGGACCTGCTGTCGATGAACGTCACCGCGGTCGTCGACACCCTGCCTGCCGACGACTTGAAACAGCTCACCGAGCTGCGCTGAGACTCAGCCGTTGCGGCGGCTCGCCGACGCTGCGGCCGCCGCCATCTGGATGCTCGTGAGTCGCGGGCCATAGCCAGGTGTGTCGGGCTGCACCCGCCAGCCCTCGGGCAGGGCGCCCAGGTCGACGACGTCGAATCCGACCGCGTCGATGAACGCGCTGACCTCGGCCTTGGCTGCGGCGTCGTCGCCGGCGATGGCGAGCGCTCGGCGGTCGGTCGTGCCGGGCCCCTGCGCCTCGGCGGTGATCGCGTCGGACTGGATGTGGTTGAACGCCTTCACGACGCGCGCGCCGGGCAGGTGGCGCTGCAGCAGCTCGGCGCTGGTGGTCGCCTCGCTGTCGAGCTCAGGGATCGATCCGTCTCGTTGTGGGTAATAGTTGTTGGTGTCGATCACGGTCTTGCCTGCGAGAGCGCCCGCCGGCACCGAGTGGATCGCCTTGACCGGGATCGTCACGACCGCGATGTCGGCGGCCTCGGCGGCCTCCTGAGCCGTACCGGCCCGGGCTGTGGGGCCCAGCTCGTCGATCAGTGCGGTGAGCGTCTCAGGCCCGCGTGAGTTGCTGATCACGACGTCGTAGCCCTTGGCCGTGGCTGCGCGAGCCAACTGGCCGCCGATGTGTCCAGCGCCGATCAATCCGATTGTTGTCATACCGGGTTCAACGTCGCGGACCATGCCACCATTCCGAGGAACGGACGACGCGGAGACAAGGGAGTGTCTCCGCGCCGAGGATCGCCTGGTGAGGGAGTAACTCAAAAGGACTAGATCCGTATAGTCCTGATTAACTACATCGTGCGCTAATGTCAAGACTGCACGTGGCGGCACGGCTTCGATAGCGTTGCTGATCACGTGGGTGGTCCGACCGTTCGGGGGGGTGGTCGGACCGTTTCTTGCGGGCGCCGTCAGGCGTGCGGGGCCGGTCGTCTCGGGGGGACGACCGGCCCCGGCTCGCCCGTCTAGACGATCGCGAGTGCGGCGTAGGCGAAGGCTCCGCTGTGGATGTCCCATCCGCCGAGCTTCCAGGCCTTGCCCTCGCGACGGAGGATGAAAACTGCGCGCGTCGGCACCGTCAACATGTCGTCGCGTCGGGCCGAGGAGTTGAACACCGGCACCGCAGCGGACGCCTCGAGCGTCGCGATGATCCGCGGCATCGCCTTGGAGCGGTCGACCCGGATGGCGACCTTCGAGAATGTCGGGTTGACCCAGACGGCCCGACCTCGGTAGCCCGCCGTCCCGTATGCCTTGCCGTAGAAGACCCGACCCCGTCCGGCCGAGGCGTGACTGGCGCCCGCGGTCGTGCCGGCACCGCGAAACAGCACCAGCCCGAGAGCATCACGGGCGGACTGGCAGTTCGGACAGGCAACGAAATGCGCGACGCGGGGGTGGTACGTGCTCACCGTGACGGGGGCAAGAGCCGTCAGGACGAAGTCGAGGTCCTTCGCTGCGTACGACGTACGGGGGAGTGACAGTCGCGAGTACCGCTGCTCGAACACGAAGCGCACCGCGGTGCAGGCCGCCTCGCGGACCGCCGCCTTGCCGAACACGGCCACGGCCTCTGCGGCCCCGCTCGTGCGGACCGCGGGGCACCAGTCGACAGTCTTGCCGTCAACCGCCACCGCGTCCGATCGCCCGGGCCAGATGCCCTGAACCGATTCCGGGGCGCGATCCGCGGTCGGTCCAGCGGGCGTCGGCGTCGTGGCTGTCGGCGTGGGGCTCGGACTCGCCGTGGCCGGTGCCAGGACCGCCGAAGGGGTGGCCCGCTGGCCCTCGCCCACCGAGCCGTCGGGGGAGGCCAGACCGATCGTCAGGCTCACGAGCACGACCGCGGCAATGACCCCCGCGAGGATCGTGATTCCCTTTGACCTCACGGCGCTCAGCATAGGCGAGGCAGGGCCATGTCCCGGACGTGCCGGACGCCGAAGGGCCCCATCCGGCGACGGATGGGGCCCTTCTACGTCGTGCAGTGGTGCTGGGTCAGCTGGTGGCCCACGCCGGGTTCCAGCCCTCGACCTCATCGGCGCCGCGGGTCGGCGGGCCGGTGTAGATCGCGGACGGCCGGATCAGACGACCGGTGCGCTTCTGCTCCAGGATGTGCGCGCTCCAACCCGCGGTGCGGGCCGAGGTGAACATGGCCGTGAACATGTTCGGGGGCACCTCGGCGTAGTCCAGAACGATGGCGGCCCAGAACTCGACGTTGGTCTCCAGCACCCGATCGGGCCGACGCTCGCGGAGCTCCTTGAGCGCGGCCTGCTCCAGCGCGATGGCGACCTCGGCTCGCGGAGCGTTGAGCTCCTTGGCGGTGCGTCGCAGCGTGCGTGCACGAGGGTCCTCGGCGCGGTAGACGCGGTGACCGAAGCCCATCAGGCGCTCGCCCGAGTCGAGCAGATCCTTGACGTACTTGGTCGCGTCGCCGGACTTCTCGACACCCTCGATCATGGTCAGCACACGGGCCGGGGCGCCGCCGTGCAGCGGGCCCGACATGGCACCGACGGCTCCGGAGAGCGCGGCGGCGACATCAGCACCGGTCGAGGCGATGACGCGAGCAGTGAACGTCGATGCGTTCATGCCGTGCTCGGCAGCCGAGACCAGATAAGCGTCGATGGCCTTGGCGTGATCGGGGGTGACCTCGCCACGCCAACGGGTGAGCATCCGTCCGATGATCGAGTCGTTCTTGTCGATCTCGGCCTGCGGCACCATGGGCTTGCTGACGCCGCGGGCGGCCTGGGCGACGTACGACAGGATCATGACCGCGGTGCGAGCGAGGTCCTCGCGGGCCTGCACGTCATCGATGTCGTAGAGCTGCTTGAGGCCCCACGCCGGTGCGGTCAGCGCGATGGCGCTCTGCACGTCGGCGCGGATGTCGCCGGAGTGGACCGGGATCGGGAACGGTTCTGCCGGCGGGAGGCCGGGTTCGTACGAGCCGTCGACCAACAGCCCCCAGATCTTTTCGAACGGCACGCGGCCGACCAGGTCGTCGATGTCGACACCGCGATAACGCAGTGCAGAGCCTTCCTTGTCGGGTTCGGCGATCTCGCTCTCGAACGCGATGACGCCTTCCAGCCCGTGGTGCACTTCAGTCATACCCTGCATTCTGCACTGCGCCACTACGGTGGAGTCATGGAGACCCCCGATCTGGCGCAGATGCGGGCCGAGTACGCCCGTGAGGGGCTCGACGAGACGGCCGCCGGCGATGATCCGCTGGCGCTGTTCGGTCGGTGGCTCAACGAGGCGATCGACGCGGACCTGTACGAGCCGAATGCCATGGCTCTGGCGACGGCAACACGTGATGGGCGGCCTGCTGTCCGCATCGTGCTGCTCAAGGGGCTGGACGAGCGCGGCCTGACCTTCTTCACGAGCTATGAGTCGCGCAAGGGTGCTGAGCTGGAGGCGAATCCGCGTGCCGCGGCGACCATGCTGTGGCATCCGCTGCAGCGGCAGGTGCGGGTCGAGGGCGTCGTGAACCGCATCGACGAGGCCGAGTCCGACTCGTACTTCCAGTCCAGGCCGCGTGGATCCCAGATCGGCGCCGTCGCGTCACCGCAGTCTCGACCGATCCCCAACCGCGAGTCGCTGGAGCAGCGCGTCCTCGAGGTCGAGCAGGTGTTCGGCGGCCACGAGATCGTACGTCCACCGATCTGGGGCGGCTACCGCATCGCCTTCGACACGATCGAGTTCTGGCAGGGCCGGGAGAGCCGGCTGCACGACCGCCTCAGGTACGCCCGGCAGGGCGACGGCTGGCGTCGTGACCGTCTCGCCCCCTGAGATCAGGCTGGTGGTTGATCGCGCGGAGCGAGCGTGCTGTGCCGGGGTCGGGGCGCGAGGTGCTTGTCGGCGCCGTACGACTCGGTTGAGACTCCGACCACGTCGGCAGGGTCCCGACCCTCGGCGGCGAACACCTCGCGCGCGATGGCGGCCCACGACCTGGGCTCGCCGCCGCCGGTGAGGTGGTGGATGCCGTACGGCGCGCCGCTCGCCAGCAGCCCCACGATCCCCTCGGCGAGCTCGGCGGCGGTCGTCAGCCGACCGAACTGGTCATCCACGACCTGGGGCCGGACGCCGCCCTGGGCCAACCGCTGCATCGTGGCGACGAAGTTGCCGCCGTCGCCGACGACCCAGCTGGTGCGGACGATGTAGTGCTTCTGGACCGTCGAGGTGACGGCCTCGCCAGCGGCCTTGGTCTGCCCGTAGACACCCAGAGGCGACAGTGGCTCGTCGATCGTGTGCTCGGGCCGTGTGCCGTCGAAGACGTAGTCCGACGAGATCGTCACGAGAGTCAGGCGGCGCTGGATCGCGATCCGGGCCAGGGCAGCGACCGCCGTGACGTTGACCGCCCACGCCTGCTGCCGGCCCTCGGGAGTCTCGGCGGCATCGACCGCGGTGAATGCGGCCGCGTTGATGATCGTGTCGATGTCGTCCCACGGCACCCGGTCATAGGTCGTGGGATCGGTCAGGTCGAGCTGGGACCGGCTCAGCGCCAGAGCGTCGGGCAGGACCTCTCGCAGCGCGCGGCCCAGCTGTCCGTCTGCGCCGAGGATGAGGGCCCGCCGGGTCGGCACCGGCACGACCTCGGCCAGACGCGGGTGCCCACGATCCTTGTCGGAGATCTCGATCAGGGGCAGTGGCCACGGGACGTTGACGGTCTCGTCGGCGAGATTGACGTTGGCGTACTCGCCGTCGGGGGTCCAGTGGGCGTTGACGAGGTAGGAGTACGCCGTACCGTCCTCGAGCGTCTGGTAGCCATTGGCCACACCGCGGGGGATGAACACAGCGGTCGAGGCGTCGAGCTCGATCGAGAACGTCGCACCGAACGACTCGCCCGCGCGCAGGTCGACCCATGCCGCGAACACGCGCCCGGTCGCCACCGAGACGAGCTTGTCCCACGGCTCGGCGTGGATGCCGCGAGTCGTGCCCGCCGAGGTGTTGAACGCGATGTTGTGCTGGACCGGGCCGAAGTCGGGCAGGCCGGCGTCCACCATCTTGGTCCGCTGCCAGTTCTCCTTGAACCAGCCTCGGTTGTCCGCATGGACGGGCAGGTGCACGACCAGCAGGCCGGGGATCGCGGTCGCGGTCACCTCGGGGCCAGTCACGTCAGGTCGCGATGGCGCTCAGGCGCGGCGCAGGCCATGGTCGTCACGATCACTGACCCTGTCGCGCGTACATCGACTCGGTCGCGGCCTTGCTCGGTCGCCACCACCGCTCGTTGGCCCGGTACCACTCGACCGTGTCCGCGAGGCCAGACGTGAAGTCGGCGAACTCCGGCTGCCAGCCGAGCTCGGCACGCAGCTTGCCGGAGTCGATCGCGTAGCGCCGGTCGTGGCCGGCGCGATCGGTGACGTGCTCGAAGTCATCGGGCTCGCGGCCGAAGATCTCCAGCAATCGGGCGACCACGTCGCGGTTGCCCTGCTCGCCATCGGCGCCGATCAGGTACGTATCGCCGATCGCTCCGTGCTGCAGGATCGTCAGCACCGCGCGGCTGTGGTCCTCGACGTGGATCCAGTCGCGGACGTTGAGGCCGTCGCCGTACAGCCGCGGCTTGTGGCCGTCGATGAGCTGGGTGATCTGGCGGGGGATGAACTTCTCGACGTGCTGGTAGGGCCCGTAGTTGTTGGAGCAGTTGCTGATCGTCGCGCGAACGCCGAAGGACCGTACCCAGGCCGCGACGAGCAGGTCCGAGCCGGCCTTGGTCGCGGAGTAGGGGCTGGACGGGTTGTACGGCGTCGACTCGGTGAACCGTGCCGGGTCGTCCAGGTCGAGGTCGCCGTAGACCTCGTCGGTCGAGATGTGGTGGAAGCGGACGTCGTGCTGCCGGGCGGCCTCGAGCAGCGTGAACGTGCCGACCAGGTTGGTCTGCACGAACGGGCTGGGGTCGTTGAGCGAGTTGTCGTTGTGCGACTCGGCTGCGAAGTGCACGACGGCATCGTGACGGCCCACCAGATCGCTGACCAGCGCGGCGTCGGCGATGTCACCGACCACGAGGGTGCAGCGGTCCGCCGGCAGGTCCGCGAGACTCTCGCGGCTCGCGGCGTACGTCAGCTTGTCGAGGACCGTGACGTCGAGGTCGGTCGTGGTGATGAGGTGGCGCACGAAGTTGGAGCCGATGAAACCGGCCCCACCGGTCACCAGGACGTTTCGCATGGGGCCACAGTAGTGGTGCCGCTCTGCGTGCGGGGGGCGCATCCCTAGGATGTGCGCCATGCGCGGAATCATCCTGGCCGGTGGAACTGGCTCCCGACTCCATCCCGTCACACGTGCCGTGAGCAAGCAGCTGCTCCCGGTGTACGACAAGCCGATGATCTACTACCCGCTGTCGACGCTGATCCTGGCGGGCGTCACCGAGGTCCTGATCATCACGACTCCGCACGACTCGGCCCAGTTCGCTCACCTGCTGGGCGACGGCTCGCAGTTCGGCATCGAGATCACCTACGCCGTGCAACCCAGTCCGGATGGTCTCGCGCAGGCGTTCGTGATCGGCAAGGAGCACATCGGCAGCGAGCCCGTGGCGCTGGTCCTCGGCGACAACATCTTCTACGGTGCCGGTCTCGGCACGCAGCTGACCAAGTTCACCGACCTCGACGGCGCCGTGATCTTCGGCTACCGGGTCGCCGATCCTTCGGCCTCGGGCGTCGTGGAGTTCGACGAGCGCGGCGTCGCGATCTCGCTGGAGGAGAAGCCCGCGATCCCCAAGAGCTCGTACGCGGTGCCGGGTCTGTACTTCTACAGCAACGACGTCGTCGACATGGTCGCCGATCTCAAGCCCTCCGCGCGGGGCGAGCTCGAGATCACCGACCTCAACCGGCGTTATCTCGAGGCCGGTCGTCTGAGGGTCGAGGTGCTCGAGCGGGGCGTCGCCTGGCTCGACACCGGCACGTTCGACTCCCTCGGTGAGGCCGGTGAGTTCATCCGCACCGTCCAGAAGCGGCAGGGGTTGTCGATCGGTTGCCCCGAGGAGGCGGCTTGGCGCAAGGGCCTGCTGACCGACGACGGCCTGCGTGCGCAGGCCGATGCCTATGCCAAGAGTGGCTATGGCGACTACCTGCTGGGGCTCCTGCAGGACCGCTGAAACCCGCTGTTCACGCGGGGTCCACCTCGCCGCGGGTCGCGCGTCACGTCGGCCGGGCACTCTGTCGGCATGACCGCCCTCCTGCTGACGCTCCTGCTGGGCTTCTTTCTCGCATTTGCTGAGTCCGGCCTGGGGCTCGGCATGGTGCTGCCGGGTGAGACCGCCGTCGTCCTGCTGGCTGCGACGATGGGGACCCCGACGCAGATGGTCATGCTGGGGATCGTCGTGATGTTGGGCGCAAGTGCGGGTGACCACGCGGGATACCTGCTGGGCCGGCGGTTCGGCGACAACCTGCGCGAGACCAGGGCCGTTCGGCGCCTCGGGGTGCGGCACTACGACCGAGCCACCGAGATGCTGCACCGCCGCGGCGGGCTTGCGGTCTTCCTGACCAGGTTGATCCCGATCGTCCGCACGCTGACCCCGGCGGCGGCCGGCGCCTCCGGGCTGGAGTACCGCCGCTTCGCTCCGGCTTCCCTGGCCGGTTCCGCGACGTGGGCGGCGGCGTACGTAGGCGGCGGCTCGACCGTCGCCGCAGCCGTCGCGATCGCGACCGACACCTTCGGCCGAGCCTCCTGGTTGCTGCTCGTGCTGCTCGCGGTGGCCCTGATCCCGGTGCTGATGATTCGCACCGTTGTGGGCGTTCGTCCGGTGTCTGCCACACCCGACGTGGCGTCCCTCGAGCTCGCTGTCCGGCGGTCGAGCTTCTCACCGCTGGTCAGCGATCTCCAGTCCTAGCCCCACCCGCGGCAGCGAAACTGTGCGAGTTCGCACTGCGTCGATCAGGAGTAGTGCGAACCTCCACCATCCATGCTCCGCGACCCGGGCAGGCTCGCACACTTTGCGGACAGGGCAGCGCTGGAGGCCCGCGGGCTAGAAGATGAAGAAGGCTGCAATTACCGCTGGGAGTGTGCCGAGCACGAGCCACGGCACGAACACGGTCCGGCGGTGCACCAGCCGGATCGCGCCGAGAGCAAGCACCCCGAGGCAGCCCATCACGACGAGCAGGATGATCCCGTCGCTGTTGCGACCTTCCCCCACGATCGTGTGGATGACTGCCACCAGTGCGCCGAGCGGAAAGCTCGACACGGCGAGGATCAGGAATGACACGACCCAGCGCTGCACCTGCTCGATCGTGAGCTCATGGCGGATACGGGGAGTGGTCATGCGGTCAGTATGCGCGCTCTCGCTGCGGCGTGACCGGCAGGCGCCGATCCAGCCTGATCGCGCCAGCCGGTTGCGGCCTGCAACGGCCGCGCTGGCATGATCTGGTGGTGAGCTTCCTGGCCCGGGTCGGACATGTCGTCAGCGACATCCGGCCGCTGCGGGAGTCCCCGGCATTTCGGCGGTTGTGGTTCGGCCAGACGATCTCGCAGTTCGGCCAGCAGATGACCGTCATCGCGATCGCGTTCCAGGTCTACGGCCTGACCGGCTCGTCGTTCAAGGTCGGTCTGGTCGGGCTCTGCGGACTAGCTCCGCTCGTGCTGGGCGGCCTTTACGGGGGAGCGCTGGTCGATGCCTACGACCGGCGACTGATCGCCCTGTGGTCGGCGGTGGGCCTGTGGGTGTGCTCGGGCCTGCTCGTCGCGCAGGCCTACGCCGACGTCGAGTCGGTCGGACTGCTGTACGCCATCGTCGCCCTGCAGGCCGCGTTCTTCGCGGTCAACAACCCGGCGCGCTCGGCGATGCTGCCACGCCTGCTGCCTGCCGAGATGCTTCCCGCGGCGAATGCCCTCGGTATGGCGTCGTTCAACCTTGGATTCACGGTCGGCCCGTTGGTCGGCGGCCTGGTGATCGGGTGGCACGGGGTCGAGGTCGCGTACACGATCGACGCGATCACGTTCGGAGCCGCGCTGTACGCGCTCGTGCGGCTCCCGTCCATCCCGCCGCTCGGTGGCCGCGGCTCGGCGCCGGGCCTGCGTTCGGTCGTCGAGGGGCTGCGCTTCCTGGCCTCGGCGCCCAACCTGCGGATGACCTTCATCGTCGACCTGTGCGCCATGATCTTCGCCCAGCCACGGGCGCTGTTCCCGGCGCTGGCCATCACGGTCTACGCCGGCAACGCCTCGACGCTCGGCCTGCTGCAGGCCGCACCGGCGATCGGCTCCCTGGTGGCCTTTGCGGTGTCGGGATCGGTTGGCCGGGTGCGGAGGCAGGGCATCGCCATCGTGGTCGCGATCGCGGTCTACGGCGTCGCGGTCGCGGCGGTGGGGGTCTCCGCGATCGGGCTGCCCGGCGTGCTGTGGCTCGGGGTCACATTCCTTGCACTGTCCGGCGCCGCCGACATGATCAGCGCGTCCTACCGGTCGACGATCCTGCAGACTGCCGCGCCCGATGAGCTCCGGGGCCGGCTGCAGGGGGTCTTCGTCGTCGTCGTCGCCGGCGGACCCAGATTGGGCGACTTCGTCATCGGCTCGATCGCGGCCGCGACCAACGAGGAGTGGGCCATGATCATCGGCGGTGTGCTGTGTCTCGCCGGGCTGGCGACCGCGACTGTCCTGCAACGTCGCTTCCTGACGTACGACACCCGCAACCCGACGCCGTAGCCGAGCGACGCGACGTCAGGAGAAGTTGGCGACGTCGATCTCGATCCACACCTGCTCGGCGCGGCCGAGCAGCTCGCCGGCCTCGGTGTACAACGCGGTGTCGGTCAAGAACTTGCGGCCGTTGCGCGAGTCGAGGTGTCCGACCGACAGGCACGGTTCACCGGCCCGCGGCCTGCGCAGGACCTGGGCCGTCATGCGCCCCAGCACCATCGTCTGCTTGGTGAAGTCTGCGGACCAACCGCCGGGGCAGTCCAGCGCTGCCCACATGATCGGCTCGTCGATCGTGCCGTCCTCGCCGGCGAAGGACTCGTGCGGAGTCCACGGACCAGCGGTCCGATCGCCCTCGATCGGGCCGGTGAACAGGCGCAGTCCGTCGCCCTCGCCGCGCTGTGTGCCGCATGTGAAGCAGTGGTCGAAGGGGTGATGCTTGAATCCCGGGTACGCCGCCAGGCCCGCCTGCGCCTGCTCGAGCGTCGGCACCATGGGCGCCTCGCGCGTGAACGAGCCGGCCGCTGCCTCGCCGATCACGGCGCCGCCGGCGGTCAGGAGACGGACCTCGTCCGCGTCCCGCTCCCAGCTGAGGGGCGTGTCGAGCGGCGGCGGCAGCCGCAGCGTCGAGGTGACCGGCCCGGTGCCGTCGACCTGCTCGGCGATCAGCCCTGCGACGTAACCACCATTGCCGGAGTGGGCTGGACCGTTGAACTGCGTTGGAATCGTGACCACGGTCCCACACTAGGGCCGGATCGAGTCATACCTGCGCAGGGCCTCCCGCCGCTCCTCGGCGTGGTCCACGATCGGCGCGGGATATCCGGCTGGCGGATCCGCGAGCTCCCACGGTGTGTGGACGTGCCGGGAGGGCACCTCGGCGAGCTCGGGCACCCACCGGCGCACGTACTCGCCGTCGGGATCGAACTTCTTGCCCTGCGTCATGGGATTGAAGATGCGGAAGTACGGCGACGCATCGGTGCCACACCCTGCGACCCACTGCCAGCCGTGCTGGTTGGACGCCAGGTCGGCGTCGACCAGCAGGTCCAGGAAGTGTCTGGCGCCGTGCTGCCACTCGACGTGCAGGTCCTTGACCAGGAAGCTCGCGACGATCATGCGTACGCGGTTGTGGATCCACCCCTCGCCCAGCAGCTGGCGCATGCCGGCGTCGACAATCGGGATGCCGGTCTGCCCGGTCTTCCACGCGTCCAGCCCGTCGCCCGGCTCGTCGTAGTCCATGGCCTCGAAGGCGCGGTTGTAGTACCCGAAGGCCGAGTCCGGTCGGTGGTGCAGGACATCGGCGTAGAACTCGCGGAACGCCAGCTCGCGGGCATAGGCCTGGGACCGGGGGGAGCGCAGCGGAGCCAGGTCGGCGAGCATCGTGCGCGGATGGATCGTGCCCCACTTGAGGTGCACCGACATCCGCGACGTGCGGTCGGGGCCCGGCAGGTCGCGGGTCGTGTCGTAGTCGGCGACATCCTGGTCGAGGAAGTCATGCCATCGGTTGAGTGCAGCCTCCTCACCGACGGGGGGCAGCGTCAGTCCGGGGGGCACCTCGGCCACCGGGATGCGGTGGGTGCGTCCGCCGGGCCGGATCCATCGCACGTCGGCGGCGGGCTCGGCCGGCCCACGCCAGCCGTGCTCCTGCCAGGTGCGGAAGAACGGGGTGAACACGCGATAGCCCGTGCCATCCCCCTTGAGGACCCGTCCGGGTGCGACGGCGTACGGCGATCCAGTGCGGACCATGGCGATGTCGTGCGCGGCCAGAGCCTGCTCGACCGCGACATCGCGCTCGGCACCGTACGGCGTGAAGTCGGCGGAGATGTGCACCGTCGTTGCCTCGACGGTGCGGGCGATGCGGACCACCTCGGACGCCGGATCGCCGTGCACGACGTGCAGCCCGCCGATGCGATCGGAGAAGTCCTGCAGCAGCCGCACGAGATAGGCCTGGCGGGTGCTGGCACCCGGTCCCCAGAACTTGTCGTCGAGCACGAGCAGCGGCACGACACCGTCAGGTCCGGCGGAGATCGCGGCCTGCAGGGCGGGGTGGTCCTGCAGGCGGAGGTCCGTGCGGAACCACATCACTGACGTCGGCATGAGTCCATTGTCCGGCGTGACGCCCGATGCCGCACGGCATGGAACAATGGTCGACGTGAGCGACCTGATCGACACCACCGAGATGTATCTCCGCACGGTCTACGAGCTGGAGGAGGAGGGCATTGTGCCCTTGCGCGCCCGGATTGCCGAGCGCCTCCACCAGAGCGGTCCGACAGTCAGCCAGACCGTGGCCCGGATGGAGCGCGACGGCCTGTTGACGGTCGAGGGCGATCGCCACCTCGAGCTGTCCCCCAGGGGGCGCCAGCTTGCGACCCGGGTCATGCGCAAGCACCGGCTCGCCGAGCGTCTGCTGACCGACATCATCGGCCTGGAGATCGAGTTCGTCCACGAGGAGGCGTGCCGCTGGGAGCACGTGATGTCCGAGCAGGTCGAGCGCCGGCTCGTCGAGCTGCTGAAGCATCCGACCGAGTCGCCCTACGGCAATCCGATCCCCGGGCTGTCCGAGCTGGGCCAGGTCGGTGCCGACCCGGCGTTCCTCGAGGGCGTCGTGCCGATGCCCAAGGCCGTCAGTGGCGCGATCGAGCCGATCCGGCTCGTGGTTCGTCGTATCGCCGAGGAGCTGCAGAAGGACACCGAGGTCATGTCGGTGCTGCGCCGGGTGGGTGCACTTCCCGGCAACGACGTGCTGGTCTCGCAGGGCCACGACGGCCTCGTGGTGGCCCGCCAGGGCGAGACCGCCGAGATCGACGCCGAGGCAGCTGCCCACATCTTCGTCTCGGGCTGACCGTTCAGCGGACCTTGGGGGCCTTGGGCTTCCAGGGCACGAAGCCGCTGGTGCGACGTACGTAGTCCTCGTAGCCGGGCTTGGTCTTCTTCATGCCCTTCTCGTTGAGGGATGCACCCGTCACCTTGGTGAGGAAGAGCGTCATGGCGATGGGTCCGATGACCGTCGCCAGGCCGGGCCAGGAGCCGGCGACGACGATCCAGATGCCGGTCCATACGCACGCATCTCCGAAGTAGTTGGGGTGGCGGGTGTAGCGCCACAAGCCCTGGTCCATGACCTGGCCCTTGTTGGCGGGATCGGTCTTGAACTTCGCGAGCTGGGCGTCGCCGACCGCCTCGAAGAACAGTCCGATCGCCCACACGGCGACACCGACCACCAGCAGCCACGTGCAGATTTCCTGGTTGTTGGCCCCGATCATGATGGGGGTCGCCACGAGCCACATCGCGACACCCTGCGGCACGAAGACCCGCATCAGTGCGACCTGGGCGAACGATCGACCGTCGGCGTCCGCGAGCTCGGCGTAGCGTGGGTCCTCGGCCTGCCCGGAGTTGCGGCTGTGCAGGTGCCAGGCGAGCCGTACGCCCCACACCGACACCATCGCGAGGAGGATCCAGCGCAGCGCTGGATCGCCGTCACCGCCGGCCGACACCAGGGCCGTCTCGGCCGCAACGAGCACGAAGCCGAGGCCCCACATCGTGTCGACGACCGTGAGCTTGTGCTGACGCTGGGCGATCGCGAGCCCGATCCCCATGAAGACCACGACGATCCCGAGCCCCCCGAGGAGGCTGGCGCCGGACTGGGACAGGTCGTTGGGTGTCATGCGTCGACTATGCCAGCCAGGCGAGCGGACTGCTCGGCATGCTGCTGACACCCCTGGCGCTGGGCTTGACCGAGAGGACCTGGTCGACGCCCATGCGGTTCTCCTCGAATGCCAGCGCGCCACCGACGAGGTAGAGGCGCCACACGCGGGCGTTCTCCTCGCCGATCAGCTTGACCGCGGTGTCCCAATTGTCCTCGAGCTTCGCGGCCCAGCCTGCAACCGTCTGTGGGTAGTGCTCGCGCATCGCCTGGACGTCGCGGATCTCCAGGCCCGACGCGGCGATCAGGCCGATCGTCTTGGCCAACGGCTTCATGTGCATGTCAGGCGCGATGTACGTCTCGATGAACGGCCCTCCGCCGGGGCTGTCACCGGGGGCGTCGTTGCTGCGCGACATCTGCTGGATCAGCGCGCGGCCGCCGGGCTTGAGGTAGCGGTGGATCGAGTCGACGAACACGACGTACTCCGCGTCGCCGACGTGCTCGCCCATCTCGATCGAGGCGATCGCGTCGATGCCGTTGTCCATCACGCCCGACGCCTCGAGATCGCGGAAGTGGCGCAGGCTGACGTTGACCTTGTCTGCGAGTCCACGCTCGGCGGCCTTGCCCATGACGTAGTCGCGCTGCTCGATCGAGAGCGTCACGCCGGTGACGTGCACGCCGTAGTGCTCGGCTGCGAACAGCGTCAGTGAGCCCCAGCCGGACCCGATGTCGACCATCTTCATGCCCGGCTGCAGGCCGAGCTTCTTGCAGATAAGGTGCAGCTTGGCGGTCTGCGCCTCCTCGAGCGTCATGTCGGGCGTCAGGTGGTATCCGCTGGAATAGGCCACGTTGGGATCGAGGATCAGCTCGTAGAAGTCGTTCGACAGGTCGTAATGGTGCGAGATCGCGGCTTGGTCACGCTCCTTGCTGTGCAGCTCACCGGTCAGATTTGACTCGGCGGCAGGTGCCGGCGGACGTCGGCCGATTGCTCCGAGCCGCACGGCGAGTGCCACGGCCTTGGCGATCTGCTTGGGGCCGATCGTGGGACGTCCGGCGCTCTGATCAGCGATGCGGGCGTCGCGCACGGCGTTCCACATCGCCCGCAGTCCGTCGCCGAGGTCGCCCTCGATGTCGAGGTCCCCCTGGACGTACGCGCGAGCCACTCCGAGCTCGCCCGGCTTCCAGATGATGTGTCGCAGGGCCCTCTTGCTGCGGATCACGACGACAGGGGCTCCGGGTACGCCGGCCTCGCTGCCATCCCAGGCGCGCAGGCGGATCGGGAGCGAGAGGCCGAGAGTCTCCTCAGCCAGCGACAGGAGGGAGGATGCGATGTTCACGTCGCCAAGTCAACCGCGGGCCCGAGGGTTCCGCCATCTCAAGTTGGGGGTGCTGGCATGCTTGGGCCATGAGCCTTCGGTCCGCCATGTTGGGCTGGTTCCGTCGCACGGGTCGCGAGGTGCTCGGCTGGACCCTGATCCCGGTCGGCATCGCGCTGATGCCTCTGCCCGGCCCCGGCATGCTGATCGTGGTGTCCGGTGTCGCGCTGCTATCACGCCACTACGTCTGGGCGCAGAGGCTGCTGGACCCGTTGGAGCGTCGGGCGATCGAGGCGGCGAAGTACGGCGTGGCGACGTGGCCGCGTATCGTCGTGAGCTTCCTCGGTGGGCTGTGGCTGTTTGCCCTCGGCATCGTGTGGATGATGAGCCCGGAGATCCCGGAGTTCGATGTCCTCAGCGTCGGCTTCGGCCCGCAGCTCCCGGCGCACGGGTGGGCCACGGCCCTCGGCCTGTGGGCCTCGGCGTTGGCGGCGTGGGGGCTCCTCGGCTACAGCGTCGTGCGGTGGCGCGAGCCCCACGTGGCGCGCGCCAGTGCGAAGTGATGGATCTCCTCGCCTGTCGCGCTCGGGACCATCACTCCTAGAGTGACCCACATGAGTCGACTCGGACAGCGCTTTCCCGCCGCCGACCTGCCGCATGTGCGGCTCGGAGCGAGCCCGACCCCGGTACGCCGGCTCGAGCGGCTCGGGCTGCAGGACGAGGTCTGGATCAAGGATGAGGCCGGGTTCGGTGACGGCGGCTGGGGTGGCAACAAGGTCCGCAAGCTCGAGTGGATCATCCCGGAGGCGCACCGCCGGGGCCGGGACACGGTGCTCACAGTCGGTGGCATCGGCACGCACTGGGGCCTGGCCGCCGCGCTGTACGGACGTGAGCACGGCCTGCGGACGGTCCTCGGGCTGGTGGAGCAACCCGTCGACGAGCACGTGCGCGAGCAGCTCCGTCGACTCGCTGCCTCGGGGGCCGTGATCCACCGCTACCCGACGGTGGGGCGGCTCAAGCTCGCGGCCCCATGGATCCTGGCCCGTCATTCACGCCGCGGGCGATTGCCCTACTACCTGCCCGCCGGCGGCTCCTCGGCGGTCGGCAGCCTCGGCTATGTCGAGACGGCACTCGAGATCGCCGCGCAGGTCGAGGCCGGCGAGATGCCCGAGCCCCGGACACTCGTGACGGCAGTGGGATCGGGGGGCACCGCGGCTGGACTGGCTCTGGGACTCCGGCTCGCCGGGCTCCGCACCCGGGTCCTGGGCATCGTGGTCAACGACTCGTTCCGGCTCGACGCCGTGACCATCAGCCGACTGGCCAACCAGACCGCAGCTCTCCTGCGTGACCGCGGGGCCGACGTCTCGATCGAGCTGACTCCCGCTGACGTGAGCGCCACCGCAGTGTGGATGGGAGACACCTACGGCGCCACGACAGAGCGCGGATCCGAGGCGCTCGCGCTGGCAGCCGAAGCCGAGGGGCTGGAGCTCGAGCCGGTCTACACCGCCAAGGCGCTGGCCGCCGTTCGTGGACTGGACGGCGCTCTGGACGGGCCGGTCCTGTTCCTGCAGACCCACGGGCCTCGCCCGGAGTCGTAGCGTTTGGGCCGTAACCCCGGGCCATCCTCCCGCGTTGATCCCCTGACGGACGGAAGGTGGCCCCAGTGCGCAACGCATTCGGACAGATCATGGTGTCGGTGGCGCTCGGCGCAACACTGGTCGCGGCCAGCACCTCGAGCGCAGGGGCCTCGGACGACGTCCTCTCACGCCTGGACCGGACGCTGCAGCAGACGGCGGCTGGAATCCTGGCCGCCGCGACCCCGGGCGCACCGCTCAAGGTCGTGACCACGAGCCGCACATCGGCCGGCCCGAAGATCTCCACCAGCACCGCGAGCACGAGGTCGAGTGCGCTCAAGCTCATCGTGGCGGGGCTGGCCAAGAAGTCCACGATCGGCGTCGACATGGCGCACCCCGTGCAGATCGATGTCTCGAAGGACACCTATCGCAGCAAGCAGTGGGCCTTGAGCCGGTTCGGCGCCGAGACCGCGTGGAAGACCACGTCTGGTCGCGGCGTCGTCGTCGCCGTGGTCGACACAGGTGTCCGGGCGGCACATCCAGACCTGCGAGGCCAGGTCCTCAAGGGATATGACGTCGTGTCACCGGGTGGGTCGGCGGACGACGCGAACGGTCACGGCACGCATGTCGCCGGGATCATCGCGGCCGTTGCCGGCAACCGGAAGGGCATTGCCGGGCTGGCCCGCCACGCGAAGATCCTGCCGGTACGCGTGCTCGACGGCTCCGGCTCGGGTGACACCGCTGGCGTGGCCCGCGGCATCGTCTGGGCGACGGACCACGGCGCCGACGTCATCAATCTGTCCCTGGGCTCGCGCTGGAGTGACTCGGCCGGTCGCGCCGCGGTGGAATATGCGCAGTCCAAGAACGTCGTCGTCGTCGCAGCCGCAGGCAACACCTCCTGTGCGTTCCTGTTCGGGTCACCGACCGCCTATCCGGCGGCCTACCCGGGCGTCATCGGGGTCGGCGCAATCAACTCCGACGGCTCGACGGCGTCCTACTCCAGCTGTGGCTCGTGGGTCGACGTGGTGGCGCCGGGCAGCGGCATCATCTCGACGATGGTGCAGGCGCCGGACCAGAGCCTCAACTGCCCACCGACGTACTGCACCCTCTCGGGAACCTCGATGGCCACGCCGTACGCGGCAGCTGCTGCGGCCCTCGAGATCGCCCACCTCGGTCGGGGCTGGCGCGCCTCGACGGTCAGCTCGTTGATGCTGTCGACGGCGGATGACGTGGGATCGCGCGGCTACGACTCGCGGACCGGCAACGGCGTCATCAACCCGCGCCGCATGCTCGCCGCCCGCTGAGGTCCGGCGCTGCCTGCTCTGGCCTGACCGGCCGGCATGGCACAAACTGGGGGCATGAGCGTTCACGAGTGTGATGTCGTCGTCGTCGGTCTCGGACCAGGTGGAGAGGCGCTGGTGGCCCGGCTGGCCAAGGCCGGGCTCGCCGTCGTGGCCGTCGAGGCAGAGCTGGTCGGCGGAGAGTGCCCCTACTGGGGGTGCATCCCGTCCAAGATGCTGATCCGTGGGGCCAATGCGCTGGCCGAGTCGCGCCGGGTCGAGACACTGTCCGGCAGCGTCTCGGTGACGCCGGACTTCAGCAAGGTGGCCCGGCGCATCCGCGACGTGGCGACCGACAACTGGGACGACACAGTCGCAGCCGATCGGATCACCGACGCCGGCGCGACACTCGTGCGCGGTCATGGCCGGCTGGCCGGTGATCGCACCGTCGAGGTCGATGGCCAGACGTACGTTGCGTCCAGGGGCGTCGTGCTCAACACCGGCACGACGGCCTCGGTCCCGCCGATCGACGGCCTGGCCGACACTCCGTACTGGACCAACCGGGAGGCGCTCAGCAACGAGCAGGCGCCGGCATCCCTGATCGTCATCGGCGGTGGCGCGATCGGTCTCGAGTTGGCCCAGGCATACTCGCGGTTCGACACCCAGGTCACGGTCCTCGAGGGCGGTCCGCGAATCCTCGGGCCGGAGGAGCCGGAGTCGTCCGAACTCCTCACCAGGGTCTTCGAGGCCGAGGGCATCGGCGTGCATGCCGGCATCACGATCGACAGCGTCGCGTACGCCGACGGCCGATTCACGGTGACCAGCGGTGACGTGACCCACGAAGCCGAGCGGCTGCTCGTGGCGGCCGGCCGGAAGTCCCGACTCGACGACATCGGTCTCGACACGGTGGACGTCGACGCCGGCCGGTTCCTCCCGGTGCAGGACGACATGAGTGTCAAGAACGGCCTCTGGGCGATCGGCGACATCGTGGGTCGGGGGGCGTTCACCCACGTCGCGATGTATCACGCGGAGCGTGCCGCTCGATCGATCCTCGGCGAGCCCCAGAGCGACTACGACACCAGCTTCCCGCGGGTCACGTTCACCGACCCGGAAGTCGGCGGTGTCGGCATCACGGAGTCGCAGGCCCGGGAGCGGGGCATCAACGTGCGGGTCGGACTGACCGACGTCGCCGCGAGCAGCCGTGGCTTCCTGCACGGCATCGGCAACGAGGGACTGATCAAGATCATCATCGACGAGGACCGTGGTGTCATCGTCGGCGCGACGAGTGCGGGGCCCATGGGCGGCGAGACGCTCGCGGCGCTGGCGTTCGCGGTGCGGGCGGAGATCCCGGTCGAGACGCTGCAGAACACCATCTACGCCTATCCGACGTTCTGGCGCGCGATCGAATCCGCGCTCTGAGACGTGCGCCCAGCCGAGCGCACCTAGGCGCGGCGCAGCATGCGGAGCACCTGACGTTCCAGCGTGCGACTGATCGTGGCGCCGGGAGCCACTCGACGGTGGTTGGACCCGACCGTGACTCCGTCGGCGTAGAGGTCGACGACTCGGGGGTCGACGTAGGAGGATCGGGCGATCGCCGGGGTGTTCCCGAGGTGCTCGGACACCTCACGCATCGCCGTGGCAACCGACTTCTTGCGGCTCGCGGCTGAGGCCCGGTCGCTGGTTGCGAGCGAGAGCGCGGCGATCGAGGTGCCGCGCCAGGTGCGGAAGTCCTTGGCGGAGTACGCGTCGCCCAGCAGCTCCTTGACGTAGGCGTTGACGTCGTCGGCAGCCAGATCGTGCCACTGCCGCCCCGACTTGTACGCCAGCAGCCGGTCGCCGCCCCCCCGGCGGCGGTGCAGCGTGTCGAGCACGTCCCGCACCCGCTCGTCCCGGACCGTGACCTCGACGTCCTGGCCCGACTTGGCGGGATAGGAGAACGTCATGCCGCGACCCGTGCCGTGCACGTGCCGCTTCTCCAGCGTCGAGAGGCCGTAGCTCCCGTTCTCCTCGACGTACCGCTCCGAACCGATGCGGAACATGCCGAGATCGAGCAGGCTGAATGCCGTCGCAGCGAACCGCTCAAGGGTCAGCCCATCGCCGCCGAGGTCGCGACGTGATGCGGTCCGGTGCTTGAGGAGCTCGGCGGCGAACCCTTCCATCCGTTGGTACTTCGCCAGGTCCCGCCGCACTCGCCAGTCCGGGTGATAGATGTACTGCCTCCGGCCGGCGACGTCGGTGCCGACCGCTTGCAGATGACCATTGTCGAGCGGGCAGATCCACACCGCGTTCCACGCGGGCGGGATGACCAGCAGCCGGCAGCGCTCGACCTGCTCCGGCTCGAGCGGCCGCCGGTCCTGGTCGAGGTAGCGGAAGCCTCGTCCGTGACGCACCCGCTCCCAGCCCGGTGTTGACGGAGACGTACGGCGGAGTCGGACCATGGTGGAATCACGCTAGGTCAGCTCCGCCCCGCCCGCACCTCCACCAGATTTGTGGCGGTGCGCACCGTGCCGTAGGTCAAACGGGTGCAGAACCTCACACATCGCGGGGATGGGGATAGGGGTGCGATGGGGTGCCCTCGACAGGAATCGAACCTGTGACCTACCGCTTAGGAGGCGGTCGCTCTATCCGACTGAGCTACGAGGGCGTGGACTCAGGCTATCCAATCTTGGTCCGGGTCCAGACGATCGCCTCTATGTCCGGCCCACCCGCCTGCCCTTATCTCCCGGGGTTGCAGTGCTGAGGTGACGCGTTCTCTGCCTGCTGGCGGCGCGGCCCGGACTGGCTGTCGCATCTGGCCGGGATACCTGCTTCGGCCGAACGCGGCACCGACGTCACGACCCAGGAGATCGACGCCAGCACCCTGATCTGGAAGTTCCTCACCCGGCACTCCGCGGGTGGACAATAGGGGGCATGACCAAGGCGATCGAGACATGGCTGACCGACATGGATGGCGTGCTCGTCCACGAGGAGAAGGCGATCCCCGGGGCCGCCGAGTTCATCAACCGACTCAAGCAGACCGGTCGCAAGTTCCTGGTCCTCACCAACAACTCGATCTTCACCCCCCGTGACCTGTGCGCGCGGCTGCGTGCCGCCGGCATCGATCTGCCGGAGTCGGCGATCTGGACGTCGGCGCTGGCCACTGCCAAGTTCCTCAGCGAGCAGCGACCCGACGGCACGGCGTACGTCATCGGCGAGGCCGGCATGACCACGGCGCTGCACAACGTCGGCTACATCATGACGAGCCGCGACCCGGAGTACGTCGTGCTGGGGGAGACCCGCACGTATTCGTTCGAGGCGATCACCCGAGCGATCCAGCTGATCGACAACGGCGCGCGGTTCATCGCGACCAATCCTGATGCCACCGGACCGTCGCCCGGCGGTTCGTTGCCCGCGACGGGCTCGGTTGCGGCACTGATCACCAAGGCAACGGGAGTCGAGCCCTACTTCGTGGGCAAGCCCAACCCACTGATGATGCGTAGCGCGCTCAACCAGATCGAGGGCCACTCCGAGACGACGGTCATGATCGGCGACCGGATGGACACCGACGTGCTCTCGGGTCTCGAGGCCGGGCTGCGAACGTTCCTGGTGCTGACCGGGTCGACCGCGCCGGGCGAGGTCGAGCGGTTCCCGTTCCGACCGACCGAGGTCTTCGAGTCGATCGCGGACATCGTTCCCCTCGTCCAGCCCTGAAAGTTACCTATCGGTAACCGCCGGCTGCGAGGAATTGTTATCCTTTCGTAATCTCCGGCGGGCTCACCGGCCCTCACCGGAGAAACCGGGTGAGACCTTCTCCCGGGAGTCCTCCACAGGGAGAGAACGTGAAGGTATTTCTCACGGGTGCGAGCGGGGTGATGGGCCGATCGTCCATCCAGGCGCTGCACGCCGCGGGCCACGACGTGGTTGGCCTGGCCCGCACACGCCAGAGCGCCGCGCAGATCGCCGGCGCCGGCGCCGAGCCATGCCTCGGCGACCTCTTCGACCGCTCGGCCATGGGCGCAGGCATGCGGGGATGTGATGCCGTCGCCAATCTCGCCACCCGGGTGCCGGTCGGGCGAGCGGCGCTGCGGCCCGGATCGCTCAAGGCGATCGACAAGATCCGGCTGCGTGGCTCGCGGATCGTCACGGAGGCAGCCGTCGATGCCGGCGTCGGGCGGATCATCCAGCAGAGCCTCAGCTTCATGTACGCGGATCAGCGCGACGACTGGATCAACGAGGACAGCCCGGTCGACGTGACCGGCGCGACCGAGCCCGTCGTCGTGGCCGAGAACAACGTCGAGGCGATCGCCGCGTCGGGCGGCACGGCAGTGAGCCTGCGGTTCGGCCTGATCGCCGGCAACGACGGCAACACGGCGTGGTTGTTCCGCCGGGCCGCAGCCGGGCGCTCGATTGGTCTCGGTGAGGAGACCTCCTGGATGCACGTGATCCATCCCGATGACGTCGGGACCGCCGTCGTGCACGCGCTGACGGCCCCCGGTGGCGTCTACAACGTCGGTGCTGAGCCGGTGCAGCGCCGCGACTACGTCGACGCGATAGCGATGGCGGCGGGACGCCGGGAGGGCCACTTCCTGCCTGGCTGGGTCTTGCGGCTCGGTGGTGAGAAGCTCGAGATCCTGACCCGCTCGCAGCGGGTGAGCTCACAGCTGTTCAGCGAGCGCACGGGCTGGTACCCACGTCACGCCACGCTCACACCGGAGTGGTTCCATGACCTCGTCCGAGCCTGACCGGGCCGAGCGGGAGCGGCGACGCAAAGCCGCCGAGATGCTCGGCGACCTGCTGCCCGCCACGACGACCGACGAGACGGACGAGGGCTGGAACGAGCAAGGCGGAACGTCGCGCGACGAGGAATACCTCCGCGACGTCCCGCCTCACCACGGCTAGCCCGGTGGGTTAGATCCCGGGTCGGCGAGCCAGCGCGTCACGGATCTCGCGCAGCAGCGCGGTGTCCTCCGGGACGGCCTCGGGCTCGTCCACGCCGGGGCCGGGCCGACGCATGGCCTGCATCTTCTGCACCGGCACGACGACCGCGAAGTAGATGACGGCCATCGTGACTGCGAAGACGATCAGCGCATTGATCAGCGCGCCGACGTCGACGAGGGTCTTGGAGCTGTCGGTGATCTGGAAGCCGAAGCCCTTCTCGCTGCCGCCACCCACCGACGCGACGATCGGGTTGATGAAGTTGTCGCCGAATGCCGCGACGAGCGAGGTGAATGCGACGCCGATGGCGATGCCGACGGCGAGATCGATGACGTTGCCGCGCATCAAGAAGTCCTTGAAACCCTTGATCATGGTGCCCCCTTCAGATGGAAACTGACCCTTCGACCATAGCGATGCCTCGGGCCAGCGACTAGGACGACGTGATCAGGCTGAACCGGGCCTCGAGGGCGGCCGTCGCCAGGACAAGAGCGATTTGCTCGGTCGTCACGATGCCGACCGGGCGCACTTCGTGGTCACTCGACGCCGATGGCAGCGTCACGATCTCGACGGCACGAGCCACCACCGTGGCCTTGCTCTCGCCGTCCGGGTCGACCGCGACGACGTCGACCCGGTCGCCGACGTGCAGTCCGGTCAGACCGTCGGCGCGGTCCACCCGGATCGTCGTCAGCACGGCGTCCTCGGCATAGCCCGACAGCGCGTCGTCCTGCAGGACTCGGTAGTCCGTGAGCATCTCGCCGGCACGCATGGGTCCCGCGATGCGCCGTCCCACGGCGGACGCCCGGCGGAGCGTGTGGGCCGGCCGCACGGATCGCGGGATCGTCGCCGTGCGAAGGTCCGATGCGGTCAGCACGTGACCGCTGCGCAGGTCGTGCTTGACCACGAGCACGGCGGCGCCGTCACTGCTCGGCCGGAGCGCGGTGAGCGCGGCCAGGACAGCCAGACCGGTGAAGAGTGCTGCGAGGCTGCGACGGTGCTCGAAGACGAAACGGTTGAAGCGGTCCATGTCCGGACTCTAGGAACTTTCGTCCTACCGCCGTAGTCGGTCGTCCACAGGGGTCAGGCTGCGGAGTCTTTGCCGGCCTTCTTGGCAGGTGCCGGCGCGGGAGCGCTCGGGGCGCTCTCCTTGGCAGCCGGCTTGGCGGCGTCCGACGAGGTCGACGTGGAGCGACTGTCGTTGCGGTAGAAGCCCGATCCCTTGAACACGACGCCCACGGCGTTGAACACCTTGCGGAGGTTGCCCTGGCAGTTGGGACAGACCGTCAGCGCGTCGTCGGTGAAGCTCTGCTGGACTTCCAGCGCTTCTCCGCAGTCCTTGCACTCGTACTGATACTTCGGCACGTCTGGCTCCCGCTCGATTGATGGTGCGTCCCAAGGGTACAGTTGCCGCACCGTGACCGATCCCGTCCCTCCCGGAGCCCAGCGATGACCGAATGGCTGCTCCTGGCCACGTCGTTCCTCCTGATGTTGTCCTGTGGAGTGTTCGTCGCCGCAGAGTTCTCGTTCGTCACGGTCGACCGCGCGACGATCGAGCGCGACGCCGAGGCCGGCGACGTCGGCGCGCAGGGCACGTTGCTGGCCCTCCGGAGCCTGTCGACCCAGCTCAGCGGTGCGCAGCTCGGCATCACGATGACCAACCTTGCGATCGGCTTCCTCGCTGAGCCGGCGATCGGCACGATCCTGCGCGGACCGCTGGAGTCAGCCGGGCTGGAAGGCGGGTCGGTCAAGGGCGTTGCCTACGGGATCGCGCTGGTGCTGAGCACCATCGTCACGATGCTGGTCGGTGAGCTCGTGCCGAAGAACTTCGCCCTGGCGCTCCCGCAGCGGACCGCGGCCCTGACCCAGTGGCCGCAGCGAATGTTCACCAAGGCGATGGCCTGGCCGATCCGGGCGCTCAACGGCATGGCCAACGCGATCTTGCGACTCCTCGGCGTCGAGCCGCAGGAGGAGCTGCGCTCGGCGCGCTCCCCCGTCGAGCTGCGGTCGCTCGTGCTCCGCTCGGCCAAGCAGGGCGCGATCGACGACGAGACCGCCGACCTGGTCGCCCGCAGCATCGCGTTCGGCGACCGCACGGCGGCCGATGTGCGTACGCCGCGCGTTCGCGTCCGCTTCCTGGAGGGGCGCGACACAGCACACGACGTCATCGAGGCCGCGCGGCAGACCGGGCACTCCAGATTTCCGATCATCGGCAGGAGCCCCGACGATGTGCTGGGAATCGTGCACGTCAAGCGCGCCGTTGCCGTTGCCCAGGACCGCCGCCGCTCGGTGCGGGTGTCCGAGATCGCCGACCCCGCGACGATCGTGCCTGACAGCATCGAGCTCGACCCGCTGCTGCTGGTGCTGCGCGAGCAGGGCATGCAGATGGCGGTCGTGGTCGACGAGTACGGCGGCACCGACGGAGTCGTCACGCTGGAGGACCTGGTGGAGGAGATCGTCGGCGACATCGCGGACGAGCACGACCGGCTGTCCTCTCGAAGCCGTCATCGTCGCGACGGCACCTGGTCGCTCTCGGGCCTGCTGCGACCTGACGAGGTGGAGGAGCAGACCGGCATCGCGCTGCCCGAAGGCGAAGACTACGAGACCATCGCGGGCCTGATCCTCGAGAAGCTTGGTCGCATCGGTGCACGTGGCGACGCCGTGACGCTGCATCTGGACCGCACTCCCGACGACGACGGCGACGATCCCGAGCCCCTGGTCGTGACGCTCATGATCGAGCGCATGGAAGGTCGTCGCATCGACCGGGTCTCGCTGACCGTCGACGACGACGGCACGGAGGAGACGGCATGAGCGACTGGTCCGGCGTCCTTCTCACGGTGGTGCTACTTGGTCTGAACGCGTTGTTCGTCGCGGCCGAGTTCGCGCTGATCTCGGCGCGCCGCACGCAGCTCGAGCCCCGGATCGCCGCAGGCTCGCGTCCCGCACGCATGGCGATGCGCGCGATCGAGAACATCACGCAGGTCATGGCGGCGGCCCAGCTCGGAATCACGATCTGCTCGTTGGGTCTTGGTGCCGTCGGCGAGCCCGCCATCGCACACCTCATGGAGCCGGCGTTCAAGGCAGTCAACGTGCCCGAGGGGCTGGTGCACCCGGTCTCGTTCGTCATCGCCATGACGATCGTCGTGTTCGCCCACGTCGTGCTCGGTGAGATGGTGCCGAAGAACCTTGCGCTCGTCGGACCGGACCGCGCCGCGTTGTTCCTCGGGCCGTTCATGCTCGGCGTCGTGGTGGTGCTCAAGCCGTTCGTCGTTGTGCTCAACGGGATCGCGAACGTCATCATCCGGTTGTTCCGCGTCGTGCCGGTCGACGAGGTCTCTTCGACCTACACCCACGACGAGGTCGCGGGCCTCGTCGAGGAGTCCCGACGGGAGGGTCTGCTCGACGAGGACGAGTACGGCCTGGTCTCGGGCGCCTTGGACTTCCACGAGGGCACGGTCGACCAGGTCCTGCTCCCGCGGGCGGGGCTGGTCACGATCCCGCCGAGTGCGACCCCGGTCGACGTCGAGCAGGCCTGCGCCGAGACAGGGTTCTCCCGGTTCCCGGTGCTCGACGCGCGGGGCGAGATCGCGGGCTACCTGCACATCAAGGACGTCCTCGACACCGACGACGAGTCGCGGCTCGAGACGATCGCGGACAAGTGGCTGCGGCCGCTGGCGACCGTTGTGGCCGGGTCCGGCCTGTACGAGGCGCTCCGCACGATGCAGGCGCGTGGATCACACATGGCACGGGTTGCCGACCAGTCCGGCGAGGTGCTCGGCGTCATCATGCTCGAGGACGTGCTGGAGGAGTTGGTCGGCGAGATCCGCAGCGCGGAGAAGGCCTGACCCGTCGGACCAGCGAGTCTTCGTCAGCAGGGTTCATGTGGGTTGCGTAGGGTGGCCCGGTGCGTCGGATCGTCATCGTCATCGCGGCCCTGGTCGCCGCCGTCCTGGTCGGGGCTGCGGTCCTGTCCTTCGTGACGGTGCGCAAGTCGTTCCCCGACACCACCGGCGCGGTGCAGGTCAACGCGCTGCACAGCGACGTCACGGTCAAGCGCGACGGCAAGGGCATCCCGCAGATTTATGCCGACGACCCCGAGGACCTGTTCTTCGCCCAGGGTTACGTGCAGGCCCAGGACCGCTTCTACGAGATGGACTTCCGCCGGCACGTGACCGGGGGTCGGTTGGCCGAGCTCGTCGGTGAGGGCGCACTCGACACCGACAAGTACGTCCGCACACTCGGTTGGCGTCGTGTGGCGCAGCAGGAGCTCGCTCTCCTCGACGATGAGACGCTCGGCCTGCTCAAGGCGTACGCGAACGGGGTCAACTCCTACATAGAGAACAAGTCGGCCACCGAGCTCTCGCTGGAGTACTCGGTGCTGGCACTCACCGGACCCGACTACCAGCCCGAGCCATGGTCCCCCGTCGACTCGCTGGCATGGATCAAGGCCATGGCATGGGACCTGCGCAGCAACATGGGCGACGAGATCTCCCGGGTGCTGTCCACCGCGAAGCTGCCGGTCGACCAGGTCGAGCAGCTCTACCCGGACTACCCCAAGGATCACGCCACGATCGTGGGTGGCAACGGCTCGGACGGTGGCGCGTCGTCCGGCGTCGATCCGAGCCTCGCGCGTTCAGCCGTGGCCTCGCTCCAAGCCGCCCAGGACGGCGCCGATGCACTGCCGGCGCTGCTCGGCACCGGCGATGGCATCGGCTCGAATTCCTGGGTCGTCGACGGCAAGCACTCCACGACCGGCAAGCCGATCCTGGCCAACGACCCGCACCTTGCGCCGTCCATGCCGGGCATCTGGTACCAGGTGGGACTGCACTGCCGGCAGGTCACCGAGGCATGCCCGTACGACGTCGCGGGCTTCTCCTTTGCCGGCCTGCCGGGCGTCGTGGTGGGCCACAACGCCTCGATCTCGTGGGGGGTGACGACGATGTACGCAGACGTCGCCGACCTCTACCTCGAGAAGGTGTCGGGCTCGACCTACGAGTACGACGGCGAGCAGGTCCCGCTGACGACGCGGAAGGAGACCTTTAAGGTCGCGGGCGGAAAGACCGAGACCATCACGGTCCGATCGACCCGTCACGGTCCGATCCTCTCCGATCTCGACGACGACATCGCCGACGTCGCGAGGCAGTCCCAGAAGACCGTCGGGGCGGGCACATATGCCGTGTCGCTGAGCTGGACCGCGCTGACCCCCGAGCCAACGATCAAGGCGGTGTTCGCGCTCGACCGGGCCCAGAACTGGACCGAGTTCCGCGCTGCGGCCAAGCTGTTCACGGTGCCGTCCCAGAACCTGGTCTACGCCGACGTCGACGGCAACATCGGCTATCAGTCGCCCGGCACGATCCCGATTCGCAAGACCGGTGACGGCAGGTGGCCGGTCCCCGGTTGGGATCCCGCGTACGCGTGGAAGGGGACCATTCCGTTCGAGAAGCTGCCGTCGGTGCTCAACCCGGACGAGGGCTTCATCGTCACGGCCAACAACAAGGTCATCGGTGACCAGTACCCGCTGACCCTCGGCGCCGACACCGCCCCGGGCTACCGCTCGCAGCGCATCCGCGAACTCCTGACAGCCAAGCCGACCCTGTCGGTGGCGGACATGTCACGAATCCAGATGGACACCTTCAGCCCGAACGCGGCCCAGCTCGTGCCGAAACTCCTGGCGGTTGACGTCGGCAGCGGCTACTACCGGCAGGGCCAGGACACCTTGCGGGGCTGGGACTACCGGCAGGCTGCTGATTCCTCTGCCGCTGCCTACTTCAACGTGGTGTGGAAGAACCTCCTGGCGGGCACCTTTCATGACGAGCTGCCCGAGAGCCAGTGGCCGACCGGCGGCGAGCGCTGGTTCAACGTCATGCGGACGATCATCGACGAGCCGAACAGTCACTGGTGGGATGACATCACCACTCCGCGCCGGACCGAGACCCGCGACGAGGTGCTCGTGGCAGCGATGCGTGCCGCTCGCGACGAGCTCACCAAGGTCCAGTCGCGCGATCCCGAGGACTGGTCATGGGGCCGACTGCACCGGCTCGACCTGGTCAACCCGACCCTCGGCGACTCGGGCGTGGAGCTGATCAACAAGTTGTTCAACCGTGGGCCGTACGAAGTCGGTGGCGGTGGTGGGCTCGTCGACGCGACCGGCTGGGACGCCACGGAGGGCTATGGCGTGACGGCTGTGCCCTCGATGCGGATGGTCGTCGACCTCGCGAATCTGGACCGTTCGCGCTGGATCCAGCTGACCGGCAACTCCGGCCACGCGTTCCACCAGAACTACATCGACCAGGCTGGGATGTGGGCACGCGGAGAGACGCTGCCGTGGTCGTTCTCGGCCGATGCGATCGACGAGGCCACCGAAGGCACCCTGATCCTTGCGCCCAGCGGGTCCTGAGGGAGCGGAATTGTGGACCCGGATCGCCGCTGATGCCAGCACCGACACGCATGTGACGGGTGTTAATTGTGGGATTGATGTTCCCACGGGGGTGTTTTCGGGCTAGGTTCGGCGCATGCGTGCCTTCCCCCTCGCGTGCCGCGGACTCGCGATCGCGACTGCCTGCTCGGTCGCCCTCGCCCTGGCCACCACGACCGGTGCGAGTGCCGACGACCCCACCGAGGCCCAGCTCCAGGTGCGTCTGGTGCAGTCTCGCCAGAACCTCGACAACCTCTATGCGGAGTCGGCTGCGGCCTCCGAACGACTCAACGGCGCGAAGTTCCAGCTCACGGAGGCGCGCTCGGAGCTGGCCGCCCAGCAGGCTGAGCTGGCCGTCGCACAGAAGCAGCTCGACGCGCAGCGAGCCCGGGTGGCGGAGCTGACGCTGCAACAGCTGCAGTCCAGCACCTCGACGACCGTGCTGACCTCGATGCTCGACAGTCAGGGGCCGCAGGAGCTGCTCGAGCGGGCGTCGGCCTATTCCAGCGTCAACCAGGCAGTTGCTGCTCGGCTCGACGCACTCGACGCCCGACAGGTCGTGCACGCCGCGGCCGCACGCCGCGCGGGTGTCGCTCTGGCCGCCCAGAAGAAGGCGGCAGCCGATCAGAAGCGGGCCGAGCGCTCGATCGATCTGACGATCGAGCGCGCTGAGGCCGCCGAGACCACAACCGCGCAGGAGCGCCGGACGCTTCTCGGGCAGCTGGCGACCGCGCGCAACACCTCGGTGGCCGAGGTCACCCGCGCGCAGGACGAGATCGACCAGCGGCTCGACCAGTCCGGACCGGGCGGACCCGTGGGGGGAGACACCACCTCGCGGGATCCGGATCCGACACCGGCTACTCCGACACCGTCTACTGCGACCTCGTCCACCTCCGCTCCGACGACTGCCGTCCCGACGACCCCGCGGCCCACACCCCCCGAGCCGCCGCCCACACCGGTCGATCCACCGCCCGCGGCCAGCAACAAGGTCGAGACCGCGATCGCCTACGCCAAGAAGCAGCTCGGCGAGCCCTACCGCTGGGGCGCAGCAGGCCCGTCGTCGTGGGACTGCTCGGGGCTCACGATGCGAGCGTGGCAGGCTGCGGGCATCAACCTGCCGCACTACGCCGGATCGCAGTACACCCGGACCACCAAGGTCTCGGTCAGCAAGATCAAGCGCGGCGATCTGCTCTACTGGAGCAACGGCAGCGCGGGCTCGATCTACCATGTCGCGATGTACCTCGGCGGCGGTCAGATGATCCAGTCGCCTCGCCCGGGCCGCAGCGTCGAGATCGTCTCCCTCTCGTACTGGATCGCGCCGGATCTCGCCTCCCGACCGGGCTAGCGAGACTCCCCTCAGGGGACCCGGAACAGGCCAGCGGGGGTCAGTGCCATCTGCACCGGCACGTCGTGCGCCTCGTGGGGCACCTCCGCCAGCAGCTCGTGCGTGAAGACCACAGCGCACGCTGGCGCGCGCAGACCGGCCAGCACGCGGTCGTAGTAACCCGCGCCGCGGCCGAGCCGGTGCCCTGCGTGGTCGACGGCGAGGGCTGGGACGATCACGACGTCGCATGAAAGAAGCGCGTCGGCACCCAGCCGGTCGCCGTCCGGCTCTGGAATGCCCAGCCCGGTCGTCGCGATCGGCGCCTCCGGATCGTACGAGACCCAGTCCAGCGTGTGGTCGGCCAGGCTCAGCGGCACGATGACCTCGATGCCGCGGGCGTGCAGCGACGCCACGAGCGGGCCGGTGCCCGGCTCGAACGGCATCGAGAGGTAGCAGGCGACTCGTCGGGCCCGTGCCACGATCGGCACGGCGAGGGCCTGGAGGGCGATCGCGTCGGCGGCCTCGGCACGTTCCCCGACGGTCATCGCGCGACGGCGGGCCAACAGATCGTCGCGTGCTCGTGCCTTCGCCACGCCCTGACGCTAACGTATGGAGCGATGTCCGGACTGGTGAAGGCTCAGCAGCGTATGGCCGCGGCCGACGTGCCGCAACGCGCGATCGACGTGTTCTCCTCGTTCTACGCCCAACTCCAGGACGGACGGAGCGGAATGATCCGCGAGGTCGACGTGGATCCGCTTGAGGGGATTGAGCACGCCGGCTCGCTCCACCTCACCGACGAGGAGTGCCGCGAGGCGGCGGCCGTCACGGCGGTCATCAAGCTCAACGGCGGTCTCGGCACGTCGATGGGCCTCGACCGGGCCAAGACGCTGTTGCCGGTGCGATCGGACCTGAACTTCCTCGACGTCATCGTCGGCCAGGTGCTGCATCTGCGCGAGACGCTTGACGTGCCGCTCCCGCTGCTGTTCATGAACAGCTTCCGCACCCGCGACGACACGCTGTCGGCGTTGTCGCGCTACGACCTGGCGGTCGGTGGGTTGCCGATCGACTTCCTGCAGAATCGTGAGCCCAAGCTGCGTGCCGACGATCTCTCGCCGGTGGACTGGCCGGCCGACCCGTCGCTCGAGTGGTGCCCGCCGGGCCACGGCGACCTCTACACCGCGCTCGAGGTGTCCGGGATCCTCGACGCGCTGATCGACGCGGGGTTCCGCTATGCCACGGTCTCCAACGCCGACAACCTGGGCGCGGCACCTGACCCGTCGATGATGGGCTGGTTCGCGGCCTCGGGGGCGCCGTACGCGGCAGAGGTCTGCCGGCGCACGCCTGCGGACGTCAAGGGCGGACACATCGTGGTGCGCAGGAGCGATGGGCGACTCGTGCTGCGCGAGACCGCGCAGACCGCCGCGGAGGATGCCGACGCTGCCGCTGACCCGGAGCGCCATCGCTTCTTCCACACCAACAACCTGTGGTTCGACCTGGCGGTCGTCAAGGAGACTCTCGCGGCGCGCGGTGGCATCCTCGGCCTGCCGCTGATCCGCAATGACAAGACCGTCGACCCCACCGACCCGACCTCGACCAAGGTCGTGCAGATCGAGTCGGCGATGGGTGCGGCCGTCGAGGTGTTCGACGGCGCGACCGCGATCGAGGTCGACCGTTCACGGTTTCTCCCGGTCAAGACCACCAACGACCTGCTGCTCCTGCGGTCGGACGTCTACGGGGTCGGTGCGGACTTCCGGCTCCGCTCGCAGGTCGACGCGGTACCACTGGTCGACCTGGATCGACGCTTCTTCACAACGATTGCAGACTTCGACGCACGGCTCCCCGAGGTGCCCTCGATGGTCGATGCGCACTCGCTGACGGTCAAGGGCGACTGGCGATTCGGTCGTGACGTGGCCGTGCGGGGCGATGTGACGCTCGAGGACACCGGCGCGGCCGAGAGCGTCCCCGCTGCCACACGGTTAGGCTGACACGCATGTCCCCAGGAGAAACCGACGGCGAATCGGAGCAGAACATGCTGCCGCTCGGTCCGGACGATCAACAAGCCTCCGTCGCGGGAACCTCGCAGGGCACCGCATCCGAGGACGCGGTGACGCAGTCGGTGCCCCAGCCTCCGCCCGCACCGACCCCCGCGACGCCCGCGCCGGCCGAGCCGGTGGACGGTGCCGCGGCCGTCAGCGCGACTCCGGCTGCACCCGCCGGCACGACCACGCGACCACGACCCGCGAGCGTCCGCGAGGGATTGTTGACGGTCGAGGACCACCTCGAGAAGATCCTGCGCGGAATCGGCCCGCTGGGCGCCTACGACCAGCCTCTCGTCGAGTCGCTGGGTCTGCCGCTGCACGAGGCCTTCGTCAGCCCGTCCGACCTGCCGTTGTTCGACAACTCCGCGATGGACGGATACGCGATCCGCGCCGAGGACGTCGTCGGTGCGAGCCGTGAGCAGCCAGTCGCCCTGCCGGTCGTCGGTGAGATCGCCGCGGGCTCCGCCCGACCGTTCGCGATCAGCGCCGGCACCGCGGTCAAGATCATGACCGGAGCGCCGATACCGCGCGGTGCCGACTCGGTCATCCCGTTCGAGAAAACCGATCGCGGCAACGCCCGCGTCGAGATCTACGAGTCCACCAAGCCGGGTGCGTGCATCCGACCCAAGGGCGATGACGTCAAGACTGGCGAGACGGTTCTGGATGAGGGCACGGTCCTCGGACCGCGAGAGATCGGCCTGCTGGCCGCACTCGGCGCACCTCGCGTCAAGGCCCGCCCGCGTCCCCGGGTCGTCGTCATCTCTACCGGCAGCGAGCTCCGTGAGCCCGGCACCCACCTGGACTACGACTCGATCAACGACGGCAACAGCTACATGCTGGCCGCAGCCGTCCGCGCTGCCGGGGCGATCTGCTATCGAGTCGGTGCGGTCGACGACAATCCCCGGACGTTCCGCAAGGTGCTGTCCGAGCAGCTCGTGCGCGCGGACCTGGTCGTGACCAGCGGCGGCATCAGCAAGGGCGACCACGATGTGGTCAAGGAGACGCTGTCAGCGTTGGGCACGGTCGACTTCGTCGAGGTCGCGATGCAGCCGGGAAAGCCGCAGGGCTTCGGTCGGGTCTTCGACGAGCAGACCCCGATCATCACGCTGCCGGGCAATGCCGTGTCGGCCTACGTCTCGTTCGAGGTGTTCGTGCTCCCGGCGATCCGACGCATGATGGGCCGTACGCCTTACCGTCGGCCGATGGTCCATGCGGTCCTGGCGTCCGACCTGCGGTCGACGCCCGGCATCCGGCAGTACGTCCGAGGGGTCTTCGAGGTCACCCACCGGGGCGCCAAGGTCACCCCGATCCAAGGCAACGGGTCTCACCTGGTCGGAGCGCTGGCCAAGGCCAATGCGCTGATCATCGTCGGTGAGGACCAGACCGCACTCAATCTCGGCGACACCGTCCGCACCCTCGTGCTGGATCGGCCGTTCTGACGATGATCCGGAGCGGTGGGTCGTGAGCGGCTCCCTCAGCCACCTGGACAGCCAGGGCCACGCGAGGATGGTCGACGTGACCGCCAAGGACGTCACCTCCCGCAGCGCGACCGCGCGGGGGCGGGTCGAGGTCAGCGCTCGGGTCATCGAGCTGTTGCGCGGCGAGGGTGTTCCCAAGGGTGATGCGATCGCGACGGCGCGCATCGCCGGGATCATGGCGACCAAGCGCACTCCCGATCTGATCCCGTTGTGCCATCCGCTGGCGATCGGGGGAGTCGAGGTCGATCTGGTCGTCGGTGACGATGCCGTGGCGATCACCGCGACGGTCCGGACCGCCGACCGCACCGGCGTCGAGATGGAGGCGTTGACCGCGGTCAGCGTCGCCGCGCTGACCATGGTCGACATGGTCAAGGCGGTCGACAAGCTCGCCCGGATCACTGACATCGAGGTTGTCGCCAAGTCGGGCGGCAAGAGCGGCGACTGGACCCGGTCGTGACAACCCCGAACCGGAGGGCGGCGGTCGTCGTCGCGTCCAACCGCGCCTCGGCAGGTGTCTACCAGGACACAACAGGCCCGCTGATCGTGGAAGCACTGCGTGGCTGGGGTTTCGACGTCGGTGAGCCGGCGGTCGTCGGCGACGGCCCGCCCGTTGCCGAGGCGATCTCCGCGGCGCTGGCCGAAGGTGTCGCCGTGGTCGTCTCGACGGGTGGCACCGGCATCAACCCGACCGACCGCACGCCCGAGGCGACCCGGCCACTGCTGGACCGTGAGCTGCCCGGCGTGGCAGAGGCGATCCGGGCCCGCGGAGTCGCCAATGGAGTGCCGACCGCGATGCTGTCCCGAGGACTGGCCGGAGTTGCCGGATCCGCCGTCGTGGTCAACCTGCCGGGGTCGCGTGGCGGCGTCAAGGACGGCCTCGCCGTCCTCGCCGTCGTCCTGCCGCACGCCGTGGACCAGGTCGCCGGGGGCGATCACGTGCGTGATGACCTGCCCGGCGGCAGCGCGTGAGCCCGGGCTGGCCGGTCGAGCTGAAGCGTGGGCACATCGGCGTACGTCCGCTGCACCGCCGAGATGCCCGCACCTGGGTGCGCCTGCGGGCGGCCAACGCTGACTGGCTCAGTCCGTGGGAGGCGACGCTGCCTCGCGAGGCGGGCCGGCCGGCCACCTCGTATGTCGGCATGATCGGCACGTTGCGACGCCGAGCGCGACTCGGCCAGGCGATGCCATTCGTCCTGACGTGGGACGACGAGATGGTTGGCATGCTGACTGTCAACGGCATCACGTGGGGCTCGGCCCAGTGGGCAAGTCTCGGCTACTGGGTCGCCAGGAGCCATGCCGGCCGCGGTGTCACCCCGACCGCCGTGGCGCTGGTGTCGGACCACCTGCTCACGACGGTCGGCCTGCACCGCATCGAGGTCTCGATCAGGCCCGAGAACGCGGCCAGCCTTCGCGTCGTCCAGAAGCTCGGGTTCACCGAGGTCGGCCTCGCCCCGCGATACCTGCACATTGCGGGGGACTGGCGAGATCATCGGGTCTTCCAGGTGCTTGCCGAGGACGTTCCGGCCGGCCTCGTTGCGCGCCTGGACCCCCCCTCCTGAGTCGGCGAGTCACACCCGTCACACAAGTTCTCAGGCGACACACGGCCGTGGCTGCCGTGGAAGTCGGCTCGCACCGCCTACCGTTTTGCTCGTGGGTTCCAGTAGTGGGTTGATCATCGCGTTCGTCGTGGCCGTCTGGGCCGCGTACTTCGTGCCGCTCGTCCTGCGCCGCTACGACGATGCCAGCAAGAATGCCTCCATCGACACCTCCGGCACCCTCGGTCGAGTCATCGCACGGTCGACTCCGGCGACCAAGCCAACGGTGGAGATCGCCGAGTCGGCGCCGATCGCCGCGGCACCCGAGCAGCCCGCTGCTCGCAATCTTGACCGGCCCGCTGCGCGGCTCGCGGCGAAGCGCCGTCGTCGCACGCTGCTGACACTGCTGGCCCTCGCCGTCGTGGTGACGGGACTCTCGGTGCTGTCCGTCATCGGATCGATGTGGATCGTCGCCCCGGTGGTACTCATCGGTGCGTGGCTCACGGCCTGCCGCATCCAGGTTCGTGGAGAGCTCGGCCTCGGCCGCCTCTCGGTGCCGCAGCTGCCCCCGATGGCCAGGGTTGCCAAGATCGCCAGGGCTGCCAAGACTGGTAGGGCTGGCAAGACCGCCAAGACCGCCAAGACCGCCAAGTCGTCGCCTTCGCTGGCCGCTGAGGACGAAGAGACCATCATCGTCTCGGGGCACCACGAGGACATCAACCCGGGTCGCAAGCACCAGATGGAGGACGTCCCTCTCGAGGTCGACGCCCTGGAGGACCAGATCGTCATTGCCGTCCCGTCGGTCTCGACCACGGGCGAGGCGCTGTGGGACCCGCTGCCGGTGACACTGCCGACCTACGTCACGAAGCCGCGTGCTGGCCGCACGGTCCGCACGATCGAGTTCGGCCAGGCAGGCGCCTGGACCTCGGGTCACATCGAGGGCGAGGACGTCGAGCTGCCGCACCGCGCCGAGGGTGCGGACGAGCAGCGCCGCGCCGTCGGTCACTGACCAGCTAGGCAATCCGGCGGACGACGTTGCGTCGGGCCTCCTCGACGCGGCGCAGGTCGTCCGGATCGGTCATCGCCCGCCGACTCCGGGCCAGGCCGGAGGCAGCCAGTCGTTCTGCGCACGCCGCGACATCGGCTGGGCCTGCCCGCAGGGCCGACAGGGCCTGTTGAAGGGCCACGGCCACGGCCAGGTCGCCCGCGCCGTCTCGCGCGATGGGTGTGAAGACGTCGTCGAGCAGATCGCTCGCTGCCAGCGGCAGTGCGGTCAGCCGGTCGTGCCCGATCTGGCCGGTGTCGGCGCGGGACCAGTCATCCAGCACCCGGGTCGCCGCGCGGATCACGCTGATCGCCGTGCCCGGGTCGTTGACGCCCGGGGACAGGGCCTTGCCAGCGATCTCACCCAGGACGATCAGGCCGAATCGTGGATCCTGCTCGTAGGACCGCCCATCGCCGATCTCGATCGCGTGGCGAAGGTCGGCGAGCCTCCCCTCGGGGCACTCGGTGAGATCGGTGCGCAGGACCGGTTGGCCGGTGAGCACGAACGCGCCCGGAGCGACCAGCAGCTCGACCCGGCAGTCCAGGTCCTCCGCGAGGCCCTGCAGCCGGTCGAGCGCGATGTTCTGCACGTGGCCCGTTCGCCCGGCAGCGACCTCGACGCCGTGCACGCCACGCTCTGGATCGGGCGCCGCGAGCGATGTGAGGCGGCGCTGGTCCAGCGACTCGCGGACAAGAGCCTCGACCTTCTCGACGATGTGGCTGATCGTGGCGAGTCGGGACAGTCGTTCGATCCAGGCGAGCAACCGCAGGGCGACGACCAGCACGACGAAGGCGCTGACCAGGAACAGGATCGAGCGGCCCTTCGTCCCGTAGTAGCCGGCGTTGATCGCAGTCACCGCCACCACGGAGTAGAGGAACGCGCCGACGAACGTCGACAGGGCCTTCTGGGAGCCCTCGTCCGACGTCACGAGCGAGGCGACCCGGGGCGAGGCGGCCGCGGACATCGACGTGTACGCCGTGACCATCGCGCCGAGCGAGAAGGTCGCGACGGCGAGCAGGCTCGACGCCAGGATCGTGAGGATGCTGTTCGCCGAGTCGCCGCCGAGTCGGTCGGCCATGGCTTGTGGCACGAGCGGGGCGGCGACCACTGCGAGTAGCGCCGCGGCGACGCCCAGCAGCGCGTACAGACTGGCGCGGAACCACAGCTCGCGGCGCAGCCTCCTCCATCGGAACAGCCAGCGGTCCATGCGAGCGCCTCCCTGCGTCGGTTCCGCCGATGCTAGTGCAGGAAGCCCGTGCTCGCTCCCGGCCGAGGTGACCGCCGACCGCCTGATAATGTTGGCGACGCACGGCCTGGGGCATTGGCGCAGTTGGTAGCGCGCTTCGTTCGCATCGAAGAGGTCAGGAGTTCGAATCTCCTATGCTCCACCAAATCAACAACCCCGGACGTCTCGTCCGGGGTTGTTGGCGTTCTGGGGCTCAGACGGTCGCGGGCACCGCTGAGCGTGTGGCTCGCCGGGTGACCAGCAGGCTTGCGCCGCCCAGGAGCAGGGCGGGGCCCCATGCCAGTGTCGCCTTGAGCGTCACGGCGGCCGCCGCGGCGATCCACGGGACCCCGAGGGCCACCAGTGCGAGGACGAAGGCCGCGTCGCGGGGGCTCGCGCCGTGCGGGCCGGGGATCGCGCCGGCGAGCTGGCTCGCACCGAAGGCGCCGAGCAGCGCCAACGGTGACAGCGGATGGCCTGTGGCCGACACCGTGCCGAGGAGCAGCGCCGCGATCGTCAGTTGGTAGAGCGCTGAGAGGAACAATGCGTGTGCCAGCTGGCGTGGCGGCGGCAGGATGCGTCGGGGCATGAGATGGGGACGCAGGGACCGCAGGAGCACGGCACCGAGGATCGTCACGACGCCCACGCCGATCGCGATGACGAGCATCTGGAACGGCAGCGTCGCACCAGCGAAGACGACGAACACCGCGAGTCCGACTCCGCCGACGAATCGGTCGAGGCCGACGCTGCCGAGCGCATCCGGTGCGCTGACTCCCGTCCGGGTCAGCCGGCGGATGCGCCACAGGTCGCCGCCGACGTAGGCCGGGGTCAGCAATCCGAGCAGCTCGCCCTCGGCGTAGGCGCGGATGTACCACCAACGGCTCAACGGGGCGGTCGTCAGCGCACGCCAGCGCAGGGGACACAGAACGTACTTGCCGAACATCCATGGGATCAGACCCAGCAGCACCGGCCACACCGTGACGTGGGGCAGCCGCGGCAGTGTCACGGCCGGCACAGCCACGGCCAGAACGATGCACGCGACCAGGACCGAGCGCGACTGCATGAACGTGCGCAGGTGATGCATCCAGACCTTCCGAGGCGAGCAACTCCCGTGCCGACCCACCTCAAGGGAAGCACACCAACCTGAGTTGAGAGGGTCACGCGCCTGCATCCGGTGGCTGCCGGTCAGACCAGGATGTCGGTGTGTACAACCGCTGGCGCTGCCTTTTGCTGGCGACGACCCCGGACGTACGCGATGGTCCCCGGTATGACCGACAGCCCCGCGAGACCGATCGTGAAGAGCTCGATGTGACCGGCGATGACCGGGATGCCGCCAAAGAGAAAACCTGCCGACACGATGCCGATCGACCACGCCGTCGCGCCCAGGATGTTGAACAGGGTGAACCGGCGACGCGGCATGTGCCCGACCCCGGCGACCGCTGGGACGAATGTGCGGATGACCGGGACGAACCGTGCGAGGACGACAGCCTTGGGCCCGTGCCGGTTGAAGAACCGCTGGGCGTGGTCGGCGTTGTCCTGCGAGAAGATCCGTGAGTCCGGCCGGGAGAACAACCGCGGACCGAAGTGTCGCCCGATCAGGTAGCCCACCTGGTCACCGACCACCGCGGCGACGAGCACTCCGGCGGCGAGCAGCCAGATCGGCAGCCCGATGACGTGCGACGCCACCAGCGCGCCGGCGAGGAACAGTAGTGAGTCGCCCGGCAGGAAGAACCCGATCAGCAGCCCGCTCTCGGCGAACACCACCGCCATGACCAGCAGCAGTGCGGCCGGGCCGAGCGTGTAGAGCAGTGGAGTCAGGGCGGCGATCATGCCGTCACGCTAGGCACCGTGACCTGACTGCAGCCTGACTGCGAGACGCAGCCCGTGGTCGCGGTGTCCGTCGTGGTGGCCCGGTGTCGCAGTGCGTCTCAGCCGCGCTGCCCGTTCGCCACGACCTCCAGTCGTCCGCTGACGCGATCGAGGAACGCAAGCTCCACCGCGACCACGTGCTCGTGGTCGAAACCGCCGGCGTACACGTCGTAGTGCCCGCCGCGACTGCGGTAGAGCTCACCGCGTGGAGCGCGGGCCGCCGTACGAATCGCAGGTCTGGTGGGCGCCATGGTGTCGTCCTCGGCCACCACCATCAGCAACGGGCAGCGGGCCTTTCCGGCGCGGCGCACGGGGCGGCTGAAGGTCACGTCCAGCAGGCTGCGGGCGGTGATCTGGTTGGGCCAGTCTGTGCCGTCGGCGGGCTGCAGCCGTTCCAGCCCGTGCAGGGCGTCATCGGTCGCGATCACCCCGAACTCGTTCTCGGACACGATCAGCGGCAGGTAGCGCGGGGAGCGTCCGCGCAGGGCGCCGAGCCGGTCCAGTGCCGATTCCCGCATCAGTCGCAGGCCGCGGGGGAGCGGCACGTTGACCAGGCCCGCCAGTCCGTCCACCAGCGGGCACTGGGCGATCGCTCCGGCGAGGTAGTCCTCACTCGCGGCAAGCTCCACGACGTGCATCCCGGCGAACGACGTCCCCCAGACGAAGATGCGCTCGGGGTCGACCCCGTCCATCGCTCGAGCATGGCGCAGCACCGTGCGGTAGTCGTCGAGCTGAGCCCGGATCGAGAGCATTTCGCGTGGCTCTCCGTCGGAGTCGCCCCAGTGCCGGTAGTCCAGGACGAGACACGTGTAGCCCGCCGCCGAGAATGCCTCGGCGAACGGAGCCAGCCCAGCCGCCTTGATGCCGCCGATGCCGTGCGCCATCACGATCGCCGGTGCGAGCGGCGAACCCAGCTCGGCGTGGAACGTCGTACGGGCCGCGGGGTAGATCCAGGTGTGGATCTGGCCCCCGGAGTCGCTCTGGATACGGTGTGTACTCCGGTCGGGATGCTCAGTCATGCTCTTACGTTACGGTTAGGAACGTATGTCGGTCAATGCCTTCGGTCGCCCTCGCGACGCGCGCCTGGATCGCGCGTTGCTCGACGCGACCTGCGCGCTGCTGGCCGAGCACGGCTATGCCGGGACGACGATCGACGCTGTCGCCAGGCTTGCCGGGACCACGAAGCCGGCGCTCTACCGACGCCACCGCAATCGGGCCGAGCTCGTGATCGATGCGCTCGTGGACCGCTTCGGCGACGATCCCACTCACGACACCGGCACTCTGCGCGGAGACCTGCTGGACCTGCAGCAACACCAGCTGGTGCTGTTCGGCGATCCAGTTCTGCGAGGGGCTGTCGGGGGACTGCTCGACGAGCTCGGGACCAGCAGCGCCGCAGCCACTGCCTTCGTCGAGCGGTTCCTGACGCCCCGACGTGCGGCCACGGCACGGCTCCTCGAGCGCGCGGGACTCCGCGGAGAGATCGAGCCGTGCGAGGACACGGAGTGGATCTGCGATCTCATCACCGGACCGTTGATGATGCGGGCGCTGCTGCCGGGGCTGCCACCGCTGGATCAGCATCTCGTCGAGCAGAGTGTCGACGCGGCGCTCGCCGTGCTCGGCACCACCGGGTCATGACCACGGCCGGTCACGACGTCTCAGCACCTGCGAGGACCTGACTGCTGCCGGACCGTGGCGTGGAGCCTGTGAGTCGGACCCGAACGGCCAGGGACACGAGTGTCAGCAGTGCTGCGGCGATGAGCCACGACGCGAGCACGTCGCTGGCCCAGTGATAGCCGAGATAGACGCGGCTCACACCGATTCCGATCCCGAGCAGCGTGGCTCCGGCGATCGCGAGGATCCGTCGGGCACGAGACCGGATCAGCGGGACCACGAGCAGCACGACCAGACCCAGGAGGACGGCCGAGTTGAGGCTGTGGCCGGACGGAAACGAGTAGGTGGTGTCGAGCGATCCGAGCCGATAGGCGCTCCCGGGGGGGGGGCGCTCGACGAGCAGCTTGACACCGACCGTGAGCCCGACTGAAACGGCCATCGCCATCGCGAAGCAGCCGGCCAGGAAGCGGCCGCGCCGCTGGAGCAGCACGACCAGAAACACCAGCGCCAGTCCACCCACGACGATCTCGCTGCCGAGGAACGTCAGCAGATGCGCGGCGCGGGTCAGCAGGCCCGTACGGAGGTGCACCGCATCCGTCGCAAGCTGCGGGTCGAGCCTCGCGGAGACCCCGTCATGCTCCCGGGCGGAGTCGGCCAGGCCCAGCAGGGCGGCGATGGCCGCCGCGGTCAGTGTCAGCGGCAGGGCCGCCTGCCTGGGGTGGATCGAGGTGCTCATGTCTGACTTCCTGTGACGGGCAGTACGGGAGGGTCAAGCGGCCGCGGGGGTCAGCACGAGGTCGCGATCGGCCCGGCGAGCCGTGATCGTGAACCAGCCGACGCATCCGACGATGATCGCGATGAACAAGGCGCTCGTGCCGTTCGTGCCCAGGCCCAGTCCGCCATCCTTGGTTGATGCAGTCAGGAAGTCGCCCATCGAGGCGCCGAACGGGCGGGTGACGATGTAGGCCGCCCAGAAGGCGATCACGGCATCGGCCTTGAAGGCGAAGTACGACGCGGTGATCACGGCGATCAAGCTGCCGAAGATCAGCGCGGACGGGAGATAGCCGACCGCGAGCTTCTCGGCGACCAGGTCGCCGGCCGAGGTGCCGAGTGCGAAGGTGAACAGGATCGCGAGCCAGTAGAACGCCTCACGTCGGCGGGTCACGATCGAGTGGATCGACAGGGTGTGCTCCGAGCGGTACCAAGCGACGAAAGAGGCGATCAGTCCCGCGCCGAAGATCGCCGAGGTGGTCCAGAGGCTGACGCCGAGGTTGTCGACCAGGTTGTCGGAGAACAACGTTCCGACGACGCTGACGAGCACGACTGCGAGCCAGTACACGGCGGGCACGTAGCGGCGGAGCGAGAACTGGACGATCAGCACGGCGGCCAGCAGGAGCGCCATGAGCGCCGTCGTCGCGGACAGTCCCAGACCGACGTTCTCGTTGAGGAAGTCCGCGGCGGTCTCGCCAACCGTCGTGGACAAGATCTTGACGACCCAGAACAGCACTGTGACCTCGGGAACCTTGTTCAACAGGATCCGGGTCCAGGCGCGTCGGTCGACGTGTGGCGTGGTGGGCTCAGGTGGCGTTGTGGAAAGCGTCATGGCGCCACTCTGGGGTGGCCAACCTGCCACGTACCTGATCACTCATGAGACGGGGAGGGTCACCGTGAACGTCGTCGGATCGGCAGCCGAAGTGACGTGGACGTCACCGCCGAGCGTGCGAGCGACCCTCCGCGACAGCGCGAGTCCCAGGCCCGCCCCGGTGCTGGCCGGTCCGCGCCGGCCGGACAGGAACACCGACTCGGTGTCGCCGCTGGGAAGCCCCTCGCCGTCGTCGCTGATCCTGATGCGCACCATGCGACCCTCGGTCTCGGCGACGATCGTGACGCGTGATCGGGCGTGCTGGAGTGCATTGTCGAGGATTGGCGAGAGGGCACGCGCGGCCAGATCGATCGGCACTGCGATGTCGACGGCCGTGATCCCGTCGGTCGAGACCGAGATCCCCCGAGCATGCGGGTGGTGCTCCAGTACGGTCCGCACGAGAACGTCGGACGTGGTGTGCGAGCTGGTCCGCGCGTCGTCCCGGGCGATCGCGACGAGCGAGCTGATCGTCGTGCTCATGACGTCCACGAGAGTGACGACCCGCTCGAGCCGGACCCTGATGTCGGCATCGGATTCGGCCATGAGGCTCAGCTCGGCCTCGCCACGGATCGCGGTCAAGGGCGTCCTCAGCTCATGTGCCAGCTCCGAGGTCAACCGCTGCTCGCCGCGAAGCGCCCCCGCCACGCGGTCGAGCAGGCCGTTCAGCGTGCGACCGAGGTGGCCGAACTCGTCATCGACCTCGGTGGTCTCGAACCGGGAGTCCAGGTCATGCTCGCTCCAGTCCTCGGCGCTCTCTGCCATGGTCTCGACCGGCTCCAGCGTGCGGCGTACGGTCCACGCCGCGAGCGCGGCCGATCCGCCGGTCACGACCAGGGCGAGGGCTGCGAGCCCCAGCAGGGTCAGGTTGCGGGTCGACTCATATGGCTCGAGCGGCGCCTCGACGACGACCACGGCGCGCACCGTGCCGCTGCGGGTGACGGGGGCGGCAAGGAAAGCGTGCTCGTCCTGGTTCAGGTTGGTCTCCGCGCGTACGTCGGAGAGCGAGGTCGCGATCGCGGTCAGTCGGGCGCCGACTCGCGGGCCCTCGATCACGGCACCATCGGCGGCGAAGATCCAGGTCGTGTCGTCGATCGAGTCGTTGGGGGTCTCCAACGCCGTCACCGTGCCGTCCCCCCGAACCGTGACCGTGGCCGAGACCGCCGACAGCTGGTCGTGCAGCCGGTTGTCGATGTTGTTGCGGGTCAGCGCGGCGAGGATCAGCAGGACCGTGCCGACCATCGCGACCATGGCGATGGCGGTCACGATCAGGGTGCTCCACACGATGCGGGAGATGAGGCTGCGTCCGGGGGTGCTCATCGCAGCGTGAACCCGACTCCACGCACCGTCACGAGCCCGACGGGGGAGTCGATCGTCGCGAGCTTGACCCGCAGGCGACGCACGTACGAGTCGATCGTGTTCTCGTTGACGATCGCGCCGTCGGGCCAGGCTGCGGCGACCGCGGTCCGCCTGCGCACGATGCCGCCCGGATCGGCCGCGATGGCAGCGAGCAGCCGGAACTCCGTGGGGGTCAGAGCCACCTCACGGTCGTCGGCCTGGACTGACAACCGGTCGGGGTTGAGGCTCAGGCCGCTGACCGAGACGGGCTCGGAGCGGCTCCGACGTCGTAGCGCATCGATCCGCACGAGGATCTCGGAGATCGCAAACGGCTTGACGACGTAGTCGTCTCCACCGGCGTGGAAGCCCGACACCCGGTCGTGGACAGCATCCAGCGCCGTGAGGAACAGTGTGGGAGCGTGCTGTCCGTCGGCGCGCAGGGCCTGGCACACGTCGCGGCCGTCGGCGTCGGGCAGGCCGATGTCCAGGATCAGCACCTCGACGCCACTGCGCGGGCCGAGGTTGTCCACGGCCTCGCGGCCGTTGCGAGCGATGACGACCTCGTGCCCGTTCATCTTGAGCGCATCGGTCAGGACGCGCCGCACATCCGGATCGTCCTCGCAGATGCCCACGACAGCCATGCCGCCATGGTGCCCCATCCTGCGCTGTCGGCGACGCCGGGAGGCGACAGCAGTCAGGTCACGGTCAGGTTCGGAGGTCGAGGTTGGTCACATGACCGTGCTGGACGCTGGACCCCTCCGCGCACCTCGCCAGTCGCTCGGCCTGCTGCCGACCTGGACCCTGGCCGTCAGCGTGGCCGTGCCGGTCCTGGCCCGGTTGGCACTCATCGCGCGGCCCCCGCGACCCGACGAGGGTGGCTTCCTGCTGGTCGGTGCCCAGTGGTCCGGTGCAGGCCGCTCCCTCTACGGCGACTACTGGGTCGACCGGCCACCGCTGCTGATCACGATCTTTCGGACCGCGTCGTCGCTCGGAGGACTCACGGCATTGCGGCTGATCGGCTGCCTCGCGGTGGCGCTGGTGGTCATCGGGTCGGCGCGGGTGGCGGGCCTGCTGGGGGGACCGGCTGCCGCCCGCTGGGCTGCCGTGGCGGCGGCAGCGCTGTGTCTGAGCCCATGGCTCGGCGGCTATGAGGTCGACGGGGAGCTGCTCGCTGCGCCGCTGGTCCTCGCCGGGATCGCGGCCGGGATCCACGCGGTCCGGGCTGACCGGGAGCGGCCGGCGGTGGCATGGGCGGCGATCGCCGGTGTGTGTGGGATCGGCGCAGTGCTGGTCAAGCAGAACATTGCGGACGCCGCGGTCTTCGGCGTGCTCGCCGTCGCGATCTCATGGTGGTGCGGTCGGCTCACCGCCCGTCGCTCGGCCGCGATCGCCGCCGGTGGAGTCGCCGGCGCGTTGGCGGCGGCACTCGTCGTGGCTGGCTGGACCTCGTGGCACGGGACGTCGCTGACCGGGGTCCTCGACGCGATGTACCCCTTCCGTCTCCGCGCCGGCAAGGTTCTGGCGGAGGGTGGACGTCAGCACTCGACTGCGCGGCTGATCAGCCTGGTGGGAGTTGCTCTGAGCAGCGGGATCGCTCTCCTCCTGCTCCCCATCGTGGGTGACACCGTGCTGCGGCGGCGTCGGGACCCGCTGTGGTGGGCGCTGATCGGGACGATGGTGTTCGCCGGCGTGTCGGTGCTGCTGGGTGGCACCTACTGGCACCACTACCTGGTCGAGCTCGTGGCGCCAGTCTCGGTTGCCGCCGGCGTCGTGGCGGCGCGCCACGGCAGGGTTGCCCGGGTACTCATTGCGTACGCCGTGGTCGCGGCGATGGTCGGCTGGGGCATGGGCCTGACGGCACCGCCCGGTGACAGCGCCCAGTCGGTCGGCAGCGCGATTGCTGCCGCCGCAAAGCCCGGCGACACAATCGTGAACGCCTGGGGAGGCGCCAACCTGACGTATGCCTCGGGGCTCCCGTCCCCGTACGTCCATCTGTGGAGCCTCCCGGTCAAGACGCTCGATCCGCACCTGGCCCAGCTCGACACGATTCTGACCGGGCCATCGGCACCGACCTGGTTCGTGACCAGACGGCACCTTCGATCATGGGGGCTGGACACGTCCGGCACCCGCGCGATCCTGTCCCGTGACTATCACCGGGTCGGTGCCGTGTGTGGCCGCAGGATCTATCTGCGGGACGGCATCGATCGTCCTGCGCCACGTGTGGTCGGCGGCTGCCACGGATCCGGAGGGTTGCGTCGTGTCGCGCCCTAGCGGGATCGTCGCCCGGCTCATGTCGCCGGAGATTCTGAGCTTCCTCGCCGTCGGCGGGTTCGGCTACGTCGTCGACGTGGGTGTCTTCAACTACCTGCGGACCGCGCCGCTCCTGGTGGGTCTCGATCCGAGTGTCGCGAAGTCTCTGGCGGTGGCGCTCGCGATGGTCGTGACTTACGTCGGCAACCGGGCCATCACGTGGCGTGGCGAGGGTGCGGGGGACCGTCGTCGGGAGGTGATGCTGTTCGTGCTCTTCAACCTGGTCGGCCTGGGCGTATCGGTACTGACCCTGGTCATCTCGCACGATCTGCTGGGCCTGACCAGTCGCCTGGCGGACAACCTCTCGGCGAATGTCGTCGGGCTGGCGCTCGGGACGGCATTCCGATACTGGTCGTACCGGCGCTACGTCTTCGGCAGCAGCCCGGGCGCAGACAACCCGCGGACACGGGAAGCATCCGTGCCGCTCGCCGGTTGACCCACGTGTGAGGCTCTCGATCCTGGACCGCTCGCGCACGCGCGCCGGGCACCCCGACGCGGACGGGCTGACGGATTCGGTCGACCGGGCGGTCAGGGCCGAACAGCTCGGCTACGACCGCTTCTGGGTCGCCGAGCACCATGCCGTGCCGGGCATCGCGAGTGGCTCGCCAGCCGTGCTGCTGGCGGCGATCGGCGCAGTCACAGACCGAATCAGGCTCGGCTCGGGCGGCGTCATGCTCCCGCACCACCAACCACTGGTCGTGGCCGAACAGTTTCTGATGCTGGCGGCCCTCCATCCGGGCCGAATCGACCTCGGGCTGGGCCGGTCATTGGGGTTCACCGCGCCGGTCCGCGAGGCGTTGCACGACGACAGACGAGACACCTTCGAGCACGACCTGAGCGACCTGCGGGCCCATCTTGACGGCGACGCCGCCGTGACCGCCCGACCACGGTCGAAGGGGCGCATCCCGATGTACGTCCTTGCGACCCGGCGCGGCTCGGCGATTGCGGCTCGGCTGGGACTTCCCGTCGTGATCGGCGGCCCGATCCTGGCCGATCCGGCGGTGGGAGGCCTGCTGCAGACATACCGCCGAAACTTCCGGCCGAGCCTAGGCGTCGCCGAGCCGTACGTCATGGTCTCCCTGGACGCGACCGTCGCCGAGACCGACGACGCGGCACGGGAGCTGGCGCTGCCGGAGGCCTGGGCGATGGCGCGGTCGCGACAGACCGGAGAGTTCCCGCCGCTGGAGTCTCCCGAGGACATCCGGGGGCAGGCGTGGACGACCCAGGCACGGGCTCGCATCGCGGCCTCCCTCGACAGTGCGATCGCGGGCAGCCACCGAACCGTGCAGCGAGCGCTCGAGCAGCTGGCCGAGCGGACGGGTGCCGATGAGCTGCTCGCGTCCACCTCGACGTACGACCGGGAGGCGCTGCTCGAGTCGGACCGCCTCCTGCGGGAGATCGTCGAGGCCTGAGTCTCGATTTTGTCCCTGCGCTGGTGGATCCTCGGGACAGGACCACGACCCGAGGAGACATCATGGCGAACCAGCTCAACCCCTACATCAGCTTCCGTGACACGGCCGGACCCGCGATGGAGTTCTACCAGTCCGTGCTGGGCGGCGAGCTGACCCGCACGACCTTCGCAGAGCTCGACATGGGCACAGGGCCCGACGAGGCGCACAAGATCATGCATGCCCAGCTCGAGGTGCCCGGCGGGCTGGTGCTGATGGCGGCCGACTTGCCCAACAGCATGGACCTGCCGCCCAACGGCAACGTCTCGATCTCGTTGTCCGGCGACGATGAGGCCGAGCTGCGCGGCTACTTCGAGGGACTCTCCGCCGGGGGCGCAGTCTCGATGCCCTTCGAGCTGGCGCCGTGGGGCGACGTCTTCGGGATGCTCGTCGACCCGTACGGAGTGGCGTGGATGGTCAACTCCGTGGACCGGCGCTAGGACGCAGTCGCGCTGCCCAGCTCGCGGTCGACGTAGGTCGCGAGGTGCTGGCCCGTGAGCGTTGACCCGGCTGCGATGAGCGCGGCCGGGGTGCCCTCGAACACGACCTGGCCGCCGTCGTGGCCGGCTCCCGGCCCGAGGTCGATGATCCAGTCGGCGTGCGCCATGACCGCCTGGTGGTGCTCGACGACGATGACCGACTTGCCGGCATCGACGAGGCGGTCGAGCAGCCCGAGCAGCCGCTCGACGTCGGCGAGGTGGAGTCCGGCGGTCGGCTCGTCGAGCACGTAGACGCCGCCCTTCTCGCCCAGGTGCGTCGCGAGCTTGATTCGCTGCCGTTCACCACCGGACAGTGTCGTCAGGGGCTGGCCGATCGTGAGGTAGCCGAGCCCGACGTCGGCGAGCCGCTCGAGGATCTTGTGCGCGGCCGGGAGCTTCGCGTCGCCGTCGGCGAAGAACGTCGCCGCCTCGGCCACCGGCATCGCCAGCACCTGGTTGATGTCCTTGCCGCCGAACCGGTGGTCGAGGACCTCGGCCATGAACCGTTTGCCCTCGCACACCTCGCAGGGGGCTGCGACTCCCGCCATCATCGCGAGGTCGGTGTAGATGACCCCAGCGCCGTTGCAGTTGGGGCAGGCGCCCTCGGAGTTGGCGCTGAACAGAGCCGCCTTGACCCCGTTGTGCTTCGCGAACGCCTTGCGGATCGGGTCGAGGAGGCCTGTGTACGTCGCCGGATTGCTACGCCGTGAGCCGCGGATCGCCCCTTGGTCGATCGTGACGACGCCCTCGCGTCCCGACACCGAGCCGTGGATCAGCGAGCTCTTGCCCGAGCCGGCCACACCCGTGAGGACGACCAGCACCCCCAGGGGTATGTCGACGTCGACGCGCTTGAGGTTGTGGGTGTCGGCGCCGCGGATTTCCAGGATCCGCGTCGAGCCCCGAACCTTGTCCTTGAGTTTCGCCCGGTCGTCGAGGTGGTGTCCCGTGATGGTGTCGCTGTGGCGGAGCCCGTCGACTGTCCCCTCGAACATCACCTTGCCACCCTCGGCGCCGGCCCGGGGCCCGAGATCGACGACGTGATCCGCGATCACGATGGTCTCGGGTTTGTGCTCCACGACCAGCACGGTGTTGCCCTTGTCCCGCAGCTGCAGCAGCAGGGCGTTCATCCGCTGGATGTCGTGCGGGTGCAGGCCGATCGTCGGCTCGTCGAAGACGTACGTGACGTCGGTGAGCGACGAGCCGCGGTGACGGATCATCTTGGTGCGCTGCGCCTCTCCGCCCGAGAGCGTCCCGGCGGACCGGTCGAGGGACAGATAGCCCAGGCCGATCTGCACGAACGAGTCGAGGGTCTCCTGCAACGCCTCGAGCAGGGGAGCGACCGATGGCTCCTCCAGCCCGGCGACCCACGCGGCGAGATCGCTGATCTGCATCGCGCAGGCGTCGCCGATATGGATGCCCTTGATCCTGGAGGAACGCGCCTCCTTGCTGAGCCGCGTGCCGTCGCACTCCGGGCAGGTCGCGAAGGTGACCGCTCGCTCCACGAACGCGCGGATGTGCGGCTGCATGGCGTCGACGTCCTTGGAGAGCATCGACTTCTGAATCTTCGGGATCAGTCCTTCGTACGTCAGGTTGATGCCGTCGACCTTGATCTTGGTCGGCTCCTTGTGCAGGAGGTCGTCGAGCTCCCGCTTGGTGAACTTCGCGATGGGCTTGTCAGGATCGAAGAAGCCGCAGCCGCCGAAGATCCGGCCATACCAGCCGTCCATGCTGTAGCCGGGAATCGTCAGCGCCCCGTCGTTGAGCGACTTGGTGTCGTCGTACAGCGCGGTCAGGTCGATGTCGCTGACTGCTCCCCGCCCTTCGCAGCGAGAACACATGCCCCCGAGGATGCTGAAGCTGCGCCGTTCCTTCGTCGTGCGGCCGCCCTTCTCCAGCGTGACGGCGCCAGCGCCGCTGATCGAGGCGACGTTGAAGGAGAACGCCTGGGGTGAGCCGATGTGCGGAGCGCCGAGCCGGCTGAACAGGATGCGCAGCATCGCATTGGCGTCGGTCGCGGTGCCGACTGTGGAGCGCGGATTGGCGCCCATCCGCTCCTGGTCGACGATGATCGCGGTCGTCAGCCCTTCCAGCACGTCGACATCCGGACGGGCCAGCGTGGGCATGAATCCCTGCACGAAGGCGCTGTACGTCTCGTTGATCATCCGCTGCGACTCCGCAGCGATCGTGCCGAACACCAGGGAACTCTTGCCCGAGCCCGAGACTCCGGTGAACACCGTCAGCCGGCGCTTGGGGATCGCGAGGCTGATGTCCTTGAGGTTGTTGACCCGGGCACCCTGCACGCGGATCACGTCGTGGGTGTCGGCAACGTGCTGCGCGGGCGACGAGTTGTCAGGCTTCGGCATGCTCACGCGCCCGATCGTGCCACGTCTCGTGCGCTCTTCCCAGCGATCGATGGTCTCCTTCTCAGGAGTCGAAGCCCAGCCCGAAGCGGTCCAGGACCCGCAGCCAGAGATTGCGACGGCCCCGGCGGTCGGCGCGCTTGAGCGACCAGGTCGTGATGGCGATCCCGATCCAGGCGAATGGCTCGGGAGGGAACGGCAGCGGCCTGGTGCGGACCATCTCCAGCCGGGTCCGCTCGGTCTCCTGACCGGACAGCAGGTCGAGCATGACGTTGGCCCCGAAGCGGGAGGCGCCCACGCCCAGGCCCGTGTAGCCGGTCGCGTACGCGACCCGTCCGGCGTGGGCCGTCCCGAAGAAGGCGCAGAAGCGCGTGCAGGTGTCGATCACGCCGCCCCAGTGGTGCGTGAACCGCAGCCCGGCGAGCTGGGGAAAGGTCGTGAAGAAGTTGGTCGCGAGCGCTGCGTATGTCTGCGGCCGATCGCGGTGACCTTCGGAGATCGTGCGGCCGAAGTGGTGGACGGCGTCGAAGCCGCCCCACAGGATCCGGTTGTCCGCGGTCAGCCGGTAGTAGTGGAACTGGTTGCCCGAGTCCGCGACGCCCTGCCGGCCTTGCCAACCGATTGAGGCGAGCTGGTCGTCGGTAAGTGGCGCGGACATCAGCACGTAGTCCCACACCGGCACGGTGTGCAGGCGCAGCCGCCGCAGCAGTGGGGGAAACGCGTTGGTCGCGAGCGCGACCCGGTCGGCGACGACGGTGCCGGTCGCGGTGGTCAGGACGACTCGTCCGCCTCGGCTCTGCAGACGCGTCACGGGGGTCTGCTCGACGATCCGCACTCCGGCCGCCTCGGCCGCTGCGGCCAGACCCCAGGCGAGACGGGCCGGATCGAGCATTGCGGTGCCCTCGCGGTCCCACGTGCCACCGAGGTACGTCGGCGAGTCGAGCTCGCCCCGAATCGCCTCGGCGTCGAGGAAGTCCGGATCGCCGGGGTCGAAGTCGGCGAGCTCATGGGGCCTGGTCGCGACGGTGAGCTCTCCGGTCCGGTTGAAGTCGCAGTCGATGCCGTGGCGCCTGATCGTGGCCTCGATCTCGTCGAGGTTCTCCAGACCCAGTCGGTGCAGCTGGTCGTACTCGTCGGGCCAACGCTCACGACCGTTGGCCTCGCCGTGGGTCAGGCTCGCGGAGCAGAAGCCGCCATTGCGTCCCGTGGCCTCCTCGGCGATCCGGCGCGCCTCGATCAGCACGACGTCGCGGACCGGTTCACGCTCCTTGGCCATCAGCGCGGTCCACAGTCCCGTGAAACCGCCGCCCACCACTGCCAGGTTGGTGCGGACCTCGCCGTCCAGCGGCGGCCGAGCGGCCGGACGGTCGGGAGTGTCCAGCCAGAAGGGTGCCGCGGTGCCGTCTGCCCAGCTCGCCGAGTCTGATGTGCTCACGATCGCCATCTTGTCAGTCCGGCGCGCCATGCGGCAGCCCTCCGAGGCGGGAGGGTCGATCGCCTAGCTCCGGCCTCGGCGGCGTGCCACCAGGCGGTAGGCGCCGTACAGCAGCGCCGAGATCGCGGCCCACGGCAGCAGGACACCGGCGACCTCGACGATGCGGTTGACGGTCGAGACCAGAGCGTTCCAGCCGTCGGTCAGGCCGCCCGTGAAGCCGCCGGGCTCGACCGAGTCCGGGCGGTCGGCCTGGAACAGCTCGATCGACAGCGTCGAGAGGGACACCTGGTCGGCAATCCCCTTGCGCTGGGCCTTCAGGCTCTCGATTTCTGCCTGACGCTGTGTCAGCGCAGCCTCGGCCTTGATCAGCTCGCTGCTGCTCTCGGCCTTGGACATGATCTGTCCGAGCCGGTCGATCGAGAGCTGCAGCGCATCGATCCGCGCGTCGAGGTCCCTCGCCTGACCTGTCACGTCGTCGTTCTGCAGCGAGACGTTCTCGACCGAGCCGTACGTCGAGAGCCGCTCGATCGTCGAGGTCACCTCGCTGCTCGGGACCCGGACCGTGAGGACGGCCGAGGCATCGCCGCCGGAACCGTTCTCCGAACGGTTGTCGACCCGTCCGCCGAGCGTCTCGACGTAGGCGCTGATCTGCTGCGCCACCGCGCGCGGCTGCTTGACCGTCACGGTGATCTGGCCCGTCGTGACGACCTCGCGGTCGTCCTCGGGTGCGGCCGCCTTGCTCGCGGTGTCGGCGCTGTCCTGCGGAGCAGCCGCGCCCTCGAGTGCCCTCGAGCCGCCCGCCTGGCTGCTGCTCGAGTCGCTGCTCGAGCCGCCACCGGCATCCAGCAGCCCGACACCGATGCCGGCGGTGCCGACCACCAGGACGCCGGCCGCGGCCAGGCCGATCGTCCGGCGGGTCCGGCGACCGCGCCGTCCGATGTCCTGGTCGACCGAGTGCATGACGGAGCCGCGCATCGCGGCGATCCGGTCGTCGTGGAGCGTGGGCGTGGTCATGATGTCTCCCTCATGGATCGGAGGTCGGCCCGCAGCCGGGTGCGGAGCCGGGAGAGCCGGTTGCGGACGACGGCGTGGCTGACCCCGAGCTCGCGGGCTGCCAGCTCGTACGTGTGGTCCCCGGCGACGCACAGCTCGTACAGCCGGCGGTCGGTGGGGGACAGGGCGGCGACGGCCTTGTCGATCTCGGTGCGCACCTGCGCAGCCTCGAACTCGGTCTCGACGGTGGCCTCGTCCGGCAGGTCGAGGTCCAGGCGGCTGGCCCGTGACTTCTGCTTACGGCGGCGGGCGTTGAGCGCGGTGAATCGGGCCGTGACCAGGAGCCACGGGAGCACCGACTCATCGACGACCGAGATGCGACGGATCTTGTTCCACGTCGTGACGAACACGTCCTGCGTGACGTCCTGCGCTTGATCGGCGTCGCCTATCACGGCGTAGGCCTGCCAGTAGACGGGGCGGACGTGCCGGTCGTAGAGCTGGCCGAAGGCGGCCCGGTCACCTGCCGCAGCCAGCGCCAGGAGCTCACGGTCTCCGGCCTGCGGGAAGTCGTCGATGGTCGTCACCCGGCGCTCCGATCTGTGGCTGTGGCTAGGACGTCCTGCCTACAGATGTCCGAACCAGCCATACCGTCTCACGTTCCGACGAGGGATTTTCGGAGTTCTCGACGTCCACGGAGGCTCGTAGACTGATGGCCCGGGCGTGAGGAGGCAGCTGTGAACAGAGGGGCGGTGGTGCTTCTGGCCGCTGGTGTGATGCTGCTCGGCGCAGTTCTGGTCCTCGATGTCAGCGTCTCACCGACGCCGACGACAGGGCAGGCGACCACGCTGCAGACCACGACTCTGGAGATCGTGACACGCGCGTCGGAGCCTCCGCCCCCGAAGTTCACTCGCACGATCTGGGCGACCACGACGCTCAACCGGTCCGAGTTCATGCTGGACTTCTGCCGCGGTCCGGTCTCGGTCGACCTGGGCGGTGCTTGGCCGATTCTGGTCGCGGAGCATGACTACTGCGGCGGCCTGGACTGGATGCCCGAGCTCGAGCCGGGCGATGCCATTGCACTCTTCGGTGACGGCGTCGAGTCGGGGACCTATGTTGTCAGGGAGATTGACCACGGGATCCGCGGGCACTCCAGGGTCCGTGACCTGCCGCGCACCGATATCGTCCTGCAGACCTGCGTGAGCCCCAGGGAGGTCGTGCTCGTCGGCATGGACCTGTTCGAGCCCGAGGCGCAGTCCTGACGGGTCGCCGCGCGGCCTGACCCCACGGCGGGGAACAATCCTCGAGTGCCGTCGACCTCCCTGGCCTGGACTCCGCGGTTCGCGGGTCGGCCCCGCCTCCTGGTGCTCGCATTCGCCCTGGTTGCGCTCCTGGCCGTCTGGGGAGCGCTGGCCGGCTCGGCAGTCGTCCAGCGCGCGGCATCCCCGGGCGATGATCACACCGACCTTGCGCTCTACCAGGCGATCGTGCAGCGGATGGACAGCGGCGAAAGCTACTACGGCGCCGTGGCGATCGAACATCCCGCCGGGAGGTATCCCACGGCTCCGGTCATGGCTGTGCGGGAGCCGACGTTGGCCTGGTTCATCTCGTCCGTCGGTCGTCCGGCCGCGGTCGTGACGATGCTCGGACTGGCCGGGCTCGCGCTGATCCTGTCGATACGCACCTTCGAGCTGTCCGAGCGCAGTCGCCGATCCTGGATCGGCGCGACCGTCATGGCCGCGGCCGGGATCGGCGTGCTGTGTCGGCCCGCGTCAGTCGAGCAGCATGACGTCTGGGCCGCCCTGCTGGTCTACCTCGGTGTGATGGTCCGCGGACACGGCAGGGTCCTGCCAGCAGTGGCCCTGCTGTTGGCAGCAGGACTCATCAGGGAGCTGGTCGCACCTGTCATGGCAGTCATGCTGGTGATGGCGATTCGCGAGCGGGAACGCCGCGAGGCGTGGTGGTGGATCGCGGGGCTGACGGTCTTCTCGTGCTTCTACGGCTGGCACGCCTGGGAGGTCCACCAGCTGGCCGGCCCAGGGGGCCTGGAGTCACCGGGCTGGCTCGCGCTGGGGGGATGGCCGAGGGTCGTCGACGCCTTCTGGGGTGGATCGCTCCTGACTGTTCTGCCCCACGCTGTCGCGGCGGTGGTGGTCCCGCTGGCGCTGCTTGGCTGGATCAGTCGGGCCGGAGAGCTGTTCGATCGCGTCAGCGTCGTCCTGCTCGCGTACGTTGCACTCTTCTGCTTTGTCGGTCGTGCGGACAACTTCTACTGGGGAATGCTGATCGGCGCCCTGCTGGTTCCCGGTCTGGCTTTCGGGGTGGGTCTGGGCGCCACGACAGTGGGACGGGTCTTTCGCAAAGCCCCGACCGCGGGTCGCGCGCGAGCCTGGCTATCGCCATTCGGGTGACCCGGTGGCTGTCGGGCGCCTACTGTCGTTGCGGGAGAACCGAGGGAGCAAACATGAAAAAATTCGGGCAGACGGCCACGGACGAGACCGGGGCCACCGGCGTCGAGTACGCCTTGATCATCGGTTTGGTGAGCCTCGCGATGGTCGGGGCGGCAATCACTCTGGGCGGCGGATTCACGACCTGGGCCGGCACCGTGGTCAGTGCGGTCGGCACCCTTCTGAACGGCTGAACCGGTGGCACCGAGGGGCGCGCCCGAGTCTCGAGTAGTCATTTCGGACTAGAAAAGATGGTTCGGACTTCCACGAAAAGGTTACGGTTTTACCTCTATGTTTTTTCCTAGGGAGCGCCACCGGCCGGTGGCGGGAAAAAAATACTGAGGGAGTAACTCATGTTCAACCACGCAATCGCGTACGTCATGACCGTCATCGCCAGCGACAAGCGCAACGAGAAGGGCGCGACCGCCGTCGAGTACGCGCTCGTCGTCGGCCTGGTCTCGCTGATCGTCGTCGCAGCCGTCGCTGCCTTCGGACCGAAGATCACGACCTTCGTCACAGGCGTCAGCTTCACCTGAGCCCTTCGGACCTCGGCCGCTCCGGCGGTGGGGGGTCGCCCGAGTCGGGGTGGGATCGCACAGCGGTCCCGCCCCGACCCGGTACCAAGGTCTATGGGAGTGGACCTCTCGCAGCATCGCTGACATGGGTGGGAGCACATGTACGCATCACGGGAACGTGGTGTCGCGGCTGTCGAGTTCGCACTGATCGTCCCGCTTCTGCTGGCGGTCCTCTTCGGCGTCGTCGAAGGTGGAACCCGTTACACGCAGCAGAACCAGGTGACGCACTGGGCGTACTTGACCGCGCGGGACCTATCAATTGATCCGACCAAGTCGGCGACCACGGTCGTCAACGGTTTGAAGGGTTCGGACACGGCCAGCTACACGGTGTCGGTGTCGCCGAGCACCTTGTGCACCAGTTCGGCGAACAACCAGGTGACCATCACGATCACCTCGCCGCGGACGTCGCCGAGCGGACTGTTCGGCAACTACACGATCAAAGGCAAGGCGATCGCGCGATGCGAAGCCTGAGCCGGCGCCTCGATCGCCCCCGGGACGACCGGGGCGTGAGCGCAATCTTCTTCGGACTGTCCATCACGGTCCTGATCGCCGGACTCGGACTCAGCGTCGACGTCGGCAATGTCGCCTACCAGCGCAACCGAGCCCAGAATGCTGTCGACAACGCGGCCCGTGACCTGGCCCGGTCCTGCGCGCAGACCCCGAGCGGGGCCGAGTGCACGGCGCTGCAGGCCTCTGCGGTCACGATTGCGGCGAAGTCGTTCGACGGAGGGACCGTCGTGGCGACCACGCCGGCGGCGGGCCAGATCAAGGTCCGCATCGAGAAGGACATCAGCACGCCTCTGCTGAGCGCCATCGGGATCACCTCGAAGGCCGTGGCGGCGGAGGCTGTCGCCTCGTCGGTCTCCGGCCACCCCTCGGAGGGCTATCCGGTGTTGCCGCTCGGCGTGGGCTACTGCACCTGGAAGAACAACAGCGCAGCCGCGGGCACACCGTCTGAGGCCTCGAACAAGGTCGCACTGCGCACCGACACGCTCCAGAGCGTCCGCAACGTGCTGATGCCGGCAACCAAGAGCCTGGCCGGTGTGCTTGAGCTCGGTGGTCTCTTCAGTGCCCTCGGAACCTCGGACGGCGACAGCTGCACCGATGTGGACGGCACCCAGCTGCTCAATTTCCGAGGTGCTGTCTGGCTCACGGGTGAGCATGTCGCGACCGGACTGCTCTCGACGGTGTTCGGCTGGGAGTCAAGCCTGTGCAAGCTGTTCGTCAGCAATGACCTGAACACATTCGTCGGAGGTGTGGAAGGCGCGGTGTTCTTCCCGGCCGGTTGCGCCTCCAAGTTCGGGACCGGCAAACCGGTCGACATCGGCAAGACCATCCTGCTGCCGGTCTACAAGCCGCAGTCCACGGCGCAGAACAAGTACGGCTTCAAGCTCTCGGCGTGCGCGGGTCTGGGCAGCAAGCTCGGCTCGATCTCGTGCGCAGAGGTCCCGCCGAAGGTCGGAGCCCGCGTCGTGGGCTATGCGCCGTTCAAGGTGACCGGCTGGACCTTTCCCGGCACGCCCTCGGCCACCGACAGCTCGGTGGGCTGCCCGGCCATGTCACCGTTGTCACTCAAGCCGTACGACATCGCGAACGCGACTTTCACCTTCCTGGAGAAAATCCTCGGCGTGGTCACTTCGCTGCTGTCCAGCCTCCTGGGGCTGGGCACCTTGACGGCTTCCGTGGCGTGCAACGGGCTGCAGGGCTACTTCACCAAGTCGTTCTCGAAGGACCCGAATTTCCAGTATTCATCCGGTGCGCCAGACTTCGGCGCCAACTACGTGAAGCTCACGAAATGAGCAGCTCGCGGTGGTTCGAGGTGGCCGACCGAGACGATCGTGGGGTGGCGGCGATCTTCTTCGGCCTCGCTCTCGTGGTGCTTGTGGGGGGGCTCGGCCTGAGCGTCGACGTCGGCAACGTTGCCTATCAGCGCAACCAGGCGCAGCACGCGGCCGACTTGTCGGCGCGAACGCTCGCGATCTCGTGTGCCAAAGCACCTGCGGGGGCGGAATGCGCAGCGCTGCAGACCTCGGCGGCGGCCATCGCGGCCCAGTCCATCGAGGGCGGGACCGTCACGGCAAGCCACACAGCCTCGACGGGTCGGGTCGAGGTCACGGTGACCAAGGACGTCGCCACGCCTCTGCTCGGCGCGATCGGTGTTGCGTCGCGGCCGGTCGCGGCCACCGCGGTCGCGGCCGGGTCGGGTCACGCGCGTGAGGGCTATCCCGCGCTGCCGCTCGGTGTCTCCTACTGCACGTGGAAGAACAATGCGCAGTTCGCCGGCGGCCCCGACGAGGCGAGTCACAAGACCGCACTCCGGACCGACACGCTCCAGAGCCTGCGCACCATGATCTCTCCGCTCGACACGTCCTCGGTCAGTGGGCTGCTCGACAGCGAGGGGTTCCTCGACTACCTCGACACCAAGGCGGTCGACAAGTGCGCCGACGAGGACGGCAGCCAGATCGGCACCTTCAAGGGGGTCGTGTGGATCACGGGCGAGACCGTCGTCAGCAGCATCACCAACGGACTGTTCGGCTGGGACGCCTCGAAGTGCGAGCTGCACGCAGACAACGAGCTCAGCACGTTCCTCGGGGGGCTTCAGGGCGCCGCGACCAGGCCCCCGGGCTGTGCGTCGAAGTTCGGCAACGGCAAACCGGTCGATCACGGCAAGACGATCCTCATTCCGGTGTTCAAGCCGTACTCGACGTTGCAGAGCGAATACGGCCTCAAGGTCGGTTCGGCCTGCGCGAGCCTGCTGGGTTCGAACCCGACCTGTGTCGAGGTGCCGCCGAAACTCGGCATGGAGATCGTCGGCTTCGCCCCGTTCCACATCACCGGCTGGACCTTCCCGGGCAACCCTGCAAACACCGACTCGAGCGTCGCCTGCGCCCCGATCGACATGTCCTACAACCTCAAGAACGCGCTCCTGTCGACCGTCAGCCTGCTCGAGCTGATCCTCAATCTCGGGACCAAGATCGTGAACACGATTCTCGGCAGCGACCTGACGGCCTCGATCAGCTGCAACGGGCTGCAGGGCTACTTCACCAAGACCTTCACCCGGGATCCGGACTTCGAGTACGGCCCGCTACCCGACGAGTTCGGGTCCTCCTACATCCGGCTCACTCAGTGAACCGGCAGCTCCACCCGTCCATCCATCCGTAATCGATGAAGGGAAACCATCGACATGAACAAGAGAGTCATCGCCGCAGTCTCTGCGGGAGTGCTCGCCCTGCTGGGCGTGCTGGTCCTGGTCGTTTGGGCCCAAGGCGCCAACGACCGCGCATTCGAGGGGGCCAAGCTGGTCGCCGTCGTACGCCTGACCGACACCGTGGGGCCCAGCACCAGCGCGACAGATCTCGCGAGCAAGACCGAGGTCGTCAAGCTGCCCGACGAGGCAGTGCCCGAAGGCGCCGTCACGAGCCTCGACGATGTCGCCGGCAGCTCGACCAATGCCAGCATCCAGAAGGGTGAGGTCCTGCTCGCGTCCCGCATGTCCGCGCCGGGAGACAAGGTCAAGACCAGCAACGTCGTGCCGAAGGGCCTGCAGGAGATCTCGATCGCCCTCGACGCGGAGCACTCCGTCGCGGGTGCCGTCAAGGCCGGAGACCGGGTCGGCGTGATCATCACGATCGCTCCAGATGGTGGCAAGGAGCGTTTCACCAACGCGACGCTCGACCAGGTCCTCGTGACCAAGTCGAGCACGGCGGTCGGTGCGGGTGAGGACGGCAAGATCACCGGCTCGATGATCACGCTCGCACTCAAGTCCGGCGATGCCGAGCTCCTGGCCCACGGCCAGAAGTGGGGCACTGTGTGGCTGACCCTGCAGAACTCCGACACCGACACGTCCAGCGGACGAGTCCTCGCCGATCCGGACCTGCGCAAATGAGCCGCGCGCTGATCCTGGCCGGCACCGCCGAGTTCGTCGCTCGGGTCAACGTGCTGCCGGGGACCCAGGTCGTGTCGTTGAAGCGCGAGACCATCGAGGCGGAGCGCTTCGACCTGATGCGCAGCCTCGACCCGCAGAGCCTGCCCGACCTGATCTTCGTCGGCGCGGCGCTGCCGACCGAGATCGGTTTCGAGATCGCCCGGCGGATCGATGAGGTCTACCCCTCGATCGACCTCGTCCTGGTCGACGACGTCCCGCTCGACACCGTGGTCGAAGCCATGCGGTCGGGATTCCGCGACGTCCTGCCGTCCGACATGCCCGACGACAGGCTGCGCGAGGTCGTTCGGCGGGCCGAGCTGCACCGGCTCAAGTCCGTCGAGGCCACCGCGTCCGCGACCGCCCCGACCCTGCAGTCGCCCGAGGAGAGCAGGACCATCACGGTCATCTCGCCCAAGGGCGGGGTCGGGAAGACCAGCATCTCGACCAGCCTCGCGATCGGGCTGGCCGAGGACCACCCGTCCGAAGTCGTCCTGGTGGATCTGGACCTGCAGTTCGGTGATGTCGCCTCGACGCTGGACCTGGTGCCGGCGCACACGATCGAGGAGGCGCTGACGCCGTATGCCTCGGCGGACAACCTCATCGTCAAGACCATGCTGACGGTTCATCCGTCCGGCTTCCACGTCCTGTGCGGGGCCGAGTCTCCCGCTGCCAACGACGAGGTGACGGGAGCCCAGATCGTCAGGCTGCTGAGCCAGCTGTCGATGCAGTTCCGGTACGTCATCGTCGACACAGCAGGCGGGCTGACCGAGCCGACGCTGGCTGCCCTCGAGGTGACCGATGACGTCGTCATGGTGTCGACGATGGACGTGGCCTGCGTCCGCGGTGTCCGCAAGGCGGTCGAGCTGCTCAGCCAGGTCGGGTTGTTGCCGACGTCCCGTGTCCTGACGCTCAATCTTGCGAGCAATCAGTCGGGCATGAAGGTCAAGGATGTCGAGGCGGCGATCGGGCTGCCGGTTGACATCGTCATCGCGCGGTCGAACGACGTGCAGTTGGCGGCCAACCACGGCACGCCGTTGATGCTGAACAAGAAGAAGGGCGGGCCGTTCGTCAAGTCCATCCGCGCGCTGATCACCCGTCTGGACCAGGTCGACTCTCCGGGTCAGCCGACCCACAAGCGATTGGACGTGGCCTGACATGAGCTTGTCCGACCGCCTGGCGACGGCACGCGATCGCAGCGTGCTGCAGGCCCATATCGATCAGCAGGCAGAACCGCATTCGGTACCCCGCTCATCCTCGAGCGCCGGATCCGCTCCGCAGCTCGTCGTCACAGATGCTCTGGCCGCGGTCAAGGGACGCGCGGTCACGGAGCTGTTCAAGCGTCTCGGTACGCGCATCAACGACCCCTCGCTGACGGAGACGCAGCTGCACGAGTTCGTGCGCGAAGAGCTCGTCGCGATCATCGAGGAGGAGCAGCTCCTCCTGACCTCCGACGAACGCGCGCGGTTCATCCAGGACATCGAGGACGACGCTCTGGGACTGGGTCCGCTGCAACGGGTGCTCGAGGACCCGAGCGTCACCGAGATCATGGTCAACGGTCACGACACGATCTACGTGGAGCGTGACGGCAAGATCGTCCTCAGCCCCTTGCGCTTCGCCTCGGAACAGCACCTGCGGCGCGCGATCGAACGAATCGTTGGCCGGGTGGGACGTCGAATCGACGAGTCGTCACCCATGGTGGATGCCCGCCTGCAGGACGGCTCCCGCGTGAATGCCGTCGTGCCGCCTCTTGCGGTGCGCGGCTCTTCCCTGACGATCCGCAAGTTCTCCGCCACCCCGTTTACGGTGGACGACCTGATCGAGTTCGGCTCGATGACGCCGCAGATCGCCGAACTCCTGCGTGCTGCAGTGCAGTCCAGGCTCAACATCCTGGTCAGCGGCGGCACTGGCACCGGCAAGACGAGCCTGCTCAACGTCCTCTCGAGCTTCATCCCTCGCGACGAACGGATCGTGACGATCGAGGATGCGATCGAGCTCAAGCTGCAGCAGGACCACGTGGTCCAGCTCGAGGCGCGCCCGCCCAACATCGAAGGCTCCGGCGAGATCACGATCCGCGATCTGGTGCGCAACTCGCTGCGCATGCGACCCGACCGCATCGTGATCGGTGAGTGCCGTAGCGGTGAGGCGCTCGACATGCTGCAGGCGATGAACACGGGCCACGACGGCTCGATCAGCACGCTCCACGCCAATGCGCCGCGCGACTGCATCGCGCGTCTGGAGACCTTGGTGCTCATGGCTGGTATGGACCTTCCCCTCCGGGCCATTCGTGAGCAGATCGCTTCCGCGGTCGACCTGATCATCCAGATCCAGCGACTGCGCGACGGCACCCGACGCATCACCCACGTGACCGAGGTCCTGGGCATGGAGGGCGACGTCGTCGTGCTGCAGGACGCGTTCTTGTTCGACTTCACCGCGGGTGTCGACGAGCACGGCAAGTTCCGCGGCATCCAGAAGCCCACCGGGGTGCGGCCACGGTTCAGCGACAAGTTCGAGGAGTACGGAGTCGACTTCGACATCTCCAACTTCAGCCTGGAGGGAAGCGCATCATGAACCCAGCCCTGATCGGAATTGTCATGGTCGCGGCGGCCGTGGGCCTATTCGCACAGGCGCTGTTCGCCGACCCCGTCCCGCGGATCTCGAAACGTCGCCGGCTCGGGACCGAAGTGGTGAACGAGCCGTTGTGGCGGGTCGTCTATCGCGGACTGGTCTCGGGCGTCGACACTATTCTGTCGAGTCGAGGTTGGGTCCCGTTTCGCGCCGGAGAGCTTGAGATGGCCGCGATCTCCAAACCGGTCGGAGTCGTGGTGACGTGGATCGTCGCAGGATCTGCGGCGGCCCTGGTCATCGGCACCGTGCTCGGGGGTGGCCTGGTGACCGGAACTCGTGCCGGTCTCGTGGTGGCCGTGCGGAAGCCAAGCTCGTGCTTCGATTCCGGGCCGGGCGGCAACGCAAGGAGTTCGCCAAACAGCTGGACAACACGCTGCGGATCATCTCATCGGCGCTGCGCGCCGGTCAAAGCCTGCAGATCGCCCTCAACTCGGTCGCGGCGGACTCGGCTGCGCCGATGTCGGAGGAGATCACTCGAATCATCAACGAGAACCGACTGGGGCGCGACATGGTCGTGGCAATGCTCGACGTCGCAGATCGCATGCAGAGCGAGGACTTCCAGTGGTTCGCGGAGGCCGTTGCGGTGCAGCGGGACGCGGGAGGCAACCTCAACGACATCATCGACACCGTCGCTGAGACGATCCGGGGCCGAGCCGAGATTCGGGAGAAGGTTCGTGCGTACGCGGCTGAGGGCAAGGCCTCGTGCTACGTCCTGATGGCGTTGCCGGTGGCGCTCGCTGTCCTCTACTCACTCATGAATCCCGGTTATCTGGATCCGCTGTTCAGCACGACGATCGGAGTGCTGCTTCTTTTGCTGTCAGCCGTCCTCTACACGCTCTCAGCCTTCTGGATGCGCGCGATCATCGACATCAAGGTCTGAGGGAGATCGTCATGCTGTTCATCGGAGCACTGTTTATCGTGGCCGCGCTCGGCGCGCTGTCGATCTCGCTGGGAATCGTCGCGCTGCCCGACCGCGCGGTCAGGCAGCGACTGCTCGAGGGCACTCGACCCGAGGTCGAGAAGGCGCCCATCAGCGCGCGCATCCGGCAGCTCGACAAGCCGGAGGACGCCGCGAGGTATGTCGCCACGCAGGGGATGCTCGGTCGGCTCGAGCGCAACCTGATGCTGGCCGGCCACCCCGGCGGCTGGTCGATGCGAAACATCATCCTGGCCAAGATCCTCATCCCGGTCCCGATCGCGCTCCTCATGCTGAAGCTCGCCTTCGTGGATCCGACGCCGATCAAGACGATCATCGGGATCGGCGCGATCGTGGTCGGCTACTTCGTCCCGGACCTGCTGGTGCACAGCAGGGCGACCGAGCGCCAGGACGAGATGCAGCGCTCGCTGCCGGACATCCTGGACAAGATCGTCATCACGATCGAGTCGGGTCTGGGCTTTGAGGCTGCTCTCGCCAACGCAGCGGGTACGGCGAAAGGGCCACTGGCCGATGAGTTGGTCCGGACGGTCCAGGATGTCCGGCTGGGTGTGTCGCGCCGAGGGGCCTACGAGGCTCTGCAGGCCCGAACCACTTCAGAAGATGTCCAGTCGTTCATCCGAGGCATCATCCAGGCCGAGGAGCACGGCTCTTCGATCTCGGGCATGGTCCGCATTCAGTCCAAGGAGATGCGGATGAAGCGCAAGCTCCGGGCCGAGGCCAAGGCCGGTCAGGTGTCGGTCAAGCTGCTGGGACCACTGATGCTCTGCATCTTCCCGGTCCTGTTCATCGTCGTTCTGGCGCCCGGGATCATGTCGGCGATGGACACCTTCTAGACCCCCACGGGCGGCATCCCGGGTGCCGCTCGTGGTCTGAGCGCGGGCTGTGGTGGAGAGAGTTTCCCACTCGTCCACAGCTCGCTCGGCCGCTCCTGCGCCGGTTGGCTCCGGTGCAGGAGCGGCTCCCGACGGCGAACCGATAGACATTAGGCGGACTTGTGGATCTGCGAAAGACCCCAGCTGTTGTCGCGCTCGATGGCAATCAAGATCCGCCGCCGCTGCGTGTCGGCGGGCTCGGCCCGGGTCAGTGGACCTATCTCTTGGCTGCGTTGGTTCCTGTCCACGGCCTGGATCTCGTTGCGAAGATACAGCGCATCCATCGATGGGGGTCGGCGACTGGGCCTGGTGATGTTCTCGATCAGGTGCGGTCGGAGCTCTTGTTCGCCGCGGGCCTCATCGCCCTTTGGGTGGCGGTCGTCGTCACAGTAGGGGGCCGGCAGCGGAAGATCTTCGCCACGATTGCGCTCCATACCTTTGCGGTCGCCCTTCTTCTCCTGGTGGTGGTGAGCCACGTCTACTTTCTCATCACCGGGACGATGCTCGATCTCTCGACCGTCGTGGCAGGTGTGACCTCGTTCAGCGAGATCTCGGGGCTGGTCGAGGTATCGGTCCAGGCGGGGACGTGGATCGGTTTGGTACTGATCGGGTCCTGGGTGCTGCTCTCGCCGCCCCTGATCTCCAGATGGCTCACGGGGTCTTTCTTTCCGCTGCTCGGGCAGCAGGCCGAGCCCAGTGGTCGACGCGGCGCGAAGACCGCCGCGACGGGTCTGGCGCTTGTCGGTCTGGCGTGCCTGCCGAGCCTGACCGTCGGGAGCGCGTTCGGACGCGAGGCGGTCGTCAGCATGATCGCGCAGACTGTAGCGCCCTCAGGGCTGCCGGTGCCGGTGGACTATGTCCCGCCAATCGCTGCGGATCTTCCGACAGGCGCTCGTCTGGTCCCGGGCGAGCAGACCACCCGGAAGAACGTCGTCATCGTTGCGCTGGAATCCGTCCGCGCCTCTGCGACCGGCCTGGGGGATCCTTCGCTGCCGACAACGCCGTACCTCGTCGAGCTCGCTCGCACCAGCACCGTGGTGCACGACGCGACTGCCGTCGTGCCGCACACGTCCAAGGCGCTGGTCGCGATGCACTGTGGGGTCGCTCCGCCGTTGGACGTGGACAACAGCGAGGCCGAGACGGGAGGGGTCGCGAGCTCCTGTCTTCCGCAGCTGCTGGACACCCAGGGCTACGCGACCAGCTTCTTCCAGTCCGCGACCGCCAGCTTCGAGAAACGCGCAGACGTCGTGGGTCAGATGGGCTTCGGGGAGTTCTACCCGGTCGAGTCGATGGACCCTGCGGGCTTCAGCAGGGCCAACTACTTCGGGTACGAGGACGACATCATGCTCGACCCCATCCGGCGGTGGACGCAGGAACATCGTGATGCGCCGTTCGCGATGACGGTCCTCACCGTCGCGACCCACCACAACTACGTGGTCCCGGACGGATTCCCCACCCGCGCCCTGGCGAAGGACGAGGCGCTGGACGACTACCTGAACCTGGTGAGCTACGAGGACCGCTTCGTCCGGCGGCTGATCGACCAGTTCAAGGACCAGGGGCTGTACTCCAACACGGTCTTCGTGATCCTGGGGGACCACGGGGAGGGATTCGGTGAGCACAACCGTTGGCAGCACGACGGCACGATCTATCAGGAAGGGCTGCACATCCCGTTCCTGATCCACGACGGATCCGATCCTGTGCATCGTGACATCGACGATCCGATGACCAACACCGCGGTGCTTCCCACGGTGGCCGACATCCTCGGCTATCGGATCGAGAACGGCGCCTACGACGTGCCGTCCGTGCTGGACGCAGGGCCTCGGCCGCCTGTCGTGGCGAGCTGTTTCCGCCCGAACCAGTGTGCGTCGGTCCGGATCGGTGCGACGAAGTTCATCCACCACTTCGGCCTGATCCCGGACGAGCTGTTCGACCTGGACGTGGATCCCGGCGAGCAGGACGACCTGATCGCGACCGCGGATCCGCGTGACATCCAGGTCATGAAGGATTCGATTGCCACCTGGCTGCAGCGCACCGACGACCGCCACAAGCTTGCGCGGAAGCCCTGAGGTGAATCAGACGGGGTCTCTTGCCACCGAACTTTACATTTGCTACCTTCTTGTAAAGCGTTCTCCAGGACGCACGAGGAGGAATCAGCATGACGATCGAAGCAACTGTCGACGGCGAGGTCATTCAGTGGCGTGACCGCAAGCGCTACCTGTGGATCGTGGGTGCGCTGGTTCCCCTGATCCCCGTCGGCATGTGGGGCCTGTACGCCCTCACCGGCTCGAGTCTCGCGTGGTACTTCGGGCCGTTCTTTGTCTTCGTCATCATCCCGATCGCCGACATGCTGGCCGGGATCGATCCCGACAACCCGCCGGACGAGGTCCTCGAGGCGCTCGAGGAGGATCGCTACTACCGCTGGGTGACCTACGCGTTCATCCCGATGCAGATCGCCGGACTCATCTGGGGAGCCTTCCTGCTCGGTGGCGGCACGTTGCCCGGCATCGAGGACCCGCTGACCGTCGTGCAGAAGATCGGCCTCGCGCTGGGTCTGGGCATGGTCGCCGGCATCGGCATCAACACGGCCCATGAGCTCGGCCACAAGAAGGAGGAGTACGAGCGTTGGTTCGCCCGTGCCGCCCTCTCGCAGACGTTCTATGGCCACTTCTTCATCGAGCACAACCGCGGCCACCACGTCCGCGTAGCGACCCCCGAGGACCCCGCGAGCGGCCGGCTCGGCGAGACCGTCTGGGAGTTCATGCCGCGCACCGTCGTGGGCAGCCTTCGCAGCGCCTGGGACCTGGAGAAGAAGCGCTTCGCCCGCCAGAAGAAGACCCACTGGTCGGTCAAGAACGATGTGCTCAATGCGTGGGCGTTCTCGGTCGTCCTGTGGGGCGGGCTGACGATTGCTTTCGGCTGGGAGATCCTGCCCTATCTGGTGCTGCAGGCCATCGCAGGCATCTGGCTGCTCGAGTCGGTCAACTACCTCGAGCACTACGGCATGAAGCGCCAGAAGCTCGAGTCGGGCCGCTATGAGCGGGTCAACCCGAGCCACAGCTGGAACTCCAACAACATCGGCACCAACGTGCTGCTGTATCACCTGCAGCGCCACAGCGATCACCACGCGAACCCCACTCGCCGCTACCAGGCGCTCCGCGACTTCAAGCAGGCGCCGGTGCTGCCGACGGGCTATGCAGGCATGATCGTCCTGAGCTGGGTGCCGCAGATCTGGCGCTCGGTCATGGACGACCGGGTCATGGACCACTACGACGGTGACCTGAGTCGTGCCAACCTCAGCCCGCGCACGGCCAAGAAGTACGAGCGCAAGTACGGAAAGGTGGCGGCATGAGCCAGTTCATCTGCCCCAACTGTGAGTACGTGTACGAGGAGGCCAAGGGTGACCCGCGTGAGGGTTGGCCGGCCGGCACACCGTTCGCGCAGGTCGACCCCGACTGGACGTGCCCGGACTGTGGCGTGCGCGAGCAGGTCGACTTCGTGCCGATCGCGGAGTTCGAGCGCAACGACCAGGACGGCAACATCATTGCCGCTGAAAACCGAGGACGAGGAGACCAGGCGTGAAGCGTTGGGAATGTCAGCAGTGCGGTTTCATCTACGACGAGGCCGAGGGCTGGGAAGAGGAAGACATCGCGCCCGGCACCAAGTGGGAGGACATCCCTGACGACTGGACGTGCCCGGACTGCGGTGCGGCCAAGGCCGACTTCACGATGCTCGAGCTGGTCTGATCCAGGTGACCACTCGTTCCGCTGCCCACCGGACCGTCATCGTGGGGGCCGGCATTGCCGGCGTCAGCGCGGCTGCCGCCCTGAGGAGCAGCGGCTACGAGGGCGCCATCGACCTGCTGGCCGCCGAGCCGGAGCTTCCGTATCGTCGCCCCCCGGTCTCCAAGGAGATCGTGCGGGGCGACAAGACCGCCGACGAGATCCGGATCAAGAAGGCCGAGTGGTACGCCGAGCAGTCGATCACCCTGCGCACCGGAGTCACGGTCACCTCGATCGACACCGAGGCGAGGGTCGTGCGGCTCGGCGACGACGAGACGCTGCTGTACGACCAGCTCCTGCTCGCAACCGGCGGGCGGGCCCGATCGCCGTGGAGCGCGCCCGGCGTGCGGACGCTGCGCGAGCTGTCGGACGTGCCGAGCCTGCAGGCGGAGCTGACCGGCGGACACGTCATCGTGGTGGGAGCGGGACTGATCGGCTCCGAGATCGCTGCCAGCGCGCGCGGGCTCGACTGTGACGTGACGTTGCTCGAGACCGCAGCACTGCCGCTGCCGCGGCTGCTGCCCCCCGAGCTGGGCGAGCTTTACGTCGAGCTGCACAAGAGCCAGGGCGCCGACCTGCACACCGGTGTCATGGTCTCCACGATCGAGCCCGATGGTGACCAGACCGTCGTCCGGGCGATCGACGGGCGGACCTGGACCGCCCCGGTCGTCGTGGTCGCGGTCGGTATGAAGCCCAACATCGAGCTGGCCGAGGCGGCCGGCATCGTCATCGCTCCGCCAGACCAGGGCGGCGGCATCCTCGTCGACGCGCACGGTCGCACGTCGGCACCGGAGGTCTTCGCCGCCGGCGACGTCGCCAACCAGCCCAATGGCGTCCTCGGTGGTCGGCACCGGGTCGAGCACTGGCAGGGCGCACAGAATCACGGCACCGCGGTCGGCAAGGTCATGGCCGGCGGCGACTCCGCGTTCGTCGAGGTCCCGTGGTGCTGGTCCGATCAATATGGGTTCAACCTGCAGGTCGCTGGTTGGCCCGAGGGATCGCACGATCTCGTCGTGCGGGGATCCCTCGCCGACCGCGACTTCGTGGCGTACCTGCTCGACGACGGAGTCGTCCGCGGTGCGGTGTCGATCGGTCGGCCGCGGGACATTCGCACCGCGCGGGCGTGGATCGCCGCCGGTGAACGGCTCGACGCGGTGCTCGAGGACGGGCCGACATCATGACTGCCGGGGTCCAGCACACCGGGCCGGTTCGCGGCCGCCTGTTGGATGCCGCTCAGGACACGATCGAGGCGACCGGCTGGTCGACCGTCACGATGTCCCGGATCGCCGAGAAGGTCGGCGTCAGCCGGCAGACGGTCTACAACGAGTTCGGCACGAAGCACGGGCTCGCCGAGCACCTGGCCCTGCGCGAGCTGGACCGGTTCCTCGGTGTCGTGCGGGATCGCATGAGCGGGCAGAGCGGCCTCGTCGAGGGCATCAGGGCAGCCTGCGAGGGGGCCCTGGAGCTCGGCGAGCGGAGCCTGCTGGTCCGCACCATCGTGGGTTCGTTGCCCGATGAGCACGACACCGACTTCCTCAAGATCCTGACGACCGAGTCGGGGGAGATTGTCGAGTCCGCCGTCATGGTCGTCAAGCAGTGCGTCGTCGAGTTCTATCCGCCGACCCCGTTGACCGACGCCGAGCTCGAGGTTGCGGTCGAGGTCGTCGTACGGCTGGTCCTGTCGGCGCTCACCCGGCCGTCCAAGCCATCGGCCGAGGCGGCCGCGGACATTGCCTGGATGGTCGGCCTGGCCCTCGCCGGCGCCGAGGCTCGCACCTAGATGTGATGCCCAGCCAGGTTGTCCAATCTGGTGATGGGTGCTTTCTTCCCGACTGCTGAGTGGGGCCGGTGGTGGTTGTATTGGTGGATCCATGATGGCAGGGCGGCGAGTCGGGCTGATTCGGAGTTGTAGAACTTCTTGAAGGCCCAGCCTCGGCCAGGGTGCGGTGGAAGCGTTCGATCTTGCCGTTGGTCTGGGGCCGGTAGGGCCTGGTCCGGCGGTGCTTGACTCCCAGATTGGCGCAGGTCTCGGCCCAGAGGTGGCTGCGGTAGCAGCTGCCGTTGTCGGACAAGACCTGCCGAACGATCACGCCGCGTTCGGCGAACCACGCGACGGCGTTGCGCAGCACTTCGGTGGCGGTCTCCTTGGTCTCATCGTCATGGGCTTCGACGTAGGCGACGCGGGAGTGGTCATCGATCACGGTGTGCAGGTAGCAGGTCCCGATCAATGGGTTGCCGTACTTGTTGCGTGGACCACCGATGCGCACGGTCGTCGCTGATCTGTTCTTGTCGCCCTGGCCGCGGCCGACGTAGCGCCACCCTCCGCCGTCAGGGACTTTCCCGAGTTTCTTGACGTCGACATGGATCATGTCGCCCGGACGCTCGTGTTCGTAGCGGCGGATCGGTTCACCGGTCACGCGGTCGATGTGGGTCAACCGGTTGAGCCGGCAACGGACCAGCACCGCATGCACGGTCGAGGCCGGCATGTTCAGCCGGTCGCCGATCTCGATCGGCCCCAGTCGCTGCTTCCAGCGCAGGTGCACGATCTTTCGAACCATCGGTTGCGGCGTCCGGTTCGGCTGACGGTGCGGCCTGGAGGACCGGTCGACCATTCCGGCCTCACCCTCGGCCCGGTAGCGATCAGCCCACTTCGTCGCGGTCTTCCACGACACGTCATAACGTTCAGCGGCCCGCGCTGGCGGCCAACCATGGTCGACAACAAGACGAGCCAACCGAAGCCTGGCTCGCGGCGTCAAAGCCGCGTTGGAATGGGTAGCGTGGCACATGAAGACCTCCTGGTCGTGAAGCGGTTTCTCAACAGCTCCACTCCACACCGGGAGGTCTTCACCCGTCTACAAATTCAGATCAAGACATCGCACGATCTCGACCAACGTGCCTGGGCATCACACCTAGAGCAGGTCCTGGGTCGGGCTCGGCAGCGTTGCGGCGAAAGCGGACGGAGTCGGGCGTCCTCGACTCCGGTTGCGGGAATGTGACGGCCAGCATGACGGCGGTCTCGAACATGCTGATCAGGCCGTCGATGGATCGCCGGCACGGTCGTGGTGAACTTGCGTCTGCGGCGTCATGCGGGTCATAAGGACGGGTCCAGATGCGGCGGCACCGGTGGCTCGGTAGCGCCGCTCGCAGGCCGGCTCAGATCCAGCGGTCGAACCACATGCGGTCGTGCCAGGTGCCGTACGGGATGATCTTGCCGGTGTAGATCGGGTGGAAGAACCAGAACGACATCACGACAGCGGTCAGGAAGGTGCCCGCGAAGACCCACACGACGTAGCGGTGCCGCGGGGTCACGGCCGCGCGAGCGAGCGCGTGCACGACCAGCGCGATCGCGATGATCGTGAAGGGAATCATCACGACGGCGTAGTAGGAGAAGATCGGCCGGCCGGCGCTGAGGAACCACGGCAGCCAGCTCACCAGGACGGCCACGACCGGAATGCCCCAACGCCAGTCGCGGGTCTTGATCCAGGCGGGGATCGCGGCGATCAGGGCCAAGGCCCCGGCCCACCAGAGGATGGGGTTGCCGAGCAGCAGCACCTCACGCAGACAGCTCGAGTCGGCAGCGGCCCCGCACCGGTCGGCGGGGAGGTCGCCGGTGTACTCCACGCCGACCGGGCGCTCCATCACGAGCCAACCGAGCGGGTTCGACTGATAGGGGTGCGGCTTGGCGTCGTTGAGCCCGTGCGCGGAGAAGTCGAACGTCATGACGTGGAAGTGCCAGAGCGACCTCAGCGCGTCACGGGTCTCGCCCAGGAAGCCGGGCGTTGGCTTGTCAACGTACGCCCCCCAGGGTGCCGAGTAGTCGCCGTAACCTCGCCCGAACCGCGCCTCGTAGAGGTCGTGGTGGATCAGGAAACCGGTCCACGTCGCCAGATAGACCAGGCCCGCGACGACGACGATCGAGACGAACGCCGGCAGGCCGACGGCGAGTGCCGTCGTGACCCAGCTGCTGCGTCGCACCCCGGCCCGCGCCGGCCCGGCACGTCGAGCGAGCACCTCCCACACGACCACGACCACGCCAAACGCCGCCAGGACGTACACGCCGTTCCACTTGGTCGCGCAGGCCATCCCGAAGCTCAGGCCGGCCAGCAGCTGCCATGGTCGGACGAAGCGGTAGCGGTCGAGCCGGGCACGGATCCAGTCCCGATCGGCGACGAGGCAGGCGACACCGCACACCAGCCAGAACGCGAGGAACACGTCGACCAGGGCCAGTCGCGACATCACGAAGTGCAATCCGTCGAACGTCAGGAGCAGACCCGCGAAGCAACCGATCGTGGTCGACCCCGTCATCCGCCGCACCAACCGGGCCAGGGCCAGCACGGTCAGGGCCCCGATCACGACCGCAGCGATGCGCCAGCCGAAGGGATCCAGGCCGAACACCGACTCGCCGAGCGCGATGATCCACTTGCCGCCGTCGGGGTGCACGATCCACGACGGGTCACCGGTCATCAACGCGGTCGTGTCACCGGCCTGGATCTTGTCGTTGGCGTTCTCGACGAAGTCTTGGACGTAGCCGTGCTGGAGCAGCGACCACGAGTCCTTGGCGTAGTAGGTCTCGTCGAACATCAGGATGCGGGGTCTGCCGACGTTCCAGACCCGCAGGACGAACGCCAGGAGCGCTACCGCAACTGGACCGATCCAGCCCCAGGCCCGATCCGGGATCCGCCCGAGCCGGTCGGGGACCCTCGCCAGCAGTGTCACGCGGCCCAGCCTAGGTGACCTGACAAGATGGCCGCATGCTCATCCTTGCGGCAACACCGATCGGCCAGGCGGCTGACGCGAGCCGTCGGCTCGCTGAGGTGTTGGCCTCCGCCGACGTCGTGGCGGCCGAGGACACCCGCCGGCTCAAGCGGTTGGCCGCCGAGCTCGGTGTCGAGGTCGGCGGACGGATCGTGTCGTACTTCGAGGGCAACGAGGAGCGGCGGACCCCTGAGCTCGCGGCGATGCTGGTCGAGGGTCAGACCGTCGTGCTCGTGACGGATGCTGGCATGCCGAGCGTCTCGGACCCCGGCTACCGACTTGTTGTCGCCGCGATCGAGGCCGATGTCGCCGTGACCGCGATCCCCGGGCCGTCGGCCGTGCTCACGGCTCTGGCCGTCTCGGGCCTGCCGGTCGATCGCTTCTGCTTCGAGGGGTTCCTGCCCCGCAAGTCCGGTGAGCGCATGCGGGCGCTGACCGAGCTCGTCGCTGAGCGACGCACGATGGTGTTCTTCGAGTCGCCACACCGCACCGAGGTCTCGCTCCGGGCCATGGCCGAGGTGCTTGGCGAGGATCGCTCGGCCGCGGTGTGCCGCGAGCTCACCAAGACGTACGAGGAGGTTGCCCGCGGTGGCCTCGGCGAGCTGGTCGAGTGGGCCGCAGGCCAGGAGCAGGGTGTGCGCGGTGAGGTCACGATCGTCGTCGGGGGAGCGCCGTCGGACTCTCGGACGTACGCACCGGAGGATCTGCGGGAGCTGGTTGCGGCACGTCAGTCCGATGGCCTGAGCCGCAAGGATGCGATCGAGCAGGTCGCAGGCGAGACCGGCACCCGGCGCAAGGACGTCTACGACGCCGCGCACTCGTAGCGGCCCGGAGCGCCACCACTACGATTGAGGGCGTGTCCGCCGAAACGTTCTACGTCACCACGCCCATCTACTACGTCAACGACGCGCCCCACATCGGGCACGGCTACACGACGGTCATGGGCGACATCATCACCCGGTGGCACCGCCAGCGTGGTGAGAACGTTTGGTACCTGACCGGAACCGACGAGCACGGGCAGAAGGTCCTCCGCAAGGCCGAGGCCAACGGTGTCTCGCCGCAGGAGTGGGTTGACAAGCTCGTCGAGGAGGAGTGGAAGCCCCTGCTCGACACCCTCGACATCGCGAACGACGACTTCATCCGGACGACGGAGCAGCGTCACATCGACGGATCGATCGCGTTCTGGAAGGACCTGCACGAGCGTGACGCGGTCTACCAGGGCTCGTTCAGCGGCTACTACAGCGTCGGCAGCGAGGAGTTCGTCGGTGACGACGACGTCGCCGACGGTGAGGGCGACGACGCGGGCTTCAAGGTCTCCAAGCTCGACGGCAGCAGGGTCGAGCACATGACCGAGGAGAACTACTTCTTCCGGCTCAGCGACTACCAGCAGCGACTGCTGGACTTCTACGAAGCCAATCCGACGTTCATCCAGCCGGAGTCGGCGCGCAACGAGGTCATTTCGTTCGTCAGCCGAGGCCTGCGTGACCTGTCCATCTCCCGGTCGACGTTCGACTGGGGCATCGGGGTTCCGTGGGACGACCAGCACGTCATGTACGTGTGGGTCGAGGCGCTGCTCAACTACGCCACCGCGATCGGCTACGGAACCGATCAGGAGCGCTTCGACGGCCTGTGGCCGGCCAACATCCACATCGTCGGCAAGGACATCGCCCGGTTCCACGCGGTCATCTGGCCGGCGATGCTGATGGCAGCGGGACAGCCCGTGCCGCACCAGGTCTTCGCGCACGGCTGGCTGCTGGTCGGCGGGCAGAAGATGAGCAAGTCCAAGGCCAACGGCATCCGTCCCGACGAGATCGTCGACACCTTCGGATCGGACGCCTATCGCTACTACTTCGCCCGGGCGCTGACGTTCGGCAGCGACGGCTCGATCTCGTGGGAGGACATCAGCGCCCGCTATCACGCGGAGCTGGCCAACGGCTTCGGCAACCTGGCCTCGCGGGTCGCAGCGATGATCGGCAAGTACTTCGACGGCGCCCTGCCCGCGGCGGGTGTCACGACGCCGGCCGAGCAGAAGGTCATCGACGTCGTCGAGGAGGCCGTCGGCGCGGCGGATGCTGCGATCGAGGTGGTCGCACCACACGACGCACTGTCCGCGATCTGGCGCATCGTCGACGAGCTCAACGGATACCTCACCGAGCAGGCTCCGTGGCAGGTCGCCAAGGACGAGGCCGCCGGTGACCGGCTAGCCACGATCCTCGCCACTGCGGCCGAGGGGCTGCGCGTGCTCGCGGTCGTGCTCAACCCGGTCATGCCCAAGGCCTCGGCGGTGCTGTGGGACTCGCTGGGTGCCGCCCCCGCGCTCGGAGATCTCGCCGACCAACGCATCGACAGCGTCGCAGCGTGGGGACAGCTCCCCGCCGGCACCACGATCACCAAGCCCGCGTCGCTGTTCCCGCGCATCGAGGTCCCGACCGAGTGATGGTCACCGACGGTTGGCCTGCCACACCGGAGGCGCTGCCCTCCCCGGTCGTGGACAACCACTGCCACCTCGACCACCGCGCGTACGCCAAGGGCGTCGAGGGGGGCCTGCTGATCCCGGTCGACGAGGCACTCGATCGGGCTGCCGCGGTCGGGGTGACCCGCATCGTCCAGGTCGGCTGCGACCTGGAGGGCTCCCGCTGGGCCGTGGAGACCGCAGCGGCGTACGACTCGGTGGTCGCGGCCGTCGCACTGCACCCCAATGAGGCCCCCGGCCTGGCCGAGCAGGGTCGGCTCGGCGAGACGCTGGCCGAGATAGACGCCCTGGCACAGTCTCCGCACGTGCGGGCGGTGGGCGAGACGGGCCTCGACTACTTCCGCACCGGCGAGGGCGGCCGGGAGGCCCAGCACGCTTCGTTCCGCGCACACATCCAGATGGCCAAGCGGCACGACCGCACCCTGGTGATCCACGACCGCGACGCTCACGACGACGTCCTGGCGGTGCTCGACGACGAGGGAGTCCCGGAGCGCACCGTGATGCACTGCTTCTCCGGAGACGCGGCGTTCGCCCGCGAGTGCGTGGACCGCGGCGCATATCTCTCGTTCGCTGGCACCGTTACCTTCAAGAACGCTGAGAACCTGCGCGAAGCACTCCAAGTGACTCCCGCGGACCGTATCCTTGTCGAGACCGATGCGCCGTTCCTCACACCCGTTCCGCATCGTGGGCAGCCCAATGCTTCATTTCTGATCCCGCTCACGGTGCGATTCATGGCTGGAATTGCAGGCAAAACGGTTGACGAGTTGTGCCAGATGATCGATGCCAACACCGATCGTGCCTTCGGAGGCGCCTGGCCGCAGAGGATTTGACCTAGGAAAGGGCGTCGTTATGGTTGAAAGTCGGCCCCGTCACCGACTGCCAAGGAACTCTATGCCGTCAGCTGCAACCGAAAACACCTCGCCCATCTCCGAAAAGCGCCGCAACCGTAAGTCGTTGCCGCTGATAGCTCTCAACCTCGCGATCGTCCTGACCGTCGCTGGAGGTACCGCCGCCTACGGCGCCATGAGCCACACCGTGACCCTGACGGTCGACGGCAAGAGCGACAAGATCCGCACGTTCGGCGACAACGTCTCCGACGTGCTGGCCGCCAAGGACGTCACGGTCCGCACCGGAGACCGGCTCAGCAAGCCCGCATCCGCCGCGCTGTCCGACGGTGACGTCATCACGGTGTCGTACGCCAAGCCTGTGACCCTCGCCGTCGACGGCACCGTCACCGAGCACACGGTCTACGACCGGACCGTCGCGGACGCATTCGACACCCTCGGTGTCGAGCCGGCCAAGGATGCGTATGTCTCGGCCAAGCGCGGATCCGTCGTCCCCCGCAAGGGCATGGACCTCGTGGTCAGCAGCTCCAAGTCGCTGACCGTCATCGCCGATGGCGAGAAGAAGACCGTGACATCGGCCGCGCCGACCGTCGCAGGCGTGCTGAAGGCCGCCGACATCAGCATGGGCGCCGATGACGAGGTCAAGCCCGGCAAGGATGCGTACGTCAAGCCCGACGCCGATGTCCGCGTCGTCCGCATCAAGAAGGTCACCAAGACCGAGACCGTTCCGGTCAAGTACAGCCTCAAGGTCCAGAAGGACCCCGAGGCTGTGAAGGGCGTGAAGACCGTCGTGCAGGAGGGCAAGCCCGGCGAGAAGTCCGAGAAGGTCACGCTGGTCTACGCCGACGGCAAGGTCCGGGAGCGCATCGTGCTGGTCTCGCGCTCGCTGTCCGACCCGCGTCCCCAGATCGAGAAGCACGGCACCAAGACAGCCCCCAGCGTGGCGTCGGGCAGCGTCTGGGACAAGATCGCCAAGTGTGAGTCCGGCGGCAACTGGTCCATCAACACCGGCAACGGCTACTACGGCGGACTGCAGTTCAGCGCCGCGACGTGGCGCAGCGTCGGCGGGCCCGGTCTGCCGCACCAGCACAGCCGTGAGACCCAGATCAAGTACGCCAAGATCCTCCAGGCCCGCTCGGGCTGGGGCCAGTGGGGCTGTGCTCACGCGAGGTTCAACTGACACACTCGACCCCTCCGAAGCCAGGCCGGCTGCTCGGAGCCGCTGATGTCCGACGCCTGGCCGAGTCGTGCGGCATCCGTCCGACCAAGCAGCGCGGGCAGAACTTCGTCATCGACGCCAACACCGTGCGGCGCATCGTGCGTACGTCCGGGATCGGCGCCGATGACGTCGTCGTCGAGATCGGCCCGGGCCTCGGCTCACTGACGCTGGGCCTGCTCGAGGTCGCTGCGCACGTCACCGCGGTGGAGATCGACGAGGTGCTCGCGCAGCAGCTCCCGTCGACGATCGCGGAGTACGCCCCTGACCAGGCCGCACACTTCGACCTGGTCATCTCGGACGCAATGAAGGTGACATCACTGCCGGGTCCGGCGCCGACGGCGCTCGTGGCCAATCTGCCCTACAACGTCTCGGTCCCGGTGCTGTTGACGTTCCTCGAGCGGTTCCCGTCGATCGAGACCGGCCTCGTGATGGTCCAGGCCGAGGTCGCACACCGGCTCGCAGCCGGACCGGGCTCCAAGACCTACGGCGTTCCGAGCGTCAAGGCTGCCTGGTACGCCGAGGTCAAGCTGGCGGGCTCGATAGGTCGCAACGTGTTCTGGCCGATGCCCAATGTCGAGTCGGCTCTGGTCGCGTGGACCCGTCGCGAGGCGCCGGGCGACGAGGAGCAGCGGTTGCGGACGTTCGCAGTCGTCGACGCCGCCTTCGCGCAGCGTCGCAAGACCATGCGGGCGGCGCTGTCCGAGCTCGCGGGCTCTGGACCTGCCGCCGAGGCGGCCCTCGTGGCAGCCGGCATCTCGCCGCAGGCACGTGGGGAGCAGCTGGGGGTCGAGGAGTTCTTCCGCCTGGGCCAGTTCCTCACGCCGGTCTGAGCCGTCGACCTAGTCGCCAATTCTGCAGGGGTTGCCACGAGCGTCACGCGGCTGCCACTAGGTTGAACGCGTGAGCACCGCTGCCGTCAGAGTCCCCGCCAAGATCAATCTCTGCCTCGGTGTCGGCCCGGTCCGTACGGACGGATATCACCCGCTCGCGACGGTCTATCAGGCCGTCGACCTGCATGACGAGGTGCGGGCAACAGCGCGCGACGACGACCGCATCGTCGTCGCGGTGCACAGCGAGCTGGACGTGCGCTCCGAGGCTGCATTCGTACCCGAGGACGATGACAATCTGGCCGTCCGGGCGGCCCGACTGCTCCGTGAGGTCACCGGGACGACCGGGGGAGTCGATCTGGCGATCCGCAAGGTCATCCCCGTGGCCGGGGGCATGGCAGGAGGCTCCGCCGACGCTGCTGCCGCGCTGGTGGCCTGCAACGAGGTATGGGGCACCGGACTGTCCCGTGCCGAGCTCGAGCCGCTGGCGGCGCGCCTGGGCAGCGACGTGCCGTTCCTGCTGCACGGTGGCAATGCGATCGGCGGGGGCCGCGGCGAGACGATCAGTCCGGTGCTGGCGCGTGGGTCGTACCACTGGGTCTTCGCGATGGCGCACGAAGGACTGTCGACCAAGGCAGTCTTCGCCGAGTTCGACCGGATCAACGAGCGGTCGGGTGTGCCCGACCCGGTCGTGCCCGACGCGCTGCTGGCCGCACTGCGTGCCGGGGACGCCGAGGCCCTGGGCAGCGCACTGTCCAATGACCTGACCGAGGCTGCCCTGTCGTTGCGTCCGGAGCTCCAGGACACCCTGGAGATCGGCATCGAGGCCGGCGCGCTCGGCGCGATCCTGTCCGGGTCCGGACCCACGGCGCTGTTCCTGGCCTCGGACGAGCAGCACAGCCTCGACATCGCGTTCGCGCTGGGCAGCGCCTCCGGGTGCGCCGACGTCGTGCAGTCCCACGGGCCCGTCACCGGCGCCCGCATGATCTGACCGGGGTCAGGCGTCGACGAGCTCGCTGAGCTCGATCCAGCGGGTCTCGTGCTCGGCGACCTTGGCCTCGAGCTCCTGCACCGACTTGGTCAGCTCCGACAGCCCCGAACCATCGGTGGGATCGTGCTGCGCCATCTCGACGTGCAGCGCGTCGATGCGTGCCGACAACTTTTCCATCTTGCGGTCGATCGAGGCGATCTCCTTCTTGGTGTTGCGGAGCTCGGCGCTCGACAGCTTGGACACCGTGGCGGTGTGGCCGGCGGTCGACGGGTTGGAGGCAGCCGGGGTGTCCTGCTCCTTGCGCAGGCGCAGGTACTGGTCGACGCCGCCGGGGAGGTGGCGTAGGTGGCCGTCGAGCAGTGCGTACTGCTGGTCGGTGATGCGCTCGAGCAGGTAGCGGTCGTGCGACACCACGAGCAGCGTGCCGGGCCAGGAATCGAGCAGGTCCTCCATCGCGGCGAGCATGTCGGTGTCCAGGTCGTTGGTCGGCTCGTCGAGCACCAGGACGTTGGGCTCGTCGAGCAGGATCAGCAACAGCTGCAGGCGGCGCTTCTGGCCACCCGACAGATCGCGGACGGGGGTGGCCATCTGCTCGCTGGAGAAGCCGAGACGTTCGAGCAGCTGGCTCGGCGTCATCTCCTTGCCGCCGGACACGTACGCGGTGCGCTGGCGTCCCACGACGTCGCTGACCCGGTCGGAACCGACGTCCTTGAGCTCGTCGAGCTCCTGAGTCAGCGTCACGACCTTGACGGTCTTGCCGCGCTTGACCCGCCCGCTGGTCGGCTCGACCTTGCCGGTCACCAGACCCAGCAGGGTCGACTTGCCGCCCCCGTTGGCGCCGAGGATTCCGGTGCGCTCACCCGGTCCGATCCGCCACTCGACGTGCCGGAGCACCTCGTGGTCGTACGAGACGCTGACGTCGAGGATGTCGACGACATCCTTGCCCAGCCGTGACGTCGCCATCTGCTTGAGCTCGATCGGGTCGCGCGGCGGCGGCTCGTTCTCGATCAGCTCGTTGGCCGCGTCGATGCGGAACTTCGGCTTGGACGTGCGGGCGGGGGCCCCGCGCCGCAGCCAGGCCAGCTCCTTGCGCATCAGGTTCTGACGCTTGGACTCGGTCGCCGAGGCGTGCCGGTCGCGCTCGACCCGCTGCAGGATGTACGCCGCGTATCCGCCCTCGAACGGCTCGACGATGCCGTCGTGGACCTCCCAGGTCGCATTGCACACCTCGTCGAGGAACCACCGGTCGTGAGTCACGACCAGCAGTCCGCCGGCGTTGGGCGACCAGCGGGTGCGCAGGTGCCCGGCGAGCCAGGTGATGCCCTCGACGTCCAGGTGGTTGGTCGGCTCGTCGAGGAACAGGACGTCGTCGTCGCCGACGAGCAGCGCGGCGAGGGCGACCCTGCGGCGTTGGCCACCACTGAGGTTGCCGATCGTGGCGTCCCACGCGATGTCGGAGACCAGTCCGGCGATGACGTCGCGGATCTTGGCGTCACCGGCCCACTCGTAGTCCTCCATGTCGCCCACGATCGCGTGGCCGACGGACTGCGTCTGGTCGAGCGTGTCGGTCTGGTCGAGCATCCCGATGTGGACTCCACCGCGGGTCGTGACGCGGCCGGAGTCCGGCTCCATGCGTCCGGCAAGGATGCGCAACAGGGTCGACTTGCCGTCGCCGTTGCGACCGACGATGCCGATCCGGTCACCCTCGTCGATGCCGATCGTCACGGATTCGAAGACGGTTTTGGTCGGGAAGTCGAGCGCGAGAGACTCGACGCCAAGTAGATGTGCCACCGCAGAAGTCTAGGTGGCCTCGACCACCCGGCCGACCACGCACCGCCCTACGGACGTCCGACGGCACGACTGCCGACGGGCTCGGGCGTTCAGTGGTCGAACGGGCGGGACAAGGCGCGGAGCGAATCCGCAAGCGATGCCGCGTCCTCGCTCGCCAGGCCGGACAACAACTGCTGCTCGTGGGAGAGGAGCGCGTCCAGCGCTCCGTCGACCGCGATCCGACCGGGCCCGGTCAGCCGGACCTGGACGCCGCGGCGGTCCGCGGGGTCGGGAAGTCGTTGGACCAGGCCCTTGCCAACGAGTCGATCCACCCGGTTGGTCATGGTCCCGCTGGTGACGAGCGTCTCCTGGACCAATTGGCCCGGAGACAGCTGGTAAGGCTTGCCGGAGCGGCGCAACGCTGACAGGACGTCGAACTCGGACGGCTCGAGGTCGTGAGCGGCGAAGGCCTGCTTGCGGGCTCGGTCGAGGTGGAGCGCGAGCCGGGTGACGCGGCTCAGGACGTGCATGGGGGAGACGTCCATGTCCGGACGCTCCCGCTGCCATGCCGCGATCAGTCGATCGACATCATCTTCCACAGCCCCATGGTAGGCGTCAAGATTCTTGATGTCGAGATTGTTTGGTCGTACGCTCACGACATGACTCCCACCGAGCTGCTCGCCGCCGGACCCACGACCCAGGGCAAGGCGCTCGCGTCGGGCGCCGTGACCTCGCGCCAACTCACCGAGGCCGCTCTCGAGTCGATTCGCGTCGCGGACCTCGCGATCAACGCGAGCGTCGCGGTCTACGCCGACGAGGCTCTCGCCGCGGCTGACGAGGCGGACCGTCGGCGTGCCGACGGCGAGGTCGGACGCCTGCTCGGCATCCCGATCGCGGTCAAGGACGACCTCGACATCGCAGGCACCGTCACGGGCAAGGGCAGCAACGCAATGTCCCGGCCGGTGGAGCGCGACACCGATCTCGTCGCGGCGATGCGGTCGGCCGGCATGATCATCGTCGCCAAGTCCGCTCTGCCGGAGCTGGCGATCTTCGGCTTCACCGAGTCCGACGCGCACGGCATCACCCGCAATCCGCGCCACCTGGGGCACACCCCCGGCGGGTCCTCGGGCGGTTCTGCGGCGCTCGTCGCGGCCGGTGCGGTCGGCATCGCGACGGCCTCGGACGGCGCGGGCTCGATCCGCATCCCGGCCGCGTGCTGTGGTCTGGTGGGCTTCAAGCCGACGCAGGGCACGATGCCGAGCTCGGGCGGGTGGCACGACCTCTCGACCCAGGGCTGTGTCGTGGCCGCTGTCGCGGACAGCGCCCTGTTCCTCGACACGTTCGGCACGTTCGGCTCCTCGTTGACCGAGGCAGCCGCCACTGACCCGGCGCCGCTGCGCATCGGCCTGTCGTTCAGCGCCGCCGCCGCGACCAAGGCGCTGCCGCTGGATCCCCGGGTCCGCGCGGCTGTGGAGGCGACGGCCGAGGCGCTTCGGTCCGCCGGCCACACAGTCGTCGAGGTCGAGATCCCCTACAAGCTGGACTCCAAGGCGCTGACCGTCCGCTACCTCGCCGGCATCCGCGAGGGGGCCGACGGCACAGATGATCCCTCGCGGCTGGAGCGCCGCACCAAGGCGATCGCCCGGCTCGGACGGCCGTTCGGGCGGCGAGCCGTCGAGTGGGCCAAGCAGCAGGGAGTGGCATTCGGTGCTGGCTTGCACGACCGGCTCGGCGTCGACGTCCTGCTGACCCCGGTCATGTCGGGGCCGGCCGTCCCGGTCGAGCACTGGCGTGGCAAGGGTGGACTCGCGACGGTCCTGTCGATGAACGCGTTCTATCCGTACACCGCGCAGTGGAACCACGCCGGAGTGCCGGCCGTCTCGATGCCGGTCGGAGCCACCGACGACGGACTCCCGTTGGCGGTCCAGCTGATCGCCCGCACGGGTGACGACGCTCGGCTCATGTCGCTCGCGGCCCAGCTCGAGCGGAGCGGTGCGGCGGGCGCTGCCGGACGGCCTGCGTGACGGTACGCTGGCACGTGTTCACGATCCCCGGTTGGTCTGCCGGCAGGGCCCGCCGCACTTTGAATGCGGACTAGCGACGTAGGTTCGACTCCTACCCGGGGAGCCAGCACATGTTCCACGTCGAAGAAGGAGCCCGGTGAGCAGCAACCCGAATCCACCTCTCGTCACCGCGATCGTGCTGGCAGCAGGAGCGGGCACCCGGATGAAGTCGGCACGGGCCAAGGTCCTGCACGAGATCGCCGGTCGCAGCATGATCGAGCACGCGCTCGTCGCGGTGTCAGGTGCTGGTGTGCGGACGACGGTCGCCGTCGTGGGCCACGATCGCGAGCAGGTGTCGGCGGCCATCACGGCACACGACCCCGCGATCGTCCAGGCCGTGCAGGAGGAGCGGAACGGCACGGGGCATGCCGTGCGTGTCGCCCTGGAGTCACTCGCCGAACCGCCCCGCGGCACGGTGCTGGTGACCTACGGTGACGTCCCGTTGTTGTCGGCCCAGACGCTCTCGGAGCTGCTGGTCGACCACCGGGCGTCCGGGCGCACCGTCACGATCCTGAGCGCCGAGGTCGACAACCCGACCGGCTATGGCCGCATCGTGAGGGACGCGGTCGGATCAGTCACCGCGATCCGCGAGCACAAGGACGCCTCCGAGGAGGAGCGGGTGATCTGTGAGATCAACTCCGGAATCCTGGCGGTCGAAGCCGAATTCCTGACCCACGCCGTGGCGAGCCTGGAGGCCAACAACTCTCAGGGCGAGCTCTACCTGACCGATATCGTCGGCAAGGCGGTCCTTGAGGGCCGCCCGGTCGGCGCACACGTCCTGGAGGACGTGTGGCAGACCGAGGGGGTCAACGATCGGGCGCAGCTCGCACGGCTTGGTCGTGAGCTCAACCACCGGCTGACCCAGCACTGGATGTCCGAGGGCGTCACGATCGTCGACCCGGCCACGACCTGGATCGACTCGGCCGTCACGATCGCACCCGACGTGACCCTGCTGCCGGGCACCCAGCTGCTCGGCGCGACCGTGATCGGCTCCGGCTCGACGATCGGCCCCGACACGACGCTGCGTAACGTCGAGGTCGGCCGCGACGCAACAGTCGTGCGCACGCACGGCTCGGATGCCGTGCTGGGAGACGGGACGACTGTCGGCCCTTATGCCTACCTGCGCCCCGGCGCCGTGCTCGGCACGGGCGGCAAGATCGGCACCTTCGTCGAGGTCAAGAACTCGACGATCGGCGAGGGCGCCAAGGTGCCGCACCTGTCCTACGTAGGCGACGCGGACATCGGCGACGGCGCCAACATCGGCGCTGGCACAATCTTCGCCAACTATGACGGCGTCAACAAGCACCGCTCGACGATCGGCCGCCACGCCAAGACCAGCTCCAACAACACGTTCGTCGCGCCTGTCTCAGTCGGCGACGGAGCGTTCACGGGCGCTGGCGCGACGATCCGCGAGGACGTGCCGGCGGGGGCGCTGGCGGTCAGTGCCGGAGGACAGAGGAACATCGAGGGGTGGGTGGAGGCCAAGCGGCCCGACACCCCGTCAGCCCAGGCCGCGCGTGACGCCGAGCCGAAGTCAACTGTGGAGGCCCCCGGTGAGTAGCCTGTCCAAACGCACGCCGATGCGGAACATGCTGCTGTTCTCGGGCCGCTCGCACCCCACGTTGGCGCAGGAGGTGGCCGATCTCCTCGAGATCGAGGTCGTCCCCACGACGGCGTACGACTTCGCCAACGGCGAGATCTATGTACGGTTCGACGAGTCGGTACGCGGCTGCGATGCGTTCGTGCTGCAGAGCCACGCGGCCCCGATCAACGAGGCGATCATGGAGCAGCTCATCATGATCGACGCGCTCAAGCGTGCCTCGGCCAAGCGGATCACCGTGATCCTGCCGTTCTACGGCTATGCCCGCCAGGACAAGAAGCACCTGGGTCGTGAGCCCATCTCGGCCCGCCTGATGGCCGATCTCTTTCTCACTGCGGGCGCCGACCGGCTCATGACAGTCGACCTGCACACCGCGCAGATCCAAGGATTCTTCGACGGACCGGTGGACCACCTGCTGGCGATGCCGATCCTCACGCGCCACGTCAAGCGCAAGTACGGCAAGAAGCCGCTCGCGGTCGTCTCGCCCGACGCTGGCCGGATCAAGGTCGCCGAGTCCTGGGCGGCGGCCCTCGCCGGCGCGCCACTGGCTTTCATCCACAAGACTCGCGACCCGCGCAAGCCCAACGAGTCCAAGGCCAACCGCGTCGTCGGCGACGTCGAGGGCCGGGTCTGCATCCTGGTCGACGACCTCATCGACACCGGCGGCACGATCGTGCAGGCCGCCGAGGCGTTGATGGCCGATGGTGCCGCCGACGTCGTGATCGTCGCGACGCACGCGGTGTTCTCCGGCCCTGCCGTCGAACGACTTAAGAATTCCACGGCTTGCGAGGTCATTGTGACCAACACGCTGCCGATCGAGGACGACAAGCGCTTCGACAAGCTTACGGTCCTGTCGATTGCCCCCCTGCTGGCCCAGGCGACCGCTGCGGTCTTCGAAGAGGGCTCAGTCACCTCGCTGTTCAAGTCCTGACACCAAGGGCGCGACGAGCGATCGCCGGCTCAGAAGGCGACGAACTCGCTGCCGAGCGACGAGCTCGTGTCGACGGTCTCCAGCAGGCAGTTGATCGCCAGCGAGGGGCCTGTCGTGGACGCCTCCTTGGGCCTTCGGATGCCCACCTGGCGTTCGATGCCCATCGAGCCGCCCAGCTGCGCAAGGGGCTCGCCGCAGGCGCGTTTCATCATCGACAGCTCGTCGTCGCTCACCTTGCCGTTGGCAAGATCTGAGTCCTTGAGAAAGTCCTTGCCGTAGACCGCTCGCATGTCGACGGTCCAGAGGTACTCCTGTTGATGTGGCGAGCCGCATGGCGTCGACTTCGACGGGCCAGTCGTCGATACCGTGCACCCGCGGTACGCGTCGGGGAAGTCCTCGGTCAGCAGGGACGAGATGACCAGGTCCTTGTTCGGCGAGGTCACGGGCGCAACGGGGCCCGGCCCGTCGTCGGTCGGGGGCACGGCGAAGCGGACAGAGCAAATCAGCTGGGTCGTGCCATCGAGCCACAGCTTGGGCGAGGTCACGGTGGTCCACCGGCTCGCACCGTTGAGGATGGGTGTCAGGCGGACGTCCTCGGCGGACTTGCCGGCCACGGTGAGCTCGGCGGCCCCGGACGCGTCGCGGTATGCCTGCTCGCACGAGGGAGCCAGCTGGGCGGACATCTTCTTGCGCACGGGCAGGGAGTCGTCGCCCGTAGTGGCCAGCTCGGTGCGCCGTGCGAGCTTCTCGTCGTCGGTCCTGCCAGCGAGGAAGTCTGTGGGAATGTCGACCACGGCCAGGATTTCGTAGACGTGTGGCTCGGTGCACGGCACGGCGGTCTGGGTGTCGGGAACGACGTCGTTGGCGTCGTCGACCTCCTGAGCGATGCACTGGCCGGCTGCAGGCAGCGTCAACGCGGAGCTGACTTCTTCTCCGTCGTCGGCGCTGCACCCGGCCACGGCGAGAACGAGTGCGACAGGCAGAGCAAGCAACGATGATGGACGCAAGGTCCCCCCTGGGAGCGTGCCGGCTGGTTCGCGGTCAGGCTACCGAGGGTCGTAGCCGGCTCTGCCGGCGGGCTATTCGTGCGATGGCTCGCTCAACCAGGGACCCCCTGTGCGGCATCAGGCAGCGGCTCCGCGCAACCACGCACCCGCATGCTCTTCGGACTGCGGAGTCGCCAGATTTCGTCCGTCTGAGCGCCTGCGATAGACTCACCCGGTTGCCTCGGCGAGGGTCCTTCGGACCGTGATCGACAGGGTGCTCCGCAGGAGTGCTGTGTTGAGCGCCCGTCAGAGTTGACAGCCGACTTTTCGATCCACGCATCAATCCCCAGGAGAATTTCCCATGGCCGAGATCAAGATCGCCGCCGAGACCCGCACCGAGTTCGGCAAGGGCGCCGCCCGCCGCATCCGCCGGGCCGACAAGGTGCCCGCCGTCCTCTACGGACACGGTTCCGACCCCGTCCACGTGACGCTTCCGGGTCACCAGCTGATGCTGGCACTCAAGAACTCCAACGCGCTGCTGACGATTGACCTGGGCAGCGAGAAGCACCTCGCGATCCCCAAGCAGGTCCAGCGCGACCCGCTCAAGGGCTTCATCGAGCACGCCGACCTCCTGATCGTCCGCAAGGGCGAGAAGGTCACCGTCGACGTCCGCATCAACCTGATCGGCGACGCCATCAGCGGCAACCTGGTCATCCTGGAGAACTCCTCGATCTCCGTCGAGGCCGAGGCGACCCACATCCCCGAGTCCTTCGAGATCTCGCTCGAGGGCCTCGACGCCGGCGCCCAGATCCACGCCAGCGACATCGAGCTCCCGGACGGTTCGACCCTCGCGGTCGACGCCGACCTGCTGATCGTCAACATCACGGCCGCGCCCAGCGAGGCCCAGCTCGAGGCCGAGCTCGCGGTTGCCGAGACCGAGGCGGGCATCGAGCACGACGCCACTGACGCTGAAGAGGCCGCGGCCCCCGCCGCCACGGAGAGCGACTCGGCTGAATGATCGTGGTCGTGTGACCTGGTTGGTCGTCGGGCTCGGAAATCCGGGCCCGACGTACGCCAGCACCCGTCACAATGTCGGCCACCTCGTCGCGGAGGTCCTCGCTGCTCGTACGGGCGGGTCGTGGAAGAAGCACAAGTCCGGTCGAGCCGATGTGGTCGAGGGTCGGCTGGCCGATGAGCGTGCCGTGCTCGGCCGGTCGCGGTCATACATGAACGAGAGCGGCGGTCCGGTCTCGACGCTGATGAAGTTCTTCGACGTCGAGCCGGCCAACCTGATCGTGATCCACGACGAGCTCGACATCGACTTTGGCATGCTCCGGGTCAAGCTCGGCGGCGGCGACAACGGGCACAACGGGCTCAAGTCGATCCGTCAGTCGATCGACACGGGGGACTTCTATCGGATCCGCGTCGGCATCGGCCGCCCGCCGGGACGTCAGGACGTCCACGACTTCGTACTGAAGCCCTACACGGCCGCCGAGCGCAAGGACCTTCCGACCTATGTCGAGGAGGCGGCCGACGCGGTCGAGAGCCTCATGACGCACGGGCTGCAGCAGACACAGAGCGTGTTCAACCGCTGACCCGATCGGGGCTCAGGCGCTTTGTATTAATTTCACGGCAACAAGGGATGCTTCCAGCCAGCGGTCAATTCGGGGCACTTGTTGTGGGGTGGGTTGGTGACGTCAGTCGAGTTCGGGGCAAATCCGGGCAATGTCAGCTCGGATGGTGAGGCGCGCCTCGCGTCGGCCATCGCCGGCGTGCGGTTCCCGATGCCGCGGTTCGTCGACCACGGAGCCCTTCCGCACGCGCTGGCGTGTGCGACGGCGGTCATCGGTGCAACGGCCCTCGCCGGATCAGCCCCGGTCGTGTGGCTCGCGGCAGCGGCGGTGCTCTGCACCATGGCGCTCGACCTCGCGATGGCACCGGCCTACGAGCGCAACCGCAGCCTCCGTCCGGTCAACCGCCTCCTGACTCCGATCGGTGCAGCTCTGCTGGCCGGGTCCTCGTTCGCCTGGCTGACGCCGACGCAGGTCCGGCAGGCGTTGGTGGTCGTCCTGAGCTCGGCGGTCGTCCTGGCCTGTGCAGGGCTGCTCGCGCGGCTGACCCGCCCGCCCCGGTCGGTGCTGGTGGTCGGTGGACGGCTGGGCGCTGAGCAGTTCATCACGCAGTGGAGCGTGTGCCCGGAGATCGACGTGCGGGGGGTGTGTCTGCCCGAGTTCGTCGACGAGTCGGCCCAGGAGATCGCGAACGTCCCGATCCTTGGATCGCTCGTCGACGTAGCCGGTGTGGCGATCGGTCTGGGCGTCGACGAGGTCGTGGTGGCACCCGGTCCGCTGCTCAGCGCGAATGATGTACGGCGGATGAGCTGGGCGCTGGAGCGCTCGGCGATCGAGCTCTCCGTGGCGGCGGACGTGCATGGTGCCGGGCCGCACCGGATCACCCCCAGGGTCCTCGGCCGCCGGCTTGTCCTCTCGGTTCGTCCGGGCCGCCGCTCGCGTCCGGGTCAGTGGGGCAAGGCAGCCATGGACCGGGCTGGCGCGACGCTGCTCCTGGCGGTCCTGTCGCCGGTCATGCTGATGGTCTCGATCCTGATCCGTCGTGACTCGCCCGGTCCCGCGTTGTTCACCCAGACCCGGGTGGGGTTCGACGGGAAGCCGTTCACGATCTACAAGTTCCGCACCATGGTCGTCGATGCGGAGGCGCGGCTCGCCGAGCTCAGGCTCGTCGACGAGGGCGCTGGACCACTGTTCAAGATGGCGGAGGATCCGCGGACCACGACGGTCGGGAGGCTCCTGCGCAGCACATCCCTCGACGAGCTGCCACAGCTCATCAACGTCATCAGGGGCGACATGTCCCTGATCGGTCCGCGGCCCGGGCTGCCCCACGAGGTCGACGCCTACGACGACTGGATCCGGCGCCGGCTGCGCACCAAGCCCGGCATGACGGGGGCCTGGCAGGTCGGTGGACGATCCAACCTGAGCTGGTCGGACTCCGTTCGGCTCGACCTGGACTACGTCGACAATGCCACGCTGCGCGAGGACCTGCGGATCGCCGTCAGAACCGCACGAGTCGTGCTCAACCGCGACGGGGCGGTGTAGCCACCGTGGCGCGCCGCTCGCTGGCAGGGCCCATCGCGGCGACCGTACTGGTCGTGGTGGTCGGACTTGCTGCCGCCGGTGCCAGCGGGTGGCACCGTGGCGATCCGGCAGGAGGCTCCTCCGAGAAGGGGTCCCAGTCGGCTGGCTCGGGCAACCAAGTCACCAACGGGGACGGTTCGGAGGTGATTCGGCAGCCGGAAAGTGCGGTCGTGAAGGGCCTTCCCGGGCTCAGCAAGTCCACGTCGTCCGCGAAGAAGGGTGCGCTGCTCAGCGGACCGCTCCCCCAGAGCGCGAGCCTTCGAGGTGGCCTGGTGGCAGGTTTCCCACGGTCCGTGATCCCTGTGCTGCCGGGCTCGAAGCTCGGTTCGAGCGGGGTGTCCTCGACGGCGAAGACCCTCCAGGTTTCGGTCGTCGCGACCAGCCCCAAGTCGCCGAATGCTGTGCTGGCCTACTACCGCGGGGTCTTGTCAAAGCAGGGATTCACCGAGTCGAGTGCCCCGGCGGCAGCGCCCTCGACCGCTGCGAGCTTTCGGCGAGGCGCCGATGGCATCGTCGTGACCGTGACCCGGTCGAGCCGGACGGTCACGAACTATTCGCTGTTCGGCACTCTGCGCGCCGGCGCGGGCAAGTGATCAGCATCGCGTGACCAGGCTTCGATAGTCCGTGTACATCTCTCTCGGGGATCGTCCACGCGGCGCGGCGGCCGGGCGCTCCGGCACGAGGACAAAGGTCGCGCCGATCGTTGTCTCGCTCGGTCTGGTCAGCCTCCTGACGGACATCTCGTCCGAGTCCGTCGCCGCAATCCTGCCGTTGTACCTCACGACCGTCGTGGGCCTGTCGCCGATCGCGTACGGATTCCTCGACGGTCTCTACCAGGGCGCCAGCGCTCTTGTGCGGATCGTCGGGGGGTGGGCGGCGGACCGCGGGGGTCATCCCAAGTGGGTCGCCTTCATCGGCTACGGGTTGTCGGCCGTGGCACGAGGGGGACTCCTCGTCGCCACCGGTTTCGGTGCGATCACGGCGGTCCTCGCGGTCGATCGCATCGGCAAGGGCATCCGGACCGCCCCGCGAGACGCGATGATCGCCGACTCGTCGGACACCGAGCACCTGGGCCGGGCCTTTGCGGTGCATCGCACGCTCGACACGATCGGCGCCGCGGCCGGCCCGCTGGTCGCCTTCGCGATCCTGTGGGCCGTGCCGGACGGCTACACAACCGTCATGGTCGTGTCCCTGGCGTTTGCCCTGCTAGGTCTTGCACTGCTGGGACTGCTCGTGCCAGACCGCCACTCGACGCGGAGCGCACCCGGCCCGGAGCGCCGCCGGTTCCGGTGGCGGGACGTGGCCGGCCCGTCGATGAGGAAGCTGTTGTTGGCTGCCGGCGTGCTGGGCCTCCTCACAATCGGCGACGGGTTCATCTACCTCGCACTGCTGGACCGGGGAGGATTCGCGGCCAGCTGGTTTCCTCTCATGTACGTCGGCACGAACGTCGCCTATCTGGCCCTGGCCATCCCGATCGGCAGGCTCGCCGATCGCGTCGGGCGCACCAAGGTCCTGGTCGCCGGCCACGGCGCACTCCTGCTGACCTACGTCTGCGCGGCCGCTCCATGGGGTGGAGTCGTGCTCGTGGTGCTCCCGCTGCTGCTGCTCGGCACGTTCTACGCCGCGACGGACGGTGTCCTGGCAGCGGTGGCCGGTCGTCTCTCGGCGCCGGAGGTCCGCGCGAGCGGCATCGCTTGTGCGCAGACTGTCGTGGCCCTGGCCCGTCTGGTCGCATCGACCGCATTCGGCGTGCTGTGGTTTGCGGTCGGTCCGCATCAGGCTCTGCTCGCGATTGCCGGGATGCTGCTGGTCGTGGTGCCCCTGGTCTACGTATGGGTCACAGATCTCGATCGGGCCCCCGTCAGGACCTGAGCCCGGATCCACCTCCGGCTGGGCCTTTGGCGGGGAGGTCTCAGACGTCCGCCGTATGCGCATCCGCTGGGTGTGCCTCGTGGAACTCCTGGCCGATGAGGCGCAGGAGACGCGCCCGGACCGAGGGGCGGAGCCGCTGCTCGAAGGCGTCGCGGATCGCTCGGTTGCGCAGCTCGTACCCTGAGGCGGTGATGCGCAGCACGCCGAGGTCTGCCATCTCGTCGAGTCGGGTCTGGACCTGCTCTAGGTCGTCGGGCTCATCGAGGCGGGTGTGGCTCACGCCCCGCAGCATCGGCGCACTCACCGGGCGGTCGAGCACCGCGACCAGCTCGCAGAACTCGGTCTCGGCGAGGGTCATCTGCTCGAGCGTGGTGCGGAAGTAGTCACCCACCGGCGCGACCCCGGTCATGGCCGGGACCTCGTTGTACAGGTCGAGTCCATCGGTCGTCGAGATGATCCACCCGGACTCGATCCACTCGCGCAGGATCGACACCGCCCGCCCGGCGAGCCGTTGACTCTGTTCGGTGAGCTCGACAAGCAGCCGGGCCGTGGCCGGTGCCGACAGGGCCGCGCTGGCCAGTGCGGCGAGCTCGGCGTCCGAGACCGCGCCCGTGCTGTGCAGGTGCAGGGTCGCGGGTACTTCGCCCAATCGCTCGGCCAGGAGCTCGGCGATCTCGTCCGAGGCCACCACCGCGATGACCCTGGCGGTCGAGGGATCGAGCTGTGCGAGGAACGCGACAAGGCGGTTCACCTCCCAGCTCGGCTCGCCGTCGGAATCTCCCCACACGGCGATGTCGGATCGGTGACTCCCCACCACAGTCGCGAGGCGCAGGGCATCTGCCGGGCGGTCTGCGTCGTCTACCAACCGGCGGAGCTGCGTGTGGGGCACGTGGGCCGCAGCGGCCTCCAGCAGCGCAGTGCGGCCTGAGCCGGTCGGCCCGCTCACGCACACGACGTCGATCCCGTTTCCAGCGATGGCGGCGCCTATCGTGCGGGAAAGTGGCCGAACGTCGCCCTGTCGGCCGGCGAAGAGCTTGAGCGAGATCTCGGGGGGTCCGCCCGAGAGCACCTGGATGTGCAGTGATCGGGTCTGGGGTGACGGGTCGGCGCCCAGCTCCTGTGACAGGTACACCCGGCAGTGCTCGAAAGCACGAAGCGCGAGCTCAGTCTCGCCGAGGCCTGCGTGCGCCTGCATGAGTGTGCGGTGTGGCCGTTCGAAGCAGGGGTCCTCGGCGATGGCGAGGGTCGAGAAGTCGATCGCATCGCGCATCCACAGGAGACGCACGGCGCACTCCCCGGCATCGGCGAGCAATGACTGCCGTCCGAGCTTGAGGGAATCACGGACCTCGCTGGCCCAGCCGCTCTTGTCGTCATAGGCGTGGAAGTCCGCAACGTACAGCGCCTCGGCTTCGCGGGCGATCGACACGACCTGCGCGCAGTGGCGCAGGTGGAGTGCGGCGCCGGCGTCGTGGACCAGGCTCTGGAAGGCGACCACATCGACCCACGTGTTGCGCAGGATCAGCCCGCCGAGGTGCCGCTCGACGCATGGTTCGCCCAAGGTCTGCCGGATGCGCGACGCCGCTGTGCGCAGGCTCGCCCGGGCCTTGTCCTCGTCGACGTCCGGCCACAGCTTGTCGAGCAGGCTGTGGACGCTGACCGGTCGGTTGGCGTTGAGAGCGAGAAGCCGAAGCAGGTCCGCGGTCTTGCCGGTGCTCCACTCATCCGCGTCGACCACCTGGCCGTTGGACCGGCGCACGAAAAGCCGGCCAAACATACGAATCTCAATACGATCGCTCACCCTGGAAACGCCCCAATCGTCTTCATGTGCACTCTGGGTCGGATGCTGGCGGAGCGACGTATCTCGCAGTTCTCACCACTTCCGGCGGACCCAGCAGGTCTGGAAGTTCCTTCAGGCTATGGCGCTGTCCTGGCCTCCGAAGGCGAACGTCGACTCCTTGCGGCTTCCCGCAAAGCGCCTGTTCAGGACGGATGCGGAAGTCGCTTTCACGCTGTCTTGACGGTGCGGATCGACAATATTTCTCAAGTGGGCGTCATGTAGTGAGGCAGCCGTCAGGCATGTTGGGCGCCGCGAGGGAGCTTCCGCGTCGATCGGCGGTCATCGCCCCGAGGATGCCGCCTAGGCGTGGATAGAGGGAGGCCGCACGGGAGCCCGAGTTCCTGTGCGGTCGTCCCGCCCGCCCCCGGCGGGGCACCCGGATGCCTTTCACGGAAATTTTGCCCGGCCATGCCTCAATGAGGGCCATCACCACCTTGGGGCCGTGATCACCACCCGTACTTTCTGGAGGGGCGTGCGGGTAGATCTCTGAAGGGCTCCGCCGCGACTACATGGAGCCATGCATGAATCATCTCGACGCCGGCATGCTGCGAGCGGCTCGACCCACGACCCGTCTTGTCGTCGCCGCTCACGCGGGCGACGAGGCCCTGGGGTGCGGCGGGATGCTGGCCAAGCACTGCGACGACTCGGCACTCGTGATCCTGGCGGATCTCGACGAGGAGCGCACGGCCAGGTTCAGGACGGCCCAACACATGCTCGGCGAGCCGATGCGCATGCTGCTGGACCTGCCCCGACTCCGGGTGGGGGACGACACAGACCGGCTCGTCGGCAAGCTGTCCGAGCTGCTCGCGCGGCTACGTCCGTCCGAGCTCTACCTGCCGTTCCCGTCGCAGCAGCAGGACCGGCTGGTCGCGTACGAGGCTGGCCTGCGGGCCATCTGTGTGCCGGCGGCACGTGAGGCCCTTCCGTCGTTGTCCGTGCTGCTCTACGACGTGGGTGCGTCCGACGTCGGGGACTATCCCGCCGACGTCCACTGGAACGTCTGCGAGCCGCTCCGTGAGGAGGACCTCGCCCGCAAGATCGCTGCGGCGATCGCCTATCGCTCGCCGCTTGCCCGGAACGTCCGGACGAGCGCCCAGACGATCGGCGCGGCCCGCGGCGTGCGGTGGGCCGAGCAGTTCGCGATGGTCCGTGCAGCCGGACGGACCGGCGGCCGGCACGCCGCGCCGCTCGAGCGAGGCGCCGTCCTGGTGGGCGGTCAACGATGATCGTCGCCTCGCGCCAGGTCGACCTGCTGCCGTCCTCAGAATTTTGGTACGACATGGCCAAGGCGGACACCTTCGACCTGAGGATCGCGGATCCGTTCCAGCCGCGGGCCCCCCAGCGCCGGGTCATGATGCGTGGCAGATGGGGCTCGATACCCGTCGTCAGCGGCCGGAACGGCTCGCTGGTCTCCGAGGCCAGGATCCTGCCGGTGGAGACCTGCGCTGCGCTCTCGGACCTGATCACCGAGCGCTACCGGGAAGCCAGGCACTGGTCGCGCTACGGCGACCTGGTGCTGGACATGATCAACCAGGCCCACACCGAGCTCCTGTGGCAGCTCAACCTCCAGCTCATCCTCGGAATCCGTGAACTGCTTGACATCACGACCCCCGTCTCGATCGGACGAGTCCCGCTGGGCGTTGGCGGGGCGGGCCTCGCTGCGGTCCTGCGGCAGTACGACGCGACGACTTTTCTGTCCGAGACCGTCGGACGTGCCTACACGGGCCACGACGAGGCCTACGAGGACGCCGGGATCGACATCGTGTGGTCGGCACACCGTCCGGTGACAGCGGACTCGATCGTCTCGATCCTGATGGACTACGACGATCCGATGGCAGTCGTGCTGGCGGAGTATCCGGTCTCCCGGTCGAGGACTCGGCAGGGTCTCTCGGCATGACCACAGGCCTGCGGATCAGCCTTTTCGTGGTGGTCGCCGCGGCGTTGATCATCGCGACGGGGATCTACGTCGTGGCGGCGGCGAGTCGTGCTTCGGAGCGGGCCGAAGCACCCCCACAGGTTGCGGTGACACAGGTCGCGGCGATGGAGCAGTCGCCCCGCGTGGTGTTCCGCAACACCGAGCTGGGCAGCAGGTACGGGCGGGTGTCGATGGTCAGCCTGTCCGATCCCGGCGGGCCGCGGGCCTTCACCGGGGTGACCTGCGATCGCGTCTACGCAACATCGGGTGATGCGGTGTGCCTGCGGACCAAGCGGGGGATCGTGACGACGTTCGAGGCGATGCAGCTGGACGCTGGCTGGAAGACCGTGCGCTCGTGGTCCCTGCCGGGGCAACCGAGTCGGACCCGGCTGTCGCCCGACGGGACTCTGCTGGCCACGACGTCGTTCGTGACGGGCCACTCGTACATGCAGATGGGGTTCTCGACGGCGACCCGTGTCCGCGACGCCGACGGCGGGGACCGCGGCGATCTGGAGAAGTTCACCCTGGTCATCGGCGGCAAGACCGTCAACCCGGTGGATCGCAACGTCTGGGGCGTGACGTTCGGGTCGGACGACAACACGATCTACGCGACGGTTGCCGCCGGCGGCAACACCTACCTGGTGCGGGGGGACCTCGCGGCGCAGACCCTCACCGCGATCCATCAGGGCGTCGAGTGCCCGTCGCTCTCGCCGGACGGGTCCCAGATCGCCTACAAGAAGGACGTCGGGGGCGCCACCCCGGACTGGAGGATCGCGGTCCTCGACCTGGCCACGGGCCACGAGAGCGTCCTGCGCGGAGAGCAGCACAGCGTCGACGACCAGGTCGAGTGGCTGGACGCCGACACCCTTCTGTACGGCCTGCCCCGCGCGAATCACGCGGGTGTCAGTGACATCTGGGAGATCGACACCAATCCGGGGTCCGAGCCATCGCTGTTCATCGAGCAGGCGTGGTCCCCCTCAGTCGTGAGGAGCTGAACGTCATGGAGACAGAGGAGCACACAGTGGAGCAGCTGATACCCGGCGCGCCGTCCCGCATTGCGCGAGCGGCCGTGCACGGTGCCGACGGTCAGGTCCTGCGGCTCCTGAGAGCCGCGCAAAGTGGCCTGCCGTGGGCCCATGACATCCGGTCGGGTGACTTCGCCCAGACCGTGAGAGGAGGTGGCGGGGCTCCCGTCCGGGAGGGAACGAGCCTGCGCTACTCGGCGATCGCCGCGCTCGGGATCGGACGACTCGATCTGGGTGACCAGCGGTACGTCCTGTCGGGGGCGACCGCCGTAGACGTTGCTGGTGCCTCCGCGGTCCGTGCCAAGCGACAGTCTGATCCGGGTACCACTGCTCTCGCGGTCTGGGCGTCGGCGGAGGTGCTGGGAGCAACCGACACCGCCCTGATGGCCCGGCTCGAGACCGAGCTGGCCAGCGGGAAACCGATCCCGACCGTCGACCTGGCCTGGATGCTGATCGCGGCCCTGCGCGCGTGCGGGCCCAGGGACGTCGTGGCCGAGCACGCGACCGCTCGGCTGCTGGAGACGCAGGGTGCGCGGGGCCTCTTCCCGCACATGTCACCGCCCGAGACGCAGAGCCGCTGGAGACGACACGTCGGTTGCTTCGCCGATCAGATCTACCCGGTCCAGGCACTGGCCAGGATGTTTGCGGCCACGCAGGAGCCAGCGTTGCTGGCCGCGGCGGAGCGCACCGCCGACCGGCTGTGCGAGCTCCAAGGTCCTGCGGGCCAGTGGTGGTGGCACTACGACGCGCGTACTGGCGACGTCGTCGAGAGATTCCCCGTCTACAGCGTCCACCAGCACGGGATGGCGCCGATGGCGCTGTTCGATCTGGCCGATGCCGGTGGGACGGACCGTACGGGAGAGATCGTCCGGGGGGTGCGCTGGCTCGACACGCATCCCGAGATCGACGAGGAGCTCATCGACGAGGAGGCGGGACTGATCTGGCGCAAGGTGGGACGGCGTGAGCCGGGCAAGACCGTGCGCAAGCTGTCGGCGGTGACCACCGCGATGCGGTCCGGGCTGTATCTCCCCCGGCTCGACCGAGCCTTTCCCGCCAACCGGGTCGACCACGAGTGCCGGCCGTATGAGCTGGGCTGGCTGTTGTACGCGTGGCTCCCGGCGAGGGACGGGGACGCATCATGAACGCGCTGGTGCACGCCGGAACCCGCCGGCAGCTTTTCGGGCTGCAGATCGATGCCATGACGGCGGCGGAGGTCGTGAGCCTCACCGAGACCTCGCTGCTGTCGCGCAGGCGGCTGCTCGTCGGAGTGGTCAACGCCGCCAAGGTCGTGCACCTACGCTCCGACCCGATCCTGCGTGAGTCGCTGCTGGGATGCGATGTGCTTCTGGCCGATGGGCAGTCCGTCGTGTGGGCCAGCCGCCTGCTCGGTCAGCGGCTGCCCGAGCGAGTCGCGGGCATCGATCTGTTCGAGCTGTTCCTCGGTGTGGCCGACCGGGACCGCCGCAGCGTCTACCTGCTGGGAGCCCGCCCCGGAGTGCTCCGGGCCGTCGAGCAATGCATCGCGAACCAGTGGCCCGGGGTGCGGATCGCGGGCAGCCGGGACGGCTACTTCACCGACGACGACTCCGAGCAGGTCGCGGCGGACATCGCCGCCTCCGGTGCCGACATGCTGTTCCTGGGCATGTCCTCACCCAAGAAGGAGATCTTCCTGGCTACCCACGGCGACACCCTGGGCGTGCCGATCCTGCACGGGGTCGGCGGATCGTTCGATGTGCTCGCGGGCGTCACCAAGCGGGCGCCCGCAGCCTGGCAGCGATGCGGGATGGAATGGCTCTACCGCGTCATGCAGGAGCCCCGCCGGTTGTGGCGGCGCTACCTCACGACCAACTCGGCCTTCCTGGCCCTGGTGATGCGTGAGCGGCTCCGTCCCTCGGCGCCTTACGCGTCCGGCCCTGATCTCAAGGCAGTACCGGACGTGCAGGCCCTCCCGGCAGTCGCTCCGCGGCCTGCCTTCGTCGGGCTGCCAGCTGATCGAACGACACGACCGCGCCTGCGGTCAGTCCCACACCCAGCAGCAGCGTCGCCGCGAGTGCCCGCATCCGGCTCCCGGTCGCGTGGATGACACGGGGGGCGGCCGGCGTGACCTCGGTCTGGATCGTTCGCGAGGCGGGGACGTGAGCAGCGGTCTGCAGGTCCTGGGTCGTCGTGCGGATCGACCGCAACAGGCGGGACAGCCGGGCACGCACGACGTTCTCGGTGGGCCCGGTCACCTGCACGTTGAGCAGTGCCTGCTCGAAGTTGTGCGACCACTGGCCGCCTGCATCGGGGAGCTCGACCGAGTAACCGTCGCGGACTCCGCGACCCACCAACGTCACGTTCGACGTGGTCGCGGGCTTCTCGACGCCGGCGTTGACGATCCGCTCGACGTAGCCGGCCATCGAGATCAGGCCAGTCGTCGTGGAAACCAGAGAGTTGGGCTTCTCGACGGTCGACGGGGCCAGGAAGACGACATTGGCCTGGCTCGAGTAGACGCCCTGGTGGGACCACACCAAGGTCAGCGCTGCCGCGGTCGTGACGAGCCCGACCATGCTCAGGACGCGACGACGCCAGAGGGTCCTGAGCACCTCGTCAACTGTCATCTCGCCTCCCGAGCACTGGTCGATTATCGCAGGTGTGACGGGGAGAACGCAGCCCTTCAGGCTGAGAATGTTGCTTCGATATCCGCCACCACGACCAAGGATCGAACGTAGAATGACCTCATTGACAGGGCAGGAGCAGGCGGCATGTACCTACGCGACTTGAGCGAGAGCCTGCTACGCCGCTGGTACCTCGTTGCGGTGGGCCTGCTGCTGACCGTGGGCCTGTCCGTGGCGGCCGCGAGTCTGATCTCTCCGACCTACGAGGCAAAGTCCAGCCTGGTCCTGGTGCCGCCCCGGACCACGACCGGGGACTCCGGGAACCCCTACCTGTTTCTCGGTGGCCTCCAGCAGAGCGTCGACGTGCTGGCGCGTGCGCTGAGCGCCGACAGCGCGCTCGAGCGGATCGCCGAGCGCGCCCCGACGGGCCACTACGAGGTCGTCTCGGACGTGGCGACCAGTGCACCGATCCTGCTGATCACCGCGGTCGACAGCTCCAAGGCCGGAGCGCAGCGGCAGCTCGACGCGGTGAAGGATGAGGTGCCGCTGGTGCTTCAGGGGCTCCAGTCATCGCTCGGTGTCAAGAAGGGCTCGCAGATCACGACATCTGTCGTGGCGACCGACGACGTGCCCAAGACCATCAACAAGGCCCGGTACCGACTGGTTGTGCTGGTCGCGCTCGTGACGATCTTCGGGGCCCTCCTCCTGGTGGGGTATCTCGACGGTGTCCTGCTCGCCCGGAAGCTGCGCAAGGATCCTGACGCGTTCTTCGGGGTGCACCCCGGCGACGACGACCTGACCGCCCTCGAGCGTGAGCTGCAGGCCATCAGGCCTTCGAGCGGGAACTCCTGATGAGGTCCTCGGCGCTCCGGACGGGGATCACGCGTGGCCGTATCTGCCGTTGAGAGCCTGCGTGGCTTCCGAAGTCTGCCCAGGGCCGACGGGGTCACGGTCCTCACGATCTACCTGGTCGCACTGATCGGCATACCGTCACGGCTCGTGCTCGGCCCCTTGGGTGGAGCGGGCTCGCCGGCGGCGATAATCGGCCTGGGTTGCCTGGCATGGTGGATCTGGTCGCACGTCCAGAGGCCCGAATCGACGGGAGCGGGATTCCAGCCGCTGCGCTGGACCTTCCTGCTGATGGTGTTCGCCTTCCTCGCAAGCTTCGTCATGGCGATGATTCGGCCCATCGCCGGACCCGAGTTCAACGGGGCGCAGCTGGGGATGGTGCTGCTTGCCGGTTGGGGCGGGGTGCTCCTGGTCGCCCACGACGGCATTCCCAGCATGGAGCGCCTGCACGTCCTGGTGCGGCGGGTCGTCGCCGCTGGTGGAGCCATGGCGACCTTGGGCATCGCGCAATTCGTGACCGGGCAGCCGCTGGTTGACGGAATCAGCATCCCTGGTCTGGTGTCGAACCACAGCCTGTTCGGCCTCACCGAGCGTGAAGGATTCACCCGGCCCACCGGGATGGCGACGCACCCGATCGAGTACGGCGCGGTGATCACGATGATCCTGCCGATCGCGCTGGCCCTGGCGCTCAGCGACACCGGACGCTCAGCGGTGCGCCGCTGGTTCCCGGTGCTGGCGCTGGTGATCTCGGTGCCGCTGTCGATCTCCCGGTCGACGTTGCTCTCCGCGGCGGTCGGGTGCCTCATCATCGCGGTGAGCTGGCCCCCTGCCACACGGCGGATTGCAGCCGCGGCTGCGGCGCTGCTGGGCGTATGCGTCTACATCATGGTCCCGGGCATGTTGGGTAGCCTGCTCGGGCTCTTCACCCGGATCGGTGGGGACAGCAGCGCCCTCTCCCGCACCGGTTCCTATCCGATCGCCATGGAATTCATCGAGAAGTCACCCCTGTTCGGCCGGGGGTTCTCGACGTTTCTGCCGAGCTACCGGATCCTCGACAACCAGTTTCTCGGCCTGTTGATCGAAGTGGGAATCGTCGGCCTCGGCGCCTTCGTCGCGGTGATCCTGACCGCGATCATCTGCCTGCTGAGGACGCGTCGTCGCCAGACCGAGCTGCTCTCGCGACAGGTGGCGCAGGGTCTTGCCGCAGCGGTCGCGGCCGGTGCCGCATCGTTCGCGGTCTTCGACGGGCTGAGCTTCCCGATGTCGGCAGGGTTGTACTTCCTGATGCTCGGCCTGGCCGGTGCGACGATCCGGCTCGGCCGCCAGGAGACGGAATCCGGGCCAGCCAGGAGGTCGCGCGCGGTTTGAAGTCAACTCCGGGAAAGTGTTACGTTTCCAAGGTTGAATCGCGGATCGGGCCCGCGCTCATGCAGATCGAACCTTCGAACGACACCTTTCGAACCATTCGCTAGCCGGGGCCTGACCGAAAGACTGATTCATGCACGGAAGCCACAAGAACGCCAGCAACACCACTCCGCGGGGAACAGTGATAGCCCGGATGGTGTGTGCGGTGGGCTTGGTCCTCGCGCTCGGCGCCGGATCCTCGGCCGCGACCGCGACCAGCAACCACTCGCGACCATCGGTCGGTGGCGAGCAGTCCGCGAAGGCCAAGAGTGCAGCGAGCTGGCATAAGTGCATCGCCCGGGTCCAGCACCGGCACCACTGGTGGCGGTACACCCACCGGACCCCGAAGCAGCACGTGCTCCGCAAGGCGAAGTTCTGCCGCAGCGTGACGTCGACTCCGGTGACGACACCCAAGCCGTCACCCACAGCCGCGACAACAACGCCGACCGCCACGACGACGACTCCAACGCCGACGGACGGGCCCACGACGCCTCCGACCACGACCACCGCTCCGACCACGGGCGGCTGCGCCGACAAGCCCAGTTCCTGTGGCTACCCCGACGAGACCAACACAGGAGTTCCCGCGGGCGTCAAGCTCAAGGCCTCCGGCTCGGTCAACGCGTCAAAGGACGGCCAGGTCATCGACGGTCTCGACATCCGGGGTGAAATCAACGTGACGGCCAAGAACGTCACGATCAAGAACACCCGTGTGACTGGCGGCCGGGGCGTCGGAACGGCGGACTGGGTCGTCATCGTGCGGCCCGGCGCGGACAACCTGACGATCGTGGATTCCGAGATCATGACCCCGGTGGGCAGCCAGCAGGACATCGCCTGTGTCTTCAACATCGGCGACTCCAAGCCCACGGTCAAGAGGGTCAACATCCACGCCTGCAGTGCGGGCGTCTCCTCCGGAGGTGGCTTGGTGGAGGACTCCTACATCCACGGCATGGCCTCGGTGCCCGGCCTCTCGCACGATGTGGGCGTCGCGTCCAACGGTTCCGGTGGCATGACGGTGCGACACAACACGATCTTCAACCAGTACGACCAGACCGCGGCCGTGGCGTTCTACCAGGACTTCGGGACCCAGAAGAACAACCTGGTCGAGGACAACCTGCTCGCCGGTGGTGGTTATTGCGTCTACGGCGGCGCTGGACAGAAGGGCAAGACCGCGAACATTCGGTTCATCAACAACCGGTTCAGCAAGAAGTACTCGCCGCGATGCGGCTACTACGGAGTCGTCGCGTCGTTCGACCTGGGCGATTCGGGCAATGCCTGGACCGGCAACTACTGGGACGAGGACCTCAAGGCCGTCAACCGCTGACGATCTGACTACGTCGATCTGCCGGGGGCCTTCGGCTCCCGGCAGATCGATGCGTAGATGTCCGCGACGGCCTCGATCTTGGCCGGCCACAGGCCGATCCGTTCGACCCTGGCGCGGGCCGCCGCACCCATCGAAGCGCGCAGCGCGGCATCCGTCACCAGGAGCTCGAGAGCGGCTCCGAAGTCACGGACCATCTGCTCCGGCGACTCCACCGGGATGCGCATTCCACTGCTGTCGTCGACGGCGGCGCCGGGGCCACCCCGGTCGCACGTCACGACCGGAAGGTGGTGCCCCATAGCCTCGAAGACGACGTTGCCGCCCGGCTCGCGAAAACTCGGAAACACGAAGATGTCGGCCGTCCGGTAGAACTCCTCGACCTCGGCCCGGCTCCGCGACCCGTGGAACCGGACCCGTTCGCCCAGTCCGAGCGTGGTTACGAGGGTCTCGCACGCGGCTCGGTCGAATCCGTCGCCGACGATGTCGAGGACCACATCATGCGTCGTGAGTCGTGCGACCGCACCGATCGCCTCTCGCGCACCCTTGGTCCGCACCAGGCGTCCGACGAACAGCAGGCGCACTGTCGAGCCGTGCGCGATGCGCCCACCGTCCGGGAGCACATCCAGTGCCGTCTCGGGCAGGATCTTCAGATCGCGCACAGGCACCGATGCGAGCGCCTCGCCGACGTAGGGCGCGATCCCCAGCACGACGGACGCGCTGGAGTACGTCTTGCGCAAGAGTCGGTCGTGCCGCAACCGCCACGGGTCGATGCGACGTAGGTCGACGTACCAGGGGGCGGTGTCGCCGTCCTCAAAACCTTCCGGCGAGCCGAGGCTTCCGCCCACCGGGCCCAGCACGAACGGGATGCCGAGTCCCGCCAGCGGTGAGGGGTACCGCATCGCGACCGGGAGGGGCTGGTGGCCGACGTCGAATCGCTCTCCGCTGGCCTGCGCCGATCGGATCCAGTGCCTGGCCCGGAGGTAGAACGGCACGTATCCGGGCTTCGCCAGGCTGTTGAGCCGTTCCGCGCGACCCAGCCCGCGCGGCTCAACCCACTCCACAACCCTGGCCCGCGGGAGCTGGGGCACCGCGCTGGGGCGATCGCGCTTGCGGTAGGTCAGGACCGTCGTGTCGAATCGCTCCGACAGGTGGCGGCCCCACTGGTAGCCGACCCAGGCCTCCCCGACATCCGTCTGGTCGATGGTGGGCGCAACCAGGAGGACCCGCAGATTCGCGGCGACGGCCGGTCGTTCTTCCGCCCGGAGCGGTGGTTTCGTCTTACGATTCATGGGTGAACCCCGACGTTGCGATCGTCATCGTGACGTACAACAGTGCGCCGATGATCCTGGGGTTGCTCGACTCGCTCGACCAGGCGTTGGACGGGTTGACCGCCGAGGTCGTGGTGGTCGACAACGGGTCGAGTGACGAGACCTCGACGCTCGTGCGCGCGAGATCGGACTGTCGGCTGATCCAGGCCGAGAACCGGGGCTACTCGGCCGGGATCAATCTCGGCGTGCGATCCGCCGACGCGTCCGGCGCGATCGTCATCCTCAACCCGGACGTCCGGATGGATCGCGGGTCGATCCGACTCCTGGTTGACGCGCTGCAGCACGACGGCGTAGGCATCACCGTCCCGCGGGTCCGGTCCGCCGAGGGGGTCCTCCAGCCGTCGTTGCGCCGCGACCCCACGCTGCTCCGCTCGCTCGGTTTCTCCCGACTCGGCCGGGCGAGGTTCTCCGAGCACGTGCAGGATCCGGGCGACTACTCCTTTGCGCACGAAGTGGACTGGGCGCTGGGTGCGATCCTCGCGGTGTCGCGACGGTGCGCCGACGCAGTGGGTGAGTGGGATGAGTCGTTCTTCCTGTACTCGGAGGAGACCGATTTCTGCCTGCGTGCGCGGGCGAGGGGCTTCAGCACCCGCTTCGAGCCGGAGGCGACGGCCATGCACGTCGGTGGGCAGTCCGGGCAGAGCGACGCGATCCACACGATGCAGATCATCAACCGGGTCCGCCTGTACCGTCGGCGCCACCGGCTCCTGCCGTCGGCGTGCTACTTCGCTGCCACGCTCCTCAGCGAGACGAGCTGGCTGCTGCGTGGTCGTCGACAGTCTCGCGCCTCGATCGTTGCCCTGGTGCGTCCTCATCGTCGACCTCCGCAGCTCAACTGTGCAGACTCGTTGATTCCGCGCTGAACGCGTGGGTCGCGTCCAGGGCGACGGTCAGATTGACCAGCAGCGCGACAGCCGATGCGTCCGCCGAGCGTTTGCCGACGAGCAGCTCGGCGAGCCACTCCGGGCGAAAGATCCCCAGCTCGTGGACGGGGTCGAGCAGCTCGGGATTGCCTCGCCAGTGACCGATGACCTTCGCCGTGAGGAGGTTGGCTCCGGGGGGGGGATGAGTCGTTCCTGACATCCGTTGCCGGGCCTTGCTGACGACCTTGTGCGCCTGCGTCGCGCCGAGTCTCACCCTGTTCGCCACGGTCGGACTGGCGTACGCGCGTGGGGTCGGACGGTTGTCGAGCGGCACGTCGGCCAGGTCCGCGTCGAGCTCGAGGAGGATCCGACTCAGGAATCGCATGTTCTTCTTGGCTTCGGGTGGCAGGCCGCGGGCAATCTCGAGAAAACCGTGGTCGAGCATCGGGTTGATCACGATGCGGTCGAAACACGTCGCTGACGCGAGCGTCCCGGCCCAGCGCTGCATGCGCTGCCACAGGTAGAACTCGTCGGTCGCGGTCCACCAGTCGTCCGAGCCCGCGGCCAGGGCGCGGTGGATACCATCGACCGCGCACCCGCGTGCCATCGTCGCGAACTCGGGCGTCAACGACCCAGCATCGACCCGTTCGTTGGGGAACATCCGCCAATGGCCCAGTGCCGACGCAAGGTGGCGTGACACGCCGACCCGCGCCGTCGGACCGAAGTAGTAAAAGCCGCGGGCAACCTCACCGCCAAGGCCGGCCAGCCTCGGCTGCTGGTCGACCGATGACTCGGCCCAGCGAAGCGTGGCGAAACCCACCGGATCGGCCGCGCAGTCCAGGTCCCGAGCCGCGGAGACGCACAGTGTGTAGGCGTCGTGATCACTGAGCCCTCCGAGCCCAGCGAGCTCGACCACGCGGTGCTTCATGCCGAACTCGGCGGCGAGTCGCGTGGCGATCGCGACATCCGGGCTGCCGGGTACCGCGAGCGTCATGGCCTCGACGGTGCTGCGTCGATTGCGGGGGATCGCCGCCAACAGGATCCGCGAGTCCTGACCGCCGGTCAGCTGGAGAACAGTGTCCGGATGGTCATCCAGGCATTCGGTGACGAATGACGAGAGCAGCTCGGCAGCACGCCGGGGAGCATCCTGCGGATCCTCGGTCGGTGTGACTCGTGCCGGCGCCTCGACGTGCATCGTCAGCCTCCCACGGCAGAGCGTGGCCCTGGCCCCGGGCGGAATTTTCCGAACCTGCGCGAACGGGGTGCGGGTCTCGATCTGCCAGCCCAGCAGCGACTGGACTCCCAGCGCCTCGGTGTCCAGGTCGGCACCCGCCAGCGCGGCCGCCGAGGACGACGCCCCAGCGATCTCGGGGAGCTCGGTGACGTAGACGTGCCGCAGTCCGAGCCAATCGACCGTGATGCTGAGTCGAGACGGTACGACCTCCCAGTTGATGGCCGCGAAGGGCGGCAGGATCTCGTGCAGCGCATCGGCCTGCCGAGACTGCCCGGCCCGGCACAGCGCGATCGGTGAGTCGAGCTCCTGGTCGCAGAGCTCGCCCCACAGCACGACCCAGGTGTGGTCGTCGGCCCGGATGACCCTGGCGCCGGGCACCTGACCTGCAACCTGCCTGGCGCGGGATCGCGCTCGCAAACCTTCCTTCGCGGTGAAGGCCGCGAAGCCGGGCGGTCGGGAGCGTGTCGCGGACGTCATGGCCGAGTTGCTCTCGCCCCGGCAATGATCGCGGTGAGCAGGTCGGCCCGAGCGTCCCACCCGTGGGTCGCTGCGAAGGCTCTGCGACGCTGCACCAGAGTGGGATCGACGGGTTGGTCGAGCAGCTGCGCGGTCAACTTGGCAAACTCGGTCGCGGTCGAGGCCAGGTGGACCAGGTCGGTGCGGAGGGCGCGCGCCGAGGGGAGGTCCGTCGAGACAACAGGCAGTCCGGCCGCGAGGTACTCGAGGGTCTTCAATGGGTGGCTCGACCGGTTGAAGGCGGTCGAGGCGTAGGGCGTCAGTCCGACGTCGATCGCGGCGAGGTAGGACGGCAACTGGTCGAAGGGCCTGCGGTCGATCCATTGGACATTGGGTCGCCCGATCAGGGCGTCGAGCCGAACGCGGGTCTCCACCGGACAGCCGTGACGTGGGCCGAGAAGGAGCAGATTGAGCTCAAGATCGGCGACCGCCTCGAGCATCCCGAGATCCAGCCGGTCGTTGAGCTGACCGACGACGCCGACGATCGGACGGTCGAGCCGAACCTCGGCGGACGGTGGGGTGTCGTCGACGCCGAGGAAGTGTCGGTGATCCGTCCCGTTGGGCAGGGTCACCGCCTCGGCATGTCCGTCGGCGAGGTCGTCGGTGAGTGGCTCGGTGATGCCCAGGACCACGTCGCTGCGGCGGACGTTGACGGACCGGCACCTGTGGGCGTACCTGGTGGTGATGCCCAACAGCGGTGCGCCGGCGACGAAGTCATCGGTCTCGTAGTAGACGCGGACGATGTCTCCGGCCCACGTCGGCATGAGCTGCTCGGGCGTGCTCACGATGATTGTCGCCACGGGGCGGTTGATCCGACGAATGGCCCGGGCGGCCTGACGTTGGGTCAACCAGCGGGCCAGCCGACGCAGGAACGGTCGACTCACGCCGGGCGGACAAGCGGTGTTGACCCGCAGGATGCCGTTGCCTACCTCGCTGACGGGGGGCACCGTGACGCCACGGCGGCGACGCGCGACCCACGACATCGGCGGATCGACCCAGATCACCTGCTGTCCTTCGGACAGTGCGCCGACAAGATGTCGGTCGGTGCCGGCGATGGCATCCCACGAGACGCCCGCAAAGTGCACGAGCAGTCCTGCGTCCGGCGTTTCGGGCCGGGCCGGGCCGGACCGTGCGACCGGCTTGGCATTGAAGTCGTCCGCGGCACGCCGTCCGAACGCGCGTCCGACCCGCTTGTCCAGGTGGTAGCCAGCAAATCGGGCCGTGGCGGCCAGCTCGTCGGCACCCCGGCGGGATCGGCGGGGCGGCAGCTCCAGCGCGGATTGATAGACCTCGAGCTGACGGTGCGCGGCGGCCGCGAGGGAAAATCGCTCCTCGACGATCGTGCGCCCGAACCGACCGAGCTCGCGCAGCCGCCGAGGGTCCTCGAGCAGCCCGTCCAGGAGCCGGCTCAGCCGGTCGGCGGGATCGTGCCCGCCGTTGCCGTGGCCGTACCAACCCGTCCACAGGAACTCTGGGAGTGTCTCGGGGGTCAACAACCTGAAGAAGCCGCCCTCTCCCTGCACGACCAACGGCTTGGCGAAGGCCATCGATCGCAGTGCTGAGCCGCCCATCGCGATGCAGATGTCTGCGACCTCGTACGCCGGGCGTGGGTCCTCCAGCTCTCCGGTCAGGACGACAGCGCGATAGCCGACGGCGCGGTTGACTTGGGCCGCCCGCTCCTCGATCTCTGGACGGGCGTCGCCGTCCCCGACGATCAGCAGGTGGACCGGCCGGACGCGATGCAGCGCCTCGACCGCGTCGATTGCGGTCAACAACCCCTCAAGCTTGAGCTGCCGGGCGAGTCGCGACACGGACACGATGACCGGGCGGTCGCTCCGCAGTCCCCATCGGCTGCGCAGGTCAGGTTCATCGGTGAGGATCCCGGGACAGTTGGTCTCGGTGTCGACGGGAGGCTCGATGACCGACACGAGGGACCTGCCGCGCGCACGCTCCACGGCCGCGATCTGCTCGGTCCCGACGACCAGACGCATGGTGTGGGGCACGAAGTCCGCGACCGCCATCGACATCACGGTCGTGACGGCTCGCGCGCCGGTGTGTCCGCGGCAGGCCAGGTAGCACTCGAGGCCGGGCGGCCACTCGTAGCCGTGCGCGATGTCGATCTGACGCTCGTCGATGATGCGGGCCATGTCCTGCGCGATGCTGCGAGTCGGCCGTCGACCCACGGGCGGGGACTCGATGAGCTCCAGCCCCAGCTGCGACGCACGGGTTGCGAGCGGCCCCGACTGGCCGTAGACGATCGCCTCGTGACCCAGGCGCGTGACAGCGTGCGCGAGCTCGATGGCATTGAGCTGGCTGCCGCCGATGCCGAAGTCGTGCGGGTAGACCAGGATCTTCATGCGTTCACCGCAGCCGGACGGTCTCGGAGTGCCGCGACGTCGGCGCGGTGGTGCCACACCAGGGCGGCGACGACCGCAGCGGTCAGCAACCCGCTGGCCGCGAGCGCGAGGAACGTGCCGGGCACCACATGGGTCAGACCCAGGACGAGCGCGGCCAGGGCCACGGCAGCAAGGAGGGCTGGAGCCACGTGTCGCCAGACGGCGCCGCCGCGGACTCCCACGGCGCTGAGCGCTCGCAGGTACAACGGGAGGACCACGATCGCCGCGACGCCGGTCACCGCGGCGCCGGCGCCGGCAGTGCCGCCCAGCTCGACCCCGATCACGACGGCAGGGACCAGCGCGACGAACCAGATCAGCTGGACCGTCAGGATCGAGCGTGAGCGGCGCAGCACGACGAGGTAGTCGTAGGTCAGCTCGAAGAAGATCCGAAGTGCCGCCATGAGGCAGAGCCAGCGCAGGGGCTCGGCAGCAGGCAGCCAGGCCGGGCCGTACACGAACCGGATGATGTCGGGTGCGGCCGCGGCAAGCAGCAGGCAGCTGGGCAGCGCGACGGCGGCCAGCAGGCGCAGGATCCGGTGGAATGCCACGACCATCGCCTCGGGATCGTGCTGGAGGCGTGCGAACATCGCTGGCGCGACGCTGCGCAAGGGTTGGGAGAAGATGCTGACCGGCCAGCTCGCGAGGTTGAACGCGAGGACGTAGTACCCCAGCGCAATCGGTCCGAGCGCGTGGCCGACGGAGAGCTGGTCGACGAAGCCGACTGCGAACACGATGATGCTGGCACCGGCGAGAGGCCCGCCGAATCGCAGCAGCGGTCGTACGTACCGGACGTCCAGGCCGATCCGGTAGGGCAGCGGCGAATAGGCGATCAGGAGGATGCCAGATGTCACGGCGCCCGCGAGCCGGCCGACGACCAGGCTGATGGCGCCAGCGCCGGACAGTGCCATGGCGAGCGAGACCCCGGCGCCGACCCACACGTTGACCTGGTCGCAGATCATCCGGCGGTCCTGTCGGAAGTACCGCTGGAGCAGGGCAGCGGGGGTTGCGACGGCACCGTTGATCAGTACGCACAGGCTGAGCATCCGGACCAGGCCGGCGGCCTCCGGGTCACCCATCGCGGTGGCGAAGGGGCCGGCCGCGACCAGCATCGCCAACGTGATCAGCGCGCTCGTGGCCAGGGAGATCGACGTGACGGTTGGTGCGATGGCCCGGGGATCTTCGGTCCACCGGACGATGGCCAGGCTCACCCCGAGCTCGTTGAAGCTGAGCACTGCGAGCAGGGCGATGAACGCGACCGCATAGGTGCCGAACTCCTCGGGTCCCAGCAGCCGGGCCAGCGCAATGCCGATCGCGAGGGTGCCGAGGCGCGCGGCGACGGTGTTGGCGAAGCTCCAGGCGAAGGCCCGCGATGCGCTGCCGGCGCGCATCGCCTCGTCGTCATGCGGGGCTGGACTCAGCATCGGAGTGCGGACTGCTCGGTGGCCAGCGCCGCCGCCAGCGCCGAGGCCACATGCTCCTGCTGCTCGGGGGTGATGTGCGGAAACAGCGGCAGCGACAGGATCCGATCTGCTGCGGCTTCTGCAACCGGGAAGCTGCCGCGGGCACGGCCCAAGTGGGCGTACGCCCCGGTCAGGTGCACCACGGTGGGGTAGTGGATCCCGGCCCCCACACCGGCCGCGGCGAGGGACTCGATGACCGTGTCGCGGTGGTCGACCTGCACCACGTACAGGTGCCACACGTCGAGGTTGCCTGGGGCCGAGGCCGGGAGGGTCACGCCCGGCAGCTGCGTCAGTAGCTCCCGATAGCGTTCGGCGGCCTTGCGCCGGTTCTCGTTCCAGCCGGCGAGGCGTCGGAGCTTGGCACGCAGGACGACGGCCTGGATGGTGTCGAGGCGCGAGTTGAGTCCGATGATGTCGTGGACGTACTTCGAGGGGCTGCCATGTGCGGCCATCATCCGCACGGTACGAGCGATGCCTTCGTCATTGGTCGTGACGGCGCCGGCATCGCCCGCCGCACCAAGATTCTTGCCCGGGTAGAAGCTCGTGGCGGCGACGAGCCCCAGGCTTCCGGCGGGACGGTCGTGCCGCAGGGCACCCTGAGACTGCGCTGCATCCTCAACGATCGGGATGCCCGCTGCTGCGGCGAGCCCGGTGAGCCTTTCGACCGGCGCGACCTGGCCGAACAGGTGGACCGGAACAATGGCCTGCGTGCGGGACGTGACCGCCTCGCCCACGAGATCCGGCTCGATCAGCAGGTACTCCGGGTCGACGTCGACGAGCACGGGTGTCGCGCCGATGCGGGACACCGCCTCGGCCGTCGCGATGAAGGTGTTGGCGGGCAGGATCACCTCGCCCCCGACCGTGACTCCTGCGGCGCGTAGCGCGAGCTCGAGCGCATCGGTGCCGTTGGCGACCCCCACGCAGTGCGTCACACCGGTCTCGACCGCGTACTCCTGCTCGAACCGGGCCACATCCGCTCCGCCGATGAACGAGGTCGTGGCGAACACGGCATCGAGGCCCGCCCGCACCTCGGCATCTATCTCACGCTGCTGCGCGCCCAGATCGACCAGGGGAACCCTCATGACGCTTCCCCGATCGCGGTGGGGGCCCGTTCACCGGCGCCGGTTCGGACCAGTGGGCGGGCTGCTGGGGCGCCGACCCACACCTCGCCGTCAGGCAGGTCCTCGAGCAGCGCCGATCCCATGCCAAGTGTGCTGTCGACGCCGATGTGCACGTACTGTCGGACGCTCGCGTTGGCCCCGAGGTAGGCGCCCTGGCCGACCCTCACGTGCCCAGCCAAGCTCACTCCGGCGCACAGCGTGACGAAGTCCTCGAGGATGTTGTCGTGCGTCACCGTGGCATTCGGCATGACGACGACGTGCCGGCCGATGCGGGCATCGGCCGTGATCGCGACGTGGGCCAGGAGTACCGAGCCCACGCCGACGAAACATGACGGCGGCACGTGGACCGAGGGATGCACGATCGTGGCGAACCGGGACGGACCGATCTCGTGCGCGGCCAGCAGTTCGACGATGCGACGCCGGACGATTCCCTGGCCGGCGCAGACGACGACGTGCGAACTCCGGTCCCAGTAGAGCTGGTCGATCCCGCCGATCACCGGAATCCCGCCGACCGATGTTCCGTGGAGCGCGGGATCGTCGTCGACGATGCCGAGGATGCGGTGGCGGCCGGCCATCGCGACGGTCTCGGCGACTTCGCGCACCAGGCCGCTCGCGGCGACGAGGATCAGGTCATCCATGGCTCTCCTCAGCCGCAGACCTCAGGGCATCGATGACCCTGGCCTGCTCGGACTCGGACATCTGGTGGAACAGAGGAAGAATCAGGGTGCTGTCGCTGAGCTGTTCGGAGGCGAGCAGCGGGCCCCCGGCGAACTTGGCATGGGCGGGTTGACGGTGGGACGTCATGATGCCGCGGCGGGCCGAGATGTCGTACGAAGCGAGGTGCGCCAGCAGCCCTTCGCGGTCCCAAGGGTAGGGATCGGAGACCTCGATCCAGAACGACTGGAAGTTCGACGTGCCCCACGGTGGGTCGGCGACGGGCCGCAGCCCGGGGATGTCCTCGAGCTGCTTGGCGTACACCTCGGCGAGCTGGCGCCTGCGTTCGACGAGCTCGGGCAGCTTCTGCAGCTGCACGAGCCCCACTGCCGCCTGCAGGTCGGTCATCCGGTAGTTGAACCCGACCTCGGTGTACTCCTCGGGGGGTGCAAGGACACTTCCGTGGCGCTCGGCGGCCGAGACCGACATCGAGTGCTCGCGGAGGCGGCGGGCGCGCGCGGCCCAGAGCGGGCGCGACGTCGTGATCATGCCGCCCTCGCCGGTCGTGACGATCTTGCGTGGGTGGAACGACCAGGCGGCGATCTCAGCGTCGGCGCCCACGGGTTGCCCGCGGTACGTCGACCCGATCGCGCACGCGGCGTCCTCGACGACCACGATGCCGAGCGGATCGCACACAGCCCGGATCTCGGCCAGGTCGACCGGCACGCCCCCCTGGTCCACCGCGACCACGGCGCTGGTCCGTCCGGTCAGGGCCGAGCGGATTGTCTCGCCGGTGACGTTGCCGGTCAACGGGTCGATGTCGGCGAAGACCGGGCGGGCCCCGATGTAGGTGGGCGCGTTGGCGGTCGCGACGAATGAGAACGAGGGGACGACCACGTCGTCACCGGTCTCGACCCCGGCGACCAGCAGGGCCAGGTGGAGGGCCGCGGTGCAGCTCGAGACAGCGACCGCGTGATCAGCCTGCTGGGAGGCGGCGAACGCCTCCTCGAACGCGGCGACCCGAGGGCCCTGGGCGATCCAGCCCGAAGAGATGACGTCGGTGACTGCGGCGATCTCCTCCGCACCGAGCCACGGTTGCATGACGTTGATTCGGCTCATCGGATCTCCCGCAGGCTTGGTCCGATCGAGATCTCCGCGCGCAGCGGGCGCCACCAGCCCACGAGTTCGGCGAGACCATGCGCGAGATCGACCTGCGTCCGGAATCCCAGGTCGCGCTCCGCTGCCGTGGTGTCGGCGAGCCGTCGGGTCACACCGTTGACCGCCCGCTCCGGACCATGCACGACGGACAGGGACGACCCCATGACGTCCAGCAGCGTGTTCGCCAGGTCGAGCAGGCTCGTCTCGGTGCCGGAGGCGATGTTGTAGACACCCTCGGTCACGTTGCTCGCGGCGGCGAGGATGTTGGCCCGGGCGATGTCGGTCGTGAAGGCGAAGTCCATGGTCTGCATCCCGTCACCGAAGATCAGCGGCGCCTCTCCGTCGTCGATGCGCTCCATCCATCGCACCAGCACTTCGGTGTACAGGCCGTGCACGTCCATGCGCGGGCCGTACACGTTGAAGTAGCGGAGCAGGACGTGCTCGAGGCCGTGCATCGCGCGGAAGCTGCGGAGCATGCCCTCGTTGAACGACTTGGCCGCGCCATAGAACGTGTCGTTGTTGTGATGGTGGTGCCGCTCGTCGGTGGGGAAGTGCTCGGCCAGACCGTAGACCGACGCCGACGAGGCCGAGACGATCTTGTCGACCTTGGCGGCGACCGCGGCCTCGTAGACGTTGAAGGTGCCGTCGACGAGGACCTCCAGCGCCAGCCGTGGCTCCTCGGCGCACTGGGTGATGCGGATCGCGGCCTGGTGAAAGACCAGGTCCTTTCCCCGGCTGACGTCGTGCACAAGGTCGCGATCCCGGATGTCCCCCTCGATCAGGGTCACGCGACCACTCGCGAGTGCTTCGTCAAGGTTGCCCATGCGGCCACGTACGAGGTTGTCGAGCACATCGACCCGACCCGCCCCGGCATCGAGCAGCTGGTCCACGATCGTGGATCCGATCGTGCCGGCACCGCCGGTCACCAGCACGTGCGCCCCGCCCAGCGCCGTCATGCTGCGCTGACCTTGCCGCGGAGATCCGGTTCGCGCTCGACCTGCGAGAAGGCGCCGTCGGCGCGCACGCTGGCGGCGGTCGCCTCGAGCACCGACAGGACCCGCAGTCCGGACTCGCCGTCGGTGCGTGATGCCCGGCCTTCGCGGATGCTGGACGCGAACTCGGTCACCATCTGGCCGAGCGCCTCACGGTGTGGCAGCGCCGGCGCCCAGGTGTCCCCGAGCCGGTAGGAGATCGTGGCGTCCGAACGGTCGGTGCCGCCCGTGGACTGCCCGGCCAGGTCGACCCCGCGGTCATAGACGCTGAGTGGCTGCTGCGGATTGAGGTCGTCCCAGACCAGGGTGCGCCGGGTCCCGCCGATGACCATCTGCCGGATCTTGGTCGGGCTCAGCCAGTTGACGTGGATGTGCGCCAGCGCGCCGTCGCCGAACGGCAGGGTCAGGTAGCCGACACAGGGCCGTCCGGCGTGCAGTGGATCGGCGCCGTGCGCCGCGACCCCCGTGGGGCGGAGCCCGCCCGGCAGGATGAAGTCGAGGATCGACAGGTCGTGCGGCGCGAGGTCCCAGAAGACGTCGACATCGGGCTGGATCAGGCCCAGGTTGATCCGCACGGAGTCGATGAACAAGATGTCGCCGAGCGATCCGGCAGCGATGAGCTCCCGGATCTTCAGCACGGCCGGGGTGTAGCAGTACGTGTGGTCGGCCATCAGCACGAGATCGCGCTCGCGCGCGGACCGCACCATCTGGGCGCCGTGCGCGAAGCTGTCGGCCAGTGGCTTCTCGACCAGCACGTGCTTGCCGGCCTCCAGAGCCGGGAGGGCCACTGCCTGGTGCGTCCGCGCGGGAGTCGCGATCGCGATGGCGTCGATGTCGTCGCGCGCCAGGACCTCGTCGAGCGCGGTCGTCACGGCGACGTGCTCGCCGGCCACCCGGCGCGCACGGTCCAGGTCGAGATCGCAGATGGCACGCAGTTCCCAGTCGTCGCTCGACCGGAAGTTTCGTGCGAGGTTCGGTCCCCAGTAACCAGCACCGATGACGGCAACCCCGAGTTCTTTGCCAGTAGTCACGCTGTCCTCCAGTTTGAGATGAATGCGGCCACGATGTGGCCCCCGATGGCCGTGCACCCGGTGGTTCGTCAGACACCCCTCATGACGAGCTCCGGAACACGACGTCGATGAAGTAGTTCGTGGAGTTGTAGGACCCGGTGGGGAAGCCACCGGCGGACCCGTACTTGTAGAGCCCGTTGTTCCCGGCCCTGGCGGACAGCGTCCCGGCCACATAGGCGCTGTTGAAGAATCCCGGGGTCCCGGAGTAGTGACCTTGCGGCGCCAGGTAGGACACGACGTACGTCGTCCCGGCGGTTGCGGTGATCGGTGCCGGGAACGACGCGGTCTGCCAGCCGCTCGCGCTCTCGCCCGTGAACGTCACGCTGCCGAGCTTGGTCCCGGTCGATGACCACAGGTTGCCGACGTGCGTACCGTCGTTGCCGGACCCCTTGTAGAACCGGATGCCCGTGATGGTCCCTGCCACCGAGGGGCTGAATGCCGTGCCGAGCTCGACCGCACCACTGTCGTTGATCGACGGGATCGACGGGGTCTGGCCGGTGAACAGCGAGTACGTGCTCGTGCTGCCGGCCTCGGTGCGGAACGTCCACGTCTGGGTCGGCAGGGTCGCTCCCTCGGTAGACGTGACCCCGCTCAGGGTGACCGTGAGGTCAGCATCCGCAGGCAGTGCAGCGCCCGGCTGGAAGGTCAGCGTCTTCTTGTCGGCGGACAGGCTGGTGGTTCCCGCAACGCTGTCCGTGCCCTGTTTGATGGTTAGGGAGTAACCAGGGGAGAGAGGCGCAGACAGCGTTGCGGAAATCGTGGAGGAGCGTGGGACGTCGGTGGCGTTGGCCGCCGGACTGCGGCCGGTCAGTGCGATCGTGGCGGCGTCCGCGACGAATGAGACGTCGACGAAGTAGCTGGTCGAGCCCCAGTCGTACAGCGGGAATCCGCCGGCCGCGCCGTACAGGTAGCGGCCGTTCTTGCCCGCCGGGGCGGTCAGGTCTCCGTTGGTCAGGGCTGAGTTGAAGAAGCCACCGGTGTAGGCGTAGTGGCCCTGTGGCGCAAGGTAGGACACGAGGTATGTCGTGCCGGCCGTCACCGAGAGCGGCTGGCTCAGGGTCGCGGACTGCCAGCCCGTCGGCGTCTCGTTGGTGAACGTCGCCGACGCGAGCTGCTGACCGCCAGCGCTCCAGATGCGCCCGACGTGGGTCCCGGCGTTGCCGATCCCCTTGTAGAAGCGGATCGAGGTGACCTTTCCGTCCTTGGTCGGAGTGAAAACCGTGCCGAGCTCGACGGCGGAGGCGTCGTTGGCTGCCGTGGTCGCCGGGACCTGGTCACTGAACAAGGACTGGGCGGTCCCGGCATCGTCACTGACCGTCGTGCGGAAGCTCCAGGTCTTGGTGCCCAGCGTCGCACCACTCGTGGACGTGACGCCCGTCAGTGTCACGGCGACCTCGACGTCCTTGGGCAGCGCCGAGGCAGGCTTGAAGGTCAGCTTGGTCGCATCCGGCCCCAGCGTGGTGGTCCCGCTGATCGTCGTCGTGCCCTGCTTGACCGTCATGGTTGCGCCCGGCTTGATGGTGTCGGTGAACCACACCGCGATGCTGGTGGAGCGGCTCACGTCGACCGCGCCGGAGGCCGGGTCCTGGGCCGAGATCGCGATCTGCGGCGTGGGCCGCTCGAACACGACGTCGACCAGGTAGTTGGCCGAGGATCGGGCGTCCGGGAATCCCGTGCCATAGGTGTACGAGCCGCCGTCGGACGGCGTGCGCAGCGGCGACCCTGGGACGTCGGAGCTGAAGCCGCCCGGCGTCGCGGAGTACTTGCCTGCTGGCGCGCGGTAGGCCGCGATGTACTCGGTGTCCTTCGCGATCGTGACCGGCTGACTGAACGTCAGCGTCTGCCAGCCGCTGCTGGACTCGCCGGTGAAGGTGCCCTCCGCGAGCTTGGTCCCGCTCGTGCTCCACAGCGTTCCGGTGTGCGTTCCGGTGTTGTTGGGGCCCTTGTAGAACTTGACCCCGGTGATGGTCCCGGCAGTGTCGGCGGCGAAGCGGACGCCGAGCGTGACGGCGGCAGGGTCGGAGTCCTGCAGGACCGTCGGGACGGTGGAGTCGTTGAAGATGCTGCAGGGGCACACGCCTGGGGCCGGGTTCGGCCGGGCCGTCGTGAACGACCAGGTCTTGCCGGAGGTGACGCCGCCGCCCTGCGCGTCGACCCCGTTGGCTGTCGCTGTGTACTTCACGAACCCGCTCAGCGCGGATGAGGGAGTGAACGTGACGACCCGCGTCGTGGAGTTGTAGGCCGTGCTGCCAGGGACAGCCGCACCGTTGGCGTCCTTGAGCCCGAGCGATGCCGAGCTCGTCGTGACGGGCTTGGAGAACGTGGCAGTGACGGTCGTGCTGGTCGGCACGCTCGAGGAGTCTGCGAGCGGCCACTGCGACGTGACGGTCAACGCCGAGGAGTCAGTCGTCGTAAACATCGCGTCGACGTAGTAGTTGGTGTTCTTGTAGGAGTTGTTCGGGAACTGGCCCGGGTTGGCGTAGACGCCGGCCGGGGTCGCGCCGAATCCACCGGCGACCTTCAGCGGCGTCGCGTCGATCCCGAGCGAGGTGAAGGCATTCGAGGCGATGGCATAGCGACCATTGGGCGCTCCGTACGAGATGACGTAGGTGCTGTCCTTCAGCACCGCGACCGCCGAGGCGAAGGTGGCTTGCTGCCAGCCCGTCGCGGTCTCGCCACTGAACGTCACGGTCGCCAACTTCTGTCCGCTGCTGCTCCACAGCGATCCGGTGTGGGTGCCGGTGTTTCCTGCACCCTTGTAGAACCGCACGCCGGAGACGAATCCGTCTTTCGTCGGCGAGAAGCGGAGCCCCAGCTCGACGCTGCTGGAGTCGTTGGCGGCCGGGTTCGACGGGACCTCGGCACCGAACACCGAGCACGGGCAGGTGACCGTGAGGTTGCGACTGACTATCGACCCGATGTTGGCGCTGTCGTCGATCGCCCGGACCTTCAGGGGGGTGACGCCGTCGCCGTGCTGGATGTAGCTGTACGTCCACGAGGTCGTGCCCGTCGCGGGGTGCCACGTGCTGCCGTTGTCGGTGGAGACCTCGACCCCGGCGACGACTCCGCCGTTGTCGGACGCGGTGCCGGTTGCGGCGACCTTGGTGCCGTTGGCGATCGTCGCGTTCGTGGCCGGTGAGCTGATGGTCGCGGTGGGGCCTGATGTGTCGGTCGACTTGGTCGCGGGGGAGAGCGTCGTGTCGAGGGTCGTCGGCTGTGCGCCCATGTCGGCGAAAAGGTTGACCTGGGCCTGCTGCATGCGCCGGTCCGCGGCGGCGCCGTTGCCGTCGTGCGTCGCGTCGAGCCCCCAGGTCCACTGGATCGAGCCCGCCGAGAAGACCAGCGCCCCGCTCGGTGCGCGGTACATCGTGACGTGGTGGGTCGTGTTTCCCGGCTCGACCTCGTTGCCGTAGTCCTGCAGGTACTGCGGCACGGCGCCGGTCGTTGTCGAGAGCCGGATCAGGCCGTTGGGTCGTGAGCCGTTGTCGAGGTCCTCATTGGACTCGTATCCCACGGTGTGCGGCGCCAGCGCGGTGCTGGACCCTGCGGCCATGGACTGGAGGCCGGAGTTGCGCCACAGCCGTAGCTTGCCCTCGGCGGCGCTGACCGTCACTGGCAGATCGGTGTTGTTCGACATGTAGAGCGTGCCGGTCAGGCCATTCTCGGGCATGCCGCCGCCCTTGTCCTTCGGTGCGAACCGCGGATCACGCCACGTCCCGGTCCACTCGGCGGAGGGATCGATCTTCGCGTTGGACCAGGTCTCCTTGTAGGAGGTCAGGGTTCGGTTGGCGGTGTGGCTCGCATCGGCGGATGCCTCGTAGCGCGTCTTCCAGTAGACCTCGTTGCCGCTGAGGAAGAGCAGGTTGACGCCGGCGTCACGCGCCGACTCGACGTTGGCGCGCTGCGCCTTGCTCCAGTACTCGTCGTGCCCCATCGAAACGAACGTCTTGTGGTTCTTGAGCAGGGCGCCGCTGCGGTCGGTGTCGACGCCCGCGATGTAGCTGACGTCGTAGCCGTTCTTCTCCATGAACCGGACCAGCGGGTACTCCGCGCCGAAGTAGAAGTCACGGGCCTCGATGCCGGCGCGCGTCGCGAACGGTCGGTTGTAGCTGAGCTTGTAGGCCCGGCCGTTGGCCGCGCCACGGTAGAAGTTGGAGCCGCCGTACATGTTGTAGGCGTGCCACGTCGGGTCGGAGGTCTGCGCCACGATCGCAGACTGGCTCGAGTCGTCGCGCACGACGAAGGTGATGTGACTGACGCCGCCGGTGTCGGGTCGTCGCAGCTTGGCGATGTACACGCCGGACACCGCGGTGCTCGGGACGTTCCACGACGCCGACACTCCCCAGTTGCCGCAGTCATAGAGCTCGGTGCTGGAGTCGGTGATGCAGGCGGGCTGGTTCTGGGGCAGGGATGCCGTCGGACTGACCGTGGCAATCTGTCGGGCGCCGTCTCCGCCGTAGTAACCCGTGCGATAGATCGTGATCGAGTAGGCCGAGGCTCGGGTGTCGATCTTGAAGTCGATCTTGCTCCCGATGTTGACACTGATGTTGGTCGCGAACCCCTGGATGTCGTCATCGCCCGCGCCCTCGATGTCCCACACGCTCTGCGGGGTGCCGGGTTTGCTGTTCTCGCACGAGATCTTGTTGCCGCCGGTGCCGCAGGGATCCCCAGCAGCCGATGAAGGTGCGGTGGTCAGCGCGGTCATCAGCCCAGCAACCAGCAGCACGGAGGCAGCCGTCGCGATGGCTCGCGACGGTGCCCAACGTGCGGTGCGTGCGATCGACATGATGACCTCGGATCCGGCCACAGAACGGGCCCAGTCGGGGCGAATGGCGCCCCGGGATTGCTGTGACTCCTGCAAGAATCACCACTGTCGAGGACCCGCGACAGGCGTTTGGAGAAGGTATTTGTCGAGGGCCTCCAGATTTGACGCTGATTTCACGAACCCGGGGAGAATCGGCACATGGGGCGATCATGGAAGACCTGAGTTCTGCGCGCATTTCGGCCAGCGCCGACGTCGACGATGGCGCCACGATCGGTGCCGGGACGACGGTCTGGGACCTTGCCCAGGTGCGCGAGGCGGCCTCGATCGGCGTCCAGTGCGTCATCGGCCGCGGGGCTTACATCGGGCCGGGCGCGGTCGTCGGCGACCGGTGCAAGATCCAGAACCATGCGCTCGTCTACGAGCCCGCGGTCCTGGCCGACGGGGTCTTCATCGGTCCGGCCGTGGTGCTGACGAACGATCTGTTCCCCCGGGCGGTCACGCCGTCCGGCGAGCTCAAGTCCGCCGACGACTGGGAAGCAGTCGGTGTCGTGGTGCACGAAGGCGCGGCGATCGGCGCCCGATCAGTCTGCATTGCGCCGATCACGATCGGCCGGTGGGCCATGGTCGCCGCCGGCTCGGTCGTGACGAAGGACGTTCCCGACTTCGCTCTCGTCGTGGGTGTCCCTGCTCGTCGGGTCGGATGGGTCGGCCGGGCCGGTGTTCCTCTGGACGACGTCGGCGGCGGCGCGTTCCGGTGTCCGCGGACGGCCCAGACCTACGTCGTGGTCGACGACCTCCTCACCGAGACCTTCGGGCTCTGAGGGACAGCGTGCTCGCGGAGATCGGACGTGAGCCGCCCCGGCGGCGCCATCGCGTGCGCACGGTGCTGATTGGCCTGACCGTCAGCATCATGGTTCCCGTCCTGACGCTCGCGGGTGTCGCGCTCTACCTCCAGCACAGGCTGACGAGCCAGCTCGACCGTATCGACAACGTGTTCGTCGGCCTGCCGACCCGACCGGTCGAGCCTGCCGGCGAGGCCGCGGACGCGGTCAACATCCTGTTGATGGGCACCGACCGCCGGTCCGAAAAGCAGACCACCGGCGCGTTGGCCCAGGCGACGATGTGGGTCCCGGGCGCCCAGCGGTCTGACGCGATCATGATTTTGCACATCGATGCCGATCGCCGTGGCGCATCGGTGATCTCGATCCCGCGCGACTCGTGGGTCGTGGTGCCGGGCTACGGCGCCAACAAGATCAATGCGGCGTTCTCGTTCGGCGGCCCGTCGCTCGCGGTGCGGACGATCGAGAAGCTCACCAACGTCCGCATCGACCACCTGGCGGTCGTGGACTGGGACGGCTTCAAGGAGCTGACCGATGCGCTCGGTGGGGTGACCCTGGACATTCCGGAGACGGTTCACGACCGCTACCGGCACATCACCTGGGAGGCGGGCCGGCACACGATGGACGGCGCGGAGGCGCTCGACTACGTCGGGCAGCGAGCCGGCCTGCCCGGTGGGGACTTCGATCGCATCCATCGGCAGCAGTACTTCCTGCGCACCCTGCTCGACGAGACGTTGCGACAGGAGTTCCGCAAGGACCCGACCCAGGCCTACGACGTCCTCGACACACTGACCAACAACCTGTCCGTCGACCGTGGGTGGTCGGTGGGCTCGATGCGGAGCCTGCTGATCTCGCTGCGCAACCTGCGCTCGGCCAACATCCAGTACTTGACCGTGCCGCTCGCGGGCACCGGCATGGAGGGCGCGCAGAGCGTGGTCTATCTCGACGAGATCGGCAACGACGACCTCTGGACGGCGGTGCGCGACGACGGCGTCACGGACTGGCTGGGCGCCAACCCGGACAGCGGAATACCCGACGAGGTCAGCTGAGCATCAGGCGCGTGAGGACTCGTCCCGCTGCCATGTCGTGAAGTCGCCGGCCCGCGCGGCTCGGCGGGCACGCAGGCGGGCGACGACCGTGACGGCCAGGAACACGCCGATCCGGGGGACCAGCGCCGGCCGCCGACGAGCGAGGCCCCACAGGGTCGAGAGGCCGGTGGCCGAGTCCGCGCGGCGCACGCCGACCTGGCTGGCCTGGGCGTTGCCGGTCACGACCCGGATCCGCCGGCGCATCAGGTCGCCGATCGTGCGGGGTGGCCAGACCATGACGGTCGCGGTCTCGACGACGAGGCGTTCGGAGTCCCTGAATGCGTCGGAGGCGGCCAGGTCGTCGCTCATGACCGTGGGCAGTGAGCTGACCCGGTCCTGCGCCTCGCGGCTGAGCGCGAAGGCGCCCCGGCCGAAGAGGCCATTGCGCACCTGGGGCAGCTGCTCCCACACGTCGTAGTACCAGCGAACCACGGGATGACAGCCGTCGCGGGGGATGACCCGCTGTGGCGCGGTCGCCAGCACTCCGGGCCGCGCCAACGGCTCGAGCAGCCGGCCGAGATCCGCACCGGACAGTGCGACATCGGCATCCAGGTGCACGCGCGGGAACACGTCGCTCGAGGCATTGCCGAGCCGCGTCGCAGCGCTCTTGGACGCCTCGGTGATCTCGAGTACCCGTACGGCAGGCTCGAAGCCGCGGGCAACCTCGGCGGTGGTGTCGGTGCAGCCGTTGCACACCACGATGATGTCGAGCGGGCCAGCTCCGTCGAGCAGGGCGGCAAGATTTCGGGCAATGCCCCGTTCCTCGTTGTGGGCCGGGATCACCACGCTCGCGACGAAGCCCTGACCGTGGTCGGGCGCCGGGGTCGTGCTCACGTGGTCATCGTGACACGGACGTCGCGCCGTTGTCGCGGACCAGTAGATTGGGCAGGTCATGACCTTGCAGCCTCTCGCGGATCTCGTCGCCACCGAACCCACCCTCGTACAGACACTCGCGGACCGACGGGACGGGCTCCAAGAGCTCGACCTCCAGGCCCCCGAGCCCCTTCGCCCGTTCTTGGCGTACGCCCTGGCCCAGCAGTCGACCGTGCTGGCCGTGGCCGCGACCGCCCGCGAGGCCGAAGACCTGACGACCCAGCTCGGCGGGCTCCTCGGCGCCGACGCCGTGGCGTACTTCCCGGCGTGGGAGACGCTGCCACACGAGCGACTGTCGCCGCGCTCGGACACCGTTGGACGCCGGTTGGCCGTGCTGCGTCGACTGGTGCATCCGACCGAGGCCGGCCCAGCTGACTCGTCGACCGCCACAGGACCGCTGCGTGTTGTGGTCGCACCGGTGCGGTCCCTGCTGCAGCCGCAGGTCAAGGGCCTGGCCGATCTGACCCCGGTCGAGCTCCACAAGGGCGACGACGTCGCTCTGGACGACGTCGTGCAGCGGCTGGCCGGTGCAGCGTACTCACGCGTCGACCTGGTCGAACGACGCGGCGAGTTCGCCGTGCGTGGCGGCATCATCGACGTGTTCCCGCCGACCGAGGAGCACCCGCTCCGGATCGAGTTCTGGGGCGACACGGTCGACGAGATCCGCCGCTTCGCGGTGGCCGACCAGCGCACCCTCGAGGAGGTCACTCATGTGTGGGCGCCGCCGTGTCGCGAGCTGCTTCTGACCGATGACGTCCGTGCGCGCGCCGCCGATCTCGCAGTAGCGCACCCTTCGCTGGCCGAGATCTTCACCAAGATCTCCCTGGGCCACGCGGTCGAGGGCATGGAGTCGCTGACTCCGGTCCTGACCAACGAGATGGAGAATCTGGTCGCCCTGTTCCCGCCGCGGTCGTCGATCCTGGTCATGGATCCCGAGCGGGTCAAGGCCCGTGCGGCCGATTTGGTCGCGACGAGCGAGGAGTTCCTGCAGGCATCGTGGGCCGCGGCAGCCACCGGCGCCGAGGCGCCGATCGATCTGGGCTCCGCGGCATTCCACTCGCTCGATGACGTCCGGCTGGAGACCCTCGGCCTCGGCCACACCTGGTTCACCCAGTCGCCGTTCGGTCTGGACCTCGACGAGCAGACGCGCACCGTGCACCTGGAGGCGGCGCCTGCCTACCGTGGTGACACCGCCGCCGCGCTGGCGGACATCAAGGCGTGGATCGCGGTCGACCGGCGCGTCGTGTTCGTCGCGCCGGGTCATGGCCAGGCCCAACGCACGCTGGAGTGGCTCGCCGAGAACGACGTCGCCGCCGCGCTCGACGACGAGGTCACCGGCCCGTCGCCACGCGTCGTGCAGATCAGCTGCGGAGAGCTCGACCACGGTCTGGTGTCGGTGCCGCTGGGCCTGGTTGTCCTGACGTACGACGATCTCGTCGGCCAGCGTGCTGCTGACCGGTCCGAGCGCAAGATGCCAGCCCGTCGGCGTAAGCAGGTCGACCCGCTGGAGCTCAAGGCCGGTGACTTCGTGGTCCATGAGCAGCACGGCCTGGGCCGCTACGTCGAGCTCATGCAACGGGTCGTGCAGGGTGCGGCCCGTGAGTACCTCGTCGTGGAGTACGCGCCGTCCAAACGGGGGCAACCCGCCGACCGGCTGTTCGTCCCGATGGACCAGCTCGACCAGATCAGCCGCTACGTCGGCGGCGAGTCCCCGACCCTCGATCGGCTGGGTGGCTCGGACTGGACGACGCGCAAGAACAAGGCCCGCAAGGCAGTACGCCAGATCGCTGGCGAGCTGATCAAGCTCTACGCCGCGCGGCAGGCGACCAAGGGGCACGCCTTCGGTCCGGACACCCCGTGGCAGGCCGAGCTCGAGGACGCCTTCGCCTTCGTTGAGACACCTGACCAGATGGTCACGATCGACGAGGTCAAGCGCGACATGGAGCGGACGGTCCCGATGGACCGGCTGGTGTGCGGTGACGTCGGCTACGGGAAGACCGAGATCGCCGTGCGCGCAGCGTTCAAGGCGATCCAGGACGGCAAGCAGGTCATTCTGCTGGTCCCGACGACCCTGTTGGTGCAGCAGCACTACGCAACCTTCGCGGAGCGGTTCGGCCAGTTCCCGGTCACGATGAAGCCGCTGTCGCGGTTCCAGACCGACAAGGAGTCCAAGGAGACGCTCGCGGGCCTCGCCGACGGCTCGATCGACATGGTCATCGGCACGCACCGACTGCTGCAGCCCGGCGTCAAGATCAAGGACCTCGGTCTGGTGATCGTCGACGAGGAGCAGCGGTTCGGCGTCGAGCACAAGGAAGCCATGAAGATGCTCCGCGCGGCCGTGGACGTGCTGTCGATGTCGGCGACGCCGATCCCGCGCACGCTCGAGATGGCGATCACCGGGATCCGCGAGATGTCCACGATCGCGACACCGCCGGAGGAGAGGCACCCCGTGCTGTCGTTCGTCGGGGCATACGAGGACCGGCAGATCGTTGCTGCGATCCGGCGGGAGCTTCTGCGCGAGGGCCAGGCGTTCTATATCCACAACCGGGTGCAGAGCATCGACAAGGCCGTCGCCAAGATCAAGGAGCTCGTGCCTGAGGCGCGGGTCGCGGCGGCGCACGGCCAGATGGGGGAGCACCAGCTCGAGGAGGTCATGGTCGACTTCTGGGAGAAGCGCTACGACGTGCTGGTCTGCACCACGATCGTCGAGTCGGGGCTCGACGTCTCCAACGCCAACACCATGATCATCGAGCGCGCCGACACGCTCGGGCTCTCGCAGCTGCATCAGCTCCGTGGCCGGGTCGGTCGCTCGCGCGAACGGGCATACGCCTACTTCCTCTACCCGCCGGAGAAGCCGCTCACCGAGACCGCGCACGACCGGCTCGCGACGATTGCCCAGCATTCCGAGCTCGGCGGCGGCATGGCGGTCGCGATGAAGGACCTCGAGATCCGTGGTGCTGGCAACCTGCTCGGTGGCGAGCAGTCCGGGCACATCGCCGACGTTGGCTTCGACCTGTACGTCCGGCTCGTGGGGGAGGCGGTCGCGGAGTTCCGCGGCGACGCCGAGCCCGAGCGCGAAGTCAAGATCGAGCTGCCGATCGCGGCGCACCTGCCCCACGAGTACGTCCAGAGCGAGCGGCTCCGCCTCGAGATGTACAAACGACTCGCGGACGTCCGTCTGCTGGCCGATGTCGACGAGCTGCGCTCCGAGCTGGTCGACCGCTACGGCGAGCCGCCCGAAGAGGTCGAGATGCTGCTCGATGTGGCCCGCCTGCGCGTCCGCGTGCGGGACGCCGGCCTGACCGAGGTCACAGCCGCGGGGCCGAACGTCCGGTTTGCCCCGCTCAAGCTGCCCGACTCGGCCCAGATGCGCCTGCAGCGGATCTATCCCCGCAGCACCTACAAGGTCGCCGCAGAGGTGGCTCTGGTGCCGCGTCCCAGGACGGCACCGGTGGGCGGCTCGCCGCTGGTCGGTCGCGAGCTGTTGGACTGGACGCGCACCGTCGTCGACACCCTCGTGCCGGCCTAGCTGCGCGGCTTCACTCCTCTTCGCGGAGACGGGGCGGGGTGGCGTTCTTGGGCTTGATTCCGTGCTTGTCGACGAAGAACGCACGGACCAGGTCCATGTCCGCCCGTACGTCGTCGGTGGCGTGGAACGTCGGTCCGAATCCCATGGTCTTGGTTGGCGGATCGTAGAACGCCAGCGTGATCGGCAGCCCGGTGTCCTTCGACAGCCGCAGGAACCCGGACTTCCAGTACTCGCCCTTGGAACGGGTGCCCTCCGCCGCCAGGATCAACCGGAACGGCTCGCCGCTCTTGGCCTCGCGGGCCAGGTCGCCCACCACACGGCTGGCGTTGTCGCGATCCAGCGGGACGCCCCCGAACGCACGCAGCGCCCAGCCGAGTGGGCCCTTGAACAGCTGCTTCTTGACGAGCACTCGTGGATGCGCACCGTCGTGCCACATCACCATGAGCATCGTGACGAAGTCCCAGTTCGAAGTGTGAGGGGCCCCGACCAGGATGCCGGTCTCGGGCACCTCGCCGACCATCGTGAAACCCTTCGCACGGATGACGGTGCGGGCCAGTCGCTGACGAATCATGGGTCGAGCCTAGGGGTGCACGCGCGCGCAGGCGTCGTGCGGCAGTGACGTGGGCCACTTCTCAGTCTCCGTGGCAGCGACGTCGGCAAGCAGAAACCGCGCTATTCCGGCCGTCCGGCGCCACGCTCGACCAGCGAGCGTCAGGAGTCGCGAGATCATGCCGCTCTGGATTTGGCGTTCCGCGCATACGGCAGGTAGTGTTCTTCTTGTTGGACAGCGCAGCGAACGGCCGAAAAGCCAGCCGCTTGAACTTCCAGCCAGCTCAACCGAAACGATCAACGGCACGGGGTCTTTACAGGCTCCCGGAGACGGATCGCTGATAACGGAAGCTGATACACAGCGAGAGACCCGGGTTCATCCTGGTGAATCGAACCGTGTAAGTTAGACGAGTTGCCCCGAGGCTGTGACCGTTTGGTTGTGGCTAGGTGTGCGTCTGATCCTTGAGAACTCAACAGTGTGCCAAAAGTCGACGAGATTAATTAGTAGTACCCCGTCGAGGTTGATCGGTGAGCCTTCGGGTTTGCTGTGATGGTCGATGGATTAATTCGGACAATTTATTTGTCAGCAAATAGTTTGTCAGAGTCGAACTGAAGTTTGACAGCGCTTTAGCTGTTTCAACGGAGAGTTTGATCCTGGCTCAGGACGAACGCTGGCGGCGTGCTTAACACATGCAAGTCGAGCGGTAAGGCTCCTTCGGGAGTACACGAGCGGCGAACGGGTGAGTAACACGTGAGCAATCTGCCCTTCTCTTTGGAATAACCATTGGAAACGATGGCTAATGCCGAATATGACTTCGGACCGCATGGTCTGGAGTGGAAAGCTCCGGCGGAGAAGGATGAGCTCGCGGCCTATCAGCTTGTTGGTGAGGTAATGGCTCACCAAGGCATTGACGGGTAGCCGGCCTGAGAGGGTGACCGGCCACACTGGGACTGAGACACGGCCCAGACTCCTACGGGAGGCAGCAGTGGGGAATATTGGACAATGGGCGAAAGCCTGATCCAGCAACGCCGCGTGAGGGATGACGGCCTTCGGGTTGTAAACCTCTTTCAGCAGGGACGAAGCGAAAGTGACGGTACCTGCAGAAGAAGGACCGGCCAACTACGTGCCAGCAGCCGCGGTAATACGTAGGGTCCGAGCGTTGTCCGGAATTATTGGGCGTAAAGGGCTCGTAGGCGGTTTGTCGCGTCGGGAGTGAAAACTCAGGGCTCAACCCTGAGCGTGCTTCCGATACGGGCAGACTAGAGGTATGCAGGGGAGAACGGAATTCCTGGTGTAGCGGTGGAATGCGCAGATATCAGGAGGAACACCGGTGGCGAAGGCGGTTCTCTGGGCATTACCTGACGCTGAGGAGCGAAAGCATGGGGAGCGAACAGGATTAGATACCCTGGTAGTCCATGCCGTAAACGTTGGGCGCTAGGTGTGGGGACCTTCCACGGTCTCCGTGCCGCAGCTAACGCATTAAGCGCCCCGCCTGGGGAGTACGGCCGCAAGGCTAAAACTCAAAGGAATTGACGGGGGCCCGCACAAGCGGCGGAGCATGCTGATTAATTCGATGCAACGCGAAGAACCTTACCTGGGTTTGACATATGCCGGAAAGCCGTAGAGATACGGCCCCCTTGTGGTCGGTTTACAGGTGGTGCATGGCTGTCGTCAGCTCGTGTCGTGAGATGTTGGGTTAAGTCCCGCAACGAGCGCAACCCTCGTTCTATGTTGCCAGCACGTAATGGTGGGGACTCATAGGAGACTGCCGGGGTCAACTCGGAGGAAGGTGGGGATGACGTCAAGTCTTCATGCCCTTATGTCCAGGGCTTCAAGCATGCTACAATGGCCGGTACAAAGGGCTGCGAAACCGCAAGGTGGAGCGAATCCCAAAAAGCCGGTCTCAGTTCGGATTGGGGTCTGCAACTCGACCCCATGAAGTCGGAGTCGCTAGTAATCGCAGATCAGCAACGCTGCGGTGAATACGTTCCCGGGCCTTGTACACACCGCCCGTCACGTCATGAAAGTCGGCAACACCCGAAGCCAGTGGCCCAACCGTTTACGGAGGGAGCTGTCGAAGGTGGGGCTGGCGATTGGGACGAAGTCGTAACAAGGTAGCCGTACCGGAAGGTGCGGCTGGATCACCTCCTTTCTAAGGAGCATCTGGCAGTCGCCCATCGTGGTGGCTGTCCATGAGGCGTTTATCAACCGAATGTGTTGATGCGCTTCAGCTCACTAGTGGATCGTCGATTATTTGGCTTGGTGACAGCCAGCAGCGTCAGTACTGCTCTTCGGAGCGTGGAAAGTCGTTGGGAAGTAGTCATCAGATCAGGCACACTGTTGGGTCCTGAGGGATCAGCTCGGAAGAGTTGGTTTCTCGGACCGCATATACCCACGAACCACCAGGTTCGACCCGTGAGGGCGTTTCTGGTAGGCGTGGAATTTTATGCGGGACCGAACGTATTTTGAGAACTTCACAGTGGACGCGAGCATCTTTGTAGTAACAACAAGCTACTAAGTGCACATGGTGGATGCCTTGGCATCGAGAGCCGATGAAGGACGTTGGAGTCTGCGAAAAGCCCGGGAAGGTGACAACCGACCTGTGATCCGGGGATGTCCGAATGGGGAAACCCACCTGGAGTAAAGTCCAGGTACCTCTGTCTGAACACATAGGGCAGCAGGAGGGAACGTGGGAAGTGAAACATCTCAGTACCCACAGGAAGAGAAAACAAAAGTGATTCCGGTAGTAGTGGCGAGCGAAACCGGATCAGGCTAAACCTCAGTGATGTGATAGCCGGCAGGCGTTGTCACTGGGGTGTTGTGGGACCACATGGTCTGTTCTGCCGATCAGACAAAGAGTCATAAACCATGAGTGAAGTGAAAGCCGACTGGAAAGTCGCGGCATAGAGGGTGATACCCCGTACACGTAAGCTCATGGCTCTTTTGTGTCATCCCAAGTAACACCGAACCCCTGAAATTCGGTGTGAATCTAGCGGGACCACCCGTTAAGCCTAAATACTCCTCGATGACCGATAGCGGACTAGTACCGTGAGGGAAAGGTGAAAAGTACCCCGGGAGGGGAGTGAAATAGTACCTGAAACCATGTGCATACAATCCGTTGGAGCTCTTCACTTGTGAAGGGTGACAGCGTGCCTTTTGAAGAATGAGCCTGCGAGTTAGTGTTCTGTAGCGAGGTTAAGGCGTCGAGCCGTAGCCGTAGCGAAAGCGAGTCCGAATAGGGCGACCATAGTTGCAGGATCTAGACCCGAAGCGGAGTGATCTATCCATGGGCAGGTTGAAGCGCGGGTAAGACCGCGTGGAGGACCGAACCCACCTAGGTTAAAAACTGGGGGGATGACCTGTGGATAGGGGTGAAAGGCCAATCAAACTCCGTGATAGCTGGTTCTCCCCGAAATGCATTTAGGTGCAGCGTTGCGTGTTTCTTGCCGGAGGTAGAGCACTGGATGGACTAGGGGCCTACAAGCTTACCGAATTCAGCCAAACTCCGAATGCCGGTAAGTGAGAGCGCAGCAGTGAGACAGTGGGGGATAAGCTCCATTGTCGAGAGGGAAACAGCCCAGACCATCAGCTAAGGTCCCAAAGCGATAACTAAGTGGAAAAGGATGTGGAGTCGCAGTGACAACCAGGAGGTTGGCTTAGAAGCAGCCACCCTTTAAAGAGTGCGTAATAGCTCACTGGTCAAGTAATTCCGCGCCGACAATTTAGCGGGGCTCAAGTTATCCACCGAAGCTATGGGATTTATGCAATAGCCAGGCCTTCGTGGTCCAGGCGCATGGATCGGTAGGGGAGCGTCGTGTGGCCAGCGAAGCGGCGGAGTGATCCAGCCGTGGAGGCTACACGAGTGAGAATGCAGGCATGAGTAGCGAATGAGGAGTGAGAAACTCCTCCACCGAATGACCAAGGGTTCCAGGGTCAAGCTAATCTTCCCTGGGTAAGTCGGGACCTAAGGCGAGGCCGACAGGCGTAGTCGATGGACAACGGGCTGATATTCCCGTACCGGCATTAGATCGCCCATGCAGAACCCAGAAATGCTAAGTGCCCAAAACTGGCGGGACTCTTCGGAGCGAAGCCGGCGCTGCGCACGACCCGATCTGGTAGTAAGCAAGCAATGGTGTGACGCAGGAAGGTAGCTCATCCCGGGCGATGGTAGTCCCGGGCCAAGGACGTAGGGCGAATGATAGGCAAATCCGTCATTCACATGCCTGAGATCTGATGGGGAGACGTTTTAGTCGAAGTGAGTGATCCTATGCTGCCGAGAAAAGCATCTAGCGAGATCTAGAGCCGCCCGTACCCCAAACCGACTCAGGTGGTCAGGTAGAGAATACTAAGGTGATCGAGTGAACCATGGTTAAGGAACTCGGCAAAATGCCCCCGTAACTTCGGGAGAAGGGGGCCGGATGCGTTATCGGACTTGCTCCGAGAAGCGTTGAAGGCCGCAGAGACCAGGCCCAAGCGACTGTTTACTAAAAACACAGGTCCGTGCTAAGTCGAAAGACGCCGTATACGGACTGACTCCTGCCCGGTGCTGGAAGGTTAAGGGGACGTGTCAGCGCAAGCGAAGCACAGAACTTAAGCCCCAGTAAACGGCGGTGGTAACTATAACCATCCTAAGGTAGCGAAATTCCTTGTCGGGTAAGTTCCGACCTGCACGAATGGAGTAACGACTTGGGCGCTGTCTCAACCATGGACTCGGCGAAATTGCACTACGAGTAAAGATGCTCGTTACGCGCGGCAGGACGGAAAGACCCCGGGACCTTTACTATAGTTTGGTATTGGTGTTTGGTTCAGTTTGTGTAGGATAGGTGGGAGACTGTGAAGCTTGGACGCCAGTTCAGGTGGAGTCAACGTTGAAATACCACTCTGGCTGTACTAGATATCTAACCTAGGTCCATTATCTGGATCAGGGACAGTGCCTGATGGGTAGTTTAACTGGGGCGGTTGCCTCCTAAAATGTAACGGAGGCGCTCAAAGGTTCCCTCAGCCTGGTTGGCAATCAGGTTTCGAGTGTAAGTGCACAAGGGAGCTTGACTGTGAGAGTGACAGCTCGAGCAGGGACGAAAGTCGGAACTAGTGATCCGGCGCTGGCAAGTGGAAGCGGCGTCGCTCAACGGATAAAAGGTACCCCGGGGATAACAGGCTGATCTTCCCCAAGAGTCCATATCGACGGGATGGTTTGGCACCTCGATGTCGGCTCGTCGCATCCTGGGGCCGTAGCAGGTCCCAAGGGTTGGGCTGTTCGCCCATTAAAGCGGCACGCGAGCTGGGTTTAGAACGTCGTGAGACAGTTCGGTCCCTATCCGCCGCGCGCGTAGGAAACTTGAGAAAATCTGTCCCTAGTACGAGAGGACCGGGATGGACGAACCTCTGGTGTGCCAGTTGTTCCGCCAGGAGCACTGCTGGTTAGCTACGTTCGGAAGCGATAACCGCTGAAAGCATCTAAGCGGGAAGCGTGTTTCAAGATGAGGTTTCCCACTGGTTTACCAGGTAAGGCCCCCAGCAGACCACTGGGTTGATAGGCCGGAGGTGGAAGCACAGCAATGTGTGGAGCCGACCGGTACTAATAGGCCGAGGGCTTGTTTCTTACAAAGATGTACACCGCGTCCACTGTGAGGTTCCCGAGATATGTTTCGGGAACCGGAAAGCCCGCAAGGGCTCCAAGGTTTTGTTGATATCTCAATAGAGTTTCGGCGACCATGGCGAAAGGGAAACACCCGGTAACATTCCGAACCCGGAAGTTAAGCCTTTCAGCGCCGATGGTACTGCACGGGAGACTGTGTGGGAGAGTAGGACGTCGCCGGACAAATTTTGCGCGAGGCCGCTCCCTAACGGGAGCGGCCTTGCTGCATTTTTGAGCAAGACGGAATGGCCGGTATCGGTGACCTCGTGTCGCTGGTGCCGGTCATTCTTGCGTTCGCTCCATTCGACTGAGGCCATCCGCGCCCGTCGAACAGCGCAGCTATCCGTCGTTGCCCACTCGCGGTTCTCGGTCCTGCCGGGTCTGTCGTGGGCTGCGGAGCAGAGCGTGGGTAATCTGTGTCCATGCTGACCCGTGCACGCGCTGCCGTCCTGACCCTTACCGCCCTGACCCTGTCTGCCTGCAGCGCAGTGCACCCGGGCGACGCCGCCGTGGTGGCCGGCGAGTCGATCTCCATGAAGAGCCTCAACCAGACCGCCGCAATCTATTGCACGCTGACCTTGCGCTCGGCCGAGGCCCAGGGTGGCGCAGCGCCGGACAATGCCGAGCTCCGGCGTCAGGCGATCACCTCGTTGGTGTCGGTGGTCATCGCTCGTCGGCTCGCCGCGGATGCGGGCGTGACGCCGAGGCCGAGCGACTACGAGCTGACGGGCGCCCAGAAGGATCAGATCGCCACGGCGTTCCCCAAGGGTGACCTTGATCAGATCAACGCAGCCATCGAGGACAGCCAGGAGATTTCGGTCATCTCGATCGCGCTCGGTGCGGACAGCACCGGCCAGGCACGCACCGAGGCCAACGAGGCAGAGCTGGCCCAAGCGGGACGGGCCCAGATCAACGCGGCGTACGCCGACAACGACGTGAAGTTCGCTCCACGCTTCGGTCTGAGCAGCACCACGAAGCAGATCGCCTCGACCGGTTCGATCTCGGTTGCGCCGGCCGATCTCGCTGCTCCCCAGCCCACTGACCTCCCCGCTGCCCAACGCTGTTCCTGATGCAGATCGTCGTCATCAGCCCACGGGTCGCTCCGGGAATCTTGACGCTGCAGGCGTGGGACGTGCTGCGTGCCGCGGGCGCGGTGCGCGCGTCGGTCGACGATCCGCACGTACGCGCCATCGTGTCGTCCGGGATCCCGGTCGAGATCGCGGAGCGTCCGTCGTACGAGGCGGACACAGTGTGGATCGCCCCAACCGGCGATGCGGCCTGGGCCCGCACGATGGCTGATGACCTGATGGCTGGTGACGCCCCCGCGGTCGAGGTGATCTTCGGGTCGTACGACCTGCCCGGGTCGGCCCTGCTCGACGTCGTGGAGGTCATGGACCGGTTGCGTCGCGAGTGCCCCTGGACCGCACAGCAGTCGCACGACTCGCTGAGCCACTATCTGCTCGAGGAGGCGCACGAGACCCTCGAGGCTCTGGACAGCGGCGACGGCGACCATCTGCGCGAGGAGCTCGGCGACCTGCTGATGCAGATCGTGTTCCACGCCCGTATCGCGGCGGAGGGCGAAGGGTGGGACATCGACGACGTCGCCGCTGGGATCGCGGCCAAGCTGGTCAGCCGCAACCCGCACGTCTTCGGCGACGTCACAGTCTCGAGCGCCGAGGAGGTCGATGCCAACTGGCAGCGGCTCAAGGCCATCGAGAAGCAGCGGACGTCGGCGTTCGAAGGCGTCCCGGCGAGCCTTCCCGCGCTCGCGTACGCCGACAAGGTGATAGGTCGACTCGGGACGATCGACGTGACCGGTGAGGATCTCGGCTCACGGCTGCTCGCGCTCGTGACCGAGGCGCGCGGCGAGGGTCGGGACGCCGAAGAGGTGCTTCGCCAGGCCGTGCGCCTACTGGGCTAGCCGCAGTCGCTGCCGGCGACGCCCGTGCCGCGGATCAGCAGGTTGACCGCGCCCTTGGTGGTGCCGCTGAGCCCGAGCGAGGACGTCCTGACGAGGGGGATCCCGTGGTGCGCCTCCGAGTAGTCCTCGTCTTGACAGGTGGATATCGGCGCCCTGTAGGCGAGCTCGAACCGGCGGGCCATCGAGGCATGCCCGCGGACGTCTTGGTCGATCGAGAAGATCGCGCTCCCGGTCGCATCGTCATCTCGTTCCGGCGCGGTGTCGGACTCCAGATCGCGGCTGACCATCACGAGATGTCCCCGCGAAGGACCCGGCGTGAGCTCCGGGAACTCCATCGTGTCGACGTGGACCGCACGTGACCCGGTGTTGACGATGACGATCGTCAGGCTGCACTTCGTGCCTGGTTCCGCGGTGAGCTCGAACGCCGGCGTCGGCACCCCGTCGTCATTGATGCCGCCAAGGATGTCGTACGTGACCGGGACGTCACCGCAGGTCAACGACTTGGGGACTGCGACGATGGCCCCGCGGGCCGTCGCGGCGAGCACGATCCATCCGACGACAGCGACGACCACGAGCGCCGTGGCAGCGAGCATCATCGGTCTGGTACGTCGTCGGCGGGATGCCGCAGCGGTCGTCACGTGACGCATGCTGCCACAGCCGGCCTGTGGCAGCCATCACGGCTGCGTGAGTCCAGCTCGCGGGTCCCGCGGGCGAGGCGTTCATGGGCGTGGGGGCAACGGGACTAGGCTGTCCGTGCAGGTCCGTTTACTCACGAGGAGCAGTCTCTTGGCACGCATCGACGCCGTCGGCGCACGGGAAATTCTAGATTCGCGGGGCAACCCGACCGTCGAGGTGGAGGTCGCCCTCGACGATGGCACGATCGCTCGCGCCGCGGTCCCATCGGGCGCCTCCACGGGCGCGTTCGAGGCCGTCGAGCTCCGTGATGGAGGCAAGCGCTATCTCGGCAAGGGCGTGCTCAAGGCCGTCGCCGGGGTCAACGACAAGATCGGGCCAGCTCTTGTCGGCTTCGACGCCGACGATCAGCGTGCGATCGACCTCGCGATGATCGACCTCGATGGCACTCACAACAAGGCCAAGCTCGGCGCCAACGCAATCCTCGGTGTCTCGCTCGCTGCGGCGAAGGCGGCGGCCGAGTCAGCCAAGTTGCCGCTGTTCCGCTATGTGGGCGGACCCAACGCCCACGTCCTGCCGGTCCCGATGATGAACATCCTCAACGGCGGCTCGCACGCCGACTCCAATGTCGACATTCAGGAGTTCATGATCGCGCCGATCGGCGCGAGCACGTTCTCCGAGGCGCTGCGGCAGGGTGCCGAGGTCTACCACGCGCTCAAGTCCGTGCTCAACAAGCGGGGTCTGTCGACGGGCCTGGGCGACGAGGGTGGCTTCGCCCCCAACCTTGACTCCAACCGCGCTGCGCTCGAGCTCATCACGGTCGCCGTCGAGGCCGCTGGCCTCAAGGTCGGCACCGACATCGCGTTCGCGCTCGACGTCGCCGCCTCGGAGTTCTTCACCGACGGCACATACGCGTTCGAGGGGGAGCAGAAGACCGCCGAGGAGATGTCGGCGTACTACGCCCAGCTCGCGGCCGACTTCCCGATCGTCTCGATCGAGGATCCGCTCGACGAGGACGACTGGGCCGGCTGGACGACGCTGACCCAGATGATCGGCGACGCGGTCCAGGTCGTCGGGGACGACCTGTTCGTCACGAACGTCGAGCGGCTGACCCGGGGCATCGACGAGGCCGCGGCCAATGCGCTGCTGGTCAAGGTCAACCAGATCGGCTCGCTGACCGAGACGCTCGACTCGGTCGACCTGGCCCACCGGCACGGTTTTGCCTGCATGATGAGCCACCGCTCGGGCGAGACCGAGGACACCACCATCGCCGACCTCGCCGTCGCGACCAACTGCGGTCAGATCAAGACCGGTGCGCCGGCTCGCTCCGACCGGGTCGCGAAGTACAACCAGCTGCTGCGCATCGAGGAGGCCCTCGGGTCGTCCGCGAGCTACGCCGGCGCCTCCGCCTTCCCGCGGCTGGCGCTCTAGGGACCATGGCACAGCGTTCTCCACGCGGCCCCGGACGGAAGCCGCCCGATCGCGGGCGACGGCCGTCCGGGCAGCGTGGCGGACGCCCCGCGCCGCGCCCGCGCGCGCCCAAGAAGCCGGTCTCCAAGGCGGGCACAGGTCCCCAGCTCACGACGCGTGCGATCGTCCTGCTCTCGGTCGTCCTGCTCCTGGTCGCGTCCTACACCTCGACGCTGCACGCCTGGTGGGATCAGCGCGGCGACATCCAGGCCACCAAGGCCGAGATCGTTATGAAGAAGCAGCAAATCGTCGCGCTCGAGGACCAGAAGACGCGTTGGGACGATCCCGCCTACGTCAAGCAGCAGGCCAAGCAGCGTTTCGGCTGGGTCACCCCCGGGGAGGTCGGCTATCGGGTGATCGGCAGCGACGGGACCGTCAAGGGTGATGTGCCGACGCTCGACGCGCCACCTGTCGCTGCCTCGACGCAGTGGTACGACAAGCTGTGGGGCAGCGTCAAGGAGTCAAGGGTGATGTGCCGACGCTCGACGCGCCAACGCAGTGGTACGACAAGCTGTGGGGCAGCGTCAAGGAGTCAGGCAAGACGCCCAAGGCCAGCAAGCCGACGACAGATCCGAACAAGGTGCTGAAGAACAAATGACGGTCCCCCAAGCAGACCTCGACGCGGTCGCCGAGCAGCTCGGCCGACCTCCCCGCGGCATCCTCGAAGTGATGTCGCGTTGCCCGTCGGGCCACCCCAACGTCGTCAAGACCGAGCCGCGGCTCGACGACGGCACGCCATTCCCGACCATGTTCTACCTGACCTGCGACCGCCTCGCCGCCGAGATCGGCACGTTGGAGGCTTCGGGACTGATGCGCGAGATGACCGAACGGATCGCGGAGGACCCGGTCCTGGCCGAGGCGTACGAGAAGGCGCACGTCGCCTACCTCGCCGAGCGGGAAGCCATCGGCCACGTCCCCGAGATCGACGGCATCACCGCTGGTGGCATGCCGACCCGGGTCAAGTGCCTGCACGTCCTGGTGGGTCACTCGTTGGCCAAGGGGCCCGGGGTCAACCCGCTGGGCGACGAGGCGCTGGAGCTGCTGGGCGACTGGTGGACCGGCAATGCCTGTGGTGCCGTCACGGACTAAGGGGCTGGTATTCCACCTATGGCCGCCCCGCCGCGCCGTGACGCGTGTCGAGGCGGAGTGACGCCCGGAAGACGCGGCTCGATACCCTCGACGAATGCCTGAGCATCCTGCGCGTGTGGCCGTGATCGACTGCGGGACCAACTCGATCCGCCTGCTGATCAGCGACATCGCGGACGGCAGCAAGACCGATCTGCTGCGGGAGATGCGCATCGTGCGCCTGGGTCAGGACGTTGATCGCACGCATCACCTGGCCGAGGAGGCCATCGAGCGCGCGGTCCAGGCGACCCGTGAGTTTGCCGCGATGATCGAGATGTTCGAAGCCACGCAGGTCCGCTTCTGCGCTACCTCGGCTGTTCGCGATGCCGACAACGCGGCGGTCTTCGAGGATGCGATCGAGGGGATCCTCGGCGTACGCCCGATCGTCCTGGCGGGCCTCGACGAGGCGCGCGCCTCGTTCCTCGGAGCAACTCGCGACCTGGAGGTCGAGCGCACTCTGGTGATCGACATCGGCGGTGGGTCGACCGAGATCGTCGTCGGCACGGGGGAGGACGTCGAGTGGTCGGTCTCGCTCGACATCGGCTCGGTGCGGTTGACGGAGCGCTTCCTGACCAGCGACCCGGCTTCGGTGGCAGAGGTCATCGCCTGCATGAACCACGTCGACAGTGTGCTTGCGCCGATCGTCTCCCAGATCGATCCGGTCGCCTCATTCGTCGGCGTGGCCGGGACCGTGACGACGGTCGCGGCCCACTCGCTGGCACTCCCCTCGTACGACTCGGCGACGATCCATGGCGCCCGGATGTCGATCGGCGACGTCCGCGCGGCCTGTCTGTCGTTGGTCCAGATGTCCGTCGCGGACCGTCGCGCCCTACCGTTCATGCACCCGGGTCGCGCCGACGTCATCGGCGCCGGTGCGCTGATTCTCGACCGGCTGGCCGAGCTGCTGCCACTGGCGACCGATACCCTGGTCGTCAGCGAGCACGACATCCTCGACGGCATCGCCTGGGACATGGTCAGCACCTGAGCACGACGCACGACCCGAGCCGTTGCCGTGCACCACCAGGTGTCGGAGGATAAAGCATGATCGACTTCACCACGGCGCCTCTTCGCGTGACAGTCCCTGACGAGGGCTGGCTCGAGCGCCTCGCCGCCATCGACTCTCGGGTCGAGCTCGAAGTCTGGGACGTCGCCCAGCCCCAGCCGGACGGCCACGTCGCCCTCGCGGTGAGCACGTACCGCAACGCCACGGATGGCCTCGAGCGGATCGACCCGCAGCGACTCGGCGTCCTGCAGCTGCAGACCCTCGGCTTCGACGGGGTCGAGGCCGCGCTGCCCGCCGGCATCACCTGCTGCAACGCAATCGGTGTGCACGAGGGCTCCACCGCGGAACTCGCGGTCGCCCTGCTGCTTGCCTCGCAGCGAGAGATCGATGCCTTTGCCCGCGAACGCCCGCAGTGGAACCGACGCCTGACCGCGAGTCTGCTGGACCGACGGATCATGCTGCTCGGCCACGGCGGCATCGGCGGCGAAATCGAGAAGCGCCTGACCGGATTCGATGCCGAGCTCGTAAGGGTCGCAGGCCACCGACGGGCGGACGGTCGCGGGACCGTGCACGGTTCAGACGAGCTTGCCGGGCTGCTGCCCAGGGTTGATGCGGTCGTCGTCGCGGTCCCGCTTTCCGAGACAACCGAGGGCATGATCGACGACGCGTTCCTGAGCGCGTTGCCCGATGGCGCGGTCGTGGTCAATGTGTCGCGCGGCAAGATCACCGACACAGACGCGGTCGTGCGGCAGGCAGGTCGCATCCGCTACGCCACCGATGTGACTGATCCCGAGCCGCTGCCGCCCGATCATCCCTTGTGGACGACCCCGGGCGTCCTCGTCTCACCGCACGTCGGTGGCATGTCGACAGCGATGCGGCCGCGGATCGAGGGGGTCGTCCGCCACCAGATCCATCGCTTGCTCGCCGGCCTGGAACCCGACTCCGTCGTCATCTCCGCGTAGGACCCGAAAGGACCACCATGGCCCAGCGCCGCCGCTTCCCCCGTCCACGGGACTTCCTGCCGCTGCTGAAGTTCAAGACCCCGACCTTCAACCCGACCCGCCGCCGGCTCGGCCAGGCGCTCACGATCGACGACCTGCGGACGATCGCCAAGCGACGCACCCCCAGGGCGGCCTTCGACTACACCGACGGTGCCGCGGACGCCGAGTTGTCGCTGGCCCGCGCCCGCCACGCATTCGAGGACATCACGTTCCACCCGGCGATCCTGCGCGACGTGTCGGTCGTGGACACGTCGGTCGAGGTGCTGGGGGTGCGCTCGGCCCTCCCGTTCGGCATCGCGCCGACCGGGTTCACCCGGATGATGCAGTCCGAGGGTGAGATTGCCGGAGCGACTGCTGCCGAGGCGGCCGGCATCCCGTACTCGTTGTCCACGATGGCCACGACCGCGATCGAGGATGTCGCGGCTTCGGCGCCGAACGGCCGCAACTGGTTCCAGCTCTACATGTGGAAGGACCGGGAGCGGTCGATGGCGCTGGTCGACCGCGCCGCCAAGGCCGGCTTCGACACGTTGCTCGTCACGGTGGACGTGCCGGTCGCCGGTGCGCGGCTGCGCGATGTCCGCAACGGCATGACGATCCCGCCGACGCTGTCACCGCGGACCGTGCTCAACGCGATCCCGCGGCCCGCGTGGTGGTTCAACTTCCTGACGACCGAGCCGCTGGCGTTCGCCTCGCTCGACACGTGGTCCGGGACGGTGGCCGAGCTGCTGGACACGATGTTCGACCCCACCGTCACGTTCGACGACCTGGCCTGGATCAAGGACCAGTGGCACGGCAAGGTCATCGTCAAGGGCGTCCAGAGTGTTCCCGACGCGGTCAAGCTCGCAGAGATGGGCGTGGACGCAGTGCTGCTGTCCAATCATGGCGGCCGCCAGCTCGACCGGGCACCCATCCCGTTCCATCTCCTGCCGGACGTCAAGCAGGCGGTCGGCGACTCGGTCGAGATCCATCTGGACACCGGGATCATGTCGGGCCAGGACATCGTCGCGGCGCTGGCGAGGGGGGCGGACTTCACGCTGATCGGCCGCGCGTACCTCTACGGGCTGATGGCTGGCGGCCGCCGCGGCGTCGACCGGACCATCGAGATCCTGACCAAGGACATCGAGCGCACGATGCGCCTCCTGGGAGTCACCAGCGTTGCCGAGCTCGAGCCCGGCCATGTGACCCAGCTCCAGCGGCTGGCTCCGCGCGGCTGAACCCGAGCGGTACGTGTCACCCACCGGTGCGGCGTGACTAGGCTGGCGCTGCGCTCCCGTAGCCCAATCGGCAGAGGCAGATGGCTTAAACCCGTCACAGTGTGGGTTCGACCCCCACCGGGAGCACCGACCAGAGGGCGGCTCGCGATGCGCCCGAATATGTGGCGGTGAGTCTTTTGCCCATCCTCGCGGGAGCGGTGAGCTGGTCGTGCATCAGACCTCGGATGGGCGAATGACGCACCGCTCGACGGACGGTCGAGGAGCGGAATGGCCCCACCGAACTCGAACGACCCATGCAGACGCCCCACATCCGGTCGGCGTGGGTCCTTGGCAGCGAGCTCGACGCAGCTCCTGCGATCTACCCGCTGACGCCTGTTGCGGCATAGGTTGATCCGGAGCACATCTCGAAGGGGGAACGTCATGGACGCACGCGTACTGGGCCGCACCGGACGAAAGGTCTCGGTCGTGGGCCTGGGCACCTGGCAGCTCGGCGCCGACTGGGGCGAGGTCGACCACGACCAGGCCATGGCAGTGCTCGACACCGCGGTCGCGGGTGGCGTGACCTTCTTCGACACGGCCGATGTCTACGGCGACGGACGCAGCGAGCAGCTGATCGGGGAGTTTCTCCGCGACCGACCCGATCTCGACATCTTCGTGGCCACCAAGATGGGGCGCCGGGCCGGGCAGGACCCCGCCCACTTCATGCTCGACAACTTCCGTTGGTGGACTGATCGATCCCGCGCCAACCTCGGGGTCGAGACGCTTGACCTGGTCCAGCTGCACTGCCCGCCGACACCCGTTTTTTCCGACGACGCGGTGTACGACGCGCTCGACCTGCTCGTGCAGGAGGGTGCCATCGCCGCGTACGGAGTGAGCGTCGAGACCGTCGACGAGGCGTTGACAGCGATCGCCCGGCCGAATGTCGCGAGCGTCCAGATCATCGTCAACGCGTTTCGGCTCAAGCCGCTCGACGAGGTGCTGCCCGCGGCCCGCGAGGCCGGTGTCGGCGTTATCGCGCGGGTACCTCTGGCCTCGGGGCTGCTGTCGGGGCGCTACACGACCAGCACGACCTTCGCGCCGGACGACCACCGGTCGTACAACCGGTACGGCGAGGCATTCGACGTCGGCGAGACCTTCTCGGGCGTCGACTTCGCGACCGGGGTCGCCGCGGCCCAGGAGCTTGCGGACGCGGTCCCCGACGGGGTGCGTCCCGCGCAGGCTGCGGTCGCGTGGATCCTCGCTCAGGACGGAATCACGGCGGCAATTCCCGGTGCCCGCAACGTCGCCCAGGCGCGGTCCAACAGCGAGGCCGCCGATGTCGCGCTGCCCGAGGGCTTCGACTCGACGGTCCGCGACATCTACGACCGCCGGTTACGTGAGGCGATTCACCCGCGCTGGTAGCGATGCGGCGGCTAGGACGAAGTCGGCCAGCGCGCAGGCGTAGTCGTCGATGTCGGACTCGCTGTGCAGCGACAGCTCGTCGGGCGTGACCAGCGCGTGCATCAGCGCCGCACCGAAGAGGGTGTCCAGGAGCAGGGTGACCGATGCGTCGGCAGCGAGCTCGCCGCGGGCGATTCCGCGGCGTACCGTCGCCCGCGCCGTACGGACCTGGGACTCGCGCCACGCCTCCCACGTCGGTCGCAGCTCGGGTGTCATCGGAGCCTCCGTCGTCATCCGCAGTGCCGCATTCTTGAGGTCGCCGACGTAGTAGCCGACGTGGTGCCGCGCCAAGGTCTCGAGATCTCCGCGCAGCGATCCGCTGTCGACCTCGTCGACGCGGATCAGCGTGGCGACGAGAGCATCGGTGAGCAGGGACTTCTTGTCACTCCACCGCAGGTAGATCGATGCCTTGCCGACCCCTGCCTCGCGGGCCACCGCGTCGATACTGAACCCGGCCCATCCCTGCCGGCCGTAGACCCGACAGGCCGCGCGCTCGACCCGGTGCTCCATCCCGGGGTCGCGGGGACGTCCCAGCGTTGCGCCGTGTGCCATTGACCTCTCCCTGATACTGAACGGTAACCGTCAGTATAGTGATCCGCATGCCTTCTCTCGCAGGTCTGGACCCTCGTACGCCCGTCATCGTCGGAGTGGGCCAGTGCGCCGAACAGGTCAACGACCCTGACTACCGCGGCATGTCGGCGGTCGATCTCGCGGCCCGGGCCGCGGCGAACGCCCTCGCCGACGCCGCCGGCACCGGGATCGCTGCCGCGATCGACACGATCGCCGCGATCCGGCAGTTCGAGATCTCCACCCCCATCGGCCACGCGCCACTGGGTCGCTCGACCAATGTCGCGCGATCCATCGCCCGGGCGATCGGTGCGGACCCGGCGAGGGCGATCCTCGAGGTCACCGGTGGGCAGGGTCCGCAGCACCTCGTCTCAGAGCTCGGTGACGAGATCGCCGCCGGCCGGGCCGAGGTCGTGCTCCTCGCCGGCTCCGAGGCGATCTCGACGGCTCGCCACCTGGCCGGCTCCGAGGGCGCGCCGGACTTCTCCGAGGACCCGGGCGGGACGGTCGAGGACCGTGGCTATGGGTTGCGCGGCATCGTGACCCTCCCGCAGGTGCGCCACGGGCTCACCGACGCGACGAGCCAGTACGCCCTGCTGGAGCACGCCCGGCGAGCAGCCCTCGGGCTGGACCGCGAGGCGTACGCCCACACGATGGGCGAGCTGTTCGCGCCATTCACCGATGTGGCGGCAGTCAATCCCCTTGCGGCGGCACCGACCAGCCGCACCGCCGATGAGCTCATGACGATCACGGACCGCAACCGCATGGTCGCCGATCCGTTCCCGCGCTTCGTGATCGCCCGTGACCAGGTCAACCAGGGTGCTGCCGTGCTCATGATGTCGGTCGGGGCCGCCCGCCGGCTCGGTGTGGTAGAGGACCGGTGGACCTTCGTGCACGGGCGAGCCGACACGGCCGAGCGCTCGATCATCGACCGCCCGGACCTCGGGGCGAGCCCGGCCGCGGTCCTGGCCGTGACGCATGCGCTCGAGGTCGCCGGGATCGGCATGGGCGACCTTGCGCACCTCGACCTCTACAGCTGCTACCCGATCGCGGTGTCCGCGGTCTGCGACGGTCTGGGGCTCGCGGCCGATGATCCACGTGGCCTGACCGTCACAGGCGGGCTGCCGTTCTTCGGCGGCGCGGGCAACAACTACTCGATGCACGCGATCGCAGAGATCGTGAACCGGGTCCGTCGCGATCCGGGGACGTATGGCCTGGTCGGCGCCAACGGCGGGATCCTGTCGAAGTACTCCGCGGGGATCTACGCGACTACCCCGACAGAGTGGCCGAAGGTCGACAACGCAGCGCTGCAGCAAACGCTGGATGTCCCGGAGTCCGCCCCTTCGGTGCCTGCGGCGGACGGCTGGGCGATCATCGAGACGTACACGGTGCAGCACGCCCGGGCCGGCGCGACCGGGATCGTCGTCGGACGCCTCGACGGCAGGCGGTTTCTGGCCACGACTGTGGCCGGCGACGACGATCTCGTGGCGGTCCTGACCGGCGCCGCTGAGCCGATCGGCGCGCGGATATACGCCCGGTCGTTCGGCTACGGCAACCGGGTGACCCTGACCCCGGAGCGGATGGACGAACTGCTGCCTCGCCCTGCGACGGGCCTGCGTGAGGACTACGAGCACGTCGCAGTACGCCGCGATGGCCACATCCTCGAGGTGACGCTGCAACGGCCGCAGGTGCGCAATGCCCTGCACGCCGCCGCGCACGTCGAGCTCGATGGCATCTTCGATGCGTACCTCGCAGATCCGGAACTCTGGGTCGCGATCATCACGGGCGCGGGCGACGACGCCTTCTGCGCCGGCAATGACCTGACCGCCACGACGACGGAGGGTGGCGGATTCCCCTGGTTCCCCAGCAGCGGTTTCGGCGGTCTGACCTCCCGGGAGGGCATGCACAAGCCTGTCATCGCGGCGGTCAACGGTGCTGCGATGGGCGGAGGGTTCGAGATCGTCCTGGCCTGTCAACTCGCGGTGGCCGACGAGTCCGCCCGGTTTGCCCTGCCCGAGGTCAAAGTTGGCCTGTTCGCGGCGGCGGGTGGCGTGGTGCGACTGCCCAGGGCGATCCCGACGAAGATCGCGCACGACATGATCCTCACGGGTCGAGCCATCCCCGCGGCGGAAGCGCTCCGTCTCGGGCTGGTCAGCCGGGTTGTGCCGGACGGCGGCGCGCTCGCTGCGGCACGTGAGCTCGCCGCCGAGATCGTGGCGGTGTCACCGACCTCGGTGCGGCTGTCGCTGGAGGTCATCGAGCAGACGCGCGGCGTCGCGGACGACGTGGCCGCCGCTCGGAAGGAGACCGACGCGATGGACCAGCTCCTGGTCAGCGAGGACACGCTCGAGGGCGTCATGGCCTTCGCCGAGAAGCGCACGCCGCAGTGGAAGAACCGCTGACCGCGCTGCGCTTTGGGCCCACTCGGCCTATCGTGGCGAGACATCCACCATCGGAGGAATCATGAGCGTCCAGGTCGTTGCCGTCATCACTGCCAAGCCGGGATCGGAGGACGCCGTCCGCGCGGCCATGCAGGGGCTCGTGGCGCCGACCCGTGAAGAGGCGGGCTGCCTCGCGTACGACCTCTCGGAGTCCACCGCGGCGCCGGGCACGTTCGTCACGATCGAGCAGTGGAGCGATCCGTCCGACCTCGACTCCCACATGCAGACGCCGCACATCCAGTCGGCGCTCGCGGTGCTGGGCACCGAGCTGTCCGCTCCGCCGGCGATCCACCCGCTGACGCCGCTGGTCGTCGGTTAGGGACGTCGCGAGGCGCCGCCCCAGCAGACGGACGGTCTTGCCGGGTGATCACGGACGCTGCGTCCGACCACGCAGTAGGCTGACGCCCAGCGAGGTGAGGATGGACGCAGAAGCCCGATTCGACGAGATCCTGGACGAGCTGGCGCCGCGCGGCGTGCTGCCAGGTGCGCTGTTCGGATCACGTTCCCTGACGTACGAGGGGGGGGTGGTCGCGAGCTTCGGTCGCGACCGCCTGGCGATCAAGCTCGGTGCCGACACCGCTGCGTACGCCGAAGCGCTGGCGCTCACGGGAGCACAGCCGTTCGATCCGTCCGGCAAGGGACGTCCGATGAAGGACTGGGTCGTCGTGCCCGCCGAGCACGCCGCCGAGTGGCAACGGCTCGCCGAGGCCGGCCTGGACGCAATGCTGGGCGGCTCCGGATGATCCTGTCGTCGCCAGACCCCGCAGCCGATCCGTATCTGGCAGCAGCCCTGTTGCGCCTGCAGCGGACCTCCTACGCGATGGAGGCCGCACTGATCGGCGATGACCGCATTCCGCCGCTGCAGGAGGACGAGATAGGTCTGACGGCGTGGCGCGGTCGCTGGGTCACGGCGTGGGACGGCGTGCGGCTCGTCGGTGCCATCGCGTGGTGGGAGTCCGTCGACGTGGTCGAGATCCAGAAGGTCATGGTGAGCCCGTCGGCGATGCGGCGGGGCATCGCCAGCACCCTGCTGGGCCGTGTCCTCGAAGCAGCATCGAGTCGTCCGGTCGTGGCTGCGACGGGTCGGGCGAACGCGCCGGCCGTCTCGCTGTACGGCAAGCACGGCTTCCGAGCCCAGGGTGACGAGCAGGTCCCGCCGGGCATCTGGATCACGCGGTTCCGGCACGCTGCCTAGTACCTGCAGGAGCAGGGCGAGTCAGGACTGCTGGATCCGCATCGCGGCCCAGGTCTCGTCGAGGGCGATGCTCTCGATGGCCTCCCAGCCGTACTCCGACAGCAGCGACTGCAGGGTCTCCTCGTCGAGGTCGGAGTGGCCGTGCAGCGGGTAGGCGATCCAGACGACCGGGATCGAGCCCAGCTGGGGGAGCACCTCGTCGAAGTCGTCGGCCAGCGCCGTGCGGTTGTCGGTGACCATGATCGCGGCATCGACGCTCTCGGGCCGCTCCTCGTCGCGGACCTCGATCGTGACGGCCCCTTCGGGCAACGGATCCAGCAGCGAGGTCTCCTCGACCGTGGCGCCGACGACCCAGACGACGAATCCGTCGGAGATGTGGAGCTTCTCGGCGTTGCTGGTCTCGATCATCGGTCCATCCTAGGCGGACCGGCGGATGGCTTCGACGTCGCGAATCGTCCGACCAACGCTCAGGCCTTTGTTCTCGAACCGGGTCAGCGGGCGACCTTCGAAACGCGGTGACCACTCGCCTCCGTCGAAGTCCGGCGAGGCGTCGACGACCGAGCGGATCTGCTCGGCGTACTCCTCCCAGTCGGTCGCCAGCCGCCATGCGCCGCCGGGCTCGAGGACCCGTGCGGCCAGCTCGGCGAAGGAGGCCGTCACGAGCCGGCGCTTGTTGTGGCGCTTCTTGTGCCACGGATCGGGGGACCACACCCGTAGCTCGTGGACGGACGCCGGCGGCAGCATCGTGGTGAGGGCCTCGGCGGCGTTCACGACGAGCAGGCGCACGTTCGTGACGCCGCGGTGCCGCATCGTCACGAGGGTCTGTGCGACGCCCGGCACGTAGACCTCGAGGGCCAGGAAGTCGACCTCCGGCTGCTCTGCGGCGGCATGCACCAGCGCCTCGCCGCGGCCACTGCCGATCTCCACCACCAGGGGTGCGCTGCGTCCGAACGCTGCCCGGGTGTCGAGGACGTAGGCGGGGTCGACCGAGGTGTTGGTCCCGAGCCGTGGGACATCCAGGACGTGTTTCTCGGCTAGTGCGTCCCATGCGGCCTGTTGGCGGTCGCTGAGTCGCCCGCCGCGGCGGGCGAAGGAGACCGGCTCGGTCCGGTATGTCGGGGCTTCCACTCGCGCTAGCGTAGACGCGTGAACATCGAGCCCGACAGCAAGGACTGGACCTGGGTGCTCGACGCGACCTGCCCCGAGTGCGGACTTGTCGCCGCAGACGTCCCGCCGGGCGAGATTGCCGGGCGGGTGCGGGAGAGCCTGCCGCGCTGGTCCGGGGTCCTGTCCCGTGCCGATGCCCGCGTCCGTCCGCACCCGAGCACATGGTCCCCGGCGGAGTACGCCGGCCACGTGCGTGACGTCCACGCTCTGTTCGTCGAGCGCACGCAGCTGATGCTCGACAGAGACGCTCCGCAGTTCTCCGACTGGGACCAGTCAGCGCAGCGACGGCTCGCGGTTCGCCGCGGCCACGCTCGCGCAGTACTACCTGCACGGCGTCGGCGGCTGACATGACGTGGGACGCGATCGTGCTGGCCGGCGGGCGAGGTTCGCGCCTGGGCGGGGTCGACAAGGCGACGTTGGAGATCGCGGGGGAGACGCTGTTGGCCCGTACTCTGCGGGCGGTTGCCGGCGCCGACCGGGTCATCGTCGTGGGAGACGCTCGGGCGCCCGGTGCGATCGTCGTGCAGGAGGAGCCCCGATTCGCCGGCCCGGCTGCGGCGATCGGAGCGGGACTGGGCAAGGTGCGCGCGCCGTACGTCCTGGTCGTCGCGTGCGACCAGCCCTTCCTGGGCGATGTGGTCGAGACCCTGGTCGGCGCGGCTGCGGATGACGGCGTCGTCGCGATCGACCAGGACGGACGAAGGCAATACCTGATGAGCGTGCTCGACACGGCTGCACTGCGCGCGGCGATCGCCGCGCAGCCGACCCTGACCGACCTGTCAGTCCGCGCGCTGCTGGCGCCGCTGACGCTGGTCGAGATCGCGGTGCCCGCTGGAGCGGCGCTCGACATCGACACGTGGCACGATCGTGACAAGGCGCTCGAGCAAGGAGGACACGATGGCTGAGATCTCCCTCGAGGACTGGATGGCGACTGTTGCCGCCGAGCTCGGCATCAACGAGCTCGACCTCGATCCCGAGCTGGTCCTCGACCTGGCGGCCGTGGCGGCGCACGCGGTCATCCGCCCGGCGGCCCCGCTGACGACGTTCGTGGCGGGCCTGGCGGCAGGCCTGGCGGGTGGGTCCGAGGCGGACCTGCGCGACGCGATCGACGCTGCGACCGCGTTGTGCGAACGGGTCGGGGAGGGGTCCTGAGTGGCTGGTCGACTCACCCGGCGCACCAAGGTCACCCGCTACGCCGCTGACGGTTCCGCGACGATCCGTGAAGACGCGCTGGCAGTCGAGGAGCCGCTCGAGATCAGGGTCAACGGCACCTCGCTGTCGGTCACGATGCGCTCGCCGGGCGATGACTTCGACCTGGTCGCGGGGTTCTTGGTTTCCGAGGGGGTGATCTGGTCGGCCGATCAACTGGTCTCGATGCGGTTCTGTGCCGGCACCGACGACGACGGGTTGCAGACCTTCAACGTCATCGATGCCGAGCTGAGCGCGGACACGCCGCCACCGGACGTGTCGCTCGAGCGGCACGTGTTGACCTCGAGCTCGTGCGGCATCTGCGGCACTGCCTCGATCGATGCGGTGCACAAGGCCGCCCACTTCGGTCACCTCGACGACGACTCGACGTGGAGTCACGAGCTGCTCGGCTTGCTGCCGGACCGTCTCCGCGAGGGCCAGAAGGTGTTCGACCGCACCGGCGGCGTGCATGCGGCGGGTCTGTTCGACACCTCCGGCAATCTCGTGTGCCTCCGCGAGGACGTCGGCCGGCACAACGCGGTCGACAAGGTCGTCGGCTGGGCGCTGCGCGAAGGTCGGCTGCCGCTGGGAGGCACGACGTTGCAGGTCTCGGGGCGCACCTCGTTCGAGCTCGTCCAGAAGGCGCACATGGCTGGCATCCCGGTCCTTGCCGCGGTCTCGGCCCCGTCCTCGCTCGCTGCCGAGCATGCCGGCTCGGCCGGCATGACGTTGTTGGGCTTCAGCCGCGGCGGGGCGTTCAACGCGTACACCGGCACGCACCGCATCTCCTGACGGGACGGCGCAGGGCCAGCAGGCGTCCTTCTGCGCTGGTCAGCGCCGAAAAGGTTGCCAAACCCAACGACTGAGACGGGATCAAACCGGAGCGCTGACGCGTTGGATAGGGTGAAGACACTACGACTCCATCTGAGAGCCGACTCCCACGGAGGGAATCATGAAGAGCAGCAACCCCGTCTTCGCCCGCAGCGCCGAGTTCAACGGCCGCGGCGGCGCGATCGCCAACGACCCGTCCCAGTGGCAGGTTGACCTCAACGGCTCGCCCACGCACACCGAGCGCGGCAGCGGCCGCATGACGATGGACACGGTCGTCGAGAAGACCGCCATCACGCTCGGCCTGCTGGTCCTGTCAGCCGCCGTGACGTGGTTCCTGATCGGGGACCTCAACGACGGTGACATCACCAAGGCCAACGCAGCCCAGGGCACGGCGTACACCTTCGCGATGGGTGGCGCCCTGATCGGCTTCGTCCTGGCGATGGTCAACTCGTTCAAGAAGGTCGTCAGCCCGGCGCTCGTCATCGCGTACGCGCTGGTCGAAGGTGTCTTCATCGGCGCCTTCTCCAAGGTCATCGCCTCGTACGTCGGTGAGCCGTCGATCGTGTTCCAGGCCGTGCTCGGCACGGTCCTGGCGTTCGCGGGCACGCTCGCCGCCTACCGGTTCTTCGACATCCAGGTCACGCCGAAGTTCCGCCGGGTCGTCATGATCGCCGGATTCACGGTGGTCGGCGTGCTGGTCCTCAACTGGATCCTCAGCCTGACCGGCGTGTTCGAGAGCGGCGGACTCCGCGGCTTCAACACGCTAGGCCTGCTGGTCTCCTGCGCGCTCGTCGTCCTCGCGATCTTCTTCCTGATCCTGGACTTCGACTACATCGAGAAGGGCGTCGCGGCCGGCATCCCCGAGCGGGAGTCGTGGCGTGCAGCGTTCGGTCTCACGGTCACCCTGGTGTGGCTGTACATCGAGATCCTGCGCATCCTCGCCATCCTGCGTGGCGACTGATCCTCACCCGTTCGACATGACGATGGCCGGCTCCTCGGAGCCGGCCATCGTTGCGTTCGGCGCATCGTGATCACGCCGGATGTGGCCCTCTGGTCAGGAGACGCGACGCCGCCGAAGCACCGAGGCGAACCGGCCGCCCGCGCCCGCATCACGGACGACCTGGGTGCCGGGGTACCGGATCGAGACCGCAGCTGCATCGGCGACCGAGGTCAGGTCGCCCGGGTGGCCCGCATACTCGACCACGACCTGCTGCTGTCTCAGCGACGCCGAGACTGCGGGGATCAGGACCGAGACCACATTGGCGTAGCCGGTCTCGGACGGATGGAACTCATCGGCGCCGAACATCACGTCGCGCTTCTCGGTGAACAGGGTGCCCAGCAGATCGCCGAGCGAGACTGCGCGGCCACCGGCCTCGACGACCGCGATGGTCTGCTTGCGCGCCAAGGCGCGGCTCATCCAGCGGGCGATCGTGCGCAGCGGCTGGAGAATCGGTTGCACCGTGCCCAGGTCCGGGCAGGTGCCGACCACGACCGCACAGTCCTCGGCGACAAGTCGACGCACGACCTCGGCGAGCATCCGGGCCGACGCTCGGGGAGTCACCTGGTGGGTCACGTCGTTGGTGCCGACGATGATGACCGTGACGGCGGGGCGCCAGTCGGGATCGAGATCGATCTGACCGATCAGGTCCGAGGTCTGGGCGCCGACGACCGCGCGGCACTGCACCTCGACCGGGGCGTCCATGACGTGTGCGAGTCCCAGCCCGATCATGCCCGAGGGGGTCGCATCGGCCCGGTCGACTCCGTACCCGACCGCGGCCGAGTCGCCGAGCACCAGGACCCGGATGGGGTCTCCCGGAAGGTCATCGCCGTAGAGGCCGTCGGGCGATGGCGGCCGGTCGTCCGTGGTGCCGATCGAGCGGCGTGCGAGCAGGGCCTCACCGACGAGGAAACCGTAGAAGCCCGTCAGCGTCGCACCTCCACCGATCAAGGTCTTCTTCGCGATCTTGCGGGAGCGGGGCACGCGGTCACTTTACGTGGACCGGTGGAACGATTCATGTCAGATCCGTGGGCGGGAGTGTGTCCTTGCTTGCGTCTATGGTGTGGGCGTGCCAGAACTCGTCCCCAATCTCCGTGACGTCGGTGGAGTCGTGACCGTCGATGGCAACCGCGTGCTTGCTGGTCGGGTGCTGCGCAGCGCGGTGCCCTCCCACCTGGATCACGCACCCCCGGAGATCGTGTGGCCTCCATCGCTCGTGCTCGACCTGCGATCGCCCGGTGAGTCCGAGCAGATCCATCCCCTGGCCGGCACTGGCGCCCGCATCGTCAACCTGCCGCTGCTCAGCGCCCTCCGCCCCGACGCAGGCCCCGTGCTGGACTTGGCCGGGCTCTACCTGTTGCTGCTCGACCACGCGGCACTGCACCTCGTCGAGCTCGTTCGGGAGGTCGGGCTGGCTCCAGGCGCGACGCTGATCCACTGTGCGGCCGGCAAGGACCGCACGGGCGTCTCGGTGGCCCTGGTCCTGAGGCTTGTTGGCGTGTCCCGCGAGGACATCGTGGCGGACTACCTCCAGACCCTCCACGCCGAGCGGGCCATCACGACCCGGCTCCGTACGGCTCCGGGGCATCAGCACCGCGCAACGCTGCCGCCGGAGTTCATGACCGTGCCGGTCGAGGCGATCGACGGTGTCCTCGACGCGTGGGACGCCCATGACGACGGTGTGCACGGTTGGTTCCGCACGATCGGCGGCAGCGACGCGGTCGTCGAGCAGCTGCGACGTACGCTTCTCGCATGACCTTGCGCGACCTTTCGCTGGACGCCCGAGAGGTGCCCCTGGGTGGGCTCCGGGGAGTCACGGTGCATCGCACGTTGCCGCATCGAGGCCTGCCGACCGTCGGACCATGGTGCTTCGTCGATCACTTCGGACCCACGGCCGATCCGATGGCGGTGCTGCCGCACCCGCACACCGGGCTGCAGACCGTGACCTGGCCACTGGCCGGCGAGATCCGCCACCGCGACAGCCTGGGCAGCGATGTCGTCCTGCGGCCCGGCGAGCTCAACCTGATGACCTCCGGCCGTGGTGTCTCCCACTCGGAGTTCTCGGTCGGCGACCTCTCGGTGCCGATGCACGGGCTGCAGCTGTGGGTTGCGCTCCCGAGCAGCCAGCTTTCCGGCGAGGCCGGATTCGAGCATCACCCCGATCTGCCCCGCGCCGAGGGCCGCAACTGGTCGGCCACGGTCCTGATGGGCGAGGTCGAGGACGCGGTGTCGCCGGCCACGACGTACTCCCCGATGGTCGGCGCCGAGCTGCGGATCGTCGCGGGAGCAGCGACGATCCCGCTCCGCCCGGACTTCGAGCACGCGATCCTCGCGGTCGACGGCGAGGCGCTGGTGGCCGGCACCGAGATCATCCACCGCCAGATGCGTTATCTGGCTCCGGGCCGCACCGAGGTGCAGATCCACACGCCGGCCGCAACGACTCTGCTCCTGATCGGCGGCGTGCCATTCGAGGAGGATCTCGTGATGTGGTGGAACTTCATCGGGCGCTCGCACGAGGACATCGTCGACGCGCGCTCCCAGTGGGAAGCCGCCTCCGCACGTTTCGGCGAAGTCGCGGGTCACGACGGTCAGCGCATCCCGGCGCCGCCCATGCCAGAGGTCACACTACGGCCCAGACGACGCACGATCGACCGGCTCCCAGCGCCCGATTGACCTCGACCCTGCTTGAGGTTCTAGGTTTGTCGTGCCCCGGGTGGACACTTGGCAGGCCTAGTCGATCCAGGAGGACGCCATGAGCATGGACGTCACAGCGTGGACATCGCTCCATCGCGTCATGACCACCGAGACCGGACCGCAAAAGCTCACCAAGGAGACGCTGCTCCGCATCGGTTCGTTCGCTGCGCCCCACAAGCGGCAGCTGATCCAGTTCTTGATCCTGAGCGTGGTCTCGGCCTCGCTCGCTGTGGCCACACCTGTGCTCGCCGGCCGTGTCGTCAATGCGATCGTCGACGGCGACTCCCGGAGCACAGTGTTCGGCATCGCGGGCCTGATTGCCCTGATCGCGCTCGCGGACGCGGCGCTCGGCATCTGGACCCGCTGGTTGTCCGCGACGATCGGTGAGGGGCTGATCCTCGACCTCCGCACGACTGTCTTCGACCACGTCCAGCGGATGCCGATCGCCTTCTTCACCCGCACCCGCACCGGAGCGCTGGTCAGCCGGCTCAACAATGACGTCCTCGGCGCACAGCGCGCGTTCAGCGGCACACTGTCGGGTGTCGTCAGCAACGTCGTGATGCTGACGCTGACCCTCATCGTGATGCTCAGCATCTCGTGGCAGATCACGGCCGTGGCGCTGGTCTTGCTGCCGGTGTTTGTCGTACCGGCGAGGCGGATGGGCAGTCGCCTCGCGGCCCTGTCACGCGAGGCGGCCAACCACAATGCGGTCATGAGCACGCGCATGACCGAGCGCTTCTCCGCGCCGGGCGCGACGCTGGTCAAGCTCTACGGCCGGCCCGACGCGGAGTCGGTCGAGTTCGCTGCGCGAGCTCGTCGGGTACGCGACATCGGCATCCGGTCCGCGATGCTGCAGTCGGTGTTCGTCACCGCCCTGACCACGGTGTCGGCCCTTGCGCTCGCCGTGGTCTACGGCTTGGGCGGCTTCTACGCGCTCAAGGGCTCGCTCGACCCGGGGGCGGTCGTCTCACTGGCCTTGCTGCTGACTCGGCTCTACGCGCCGCTGACGGCGCTGGCCAGCGCGCGCGTCGAGATCATGAGTGCCGTGGTCAGCTTCGAGCGGGTCTTCGAGGTCCTCGACCTGCAGCCGTTGATCCGCGAGAAGGACGGCGCGGTCGAGGTGCCGGACGGCCCGGTCTCGGTCGACTTCTCCCACGTCACGTTTGCGTACCCTTCGGCCGACAAGGTCTCGCTGGCCTCGCTCGAGGAGGTCGCGATGCTCGACAACCGCGGCGGTGTCGACGTTCTGCACGACATATCGTTCCGGGTCGAGCCGGGCCAGATGGTCGCGCTGGTCGGCACCTCGGGTGCCGGCAAGTCCACGATCGCGAGCCTGATCCCGCGCCTGTACGACGTCGACTCCGGCAGCGTCAAGCTCGGCGGCGTCGACGTCCGTGACGTCTCGATGGCATCCTTGCGCGGCACCCTGGGCATGGCGACGCAGGACGGCCATCTGTTCCACGAATCGATCCGGGAGAACCTGCTGCTGGCGCGACCCGAGGCCAGCGACACCGAGCTGTGGAAGGCGCTGCGGGACGCCCGGCTCGATGACCTGGTCAGTGGCCTGTCCGATGGTCTCGACACCGTGGTCGGTGAGCGGGGCTACCGGTTGTCCGGCGGTGAGCGCCAACGACTCACGATCGCCCGGCTGCTGCTGGCTCAACCCCGGGTCGTCATCCTCGACGAGGCGACGGCGCACCTGGACTCCACCTCGGAGTCGGCAGTGCAGGAGGCCCTCGCGGTCGCGCTTGAGGGGCGCACCTCGGTCGTCATTGCGCACCGCTTGTCGACCGTCCGGGCCGCAGACCGCGTCCTGGTGGTCGAGGACGGTCGGATCGTGGAGCAGGGCACCCACAGCGAGCTGCTGGCGCTGGGCGGCCGCTACGAAGAGTTGCACCACACCCAGTTCGACCAGGGTCAGGCAGAAACGATCGATCAACCCACTGCTGGATAGTCGGATGATCTGCTAGCCTCGCGTTCGGATACTCTGGGTATCTGAATTGCGAGAGGACCCTCCCATGACCCACTTCACCGACAAGGTCGCCGTCGTCACCGGCGCCGCCTCCGGCATCGGCCGCGCGTTGTCCGTCGAGCTGGCCCGCAGGGGTGCGAAGCTCGCGATCTGCGATGTCGACCTGCACGGCCTGGCCGAGACGGAGGCCCTGGTCAGGGCCGCCGGCGCGGAGGTCAAGGCCGATCACCTCGACGTCGCCCAGCGTGAGCTCGTGCTGGCGTACGCCGATGGCGTCGCCGAGCACTTTGGCGGCGTCAACATGGTGTTCAACAACGCCGGGATCGCCTTCGTCGGCAATGTTGAGGAGATGTCCTTCAAGGATCTCGACCGGGTCATGGACGTTGACTTCTGGGGCGTCGTCAGCGGGACCAAGGCCTTCCTGCCGCACCTCATCGAGTCCGGTGACGGTCACATCGTCAACATTTCGAGCATCTTCGGGCTGTTCTCCGTGCCGACGCAGAGCGCGTACAACGCGGCGAAGTTCGCGGTGCGCGGATTCACCGAGTCGCTGCGCCAGGAGATGATCATCACCGGACGTCCGGTCAGGGTCACCTGTGTCCACCCCGGCGGCATCAAGACCAACATCGCCCGCAACGGCGGCGAGGTCGAGGGCCGCGATCACGATCAGCTCGCCACGTCGTTCGACAAGCTGGCTCGCACGTCGCCGGAGAAGGCCGCCAAGGTCATCCTCAAGGGTGTCGAGAAGAACAAGGCGCGCGTCCTGATCGGCAGCGACGCATGGGTGCTGGACAAGATCGTCCGGATCAGTGGACCGGGCTATGCGCGACTGACCGCGTCGTTCAGCAAGCGCAACGGCCTCTAGTCGCTCGGGGTCAGGCCGGCCAGTCCGGAGGGGCGGGAGCCCTCCGGCAGGGCCATCAGCGCACCCACCAGCGTCTGGGCGCACAGATCGCGGATCTCGTCGCGGGTTGCCTCCTGTGCGTCGAGCCACTGGTGACATGCACTTCGCATGAACTGCAGCCAGCTACGTACGGCGATCCGCATCAGCTCGGTAGATCGTCCGTTCGGCTCGACCACCGCGATGATGCGGTCGTGGTGGACCCGCAGGTCCTGCTCGATGATCTCCTGGATCTCCGGATCGGCCGATGCCGCGCCATGGAAGATCGCCTTGACGCCGAGCTTGTGGTCCTCGCAATAGTCGAGGTAGGTCTCGATGCCCTGCTTCAGCTGGTCGAGGACCGGCAGCGAAGGGTCGGTCACGGTGGTCTCGATCATGCGCCCGGACTCACGGCGGACCATCGCGGCGAAGAACGCCCGCTTGGTCGGGAAGTAGTGGTAGAGCAGGCCGCGGGAGACGCCAGCAACCTCGGAGAGCTCCTCGATGTGGACGTCCTCATAGGACCGGTCGGCGAACAGCTCGGCGCCCAGGTCGAGCAGCTGGTCCTGCCGGGCCTCACGGCTCATGCGGGTGCGGGTGGCCATGCTCGCCACACTACTTGACATCGATTCAGCACGGGCTACAGTGGCCCTACTGAATTCCAGTGCAATAAGGAGCCTTCGTGCAGAACGACTGGTCAGGTCAGAACTTCCCGCACCCCGCAGGCCGCAAGCCGCTGGTGGGGGGTGCCCTGGGCTCCGTGGGGCCGACGCCGCTGCAGAACACGATGCGCCGCAGCGCCGGGCTGGGGCCGATCTTCGAGCTCAAGGTCTTCGACCAGAAATTCGTCTTCGTGGTCGGTGCTGAGCTGGCCGCCGAGCTGGCCGACGAGTCGCGGTTCGTCAAGGGGCTGTCGCCAGCCCTTGTCGCGTTGCGGGAGTTTGCTGGCGAGGGTCTCTTCACGGCGTACAACGACGAGACCAACTGGGGCCTGGCGCATGACTTGCTCCGCCCGGCCTTCACCAAGGACGCAATGCGCGGCTACCACCCCGTCATGCTCGCCGCGGCTCAGGAGCTGTTCGACCTCTGGGACCTGAAGGCGGGCCCGGTCGACGTCTCGGCCGACATGACGAAGCTGACGATGGAGACCATCAGCCGCACGGCGTTCAGCACCGACTTCGGATCGTTCAGCCGCAGCGAGCCGCACCCGTTCATCCCGGCCATGATCGCGGCGCTCAAAGCAGGCCAGCGCAAGGGCGCGCTCAACTCGATGCCCGGGTCGTCGCGGATGGCCAAGCGGATCAACAAGGCCAATGCGCACCACCAGACGTACATCGACTCGCTCCTGGACGACATCATCGCCGAGCGGAGGTCCGGCGAGATCGACGAGAGCGATCTGCTGGGCATCATGCTGCACACGCCGCACCCCGAGACCGGGGCGCGGCTCGACGACATCAACATCCGGCACCAGATCCTGACCTTTCTGGTTGCGGGCCACGAGACCACGTCGGGCGCACTGTCGTTCGCGTTGTACTACCTGTCGCGAGATCCCAAGATCCTTGCCGCGGCGCAGGCCGAGGTCGACCAGATCCTGGGCGACGACCGGGATGCCGAGCCGACGTTCGAGCAGGTCGCGAAGTTCCGGTACCTGCGCCGCGTGCTCGACGAGGGGCTTCGACTGTGGCCGACCGCCCCGGCGTTCGCCCGGAGCCCACGCGAGACGACGGTGCTCAGCTCGGGCCACACGATGCGGCCCGAGGACTGGGCCATCGTGGTGCTCCCGATGCTGCATCGCGATCCTGCGGTCTGGGGCGATGACGCCGATCAGTTCGACCCCGACCGCTTCCTGCCCGAGCGCTCGCGGGGACGCCTGCCGCACTCGTACAAGCCGTTCGGTACGGGGGAGCGGTCGTGCATCGGGCGGCAGTTCGCCCTGCACGAGGCGATCCTGGTCCTCGCACGGCTGCTGCACCGCTACGACATCGCCGGCGACCCCGACTACGAGCTCGAGATCGTCGAACGGCTGACGTTGATGCCCAAGGGATTCGAGCTGACGATGACGCCGCGCTAGTCCGACTGGGCCGCGGGCTCCGGCACCGGGATCCCCGCGGCCTCTGCCGCTGCGCGGTACGTAGCAGCCAGGGACGCGACCGTCTCGTGCGCGTTCAGGCCGCTGGGGTTGGGGACGACCCACACCTCGGCTCCGTCGATCGTGCGGTCCTGACGTCCGGCCTTCGCCTTCTTCTCCGCGAAGGCGACCCGGTACGACGTGATGCCGGCCAGCGCGACGACCCGTGGGCGGTGCTCCGCAACGAACGCCTCGAGCCGTTCGCGACCCTGCACCAGCTCGACGTCATCCAACTCGTCGGCGCGCGCCGAGGCGCGGGCGACGATGTTGGTGATTCCGACACCCCGGCGAAGCAGCTCCGGCACCGCAGCCTCAGGCGTGAGGCAAGCCGCGGGCAGGATTCCGGCCAGGCGGAGGGCAGGATAGAACCGGTTGCCCGGCCTGGCGAAGTGCAGGCCGGTCGCCGCGCTGACCAGGCCGGGGTTGATCCCGACGAACAGCAGCCTCAGGTCGTCGTCCGGAACGAGGTCGGGGATCGTCCGGCCGGCACACGACTCGAGCTCCGCACGGGTCAGTCCCATGTCAGCGGCAACCTGTCAGGCGTAGGAGACGCCGGTGGCGTGCAGCGGGCAGTAGCCGTAGGGGTTCTTGGCGAGGTACTGCTGGTGCTCGCTCTCGGCGTAGTAGTACTTGTCGAGCGCCAGGATCGACGTCGTGATCTCGCCGTACCCGGCAGAGGTCATGCGCTGCTGGTACGCCTCGCGCGACGCCGTGGCCTCGGCCTGCTGCTCGGGCGTCGTGGTCAGGATGATCGAGCGGTACTGCGTGCCCCGGTCATTGCCCTGGCGCATGCCCTGCGTCGGATCGTGGTTCTCCCAGAAGACCCTGAGCAGGTCGGCGTACGTGACCTTGGCGGGGTCGAAGATGACCCGGACGACCTCGGCGTGCCCCGTTCGACCACTGCACACCTCGTCGTACGTCGGGTTGGGAGTCACGCCGCCGGCGTAGCCGACCGAGGTCGACCACACGCCCGGCACCTCCCAGAACGTCTTCTCCTCGCCCCAGAAGCAGCCCAGACCGAAGACCGCGACGCCGAAGCCATCCGGCGCCTGGGTCTCGACCGGCGTGCCGAGTGTTTGGTGAGTGCCACCAACCTGGAAGCGGCGGCCTTCGCGGCCGGGCAGTGCGGCGTCAGCCGCAGGAAGCTCTGACTTGTTTCGACCAAAAATCATGGGTTCCACCTCTCAGATGAAGTCTACGGATCCGTTCGCGGCGCGCTTGGCGACCGCGATTGGCGTCGTTTCAACACGCGGTGGGGCCCGATTGTTCCGTACCTCGTGCGGCATGGGTTGCGGATAGGGTTGCGCGAGTGACCGACGAACGCGCCACCAGCCGATATCAAGTGCCGATCGGCGTTGAGATCGCGACGCAGTGGGCCTGGCGCATCCTGGTCATCGCTGCGGCCGCGGCACTGGGGCTCTTCCTGCTCCGCTTCTTCTCCGAGATCACGGTCCCGATCGCCATCGCTCTGCTGGGTGCTGCGCTCACGATTGACGCCGTCAACTGGTTGCAGTCGCGCGGGCTGCCGCGGCTCGCCGCGACCTTCGTCGTCGTCCTGATGATGCTCACGGCCTTCTTCGGCGCGCTCGCCCTGGTCGGCCAGCAGCTCGCCACCCAGGTCACCGACCTGCGGGCGAACGTCGTCGACGGGATCACCCAGGTCCAGGACTGGGCGCGGACCGGACCGCTCAAGCTGAGCGACTCGCAGATCCAGGACTGGATCGACTCGGCCAAGGAGTCGATCTCCTCCAGTGACACCTCACTGCTGACCCGGATCACCGAGGTCGGCACAACGCTGACGCACGTCCTGGCGGGCTTCTTCATCGCGCTGTTCTCGGCGTTCTTCTTCCTCTACGAAGGCGGGCGGATCTGGGCCTGGATCGTCGCGCTGTTCCCCCGTGGCGCTCGGGCGCACGTCAACTCCTCGGGTCACACCGCGTGGGCGTCGCTGACCGCGTTCGTCCGGGCCACCGTGATCGTCGCGGCGACCGATGCGATGGGCATTGCCCTGGGTGCGTGGGTTCTGGGAGTGCCGCTGTCCTTGGCGATCGGCGTGCTGGTGTTCCTCGGCGCCTTCGTCCCGATCATCGGAGCCCTGTTGTCGGGCATGGTCGCGGTGCTGGTCGCCCTGGTCGCCCAGGGGCCGTGGACGGCGCTGTTCATGCTGATCGTCGTCATCGTGGTCCAGCAGGTCGAGGCCCACGTCCTGCAGCCATTCCTGATGGGCCGGCTCGTGGCGGTCCACCCGCTCGCGATCATCTTCGCGATCGCCGCCGGCGTCACGGTGGCCGGAGTCGTCGGCGCGCTGATCGCGGTGCCTTTCGCCGCCGTCCTCAACGGTGTCGTGCGCCACCTGGTGTCGGTTGCCCAGGAGTACGAGGACGATCCCGAGGAGGACGTCGGGATCGAGCCAGAACCGGCGTGATGGACGTGCATGCGCAGTGCCTCGCCCTGCCGGGAGCCTCGTTGAGCTTCCCGTTCGGCGAGGACACCGCGGTGTTCAAGGTCGGCGGCAAGGTTTTCGCGATCAGTGCTGCGGACTCGCCGGCCCACGTCACGCTCAAGGCCGAGCCGCCGGACGTGACCGGTCTGGTCCAGACGTACGACGAGATCGTCCGCGGCTATCACATGAACAAGAAGCACTGGATCACCGCGCAGGTCGACCGATCGCTGCCGCCGGGCCTGCTCGCAGAGCTGATCGAGGACTCGTACGACCTCGTCGTCGACGGGCTGCCGGCTCGCGACCGCCCCTAGAGTTCGGTCTAGAGCTCGGCTGCCTCGGCCGGCACGGGCGTGTCCCGTGTGCGCAAGGGGATCTCCTTGATGAACAGCGAGATCACGAATGCGATCGCGACGATCGGCAGAGCGGCCAGGAAGACGTCGTGCAATGAGTTCGCGAACGCTTCGATGACCTTGGACTGCAGGGGCTCGGGCAGCCCCCGGATGGCCGAGGAGTCGTTGGTGTTGATCGGCCCGCCGGTGGGTGAGCCGACTGTCGCCAGGTGATGACTCAGACGCGTGTTGAGCACGGCCCCGAAGAGCGCTGCGCCGAACGCGCCGCCGAGCGTGCGGAAGAACGTGATGGTGCTCGTCGCGATGCCGAGATGGCGCATGTTGACCGAGTTCTGCACGATCACGGTCAGGAGCTGCATCGTCAGCCCCAGGCCAGCGCCGAGGGCGAACATCCCGACCCCGACCTGCCAGTACGCGCTGTCCGCCCCGAGTGTGGACAGGATCAGCAGGGCCACGAACACCACGAGGGTGCTGGCAATCGGCAGGGGTCGGTAACGACCGGTCCGGGTGACCCAGTGGCCTGACGGGATCGAGGTCGAGAAGAGGCCCGCGACCATCGGCAGCATGCCGAGGCCCGACCGGGTGGGCGACATGCCCATCACGACCTGCAGGTAGAGCGGGACGAAGATGATCGCACCGAACATCGAGATGCCCATCACGACCGACAGCGCGTTGGTGGTGCGGAAGATCGACCCACGGAACAGCTCCATCGGAATGATCGGCTCCTTGGCGCGCAGCTCGATCGCGATGAACGCCGCCGTCAGCGCGATGGCGCCACCCAGGAGCGCAAGCCCCAGGCTGGAGCCCCAGCCGTGGTCGGGCCCGGCCCACGAGACGTACAGCAGCAGCGAGGAGACGCCCGACACCAGGACGCCGGCACCGAGCCAGTCGATCGTGTGCTCGCGACGTGTGTGCGGGAGCTTGAGCGCGTACGAGGTGACGACCAGGGCCACCAGGCCGATCGGAACGTTGAGCCAGAAGATCCACTCCCAGCCAGGACCATCGGCGAGCCAGCCGCCAAGCAGCGGTCCGGCGACGCTGGCGGTACCGAACACGGCGCCCATGTAGCCCATGTAGCGGCCGCGCTCGCGGGAAGGGATCACGTCGCCGATCGTCGCGAACGCCAGCGCCATCAGGCCACCGCCGCCGATGCCCTGCAGGGCCCGGAACCCGATGAGCTCCTCGATATTCCTGGAGAAGCCGCACAGCAGCGAGCCGACGAGGAACGTCACGATCGCGGCCTGGAAGATCAGCCGGCGACCGTACAGGTCCGAGATCTTGCCCCACAGGGGAGTCGCGGCGGTCGAGGTCAGCAGGTACGCCGTGACGACCCAGCTGAGCTTGTCCAGGCCGTTGAGGTCGGAGGTGATGCGGGGGAGCGCCGTGCCGACGATGCTCTGGTCGAGTGCGGCGAGGAACATCCCGGTCATCAGCCCGCCGAGGATCACCAGGATCTGGCGGTGGGACAGGTAGGTCGGTGCGGTGGCGACGGGGCTCGTGCCCGGGGTGGCGTCGGTCATGCAGGATCTCCGAGCGATTCTGTGAGGCGGATCAGGTCGGTGCGGAGGCGCTCGCGGTCTACGTCGCTCCACTCGGACAGCGATGCGCTGATGAACGACCGGCGCTGGTCGATGGTCTTCTTGAGGCTCACGAGCCCATCGGCGGTCAGGGCGATGATGCTGGCCCGGCCGTCCTGGGGATCGGGCTGGCGCTGGATCAGGCCGCGGTCGCCGAGCTGCTGCACGTGCCGGCTGACCGTCGAGGCGTCGAGCTTCATGGCCTCGGCGATGTCGCCCAGGCGCATGGCCCCGTGGTACTTCAGCTTGTAGAGCAGCGCGGCCTGCGAAGGATCGACGTCATCGCCGTCCGCGCGGGTGCGGAAGCGGCGGCCGACCGCCATCACGAGTCGCAGCAACGCGTCCTCGGCCGTCGAAGGCGCAACCCCGACCTCTTCCGTTTGCATGGTGCAACCATATAACAGGTTGCCGACGGCAACCAATCGAGCGCGGGTACCACCGCGCACCCGCAGCGACTACCTTTATGGAGTGGATCTGAATGATGTGAGGGCCGCCCGTCAGCTGCTCGAAGGGGTCACCGAGGTGACGCCCATGGCGCACTCGCGCTGGCTGAGTTCACGGACCGGTCAAGACGTTTTCCTCAAGGCTGAGAACCTCCAGCGGACGGGGTCGTTCAAGATCCGCGGGGCCTATGTGCGGATCGCCCGGCTCACCGAAGAGGAACGGTCCCGCGGGGTCGTCGCAGCGAGTGCCGGGAACCACGCCCAAGGAGTTGCCCTCGCGGCATCGCTGCTCGGTATCAAGGCGACGATCTTCATGCCGGTCGGCGCCGCGTTGCCGAAGGTTGCCGCCACCGAGGGGTACGGCGCTGACATCCGGTTCCACGGGACCGGGGTGACCGAGGCATTGGTGCCGGCGCGTGAGTTCGCCGAGCGCACGGGCGCAGTTCTGATCCACCCGTTCGATCACGAGGACATCATCGCCGGCCAGGGAACACTTGGCCTGGAGGTCCTCGAGCAGTGCCCCGATGTCAAGACGATTCTCGTCCCGCTGGGAGGGGGCGGGCTTGCCGCCGGCATCGCGCTGCTTCGCACCGAGCGACCCGATCTGCGCATCGTGGGAGTTCAGGCCCGCGATGCCGCGGCCTATCCCGGCTCGCTCACCCAGGGCGCCCCCATGACCGCGACGATGGGCGCCACGATGGCGGACGGCATCGCGGTGGCCCAGCCCGGTGAAATCCCGTTCGGGATCCTGTCGTCACTGATCGACGAAGTCGTCACGGTCGGTGAGGACTCGATGAGCCGTGCACTGATCTCGCTGCTCGAGCGGGCCAAGCTCTTGGTCGAGCCAGCCGGCGCAGCGGGAGTCGCCGCCCTGCTCGAGCGGCCGGAGGCGTACGAGGGCCCGGTCGTCGCGGTGCTGTCCGGCGGCAACATCGATGCGCTGGTGCTGCTCGACGTCATCCGCCATGGTCTTGCTGCGGCGGGCAGGTTCCTGCTCTTCCGCGCCCGCATCTCGGACCGCCCCGGGGCACTCATGGCCCTGCTGACGGATCTGGCCGAGATGCAGGTCAACGTGCTCAACGTCAACCACGACCGCGCCTCGGAGACCCTTGCCGTGCGTCAGGTCGACGTCGACATGCAGGTTGCGACCCGCGGTCCGCAGCACCGGGCCGATGTCCGTGACCGCTTGGTCGAGCTCGGCTACGAGCTCGTCTGACCCCTCCGCCCCGTGGGGGTCAGAACGGCTTGGCGTCGACGATCTCGACCGAGATGCTGTTGCCGTTGGGCGTCTCGTAGGACGCCTTGTCGCCGGGCTTCTTGCCGAGGATCGCGACGCCGAGCGGGGACGTCGGTGAGTAGACGTCGATGTCGACGCTGGAGTCCATGCTGAGGAACTCGCGCGAGCCGAGCAGGAACTGCTCGGTGTTCTTGTCGCCCTTGAAGCGGATCGTCACGATCATGCCGGCCTCGACGAGTCCGTCATCGGCAGGCGTTTCACCCACCTCGGCGCGCCGCAGCATGTCCTCGAGCTGACGGATGCGAGCCTCGGTCTTGCCCTGTTCCTCGCGGGCGGCGTGGTAGCCGCCGTTCTCCTTGAGGTCACCCTCGTCGCGGGCAGCGGCGATCTTGGCCGTGATGTCCGTGCGGACGTCACCACGCAGGTGGTCGAGCTCCTGCTGCAGGCGGTCGTACGCAGGCTGGGTCACCCAGATGGTGTCGGTCGGGATCGGCTGAGTCATGGGAGGGCTCCTTCACGTGCTGCACCCCAGGCATGCGCCCGGGGTGAACCTCCAACGTTAGCACTCAACTCTGCTCTGCACACGTCCTCAGCACACCAGTGACAGCTCGTCGCTCGGTCTCCACCGGGATCGTCACCCGGGTCTCTTCCTGGTCCGAAGCCGGCACGTCGACGGTCTTCTCACCCACGATCGAGTGATCCTCGGCCTGGGCGTAGACCGTGCAGCGCACCGCGAGCGGGTCGGGCCGGATGACGTCGAGCGTGACTGTGACCTGGTGGTCGTCCTTGACGTCGTACGCCCACACCCGCGCGGTGACGGGTTTGTCCTGGAAACCGACCCAAGCGGCAAAGGTGATGCCGAGGATGATGCCGACGGCCGCGACAGCAGGCCAGAACCATTGCGGGCGGCTGCGGGTCCCGTAGCGGGAACTGAGGTCGGTCACGGTCCTAGTGTCTCAGGAGGTCCCAGCTCCTCAGGCGCCGGACATCTGCTTGAGCACGGCCTTGTCGAACATCCGGTAGGGCAGCAGGGCCGAGGCGGTCGCGATGGTCCGTGCCTCGCGCCCGACGAGGTACTCGGCCTTGGCCCGGCGCGCGAAAACCGCGTGGTGCGCTGCCTCGGCAACCTGGGATGCGGGGATGCCGCCCGCGCGGGCCCCCTGCGAGATCGCGCGCATCGACTCGATGCCCGGACCGTAGAGCTCAACCGCCCGTGGCGGCAGGCCCGCGGCGACGGCGTCGATGTCGGCCGAGGCCTTGTCCCAGATTGGGGTCGCGACGGTCGCGGGGGCGAGCACGGACACGCCGATGCCCCACGGCTTGAGCTCACGCCGAAGCGACTCGGCCATGCCGTTGAGGGCATGCTTGGAGGCTGCGTACGGGCCGATGAACGGGGCCGCGACGCGTCCGCCGATCGAGCTGGTGAAGACGATGCGGCCCTTGCCGTGCTCGCGCAGGAGTGGCAGGAAGGACTGCGTGACCGACAGCTGACCGACGACGTTGACCTCGAGCTGCCGGCGCATCTCGTCAAGGTCGAGGAACTCCAACGGCCCACCGACCGCGATCCCCGCGTTGTTGACGATGGCGCGCAGCCGGGTGCCCCCGGGCAGGACGTCCCGCACGAGATCGGCCGCGGCGCGGGCTTCCTCGGCCGAGGTGATGTCAAGACGCACGGGTGTCACGAGTGGGTGGTCGGCGACGGTCGAGAGCGTACGGACCGCGGCGAACACGCGGATTCCGTTCGCGGCGAACTTCTCGACCATGGCTTGGCCGATCCCGGAGGAGGCGCCGGTCACGATCACGGCATCGGGGGTTGTCATACCGCGAGTATGCGGCACGGAACACCCGGGCCGCGGCCGAGGTTGAGGAGGGTGCGAGGATTTTGCCGAAGCCCAGAAGGAGAACCGTGGCCGAGAAGCTCCGTCTCATGCATGTGCACGCCCACCCCGACGACGAGTCGAGCAAGGGCGCTGCGTCGACCGCGAAGTACGTTGCCGAAGGCGTCGACGTCCACGTCGCGACCTGCACGGGCGGCGAGCGTGGCTCGATCCTCAATCCAGGATTCGAGCACTCCGGCATCACTGACAACCCCGAGCTCATCACCGAGATCCGACGCGAGGAGATGGACCGGGCGCGCGAGATCCTCGGCGTCAAGCAGGACTGGCTCGGCTTCATCGACTCGGGATGGCCCGATGGCGATCCCAAGCCACCGCTGCCGGAGGACTGCTTCGCGCTCGTACCGATCGAGGAGGCCGCCGCGCCGCTCGTCCGGCTGATTCGTTCGTTCCGCCCGCACGTCCTCACGACGTACGACGAGAACGGCGGATATCCGCACCCCGACCACATCAAGTGCCACGAGATCAGCGTCTACGCGTACGAGGCAGCCGCGGATCCTGATCGCTACCCCGAGCTGGGTGAGCCGTGGCAGGTCTCCAAGCTCTACTACCAGCTCAGCTGGAACTACGCCCGGATGAAGGCGATCGACGACGAGATGACCAAGCACGGTCTCGACAACCCGTTCGCCGAGCGGCTGGCGAAGTGGGAGCGAAAGCCCGAGGACGAGGCGCGGATGACCACCCAGGTCGAGTGCGCTGAGTACTTCAGCGTGCGAGACGCGGCGCTGCTGGCCCACGCGACCCAGATCGATCCCAATGGCTTCTGGTTCGCGATCCCACACCAGGTCCAGGCCGAGGCGTGGCCCACCGAGGACTTCCAGCTGGTCGACAGCAAGGTCCAGACGGCGATCCCGGAGACGGATCTGTTCGCCGGGCTGCGCTGAGGATGTGACGGTCGTGGGGACTTCGCTCGCGACGTACCAACGCGAGGGCTGACCTCTCGCCGAGGCATAGGCGGCCGCGGTCGAAGCCTCGATGGCGGCAGAAAAGCGGCCGACTAGACTGGGGCCATGAATGCGTACGCGATTGCTGCCTTGGTCACCGCCGAGCCGGCCTTCACCAAGGACGACGTCAAGCCCGGCTGGGTCGCGCTCGGCATCGTCGCCCTGCTGTGCATCGCGACCTACTTCCTGGCCCGGTCGTTCCTGCGGCACGCTCGCACGGCGCAGCAGCCCTGGGACGGCGAGGACGCAGACTCCGGCATCCGGCGCACGACCCCGCACGACCGCAGCTAAATCCTGCGCGACCGGTGCCGTGACGTCGCTGATGGCTCAATCAGCCGAGCTATCGCCTTCCCGCCTCGGCTTTGGCGTGGGCCTGTGTCCACCAGCGTCGCGCGAGCAATGCGCTGGTCGCCAGGGTCGCGACGACGATCAGCACGACAGCGTCGGGGATGCGCTCTCCGACGCGACCGGCCCACAGCTCGATCGAGAACTGTGCGTCGGCGCCGATGATGCCGCCGAGATTGGCTGTTCCGCCTGACACGAGCAGCAGGGTCCCCACGCCGATGAGAATGGTCCCGGAGATGACTGCCGTGGACGAGGTGTGGATCGGGCCGAGATCGATCGATCGGGGGATGAGCCACTTGCGTCCGTTGACGTCGAGGCGTTCCCAGAAGACCGCCAGCACGGCCAGAGGGACGCACATGCCGAGCGCGTACACAGCCAGCAGCAGCCCGCCGTATGCGGGACTTCCACGCATCCCGGCGACAGCCAGCACAGATCCGAGGATCGGGCCGGAACAGACCCCCGCAACTCCGTACACGGTTCCGAGCGCAAAGATCTGGATGACGCCGGTGCCACTCGAGACCGATCCGCGCGTCGCGCGGCGCCGTAGGAGTCCGAACGAGATGCCAAGGATCTGCAGGAGCCCGAACGTGATGACCATGATTGACAGGATCAGCACCAGACCGTCGCGGTGGGAGTTGAAGAATGCTCCGACGCTCGAGGCCGCGACGCCCAGCGGGACAAGCGTCACCACCAACCCCAGGTAGAACACACCCGTGCGGGCGAGGACGGCGGCGCGGCTCCCGAACGCGTAGGCGAAGAACGAGGGGAGCAGCACGGCCGAGCACGGGCTCAACAGCGTCAGCACTCCGCCGAGGAAGGCGCCAGTCAGTCCGATCGTCGTCATGACGCCGAAGCGAGACGCTCGATCTTCTCGATGAAGACACCGGCGGGCTGCGCGCCGAGGATGGGTTCGTCGTTGACCAGGAACAGCGGGGTGCTCGAGGCACCGATGTCGTAGGCCGCCTGCGCGTCTGCCTTAACCGCTGCGGCGGTTGCAGCCGAGTCCATGTCAGCCTCGAACTTCTCGAGATCCTCCACCCCGATCCTCTGGGCGTACTTCATGAGCACGCTGTCAGATAGGTCTGCGTGGCCTCGTTCGGGTGCGTCACCGTAGACGGCCTTGTAGAACTCCCAGAACCTGCCTTGGGCTGCGGCTGCCCTGCCGGCCGCGGCCGCACGGCTCGACTGCTCGCCGAAGATCGCCAGGTCGTGGAACTCGATGCGCAGCGTGCCGTCGTCGACGTACTTCTGCAGCTGAGGCTGGGTCTCGCGCGCGTGGACCGCGCAGAACGGGCAGCGGAAGTCCTCGTACTCGATCAGCACGACAGGTGCCTCGACGTCGCCGATGGCTCGCGGGTCGTCGGCGTCACGGCGGGCGAGGTCGACGCCGATCCCCTGCTGCTGGGTGTGCGTCACGGTGGCGGCAGATTCGCTGTTCGGATCGCCGGTGGTGGTGAGCCAGACGAGTCCGGCTCCCACCAGGACCACGGCTGCGATCAACAGGGCATATGGCATGCGTTTCATCACGGTGTTTCCCCCGATGGTGATGGAATGTACGTACATACAACGAAGAGGTGGTCGTTGAAGTTCCAACCGCCGGAGGGTCGGGTTGGGCTCGCTCTGGGCCACCCGGCGATGGGGGATCCTCGCCAGAACCACCGGCGGGCTACGGTCGGGACGGATGGAAGGTCCGTCGTCGCGGCAACCATCGGACACCCCGGATGGACGAGGAGCTCACGTGAACCGACTCGCAAGCGCAACATCGCCGTACTTGCAGCAGCACAAGGACAATCCCGTCGACTGGTGGGAGTGGAGCGCGGAGGCGCTCGCGGTCGCGCAGGAGCTCGACCGGCCCATCCTGCTGAGCGTCGGCTATGCGGCCTGCCACTGGTGCCACGTCATGGCGCACGAGTCGTTCGAGGACCCGACCACCGCTGCGTACATGAACGACCACTTCATCAACATCAAGGTCGATCGCGAGGAACGCCCCGACATCGACGCGGTCTACATGAAGGCGACACAGGCCATGACGGGCCATGGCGGCTGGCCGATGACGTGCGTGCTGACGCCGACCGGCGAGCCGTTCTTCGCCGGTACGTACTTCCCGCCCGAGCCACGACAGGGCACCCCGGCCTTCAGCCAGGTCCTGCAGGCTCTCGCCGAGGCCTGGCGCGACCGTCGCGAAGAGGTCACCCGAGTCAGCACCGACGTCCTGGCACACCTGCGGGAGAACGTCGACCCGGTGGGGGGCGCGCTTGGTGCCGCCGAGCTCGACGCGGCCGTGCCAGCTCTGGCGAAGCAGTACGACTCGGAGGCAGGCGGGTTCGGGACCAGCCCAAAGTTCCCGCCCTCGATGGTGCTGGAGTTCCTGCTGCGCAATGCCGCGCGTACCGGTTCGCAGCAGGCGCTCGACCTGGTCGCCGGATCCTGTGAGGCGATGGCACGTGGTGGCATGTACGACCAGCTGTCCGGCGGCTTCGCGCGCTACAGCGTCGACCGGTTCTGGCGCGTGCCCCACTTCGAGAAGATGCTCTACGACAACGCGTTGCTGCTGCGGGTCTACCTGCACTGGTGGCGGCAGACCGGTTCGTCATTGGCCGAGCGGGTTGCGCGGGAGACCAGCCGGTTCCTGCTGGACGAGCTGCGCACACCTGAGGGCGGCTTTGCCTCGGCGCTCGACGCCGACAGTGACGGGCACGAGGGCACGTTCTACGTCTGGAACCCCAACCAGCTCATGCGGGTGCTTGGTGCTGAGGACGGGGCCTGGGCGGCACAGCAGCTCGGAGTCAGCGGAGCGGGCACGTTCGAGCGGGGCTTCTCGACCCTGCAGCGACTCACCGATCCCGACGACACCGAACGCTGGGAGAGCGTGCGGACGCGACTCCTGACCGCCCGCTCCGAGCGCACCCGGCCGGCACGCGACGACAAGGTCGTCGCATCCTGGAACGGCCTGGCGATCACGGCGCTGGCCGAGGCTGGAGTACTGCTTGACGAGCCAGAGTTCCGCGATGCCGCCGTCACTGCGGCAACGTTGCTGGTCGACGTCCATCTCGGCCAGACGTTCGTCCGCACCTCCCGCGACGGTCTCGCGGGCGGAAACTCCGCGGTGCTCGAGGACCATGGCGCTGTCGCCGAGGCGTTCATCGCGGTCCTCGGTGTCACCGGGGAGGCCGTCTGGCTCGACCGGGCCAGGTCCCTGCTGGATCGCGTCGTCGACCGGTTCGTCGATCCGGACGGTGGCTTCTTCGACACCGCGGACGACGCTGAGGCCCTGGTCGTCCGGCCCAAGGATGCCTCGGACAACGCGTACCCGGCCGGCACGTCCGCGGCAGCCGTCGCGCTGATCGCGTTCGCCGCGGTCACGGGCGAGCACCGCTACCGTGCCGCCGCCGAGTCGGCGATCGCATCGGCGTCGTCGATCGCGATCCAGGTGCCACGGTTTGCGGGGTGGACGCTGGCCGCGGCGGAGTCGGTCGTCAGCGGCCCGCTCGAGATCGCGGTCGTGGGTGAGGCGCACGAGCGCGCCGACCTGCACCGCGCAGCACTGCGAATCGCGTCACCGGGTGCCGTGGTGGTGGCAGGTGACGTCGGACTGGCGATCCCGTTGTTCCAGCAGCGAGGACTCGTCGACGGCCACGCTGCGGCGTACGTCTGCGCCGGGTTCGTCTGTCAACGCCCGGTCACCGATCCTGCCGAGCTGGCCGCGAACCGCTAGCGCTGCTGGTAGGCCAGCAGGCTGACGCCGATGTAGTGGACGATGAACGCCGCGATGGTGAACGCGTGGAAGACTTCGTGGAAGCCGAAGTAGGTCGGCGACGGGTTGGGCCACTTGAAGCCGTACACGATCGCGCCGAGTGTGTAGAGCAGTCCGCCGGTGACCAGCAGCACCATCACCGCGGTCGACGCGTTGTCGGCAAACTCGGGGAAGTAGATGACCGCTGCCCAGCCGAGCAGCAGGTAGAGCGGGACGTACAGCCAACGCGGTGCGCCGATCCAGAAGATCTTGAATGCGACACCCAGCAGGGCTCCGCCCCACACCAGGGACAGCATCATGATGGCGTGATCGGTGGTGAGGAGCAGCAACGAGAACGGGGTGTAGGAGCCGGCAATCAGCAAGAAGATATTCGCGTGGTCGAAGCGCTTCCAGAACCCGCGCACGCGGTCAGACCACGTGCCGCGGTGATAGACGGCGCTGACACCGAACAGCATCAATGCGCTGACCATGAAAACCGCGACGCCGAGGCGCTTCAACGTGTCGTCGGTGATCACGAGCATCACGACGAACGCGAAGAACGCCAGCGGCAGGGTAATGGCGTGGAGCCAGCCCCGGAGCTTGGGTTTAATCTCGTCGACCGTTTCGCGCAGGCGCTCGGAGGCTTCCTGCACGACACCTTCGTGCTCACGGTTGCTCATGCGTTCAGGGTAGCCGCAGGCGCGTACTACGCTGACCCGCATGGGAGTCACAGACCTCGCGTACGGCGTATACGAACGTCGACTCGTCAAGATGCTGGATCCCGCTCGTCTCCCGCACCACGTGGGCGCGATCGTCGACGGCAACCGGCGCTGGGCCAAGGGCGTCGGGACGCGGTACGAGCACGGCTACCAGGCCGGCGCAGACAAGATCTCGGAGTTCGCACAGTGGTGCGACGAGCTGGGTGTCGAGATCGTCACGCTGTGGCTTCTCTCGACCGACAACCTGCAACGTTCGCCCGACGAGGTCGGCAGCATCCTGGCCGCGGTCGAGGGACTCATGGAGAAGCTCGCCGCCGAGGGTCGGTGGTCGCTCGCCGTGATCGGCAATCTCGACATGCTGCCAGCGGAGTCGGCCGGCCGCATGAAGCGGCTCGCGGACTCAACAGCAGACATCGAGGGCATGCGGGTCAACATCTGTGTCGGCTACGGCGGGCGGCAGGAGCTGACCGACGCGATGCGTTCGCTGCTGCTCGACCAGGCCGCCAAGGGGCGTTCGCTGGCCGACATCGCTGGGACGCTCGAGGTCGACGACATCGCCGAGCACCTGTACACCAAGGGCCAGCCTGATCCAGATCTGGTGATCCGGACGTCCGGTGAGCAGCGGCTCTCAGGCTTTCTGCTGTGGCAGAGCGTGCACTCGGAGTTCTACTTCAGCGATGCGCTGTGGCCGGCGTTCCGGCACGTCGACTTCCTGCGCGCGATGCGGTCATACGCTGCGCGCGAGCGCCGTTTCGGTCACTAACCCCCGGGGGCCGGTGCGTTTAAGTGGTCAAGCCCACGAACTTGTCAGCCTCCTATTGCAAACCCATTGCGAGCCCCGCGGCCACGACGACGAGCAGCGCACCGCGGTCGTCCGAGCTTCAGGCACGGTCCGATGGCGGATTAGGAATACTGAGCGACGTTCCCTGCAGATTCGGGGCGGGCTGCTAGCGCCCAGATGGGCGCCCGACGACATTCAGGCGCACTGAACTTAAGGGATCAGCCGGTTGCCAGTGCGGATGGTGTTGCGCCTGACACGTTCGGCAAGCCTGCTGACGGAGGCGCTGAAGGCTCCGGCCGCCTCGGGCGGCTCGAACGTGACCGCGTCGCCGACGCGAACGGTGCCAACTTCGACGATGTCGGCGTAAACGCCCAGGCACCGCTCGCCGAGCTCGGAGACGGTTCGGGACACTTCAGGGTCCGCAGGCATGCCTGGTTGTTCACGCATGGGCACAGAGCACCGGACGGCTGGGATCTCGACCCCCACGCCGATGCCACCGGCCCGGAGGGTTCCACCAACCCACCGTTGCTCAACCAAGCCGTCCAATGGGGTGTCGACGACGATATTCGGGCGAAAACGACGCACGTCGAAGTTTCCGCCGTGGGTTGCCATCGTACGAAGGCTAGACGTGGTCAGAAGGTGCACGGCGTATGCGTCGGCGAAGATCCCGATCGGTGTCGCGTAGATGGAAAGTTGGGCGAGTTTGCGGATCGGAAACATGGAGAAGTCCGGCAACGGCTCGTCGTCGGTGAGAGCCCATTGGAGGCGGAGGTCGCGCTTCGACGCGAGGACACCTCGATAGGCGGCCTTGTCGTGCAGTGGCGGTAGCGGGACGAGCGCCACCCGTTTGCCCGTGAGCTCGCTGAGCCTCGCGTCCAACCGCTCGCGATCGTTGCTGGCGATTTCGGTGCCGTCGGGAAAGGCAACGACGACATCGCAGACGTCACCTGGGCCAACGCCGGCCGGAGGCTCATCGAGAAACCGCGCGGTACAGCCTAAAAGTGCAGGGAGCCGGCGGGCAGTCGTTACCGCGTCGAGCTCGAGGTCACGAACCGCCCACATTCGGTCAGCGTGGAGGGCCCGCAGGTCGAGGGTCGAAAAGGGGAGCTGCTCACCGCCCATGGACTTCACCGGGTACCGCCAAAGTTCGGTCACGGTGCCGACTGTCATCTATCGACTGTAGGGCCAGAATGCCACGCCATCGGTGATCGGGGTCAAAACGAGCGACCAGGGGTACACCACGGACGTGGCTTGAGATCGACCGCACTTTTTAGGGGACATCCGGGCAACCTGCTCGGCAAGCACGGGCAGTGCTCGTCCAGGCCGGGACCCAAGCGTGTGTTCCCCGTTGGCACACGATCTCCTGCCGATGGGACCAGTTGAACCTGATCTTGTGGCCGAATCCCCTCAACGACCACTCATCGCGCCCGCTCATATGACCTGAACGCGGCTAGCCGCAATTGGTGAGTAAGTAGTCAACCCCACAGCGCCTCGAAAGGCACTCTGTTGACCTCCAGCGCCATTGCCAAGCCCGCGAACTCTCAATACACGTAGAGGCTCGGTCTCCTCGAAGCGCTGGAAGTGGTGTCACCTTTTCGCACAGGTCTCGTTATATAGCCGTGAAGAACCTCACACGCTTAGCGCCCTCCGTCGCTGCTATGGGCTTGGCGCTTGCCGTCGTGCTCCTAGGTGTCTCTCCCGCATCGGCCCAAGATCGATACACCGACGAGCAGGGACGGTTCATCGAGACGTCGCACACCGAGCTCGGTGACACCGGATGCTCGGTCACCATCACGCTGCGCAACAACTCCGAGTGGATCTATCCGACATCGGTCTACATTGATGGCACCCTTTCTTACGGCCCGACGGTCGATAATCGAGCTGTCGTTAACGGCGCACGCGTATTGGGCGGCCCGATCCAAGATGTCAGCTTGACCCGCACCCTGACATTTACCGACGGCAACGCCCGCAGTATCCGCTACGTTGTCGAAGCAGGCACCGAGCGTGATCTCTACAAGAACCAAGCCACTAACGTGCCGCGGTCGGTCGGCGAGTCCACGACCTTCACCTTCCCAGCTCTGACGCTCCGCGAGCGAGTCGAGCGGGGCTGTGTGACAACTGCCGTCGAGCCGGAGCCGACCTCAACCGAAGAAGCCGTGAGCGAAGTCGACTGTCAAGCTGAGGCGCGCGTCCTTCGCACGCAGCGAACAACCACGTCATCGCTCTACGACGCCGACACCAACACCTGGAGCCCGGGTCCGCCCATCGTCACGTTCCACGACGAGCATCTCGAGCCGCTTAGCGAGGATGAGTTGGTGCTCGAGAATTGCATCACGTCAGGTGCAGGCGGCGACTCCGACGATGACAATGACACTTCTCAGAGCGAGGCTTCACGCGATCTGCCTGACACTGGCGCTCCGGGAAGTGGCCCGCTCATCCTGGGCGTCGGCCTGATCGGACTCGGTGGCGCATTCCTCGTCATGGCGCAGGCTATGCGTCGCCAGGTACCCATGCATCGGGCCTAGTTACTTCGGCCTGGCTGGATCGGACCAAATGCGAGGCCTCTCGAGCTGGCCTTTGGTGTGGGCGATCTCATCCTTCTGACTTGAACGCGGACGAGCGCTGCCAAGCTTGGTGTGTCCCTGGTGTCGGTTCGGGCGTGCCGGCGGGCCGCCGGGCGTGTGGTCAGGCGGCTTGGCGGTAGTTGGCTCGTCGTCGGCGTCGGCGCAGGGTGCGGCCGGCTTTGGTGGTGAAGGTGAATCCGGTGACGGCGTTGCCGGTGATCTGCAAACGACCACGATGCAGCAGATGATGGCATCTGGTGCAGAGTCCGACCAGGAGGTCGAGGTCTGTCGGTCCGCCCAACGACCACCAGATGCTGTGATGGATCTCCAGGTGGGTGTGGTGGCAGCCCGGCGTCGCGCACACACCGTGCTGGCGGGCGATGACCGACCTGCGTTGCAGCAGGTTCGGTTGGTACTTCGCGGTCCCGGCGTTGAGGATCTGCGCCTGCCGGTCGCTGCCGCCGTCCTTCATCAGGAATGCGGTGAAGTCACTGACACACAAGAAGTACATCAACAGGTTTGGTCCGATCGCACCGTGGCCGGCGAGCTTCGCCGGCCGTGTTGGCGGCATGTGGTCGGGATCAGGTGTGGGTTCTCGGTCGTGGCCTTCACATGCGAAGCAGCCGCTTCCAAGGTGTCGGCGTCCACGAACACCGACAGGTGCGGTTTGACGCCCTTGTCGGCGGGGAGCCCGTCGCCCAGGATGTCGGTCAACAGGTCATCCAGACCTTGGACCCGACGCTGCGCACCGGTGCGGGTGTCCTCGGCATCGTGCGGTGCCGACACGGAGTCCAGGACCTTCTTGAGCTTGGCCCCAGTCACGGTGTTGAGGAAACCAGTCACGTGCCAGCCGTCGGGCAAAGCGTCGACGGCGATGTCTTCCTTGTCCATGCCCCGCTCCCACGCATCGTCCAGATCCTCGGGATGGATCGTGTCCTTCAAATGCTTGACCGTCTCGAACAGTTCAGCCGGCTCATGATGGGAGGCGACGTCGACGAACACGTCCTCGAACTGGCGCATCGGCTCCAACCCCACATGCGCCAACCCGTAGACGAAGACCCGTACGTGGGCGGCGCTGATCTGCCCCGACATAGCTGCGCCGGCCATCAGCGGCAGATCCCGCAGAGCAACAACGTTCTTGACCAGCGAGGTGGCCTGACCCGAGTTGAGCCGCAACTGGTTGCGGACCCACGCATTCAACGTCGAGGCACCGTCGATCTCGTAGTCCTTCGACGCGTCGATCTCGGCCAGAGCGACCGCCTTGGCAGCATCAAGGGCGTCCTGCGCCACCTGGATCGCCCGAGCCCGGTCCCTCGCATCACCCGTGCGCAGCGCCTGAGCGGCGGTCCGCATCGCGTCGATCGTGGGCTCCGGATTCATGCCTCCACCTTACTCGAACATACGTTCGATAACAAGAGACAATTCTCTGCAATGCGAGATAAAAGTGCGTGTTTGCGCTTTTCGCGAGGGATGGCTTGCGACTCTGACTGTTCACGCAGCCGTGACACGTTGTCCAGCGTGTCGTCCCGGAATGCGTCTCGGGCAGTCGTACGTTCGATGTGTGTTGATGCTCGCCCCTGAGCCCCGAATTCCCGCCCCCGAGTAGGGCCGGCGCAGGGTGCGCGCGGGCTCGTTGAGGAGACAGCTGTGGCCGCATCACGCACCACGAAGAGCCCGAGCTCAGCCCGCCGGACGTATGTCCTGGACACCAGTGTCCTGCTGGCGGATCCCAACGCGGTCAATCGATTCCACGAGCACGAGGTCGTGATCCCGGTCGTCGTGATCACCGAGCTCGAGCGCAAACGGCACGATCCCGAGCTCGGCTACTTCGCCCGCAGCGCCTTGCGATTCCTCGACGACCTCCGGGTCAAGCACGGCACCCTCGATGTCCCGCTGCCGATCGGTGAGGAGGGCGGCACGATCCGGGTCGAGCTCAACCACACCGACCCCTCGTCGCTGCCGTCGGGATTCCGACTCGGCGACAACGACACGCGGATCCTCTCGGTCGCTCGCAGCCTGGCCAACGAGGGTCTCGACGTCACGATCGTCTCCAAGGACCTGCCGATGCGAGTCAAGGCTTCCGCCGTGGGTCTGGTCGCCCAGGAGTATCGCGCCGAGCTCGCGCTGGAGTCCGGCTGGACCGGCATGCGTGAGCTTGAGATCGAGAGCTTCGACCTGGACCTGCTCTACGAGAGCGGCACGCTCGACCTGGCCGAGGCGCGCGAGCTCCCCTGCCACACGGGCCTCGTGCTGGTCTCCGAGAAGGGCAGCGCGCTGGGCCGCGTCACGGCCGACAAGGACGTGCAGCTCGTCCGCGGAGACAGGGACGCCTTCGGCATCCACGGCCGCTCGGCCGAGCAGCGTGTTGCGCTCGACCTGCTGCTCGACCCCGACATCGGCATCGTGTCGCTCGGCGGTCGGGCCGGCACGGGCAAATCGGCGCTGGCGCTGTGCGCGGGGCTCGAGGCGACCATGGAGCGCGGCCAACACAAGAAGGTCGTGATCTTCCGCCCGCTGTACGCCGTGGGCGGCCAGGAACTCGGCTACCTGCCGGGCAGCGAGTCCGAGAAGATGGGTCCGTGGGGCCAGGCGGTCTTCGACACGCTCGGAGCAGTCGCCTCTCCAGCCGTGATCGAGGAGATCCTCGACCGCGGCATGCTTGAGGTGCTGCCACTCACGCACATCCGAGGTCGCTCGCTGCACGACTCCTTCGTCATCGTCGACGAGGCGCAGTCCCTCGAGCGCAATGTGCTCCTGACCGTGCTCTCGCGGATCGGTTCGAACTCCAAGGTCGTCCTTACTCACGATGTCGCCCAGCGTGACAATCTGCGGGTCGGACGGCACGACGGGGTCGTCGCGGTGGTCGAGAAGCTCAAGGGCCATCCGCTGTTCGCCCACGTCACCTTGACCCGCTCAGAGCGCTCGCCGGTTGCCGCTCTGGTCACCGAAATGCTCGAGGACGTCTCGCTGTAGGGCGACGTCGATCCGGCGCGGCCGCGGGTCGGGCGGGGCTCCCCTCCCGCGGCATCGCCGAGACTCGCTCGATTGAGGCCAAGCCAACCCCTGCTCTGTGGCAAAGTTGCGCCCGTGAGCGCACCAGGGAGGGTTTGTGCACGCGCGGCCGCAGCGCTCCTGCTCTGCGCGCTCGCGGCGTGTGGCTCGGCCGGTGCCAAGGACGCAGGGCCGCCGACGCTCACGTGGTACGTCGGCCCCGACCGGGTCGGTGCCGGCGCGTTGGCACAGGCCTGCACGACCGCGGCCGGCGGCGCGTACAAGATCCAGCTCGAGCAGATGCCGGCCGACGTGGATGCGCGGCACGCGATGCTGGTGCGGCGCCTCACCGCCAAGGACACCTCGATCGACCTGCTGAGCCTGGACTCGGCCTTCACGGCGGAGTTCTCGGCAGCACGGTTCCTGGCTCCTGTGCCCGAGGAGCTGGCCCCCGAGTTCGGCAAGGACGTCCTTCCGGCCGCCCTGACGGCGGCGACGTACGACGGGCAGCTCGCCGTCGCTCCGTGGTGGTTTGATCCGCAGCTCCTGTGGTTCCGTGGCAACGTCGCCGAGCGCGCGGGCCTGGACACCTCCAAGCCGATCAGCTGGGAAGACCTGGTCGCCGGCGCCGAGCGGCTCGACGTGACGATCCAGATCAACGATCGTGACGGCAGCGGGCTGGCTGAATGGGTCAATGCGTTGATCGTGGGTGGCGACGGCGACCTGGTTCGAGGCACCGGCCGCGACCCCAAGGTCGGTCTCGACTCCGAGGCCGGTCGCGCCGCAGCCTCGGTCGCGAGCCTGTACTTGGACTCCGGACGAGGCCCCGGCCCGTCGCGCGAGGCGCTTGCGTCGTTCGCGGCACCCGGTGGCGGATTCCTGATCGCCTCCAGCTCGATCATCACCGACCCGGCGCTCGCCGCCGTGGCGGTCGACATGGGCTGGACCGCCTACCCAGTGGTCGGCGAGACCAGCGTCGCCCCGTTGTCCGGCGTGGGCCTGGCGGTGCCGTTGTACGCACCGCGCACCGAGATGTCCTACGCCGCGATCAACTGCCTGACCTCTCCGACGTCCCTGCGGACCCTGATGGTCGACACGGGACACAGCGCGAGTCGCCTGACCGCCTACGACATCCCGGGCGTCGCCGACTCCTATCCCATGGCCGAGGTGACGAAGGCCGCCGTGCAGACCGGTGCGGCCGTCCCGGTGACGCCGTACTGGCACGCCGCCCAGTCGGCGATCAACGACACATGGCGACCGCTGGCCGACTTCGTGCCTGAGTCGACCCTCGACGAGTCCCAGCGGGCCGTCCGCGCCGCGATCGCCGGGGAGCTCCCATGAGGGGCTGGCGCTGGCTGGCGCCAGCGGTACTCGTCCTGCTGGCAGTCACCGCTTGGCCCGTCGGGCGCGGCGTGTGGCTCTCGTTGTCCTCCTACTCCCTGACGAATCCCGAGGACCGCACGTTCGCGGGCCTGGACAACTACCTCGACATCCTCAGCAGCCGCACGTGGTGGCTAGCGGTGTCCGCGACACTCGTCATCGTGCTCGTGGCAGTTGTGCTCCAGCTGCTGATCGGGCTGGCCTTCGCGGCAGCCCTGCGACGGCTGACCATCCTGTGGCCGGTCACCCGGATCCTCGTGCTGGTGCCGTTCGCACTGCTGGCCGTCGTGTCGACAGTCGTGTGGCGGGACGCTGTGACGACCGGATTCGCGTCGGAGTGGTTCCGGCTCGGCGAGGTCGGTCCGTTCGGCTCGCTCGTCGGCGTGACCATCGGTGAGATCTGGCGCGGGACGGGCATCACCACCGTGATCCTGCTTGCCGGTTTGCTGCGGGTCCCCACCTCGTTGATGGCCTCCGCCGTCGCCGACGGGGCGACCGGGTGGCAGCGGTTCCGCCGCGTCGTCCTGCCCGCGATGGGTCCGGCGATCGCGGTCGCCGCGACGTACCGCAGTCTTGACACGTTTCGGATCCTCGAGGGTCCGCTGCTGGCCGATGAGTCGGGGGCCTCAGTCCGTACGGCTCCGCTGATCGTGTGGGACACCACGTTCTCGTCCTTCGAGCTCGGTCTTGGTGCCGCGATGTCGATCGTGCTGCTCGTGATTGCCGGACTGCTGGGCCTGCTGATGGTCCAGCTGCTCAGGGTCAGGAGGGTCGTGTGACTCCCTCCGTGCGGTCGAGGCTCTGGGCCTCCGGCACCGCGTTCCTCCTGGGCTTCGCAGTCGCCAACTACGGCATCATCCGCGTCGCCAGGCCCGACCTGTGGATCTGGATCGCCGTGGCGGTCGTCCTGATGGCGACCAGCGCTGCCGGCATCCTGTTCGCCGACACCCGACGTGCCGTCTCGATCTGGTCGATCGTCGGCGTCGAGGTCTTTGTCGCGTTCACCGTGATCCCGTTGCTGTGGACGTTCACCGTGGCGACGGCTCCGGCGGGCGAGACGGCACGCAGCGTCTGGCCCCAGGACGTCTCCTGGGGCGCCTTCGACGGTGCCATCCACTCCGAGGTCCTGCGACAGGCCGCCGGTACGTCGGTCTTGGTCGCCGGCATCGCGACGGTCGTGGCCATGCCTCTCGCGATCATGGCGGCATACGCGCTGGTACGCCTGCCGGTGCGTGGGCGTCGCACCGCATACGGCCTGGTCCTCGCCGCGCTGCTGCTGCCGCTGGTGGCTCTGGTCGGGCCAATGGCGGACCAGCTGATCCAGCTCGATCGGTTCGGCTCTCGTCTGGCGCTGGTGCCGCCCGCTCTGGCGGTCACCCTGCCGCTGGCGATCTGGCTGTGCGTCACGGTGTTCCGCGACGTGCCGTGGTCGCTGCGCGATGCGGTGCGGGCCGACGGCGCGACGCGACGCCAGTCCCTGCGCCGGTTCGTGCTGCCCAACGTCGCCCCCGGCATGCTCGTCGTGACGTTGCTGGTCTTCGTGGCCGGGTGCAACGACTTCGTGCTGGGTGCGGCGCTGTCCGTCGATGATGGGTCCCGCCCGTTCCCCGCCACCCTGATGCTCGCGAGTGGTGAGCTCGACAGCCCCAGCTCAGCGGTCGCGGCAGCCGGTCTGCTCTGGGTCCTGCCCGCCCTGCTCCTTCTCCTCGTGTTCCCGCGCAGGATCAGCCACCTCCTCGGAAGGTCGTACCGATGACCTCGATCGAAGTCCGCAACCTCACGACGTCCGGGGGGCGCGAGCGCCCACTGCTGGACGACGTCAGCCTGACGGTGCCGTCCGGCGAGACGCTCGCGATCACAGGACCGTCGGGTGCCGGCAAGAGCCTGTTGCTGCGCACACTCGCCGGGCTCGAGGAGCAGACCTCAGGTGACATCGTGATCGGAGACGGCGTCGTCAACGCGGTCGATCCGCGCGGTCGCGACCTGGCGATGGTGTTCCAGGACTTCGCGCTGCACCCGCACCTCGACGTGTTCGACAACCTCGCCTTTGCTGCGACGCTCCGCCGCGGCTACGACCGTGCAGAGCTGTCGGCCAAGATCCACGAGGTGGCCGACCTCCTCGCCCTCGGCGACCTGCTGGAGCTCAAGCCCGCCGATCTGGATGACGCGCAGCGCCAACGGGTCGCGCTGGGCCGCTCGATCGTGCGCGATGCCAACGCGTACCTGCTCGATGCCCCGTTCTCGCAGCAGTCGGAACGGTTGCGATCACACGTGCGATCCGTGACGACCCAGTGGCAGCACGAGCACCAACGCACCTCGATCTTCACGACCAGCGACGTCGAGGAGGCGCTCAGCATCGCCGACCGCGTCGCGGTCATGCACCAGGGCTTCATCCACCAGGTCGGCACCCCGCGGGACCTCTACGAGCGGCCCGCCGACATGTTCGTGGCCGGATACCTGGGCTCGCCGCCGATGAACCTCGTGCCGGCGTTCCCGATGGACCGCCAGCTCGTGATGCCGCTGGCCACGATGCTGCTCGACGACGACCTGCTGGAGCGAATCGGTAGCCGTGGGGTCGTGGTCGCCGGTATCCGCCCCGAGCACTGCTACGACGCGTCCGGGCAGGGTGGCCAGTCAGTGACCGACCGGGTCGAGTTCACGACACGGATCGATGATGTCGAGTGGCGCGGCAGCAGCCAGTTCGCCTACCTCGGCTACGAGATCGCCCCTGAGGTGGAGGACCTGCTGAACGAGGTCGAGGACCTGCTCGAGTTCGACCTGTTCCAGAACTTCCTCGTCGCCGAGCTCGCCCCGGACAGCCCGCTGAGCCCGGGCATGTCGATCCGAGTCGTGATTCCGCGGATGAAGGTCCACGTGTTCGACCCCGAGACGGGCGAGAACCTCACGCTCGGCCGATGACCAGGGTCGGCCGGCAGCGGTCGATCGCAGCGCTGCTGGCGGTCGCTGCGGGCGTCGCGTACGGGCTCCTCGCACTGCTGCGCTATCGCCGGTTCACGATCTCGTCGTGGGACCACGCGATCTTCGAGCAGGCGGTCAAGGGTTATGCGCGGCCCGGCGCGCCGATCGTCGACGTCAAGGGCCCGGGCTACAACATCCTCGGCGACCACTTCTCACCCATCGACGCGCTGATCGCACCGTTCTACCGGCTGTTCCCGGCCGCTCAGACGATTGCGCTGGCGCAGGTCGTGCTGATCGCGATCTCGGTCGCGGTCATCGCGGTGCTGGCGATGCGCCACCTCGGCACGTTGACCGGCTCCGCGATCGGGATCGCGTACGCGGTGTCCTTCGGCCTGCAGTCCGCGGTCGAGGCGGAGTTCCACGAGGTCGCCTTCGGTGCCCCGCTGCTGGCGCTGGCCGGAGCGGCGTACGTCGACCGGCGGTTCGGCGCCGTTGTCGCTTGGTCGCTCCCGTTGCTGTTGGTCAAGGAGGACTTGGGACTGACCGTCGCGGTGATCGGCGGAGTCCTGTGGCTGGCGGGGGAGCGACGACGGGGGCTGGCGCTGCTGTCGACCGGCCTGATCGCGACCGCCGTGATCGTGCTGGTCGCCATCCCGGCGTTCGCGTCCAGCGACGCCTACGCCTACGCCTCGACGTTGGGCGGTGACCGGGGGCTGTTGACGACGCTGCTCGACGAACCGGGACGCAAGGCCGCGACCGTCGCGTTGACCGTCGGGATCACGGGGTTGGCTGCCCTGCTGTCTCCGTGGGTGCTGCTGGTGCTCCCGACCTTCGCGTGGCGGTTCGCGGGCGACAACGCCTACTACTGGGGCACCGAGTGGCACTACTCGCTGGTGCTCATGCCGATCGTGTTCGTCGCGATGATCGACACGATGCGGCGGTGGCCCACGTTGCGGTGGGCGACGGTCGTCGCTGTCGTGGTCACGGCGTTCACGCTGGTCAACTCACCCCTCGCGACGCTGCTAGACGATCAGACGTACGCCGAGGCGCCGCGTGCCGCATCGGCGCGCGCGGTCATCGCTGCGGTGCCCGACGGCGCGAGCGTCGAGACCGACATCGCGATGATGAGTCACCTCGTCACCGATCACACGGTCTACTGGTACGGGTCGGTCGGTGACGCGACACCCGAGTACGTGCTGTTCGACGTCGGCGCCGGGATCGGCTCACCCGACGACATCGTCGGCTACGCCGAGCAGGCGCACGGAGGAACGTACGAGCTGGTCTACGACAACGACGGCTACCTTCTCGCCCGCCGCCAACGCTGACCCCCACCCCCACCCCGAACGCTGACGGGTCACTTTTCGTCCAGTGACGGGTCAGTTCCTGTCCCGCGCGGGGGCGGTTCATGACCCGTCGTTCTGCAAAAAGTGACCCGTCAGCGGACGGAAAGTGACCCGTCAGCGGACGGAAAGTGACCCGTCAGCGGGGAGGGGGGGGGTTAGGGGTGGGTCATCGACATGACGTCGAGGGCCTTGTCGAGATCGGCCTCGCTGATGTCACCACGCTCGACGAAGCCCATCTCGATGACGACCTGACGGATGGTCTTCTTGTCCTTGACCGCCTGCTTGGCGACCTTGGCTGCGCTCTCGTAGCCGATGAACCGGTTGAGCGGCGTCACGACCGACGGCGACGACTCGGCGAGGAACAGGCAGCGCTCCTCGTCGGCAGTGATGCCGTCGATGCAGCGGTCAGCCAGCACCCGTGAGGCGTTGCCGAGCAGGCGCATCGACTCCAGCAGGTTGCGACCGATGACCGGCAGCATGACGTTGAGCTCGAACGATCCGGAGGCGCCGGCCGTCGCGATCGTCGCGTCGTTGCCGATGACCTGGGCCGCGACCATCAGCGTCGCCTCGGGCAGGACCGGGTTGACTTTGCCGGGCATGATGCTCGAGCCGGGCTGCAGGTCGGGCAGGGCGATCTCGCCGAGGCCCGTACGAGGTCCCGAGCCCATCCAGCGCAGGTCGTTGCAGATCTTGGTCAGGCTGACCGCGATGGTGCGCAGCTGGCCCGACATCTCGACGAGTCCGTCGCGGGCGCTCTGCGCCTCGAAGTGGTCGACGGCCTCGGTGATCGGCAGGCCGGTGTTCTCGGCGAGGATCTCGATGACGCGCTGCGGGAAGCCGATCGGCGTGTTGATGCCGGTGCCGACCGCGGTGCCGCCGAGCGGGACCTCGGCGGTGCGGGGCAGCGACGCCTCGACCCGCTCGATGCCACGGCGGATCTGGTGGGCGTAGCCGCCGAACTCCTGGCCCAGAGTCACCGGGGTGGCGTCCATCAGGTGGGTACGTCCGGACTTGACGACCGTGGCGAATTCGGCGGCCTTGGTCTCGAGCGAGGTCGCGAGGTGGTCCAGTGCGGGGATCAGCTCGTTGCTCGCCGATGCGGTTGCCGCGAGGTGGATCGATGTTGGGAACACGTCGTTGGACGACTGGCTCGCGTTGACGTGGTCGTTGGGGTGCACTTCCTTGCCGAGCGACCGGGTGGCCAGCGTCGCGAGGACCTCGTTGGTGTTCATGTTGCTCGAGGTGCCCGATCCTGTCTGGAAGACGTCGATCGGGAACTGCGCATCGTGTGCACCGGAGGCGATCTCCTCGGCGGCGGCCACGATCGCGTCGGCGATGTCTTGGTCGAGGATGCCGAGCTCGGCGTTGGCCTTGGCGCAGGCGGCCTTGATCTGCGCGAGCGCGCGGATCTGGGCCGGCTCGATCGGTGTGCCGGAGATCGGGAAGTTCTCGACGGCTCGCTGGGTCTGGGCTCGCCAGAGGGCGTCAGCGGGGACGCGTACCTCGCCCATGGTGTCGTGCTCGATGCGATATTCGGTCATGTCGCGACGATATCGCTGGGCCTTGCACGGCGGTGCGGCAGGACGGGACCTGCCGCCCGACTCAGCCTGCCTCACGCCGACCGATGAGGAAATCAGGCGGGATAGATCGAGACCTCGCTGGCCTTGACGACGAGGAAGACCTGACGTCCCGGCGCCAGGTCGAGCTCGGCGACCACCGGGAGGGTGACGTCGGCGCTGAGGTCGTCGGTACGGACGCGAACCTGCGCGCCTCGCGGCTCGAGCTCGCGGATCGTCGACGCGAACACGTTGCGGGGGCTGCCGGCCGGCGGTTCGACGTAGACACCGACCGAGCTCGGACTGAACACCGCGACGGCAGCCATGCCCTCGGGCACCGACTGCTCGGACAGCCCGGCGACGGTAGCCCCGGCTGGCGTACGCACGGCCCCACCTGCCGAGGTCCCGCGCACCAGGTTGAGGCCGGCGATGTCGGCGCCGAACGTGCTGCGCGGCCTGGTCAGTATGATCCGCGTCGGACCTTCCTCGGCGATCCTTCCGCGCTCCATCACGACGACGCGGTCGGCGAGCAGGAGGGCGTCGAGCACATCGTGCGTCACGATGATCGCGGTTCGGCCGGCGAGCACGCGACGCAACACCTGTCGCATGGCCGGCACCACCGTGATGTCGAGTGCGGCCATCGGCTCGTCGAGGAGCAGCAGCCTGGGCTCGGCGGCGAGCGCCCGGGCGATCGCCACGCGCTGTGCCTGCCCGCCGGAGAGCCGGGATGGTCGGGCGGCAGCGAGCTCGACCGCATCGACCGCGGCGAGCCAGGTCATGGCCGCTGCGCGGGCTTCCGAGCGGGAACGGCCGGCGCTACGCGGGCCGAAGGCGACGTTGTCAACGACGCTGAGGCGAGGGAACAGCAGCGGATCCTGCGCCAGCAGTGCAGTGCCGCGGGCGTGCGCGGGTTGCCACGTGCCCCGCGCGAGGTCGAACAGGACGTCGGCACCGAGAGACGCCCGGCCAGTGTCGGGCCGCAGGATCCCCGCGATCATCGATAGCAGTGAGGACTTGCCGGCGCCGTTGGGCCCGAGGATCGCGACGATCTCACCCTCGCCGACCTCGAGGGAGACGTCGAGGTCGCGGGCGGTGATCGTCGCTTCGATGCGCAGGCTCACGGCGTCGCGCTCCGTGAGCCCCGGACCAGCCCGATGACCAGGATCGCGACGGCGACCAGGACGAGCGAGAGCGCGACCGCAGCGTCGGGGTCGGTCTCGCGCTGCAGGTAGATCTCCAGCGGGAGGGTGCGGGTCACACCCTCGAGGCTGCCCGCAAAGGTGAGCGTCGCTCCGAACTCGCCCAGCGCCCGAGCGAACGACAGCACGGTGCCGGCGGCGAGCCCGGGCAGCACCATCGGCAGCGTGACCCGACGCAGGACAGTGGTGGGGCGAGCGCCGAGTGTCGCCGCGACAACGTCGTACCGCTGCCCGGTGGCGCGGAGCGCGCCCTCCAGGCTCACGACCATGAACGGCAGGGCGACGAAGGTCTGCGCGATGACCACGGCAGTCGTGGAGAACGCAATCTGCAGACCCAGGACGTCGAGGGTCTCGCCGAGCAAGCCGCGCCGGCCAAAGGTGTAGAGCAGTGCGATCCCGCCGACGACCGGTGGCAGCACCAGCGGCAGCAGCACGAGTGACCGCACGATCGACTGCCCGCGGAAGGTTGTCCTGGCCAGCACGAGTGCCATCGGGACGCCCAGCAGGATGCAAAGGACCGTGCTCGCTGCGGAGGTGCGCAGGCTGAGCCCCAGCGCGGCCTGCGACGAGTCGGACGTGATCAGCGTCGGGAACGCACCCCAGTCCACGCGCGAGGCCATCGCCCCCAGCGGAAGCACGATGAACAGGGCGCCCACTGCGGCGGGAGCGAAGATCCAGCGGGGGAGCCCGGAGGAGCCGGTCGCCATCAGGGTGGGCCGAATCCGGCGGCGGCCAGCACGGCGCGCCCCTGCCGTCCGACCACGAAGTCGGCGAAGACCTGGGCGTCCTCCGCGTGCGCGCTGCGCCGGACGGGAGCGATGGGGTACGTGTTGACGACCCCGGCGGACTCGGGAATCTCGATCCCGGCGACCCGGTCGCCGGCGGCCTTGACGTCCGTGACGTAGACCAGGCCGGCGTCGGCCTCGCCGGAGATGACCTTGCCCAGCACATCGGTCACCGACTGCTCCTCGCTGACCGCGGGGATCGCGATGCGGGCGGCCTTCTGGACGCCGACCGCAGCAGCGCCGCACGGCACCTGTGGGGCGCAGACCACGGTCCGTACTCGCCTGTCGGCGAGATCCCGGAGGGTGGCGACGTCGGCCGGATTGTCCGGCGGAGTGGCGATCTCGAGGGTGTTGGAGGCGAAGTCCTGCGCGGCGCCGTCGAGGACGCCCGCGGCATGTGCCGTGTCCATCGTGTCGGCGTCGGCGGACGCGAACACGTCCGCGGGCGCACCCTGCTGGATCTGCGCGAGGAGGTCGGACGAGCCGGCGAAGCTGAACGCCACGGTGACGCCGTCGTGCTCGGCCTCGAACTGCCGCCCGATCTCGGTGAACGTGTCCTTGAGCGACGCTGCGGCGTACACCGTGATCGTGACCTGCGGCGAGTCGCCCGCTCGGTCGTCGAGCGCACCGTCGGAGCAGGCGCTCAGCGGCACGAGCAGCGCCAACCCGAGCAGAAGATGCCTCATGCCGAGCCGGAGAGCGACTCGATGATGACGTTGGTCGACTTGATCACCGCGACCGCGACGGATCCGGGCTCCAGACCGAGCTCGTCGACGGCCTCGCTGCTCATCAGCGAGACGACGCGGAACGGGCCGCACTGCATCTCGACCTGCGCCATGACGGCGTCGGTCTTGACCGCTGTCACCAGACCAACAAACCGATTGCGGGCCGAGCTGGTGGACCCTGCGTCGGCGGCCGAGCCGGCTTGGGCCTTGGCGAACTCGGCCAGCGCACGGCCCTCGATCGCCATCCGGCCGGACGCGTCGGTCACCGAGGCGAGGGCCCCGCTGCTGATCGATCGGCGCACGGTGTCGTCGCTGACGCCCAGGAACCGAGCGGCGTCGGAGATACGTATGTGCACCATGGACGGCAGTCTAGATCATGATCTGCGGAATAAACCAAGCGCTGCAGCCGCAGTTGCGGAGTTTTTCAGTGCGAGATGGAACGCTCGGCGGTGCGCACGATCGCCTCGATGTACGTGTCGTAGAGCTGTGTGGGCAGGTCATGGGCCATGCCCGCGATCTCGATGTGCTCGGCACCAGGCACGGCATTGGCGACGGCCCGGCCACCGGAGCGGTGCACGAGCGGATCGCTGAGCCCGTGGATCACCGTGACCGGCAGGTCCAGCGTCGTGAGGTCCTTGGTGCGGTCGGACTGCGTCAGCACCGCCAACATGTGCCGCGCGACGCCGCTGGCGATCCAGCCCCGGTCGTACGTCTCGTAGGCCCGGGTGCGGGACAGCTCCTCATCGCTGGGGAAGGCAGGCGACCCGATGACCGCCGAGGTGCGCAGTGACCGGTCGACGTACGAGTCGCGGGTGCGGCCAGCCGAGGCGAGCATTGCGGGGATGACGCGTGGATGCTGCCAGCCGACCCGGCGGTTGCCCGTCGTCGACATGATCGAGGTCATCGACGACGTGCGCTGGGGCTGAGTGATCGCCATGGTCTGGACGATCATGCCGCCCATCGACACGCCGGCCAGGTGCACCCGCTCGACACCGAGGTGGTCGAGCAGGCCGAACGCATCCTCGGCCAGGTCTTTGATGCCGTAGGGAGCCTTGGCCAGGCCCGCGAAGGCGCGCACGACATCGACTTTGCCGACCTTGTGCTGGCGCAGCTTGGTGGAGCGCCCGGTGTCGCGGTTGTCATAGCGGATCACGAGGTAGTCGCGGCGGGCGAGCCGTTCGCAGAAGTCCTCGGACCACCAGCCCATCGGCCCGCCGAGACCCATGACCAGCAGGATCGCCGGGTTCTCGGGATTACCGAAGGTCTCGAAGCAGATGTCGATCCCGGACGGCAACGACGCGAACTGCTCGCCAGAACGATTCATGCCGACCTCAGTGCTCGTAGTCGATCGAGGAGTACGCCTGCAGCTTGCCGAGCTGGTGCTCGCTGCTGATCTTGCGGATCGTGCCGCTGCGCGAGCGCATGACGATCGACTCGGTGTACGCCTTGCCGGCGCCGTAACGGACACCTGCCATCAGCTCACCGTCGGTGATGCCGGTCGCGACGAAGAAGCAGTCGTCGGCGTCGACCAGGTCATTGGTGTGCAGCACCCGGTCGAGGTCGTGGCCGGCGTCGATCGCACGCTGGCGCTCGTCGTCGTCGACCGGCCACAGCTTGCCCTGGATCGTGCCGCCGATGGCCTTGATGGCGCACGCCGTGATGATGCCCTCGGGGGTGCCGCCGATGCCGACCAGCAGATCGACGCCGGTGTCGGGTCGAGCCGCGGTGATGCCGCCGGCCACGTCGCCATCGATGATGAACTTGATCCGGGCGCCAGCCGCGCGAATCTCGTCGACGAGCTTCTGGTGCCGGGGGCGGTCGAGCACACAGACCGTCACATCGCTGTTTGAGATGCCCTTGGCCTTGGCAACCAGGGCGATGTTCTGGGCGACCGGCAGGCGGATGTCGACCAGGTCGGCTGCCTCGGGGCCGGCGATGAGCTTTTCCATGTAGAACACAGCGGACGGGTCGTACATCGATCCGCGGGGCGCGACGGCCATGACCGACACGGCGTTCGGAAGGCTCTTGGCGGTCAGAGTCGTGCCGTCGATCGGGTCGACCGCGACATCGCACTCCGGTCCGGTGCCATCGCCGACGTGCTCGCCGTTGAACAGCATGGGCGCTTCATCCTTCTCGCCCTCGCCGATCACGACAACACCGTCCATCTGCACGGTGTTGATCAGGGTGCGCATGGCGTTGACCGCAACACCATCGGCGCCATTCTTGTCACCACGACCCACCCAGCGGCCAGCGGCCATCGCGCCCGCCTCCGTTACGCGTACGAGGTCGAGGGCGAGATTTCGGTCTGGGGCCTGTTCTGCCGGCTGGAGGCTGTCCACGCGGTCATCCTAGCGGGCGGCTGACATCACGTGACCGGTCGACTTCCCGCTGGTGCGGGGCCCGTAAAGTGGCTACGCCAACGACAGACAGGTAGTGCAGATGAGCCAGAGTGAGGGCGCGAGCTCCCCTCGGTCCAGCCGTGGCAACCCTTCGATGGGCGACATCATCCGCTCAGTCGTGGTGATCGCGCTGATCGTCATGGCGGTCTGGGGCATCGGCAAGTTCTTTACCCGCACTCCCGACAGCCCCGTCACGGCCGTCGACTACGCCACGATCGTCGGACAGGCGCGTCCGGCAGCGGACTTCGCGCTGCTGGCACCGTCGAGCCTGCCAGAGGGTTGGATCGCGAATTCGGCGCGATACGAGCCGAACTCGTGGCACCTCGGCGTACTGACCGACACGGACGCCTACATCGGGCTCGAGCAGGTCAAGATCAGCGTCGATCGAGCGGTCGATCGGTTTGCCGATGGCAGCAAACGCGTCGGTGACGCCGTCATCGCCGGCGAGGACTGGACCGTGAGGTCCGGCCCTCAGGACCGGTGGACGTTCGTACGCCGCGAGGACGGGATCACGATCCTCCTCAACGGCACCGCATCACGCCAGATGATGGAGGACTACGTCTCGTCGCTCGCGTCGAGCTGATCGGCTGCGGCAGCCAGGCGGCTGCGAGCGCCATCGAGCCACTGCTGGCAGATGCCGGCCAGCACCTCACCTCGCTCCCACAGCGCGAGCGACTCATCGAGGCTCGTGCCGCCGACCTCGAGCTTCTGCACGACCGAGATGAGCTCGTCGCGGGCCTGCTCGTAGGGGATCTGGGGTGACTCAGGTGTCTTGGCCATGATCGTCTTCCTTGCCGTGCGGTGTGGTCTCGGTGGTCAGGACGCGGGCGGCGATCGTGCCGTCGACGACCCGGATGCTGAGCTCGACCTCGTCGGCGACCTGCCCGACCGATGTGACGACCGTGCCGTCGGGCAGCTGGGCCACGGCGTAGCCGCGTTCGAGGGTCGCGAGCGGGGACAGCGCGCGTACGCGGGCCAAGTGGTGGCCGATCTCGTCGCCGGCGCGGTCCAGACGGTGGCCCAGCGATCGCCGGGCCCGGTCACGGGCTTCCTGGACGATGGCCTGCTGGGCGTCGACCAGGGTCGACGGTGTCGCCAGGACCGGGCGGGAGCGGATGGCGGCCAGACCGTGCAGCTCGCGGCTCACGATCGCGCCGATCACCAGCCTGGACCGAGCCCGGATGGAAGCCAGGCCGGCGAGCTCCTCGCCGACGTCCGGCACGATCCGCTTGGCTGCATCGGTGGGGGTGGAAGCCCGCAGGTCGGCGACGAGATCGAGGATCGGAGTGTCAGGCTCGTGCCCGATCGCACTGACCACGGGTGTCCGGCAGGCGTGGACCGCACGGATCAGTCCCTCGTCGGAGAATGGCAGCAAGTCCTCGATCGACCCGCCGCCGCGCGCGATGACGATGACCTCGATCGAGTCGTCCGAAGCCAGCTCGGCCAGCCCGCGCATGACATCGGCGGCCGAGCCATTGCCCTGCATCAAGGCGTGCCGGACGACGAAGCGGACGTCGGGCCAGCGCAGGCGCGCGTTCTGCAGGACGTCGCGCTCGGCCGCCGAGTTCTTGCCGGTGATCAGCCCGATGCCGTGGGGAAGGACCGGAAGGCTCAACTTGTGGCGCGGGTCGAACAGGCCCTCGGCGGCGAGCAGCTGCTTGCGGCGCTCGAGCTGGGCCAGCAGCTCACCCTCGCCCTGTGGCCGGATCTCGCGCAGCTCGAGTGCGAGCGTGCCTCGCGGGGCGTAGAAGGAGGGCTTGGCGTGGACGATCACGCGGGCGCCCTCGGTGATCGCACCCGGGGACGCGTCGAGCACGCTGACGTGACACGTGGCCTCGATCGAGATCTTGGCGATCAGGTCCCGCAGGGTCAGGAAGCAGACGCCCTGACGCCGGGTCAGCTGCGCGATCTCGGCCTCGACCCACACCGCGCCGAGGCGCCCGACGTAGCCGTCGATGAGCTGGGAGATCTGGCGCAGCGGGGCGGGTTGGTCCGCCGTCGTCTCCAGAGCCATACGCACACCCTAGGGCGCTGGCCCGACACCGTTAGACTCGTGCACATGTCTTCCACGATCGAGCTCGGCATGCCCCCCGTCGGAGGCAGCGTGCTGCTGGCCGACCCGCGCGGCTACTGCGCAGGTGTCGACCGCGCCGTCATCACGGTGGAGAAGGCGCTCGACCTCTACGGCGCCCCCGTCTACGTCCGCAAGCAGATCGTGCACAACAAACACGTCGTCAACAACTTGTCCGATCGCGGCGCGATCTTCGTCGAGGAGCTCGACGAGGTGCCCCAGGGCGCCACGGTCGTCTTCTCGGCTCACGGCGTCTCGCCGATGGTGCACGCCGAGGCCGCCGATCGCAGCCTCAAGACGATCGATGCGACCTGCCCGCTGGTGACCAAGGTGCACCACGAGGCGCGGCGCTTCGCCAGCGAGGGCTACCGCATCCTGCTGATCGGGCACGAGGGACACGAAGAGGTCGAGGGCACCGCTGGCGAGGCTCCGGACCACATCACCCTGGTCCAGACGCCCGATGACGTCGAGGGGCTCGATTTCCCCGAGGGCACCCGCCTGTCGTGGCTGTCGCAGACGACGCTGAGCGTCGACGAGACGATGGAGACCGTACGCCGGCTGCGCGAGAAGTTCCCGCAGCTGGAGGATCCGCCGAGCGACGACATCTGCTACGCGACGCAGAACCGGCAGGTCGCGGTCAAGGAGATCGCCAAGAATGCCGATCTGGTGATCGTCGTGGGCTCGTCGAACTCGTCCAACTCGGTGCGTCTGGTCGAGGTCGCGCTGGAGGCCGGCGCCAAGGCTTCCTACCGCATCGACGACATCTCCGAGATCGACGAGGCCTGGCTCGAAGGCGTCGAGCACGTGGGCGTCACCTCGGGAGCATCCGTGCCGGACGACCTGGTCCAGGAGGTGCTGGGCTATCTCGCCGATCGCGGGCACCCGGGGGCTGAGGCCGTGCGCACCGCCGACGAGAGCTTGATCTTCGCGCTCCCGCCGGAGCTGCGCCGTGACATGAAGGCAGCCGGCGTCCCCTACAAGTAGGTCTCGACAGGATCAGCTGACCGCCGCTCTCGTCCGAGTACGACGGGCCGCGCGGGACGCCGGTCCCAGATTCCGTCGGGGCCACTGGGCGGGACTGTCAGAATGGGCGGGTGGAGACCGCCCTGACACTCGTGACCCTGCTGGCCATCGTCGTGTCGGTCAGTGCAGGCGCCGGACGCATCGGGTTGCCCGCACCCCTAGTGCTGATCGTCGTCGGCCTGGTCTGCTCCTACCTGCCGTTCGTCCCGGAGTTCGAGCTGACGCCCGAGATCGTGCTGGTCGGCCTGTTGCCGCCGCTGCTGTATGCCGCCGCGATCCGGACCTCATTGATCGACATCCGGACGTACCGCCGCCCGATCGCGCTGCTGTCGGTGGGGCTGGTCCTGTTCACGACGGTTGGTGTGGGGCTGGTCGTCTGGATGCTGATGGACGTGCCGCTGGCGGTGGCACTTGCGCTCGGTGCTGTGGTCGCCCCGCCCGATGCCGTGGCTGCCACCGCGATCGCTCGCCGCGTGGGGCTGCCCCGCCGGGTCGTGACGATCCTCGAGGGCGAGAGCCTGGTCAACGACGCCACCGCGATCGTGACGTTGCGAACCTCTATTGCGGCGATCTCAGGATCGGTCAGCGTGTGGCAGATCGGCGCAGGCTTTGCAGTCTCGGCCATCGGTGGCGTGCTGATCGGCCTGGTCGTTGCCGTCGTGATCGGCAAGATCCGCAGCCATATCCACGACGACGTCACCGATGTCGCGGTGTCGTTGCTGACCCCGTGGATTGCCTACCTCCCGGCCGAGGCGATTCACGTGCCCGGGCTCGACTCCGAACCGTCCGGCGTGCTGGCGGTCGTCGTGGCCGGGGTGATCCTGGGCCACAAGTCGCCGCGCATCCAGTCGGCATCGTCCCGTTTGTTCGAGCGCACCAACTGGACCACGATCTCCTACGTCCTGGAGAACTCGGTCTTCCTCCTGATCGGTCTCCAGATCCGTGCGATCGTGTCCGACCTCGGCGACAGTGCCATGACGGCCACGGAGATCACGGTCGCCTGCGCCGTGGTGCTCGTGACCGTGATCCTGCTGCGGATCGTGTGGGTCTTCCCGGCGACATATCTGCCGCTCATGGTGCCCCGCATCGCGGCCACGGAGTCGCGTCCGGACCCGCGAGCGGCTTTTCTTGTCGCCTGGACCGGTATGCGCGGCGTGGTCACGCTGGCTGCGGTGTTCCTGCTGCCGTCGGACACTCCCGAACGGGAGGTCCTGGTGCTGATGGCGTTCGTCGTCACGGTCGGGACGCTGCTGATCCAGGGGCTGAGCATCCCGTGGCTGGTCCGCGCGCTCAAGGTGCCGGGCCCGGACCCGCAGGAGGACCACTTGCAGGAGGCCACGGTCCTGCAGTCGGTGACAGATGCCGGCATGGCCTACCTCGACGAAGAGGTGACCGACGACATCTCCGAGGCGATCATGCACCGGCTGCGCGAGCGCGCCACTGACCGCACCAACGCGGTGTGGGAGCGGCTCGGCGGCAACGAGACGCCGAGCGCGCAATACGCGCGGATCCGCAACCAGATGATCGGGCGGGAGCGTGAGGAGCTGCTCCGGATCCGCAAGCTCGGCACCGTCGACCAGTCGGTGCTGCAGCTGGTCATGAACTCGTTGGATGTCGAGGAGTCGATCCTGGACCGGGCGTACGACGACGAGGTCTCGGCCGAACGGCAGGAAGATCTGCGGCCGTCGACCGATCCCGCGGCGGCGTGCGAGCATCTCGCGGCGGCGTGCACGGTGCCGACCCCGACCACCCCCATGGGTTGCGAGGAGTGTCTTGCCGAAGGAGTCGGCTGGGTCCACCTGCGGCTGTGCATGGAGTGCGGGCACGTGGGGTGTTGCGACTCCACTGTCGGCAGGCACGCGACCAAACACTTCCAGCAGAGCGGGCACCCCGTGATGCGCAGCTTCGAGGCTGGCGAGGCGTGGCGCTGGTGCTTCATCGACAACGCCAACGGCTGAGGCGAACGCCTAGCGATCGGGGTTGGTCAGGACCCGCAGCGCGATGACGCCGAGCGCGAGTGCCTGGCCCACGACGAGCGTCATGCCGTGGTCAAGGACTGAGGCGATGAGCCGCGCGATGACTCCGGCGTCCTTGGCCAGACCCTCGACCTCGATCGCGGTCGAGGCGAAGATGCTGACCAGCAGGAGGGTGCCGATCAGCAGCGGCGGCGGCAGGACCCCGGTCGGCAGCAGCGCCCGGACGTCAACGGCGAGCGGTGCGGTCACCGCGACCAGGACGAAGCCGATCGAGAACAACAGACCGAGCCGGCCGTCGATCATCAGGTCGAGACCGACCACGCCTGCCATGGCCACACAGGCGGCGAGGATCGCCTGGCGGGCACTGAGATCCCGACGGGCCAAGGCTGCAGGTGTGCGGGACACCGCCTGTGACATGGCTATGACGTTAGTTCATCGACGAGCTCGGGAGCCGTCAATGAACGGGGTGTCGACTCGACGAGGCGGGGGGACTCGACGGGGGTGTCGGAGACGTGCAGGGCGTTGAGCCTGCGTGCGGTGACCAGGAAACGCGACTCGATCGAGCTCACTGCGTCGTTGTACGAGCGCACCGTGCCCTCCAGTGAGCGGCCCAGCTTGTCGACGTGGCCCGCGACGGTGCCGATCCGGTCGTACATCTCCCGCGCGATGGTCTGGATCTCCTGGGCGTTGGCCGCGAGCTGCTCCTGGGTCCAGGCGTAGGCGACCGTGCGGAGCAGGGCGATGAGCGTCGTGGGGGTCGCGAGAACAACCTTCTTGGCCGAGGCGTACTCCAGCAGGGCGGGCTCTGCCTCGAGGGCCGCGGACAGGATCGACTCGCCGGGCACGAACAGCACGACGAACTCGGGGGCCTGGTCGAACTGCGTCCAGTAGGACTTGGCGGCGAGCTGGTCGATGTGGGTGCGTACCTGACGGACGTGTCGGCGCAGGTGCGCGATGCCGTCCTCCTCGGTCTCGGCCTCGGTCACGTCGAGATAGGCGTCGAGGGGGACCTTGGAGTCGACCACGACGCACTTGCCACCCGCGAGTCGGACGACCATGTCGGGCCGCAGCACCGAATCTCCCTGCACGCTGACCTGCAGCTCGAAGTCGCAGTGGTCGAGCATGCCGGCGAGCTCGGCGGTGCGCTTGAGGTGCATCTCGCCCCACCGACCGCGGACCTGTGGGCGGCGAAGTGCGGTGGCCAGCGAGGCGGTCTCCTTGCGTAGGGAGTCGTTGGTCTGGCGTACGGCGTCGACCTGCTCGCGCAGCTGGGCGTGCCACTCGATGCGGCTGGCCTCGAGCTCGCGCAGGCGTTCGCCGAAGCGGTCGAGGCTCTCCCGCACCGGCTCGACGGCCTGGGCCGTCGCCGCGCTGGACAGGCTGAGGTCGTGTGCCGAGGCCGATGGTGCGCGGCGGCTGCCGAGCAGCACCCCCACGGCGAGTCCAGCGACGAGGGCAAGCAGGGCGGTCAGGAGAAGGGGGAAGGCTTCCATGACCTCAGCATGCGCGCGACCGCGGACACTTTCGTGCAGGTCGGCCCGCGGGACTGATAGAACCGAGGGGTGAGCACCACGATCGGGACCGAGCGGCTCGTCCTGCGCCCGTACGTCGACGGCGACGCCGACCGCGTGCTCGACATCCATAGCCGCCTCGAGGTCATCCAGTGGCTGGACGACCCGCCGCACACGCCGATGGGTGGTGACGACGAGGCGCTCGCGTGGATCGCCGACTGGCGCGTCACTGCGGAGAGCGGCCCGTACGACGCCGGGTACGCCATCGAGGTCCGGGAGTCGGGTCTCGTGGCGGGCACCGTGATGGTCGTGCCGCTCCCCAACGCCGAGCACGGTGAGCGCCAGATCGGCTGGCACCTGCACCCCGACTCCGTCGGCCACGGCTACGCCACGGAGGCCGCCGTGGCTCTGCTCGACCACGTCTTCGCCGCAGGCCTGGACGAGATCTGGTGCGACATGTTTGTGGACAACGCTCCGTCGGCAGCGATCGCCGAGCGGCTTGGCCTCCGTCCGCTCGGGGTGGTGCCGGATCCCTGGTACGCCGGCGACAGCAGGCTCTTCCATGCCACCGGAGCGGACTGGAGCCGCCGTGATCACCACTGAGCGCCTGACCCTTCGGCGGTTCACTCCGGACGACGCGAACTTCCTGTTCGACCTGTTCGGTCGGCCCGAGGTCGCACGCTGGAGCGGGCGGGGCGTTGCGATGAGCCACCGTGGCGAGGCCGTCGAGCGCATCGCCGGCCAGCCACAGCGAATCGGAAGTCACCCCGCCGCGGGGATATTTGCGGTCATCCCACGCATCGCGGAGTCACCGGTCGGGATGGTCATGCTGGTCCCGATCCCGAGCAGTACGGGGTTCGCGGGCGAGCGCATGGAGATCGGGTGGCACTTCCTCCCGGACGTGTGGGGGCAGGGGTATGCGACTGAGGCGGCCCGGGTCCTGGTCGACCGTGCGTTCGCTTCGGACGTACCGGCGCTGTACGCCGTGACGGATCCGCTGAACGTCGCATCGCAGGCCGTGTGCGCCCGACTCGGCATGACGGACCTGGGTCTGCGGGTCGACTGGTACGACCGAGAGCTCCGGGCGTTTCGCCTCGACCGCCCCTGAACCCGTACGATTGTCAATCGTGGCTCTCAGCATCGGCATCGTAGGACTCCCCAACGCGGGCAAGTCGACCCTTTTCAACGCACTGACCAAGAACAACGTTCTTGCGGCGAACTACCCGTTCGCGACGATCGAGCCCAACGTCGGGGTGGTCGGTGTGCCCGACTCCCGACTGGGTGAGCTCGCCAAGATCTTCGGCTCGGAAAAGCAGCTGCCCGCGACGGTGCAGTTCGTCGACATCGCCGGCATCGTCCGCGGTGCCTCCGAGGGTGAGGGCATGGGCAACAAGTTCCTGTCGCACATCCGGGAGTCCGACGCGATCTGCCAGGTCACCCGCGTCTTCCGCGACGAGGACGTCACGCACGTCGACGGCGACGTCAACCCGGCCAACGACATCGAAACGATCTCGATCGAGCTGGCGCTCGCCGACCTGCAGACCCTCGAGAATGCGCTGCCGCGGCTCGACAAGGACTCGCGCAAGGACAAGTCGCTCGTCCCCGTGTTCGAGGAGGCCATGAAGGCCAAGGAGGCGCTCGAGGCCGGCACCAGCGTGCTCAAGGCCGAACTTGACCTGGTGTTGCTGCGCGATCTGCACCTGATGACGTCCAAGCGGTTCATCTACGTCTTCAACTGCGACACCGACGAGCTCGCTGACGAGGGCCTCAAGGCCCGCATGCGCGAGATCTGTGCCCCCGCCGAGGCGATCTTCCTCGACGCCAAGTCCGAGGCCGAGCTTGTCGAGCTCGGCGACGACGAGGAGGCCGAGATCATGCGCGCCGAGATGCTCGCGGACATGGGCGTCACCGAGCCCGGTCTCGATGCTCTCGCCCGCGTCGGCTTCGACACTCTCGGCCTGCAGACGTACCTCACCGCCGGTCCCAAGGAGTCGCGCGCGTGGACGATCTCCAAGGGCGCGACAGCGCCGCAGGCCGCTGGCGTCATCCACACAGACTTCGAGCGCGGATTCATCAAGGCCGAGATCGTGTCCTTCGCGGATCTGCACGAATCTGGCTCGATGGCCGCGGCCAAGTCCGCCGGCAAGGTGCGCATGGAGGGCAAGGACTACGTCATGGTCGACGGCGACGTGGTGGAGTTCCGCTTCAACGTTTAAGAAGGTCTGCTTGCGTAGGTGAGCTGGGGTGTAGTCGCGCACACCCCGCAAGAAATTGTGCCGCGCGGGTTCATCGAAGGTATTTCTGAGGTGCTCGGGGGATGTCTCGGGCCGTCGGAAGCGTGCTCGGCGACACTGCTTTGGCGATGAAATGGGGCAGGTCGACGTGGCACCGATTCATGCCGCCTCGCGTACCTGATTGAACTGGGATCGTCAGTTTGAACGGTTAGGAGTCGCCGGGCGAGGTGTAGCCGGCTTCGTAGGCGTACATCACCAGTTGTGCGCGGTCTCGGTAACTGAGCTTGGTCAGCAGGGTGCTGACGTGGGTCTTTACGGTGCCGTAGCCGAGGTATAGCTCGGCGGCGATCTCTTGATTGGAGAGACCGCGGGCTACGGCTAGCAGGACGTCTCGTTCGCGATCGGTGAGGCGGTCGTCTGGGATGAGTCGTGGTTCTGGGTGTGCCACGAGCTGTTCGATGAGTCGCCTGGTGACGCGGGGGTGGAGCAGCGCCTCGCCGGCCGCGACCACTTCGATGGCATCGAGTAGCTGTGCCGGCCGGGTGTCCTTGAGTAGGAAGCCGCTCGCGCCTGATCGCAGTGCCTCCATAACCAGCTCGTCCTCGTCGAAGGTGGTGAGGACGATGATTCGGGTGTCCGCACACGAGGGGTCAGCCAAGATGGTCCGGGTTGCGGACAGTCCGTCGAGGTGCGGCATCCGGACGTCCATGACGACCACGTCGGGCGTTGTGCGTCGACAGATGCTGATTGCTTCGATGCCGTCGTTGGCCTCGCCGACGACCTCGATGCCGGGGGCCGATCCGAGCAGGAGAATGAACCCGGCCCGGACCAGGTCCTGGTCATCCACGACTGCGACACGGATCATCGTCTAGCTCCGAGGGGCAGAACTGCGAGGACGCGAAACCCGGCATCGTGGGGGCCGACGTCGAGCGTTCCGGCGAGCAGGCGGACCCGCTCTCGAAGTCCGAGCAGTCCGTGGCCAGGACCCAAGCCCTGTTCTGGTCGCGTCGGACCGGGATCGACGACCTGGATGCTGAGCCCGGTCGGGGATGCGTTGAGCGTGACGGTCGCCGTGGCCGATGCCGAGTGCTTGATGATGTTGGTCAGCGACTCCTGGACGATGCGGTACGCCGCCAACGACGCCGCGGCATCGAGATCGGGCATCGCGCTCGGGCCAGTCAGCTGGACCGTGAGCCCTGCGGCTCGCATGTCCTCCACAAGCGCTGAGATTTCGTGCAGTCCTTGGGCAGGGGGCCGGGTGGCCCCTTCGGGCGCCTCGCGCAGCATCCCGAGCATCGCCCGGGTCTGCTCCAGCGCCCGACGGCTGGTGTCGGCGATGACCTCCAGGCTTCGTTCGGCCGCAGCGACGTCGGAGCGGATCACATACGCACCCACACCGGCCTGTACTGCGATCAGCGACATGCTGTGCGCGACCACGTCGTGCAGCTCCCGTGCAATGTGGAGCCTCTCGTCGGTCACCGCAGCCTCGACCTGCTCTCGCTGCTGGACGCGCTGCTGCTCGCGCCGCGAGCGAACGGCATCTCCCAGCGCCCACGCGGCCACGAGCAGGGCCAGCGACTGAAGCAGGACCGAGGTGCCGAGGTCAGGTACGTCGAGCAGCGCGAGGCCCACGAAGCAGGCCACGGCGATCCCGAACCCGGCCAGCCCTCGTCTGCGCCGGCCGTGAGCGGCCAACGAGTACAGGCTGAGCAGGAACAGAACCGAAAGGAGCCCGATGTAGTGGTCAGCGAGAGTCACGACCAGGCAGCCGGCCACCATCACCGCGAAGGACGTCAACGGACGGCGCCTGCGCCAGGCCAACGAGCCGGCGGCCGCGAGGGTCGCGATGACGGCGACAGCATCCGGGTCCCGCAGTCGCGGGTCGATCGTGCTCGGATCCGCTCCCAGCAACGCGACGACCGCAAGCACGGCTGCCGTGAGTCCGATCGCAGGATCGAGGTAGGGGCCGAGGCGCTGCGCGGCAACAGTCCACCCGTTGCGGCGCGCCGCCGAGGGCGCCGTCTGCGCAATCATGGCCAGAGACTACGCCGCCGCGATCGGCGCCGGCTGCGCCGCTCCACAGTCCTGCCCTGGCGTGCGCCACACCCGGGCGTAGCGCCAGAGCAGGACGGCGGTCACGACGACCACAGCTAACGTTGCGGCCCCGGTCTCCCCGGCGACGTATGCGATGTTCATGGATCCGCCCGACACGACACCGGCGGCACCCAGGTCGAAGGCCGTGTTGACCGTGTTGTGCGCGATCGCCACCGGCCAGACAGACTTCGATCGGTCCCAGATCCAGGCATAGAAGACCCCGCCGGCCGTGATCAGGGCGACCACCACTGGTGCGGCCAGCCAGCGTGGGACCCCGGTGTCGTAGGTCGTCGCGAGCAGGATCAACGGCAGATGGAAGCAGCCGTGGACGAACCCGGTGGCCAGCGCCGCTTGGCGCTGGGTGCCGGTGAGCGCCTGCATCCGTGGCAAAAGGTAGCCGCGCCAGCCGATCTCCTCACCCAGGATGATGATCGTCCCGAGGACCGCACTGATGGCGAGATTGATCGCCCATTCCAGATTTGCGTCCCCCGGGCGTACCGTCAGGCGGCCCACTCCGAACGCGACCGCTGTCCCGTACGCCGCAGCGCACAGCACGAACGGAATCGCGACCGCCATCGGCCAGGTCCTCAACCCGGCGCGGCCGAGCCCGAACCCTCGCCAGACCTCTCCACGTCCGCCTCCTCGTGGGTGATGGTCAATGTCAGGATCGCGACCGTCACGGTCGGCACCAGGACGGTGAGCAGCAAGTTGATGTTTGCGTGAGGGAATGCGACGACGACTGCGGTGGCCAACGAGAACGTGACACCTACGTACGCGGCCACTTCGCGCTTGAGATTACTAGTTGAGTTCATGCCACAACGGTGCCGCGAGATCGCGGGGGGCCGCGTCTGGCTACAGACGTGAATTGGCTATGTCTCAAGACGGAGGCGCGGTTGCGCGCCGCTGCATGGACACCGACGCCATCAGTGCTGTGTGCGCGACCACGACCTCATGGAGGAGTCGGCGGTTTGCAGCCAATCCAGGTGTGAGTGCCGATGCTGATCACGCGCCCGGACGAGTCGCGGTAGAAGAAGCGGCGCACGCCCCACTCTTCTGTTGTCAGTGGGTGCACAATCTCGACGCCCGATGCCACCGCCGCGTCGTGGGCGGCCTCGATGTCGTCGACGAAGATTGAAACGTCAGGGTTGACCGACTCGTTCGATCTTCATCTGCTCAGTTCATCATCCCCATTGATGTCGGTCCAGAGATGGAGTAGCCGCGGAACCTCGTGGAGTTCCGATTTAATGTCTGGCTGGGAAGGTCTCACGATGCTTGTCGCTGGCGACGCGGCCCCGCGTCCCGAGCTTCCAAAACTGACGCAAGGCCCGTCGAGAAGGTGACGGTGGGGCCCACGTCACGCTGTGAGTGCTGCTAGGGGACGATTTTCGTCGCGACGAGCTTGCCCATGGTGCCACCTCGATTGCCGATTTCGTAGAGGCTACTCAGCTCGTTGAGCGGGAGCTGCTCGGCGATGACCACTCGTAGTTCTCCTGTCGCCAGCAAGGCAGCGATTGACTCGAGACCGGCATAGTCGGGTTCGACGAGCAAGAAGTGGGCGCTGATCCCCGCTTCTCGCTGCTCCCCGGCTGTCGGAATCGCGGGCGAGATCGAGGCAAGTCGGCCCCCGCGCCGCAGCGTCGCGACGGATCGAGCCGCCGTTTCGCCGTCGCCCACAAGATCGAGGACGGCATCCATGTCCTGAGCCTGGTCTTCGAACCTCTCGTTGCGATAGTCGATGACGTGGTCAGCGCCGAGATCGCGCAGCGCATCGTGGTTCCGGGCCGATGCGGTTGTCCACACCTCGGCCCCACGGGCCTTCGCGATCTGGACGGCGAGGTGACCCACTCCGCCAGCACCCGCGTGGATGAGCACTCGATCGCCGGTGCCTACCTGAAGAACGTCAACGAGGGTCTGCCAAGCAGTCAGCCCGGCGAGTGGCGCCGCTCCCGCATCGACGAATGAAACTCCGTAGGGGATGAGGGCGAGCTCACGCGCCCTGGCCACCATGAACTCGGCGTAGGAGTGCGCGAAGTCCTGAAAGCGCGGCATTCCGAACACGCGGTCGCCAACGGAGAAGCGCGTCACTCCTGGCCCCACCTCGACGACTGTCCCGGCGACGTCCCAGCCCATGATCACGCCGGCGCCCGGCCCGGGACCAGCTGGAGCCTTGGGGGCGCTGCGAACCTTCCAGTCCGCCGGGTTCACACCGACTGCCTCGACCTCGATCATCACCTCGGTTCCGCTCGGTACCGGGCGATTCACGGTGGAAAGCTCGAAGCCGTCACCATCGTCTGTCGTCATGGCCAGCATTGTTGTCGTCATCGGTCTTCCTTTGTACGTCGCGATTCTCGGGTTGCTTTCGGGAACAGGGAACTGACACCGTTTGTTCCCGTTGGCATGACAACCGAGACGAACGAGCGCCACGCGACAGACGTTGCCGCCTTCTACGACTTGATGTTCAACCAAAACCGACCGCGTGAAGCGATCGAGCTCTACGCGGGCGATGAGTATCGGCAGCACAATCCACATGTCGGAGACGGAAAGCAAGCCTTCATCGACTATTTCGAGCGAATGGCTGCCGAGTACCCCGGAAAACGGGTCGAGTTCAAGCGCGTGGTCAGCGACGGCTCCTTCGTGGTGTTGCATTGCCACCAGATTTGGCCGGACGAAGAGTATGCCGGTATGGATATCTTCCGCCTCGACGAGAACGGCAAGATCGTCGAACACTGGGATGTTCTTCAAGTCATCGGCGACGATTCCGCGAACGGCAACGGCATGTTCTGAGCCAGACACCGCGCGCAATCATGGGCGCCTCCTGCTCGAGAGGCTTGCGAGTCCACGCCTATCCGCGGCGGTGGAGACAGCAACTCGGCCAACTCGACGATGGCCGATTTGCTTTCAGGGGACTGCCGAGGCCCACGCGTACGAGCCCACTCACAGTTTGTTCCTGTTGAAGGCGGTCGAAGCTGTTTTGGCTAAGCGGCAATAGCCTGGTCTCTCTGCTGAAGGCTGAGGTCGTTTGGCGACGGAACGTGGTCGAGTTCGGCTTCAACCGCTGAGCAAGGCGGGCCTGAGCCGCCTTCGACCGCTTCTGCGATGGATAGCCCCTCGGAGCCAGTGGTCAGAGTCGACCTAGGATCGGCGTATGGATCCGCACGCCACTGAGCCGTCACCGCCCATCGGGCTCCAGCCGGAGAGCCTGGACGCCTACCTGCAGCCGACCGAGTTCATCGATTCCGATGACGCCGCGGTGATCGAGTTCGCTCGGCGAACCACCGCCGGGGCCAGCAGCGACGTGGAGCGAGCCGGCCTTCTGTACCGCGCGGTCCGCGACGGCATCCGCTACGACCCCTACTCGGTGTCGGGCGACCGTGCTGACTACCGCGCGTCCAGCATCCTGGGCGTGGACGCGGCTTTCTGCGTTCCCAAGGCGGTGCTGCTCGCTGCCGCGGCTCGGGCTGTGGGCATCCCCTCCCGGGTCGGGTTCGCCGATGTCCGCAATCACCTCCAGAGCGACAAGCTGCGCGAGCAGATGGGAACCGACCTGTTCGTCTGCCACGGCTTCACCGAGCTCTACCTCAACGACCGCTGGTTCAAGGTGACCCCGACCTTCAACGTCGAGCTGTGCGAGCGGTTCGGTGTCGCTCCCCTCGACTTCGACGGCACGTCCGACGCGCTTCTCCACGAGCACGACGCCCATGGCGGGCGCCACATGGAGTACGTCCACGACCGGGGGGCCTTCGTCGACCTGCCGTTCGAGTGGTTGCTCGCCATGCTGCGCCACTACTACGGAGACAACTTCCCCACCGGGGCGACACCATCGAGCGCGGAGCCTGACGAGATGTTCGCGCCCCGCGGTGAGCGGTAGCCGCGGGGCCGCCAGCTCTGGCGACGAGCGGCACCTCGCGCGGATCACGCGTCGATGCGTCGACCAGCGGTGATTCGTTCGCTCGCGTAGAGGCGGAACAACAGGTAGGCCGCGACGGCGTCCAGCAGATGCCAGGCGGCGTGGCCCTGGAGCAGTGAGTCCGGGTCGCACCAGCCGTGCTGGGACAGGGTCCAGATCGCGAAAGCGACGAGCATCGACGTCAGCGCGGCGGCGCCGTACCTCAGATCCACGCGCGCGCGACCACGTCGCCACAGCATTGTCTCCACGACCACAGCGGCCACGAGCAGGAGGCCGAAGGCGGCATTGCCGGTGGAGTGCACCACCGGAATCTGCCGGTCCGAGAGGCCGGTCAGCTCGCATGCGGCGACGAGCAGCACGAACACCTGCCAGAAGAACGTCGAATCTCGACGCCGCCAGCGGGTCACGGCGTATGCCGCGGCGAAGCTCGCGACCAGGTACATCGAGGTCATGTCCAGCAACCCGCCCAGCGATGACTGGGTCGCGTGCATGGCGGCACTCGCCGGTCCGAGGAGCACCACGAGGCATGCATAGCCAGTCGTGAGCCCGGGAAACCGCGGCAGCGTGTCGCCCAGACGCTCGGGGAATCGAGCCCGCCAAGCGACCGCGAGCCCGGCGACGACGAATCCCAGGTTGGAGAGTGCGTTGGCCGGCTGCTTGACCCAGCCGGCGCGAGCGGCCTCGCAGAAGTTGCCCCCGCGGCCGACGTCGGCGCCGAGCCAGCCCACGCGCACGGCCAGCACGAGCAGGCCGATCGACACCGTCGCCGTTGTCAGCGTCGCGACCAGGGGGCGAGGACGGCGGGCAACGGGCACATCGTGAACCTAGCGGAGTTCGGCCACCGAGCTCCTGATTTTTTCGTACGCGGGTATGGCGCCGCACGAGCTTGCGGCGCATGCTGGTTGGTGGAGCTGGTTGAGGGGGCGCCATGCGCGGAGACAAGCATCCAGAGACGCCGGTCGCGGAGTCCACGGTCGAGGAGACACCGGCGACGGCTGCCGGCATCGTCATCGGCGAGGTCGACGGTCTGCTGTGGGAAGACACGAGCGGAGTCGACATCGTCAGCGTCACGATCGTCACAGGTCAGGTCGCAGTTCCGGTCGATCGCGGACGGTGGCGATCCGGAGGCATCGTCGAGCTCGGATATGAAGTCACGCAGGTCGAGCAGGCTCCCTCGCTCAACCACCTGCGAGACCTGTCCCTCCGTCAGACGGTCGAGCAGGTGGCGGAGTACTACGCCGTTGCCCTCGGCGGCCCTCCGCCGGGGCCGGACCCCCAACCGCTACCCCCTTGGTGGATCGCGGAGGACGAGCGTGACTGAGATCGCCAAGAGCGTCCTGGGTGGTTCCTGGACACTCGTGCTCGGTTGGATCCTGCCGAGCTCACTGGGGTGGAGCCTGTTCGGTTTCCTGGTGATCCCGAGCCTGACGAACCTCGACATCTTCGCGTCCGTGTCGAGCTCAAGTGCGTCCAACCAGGCCCTCGTCCTGCTGGCGGCCTCGGTGATCCTGGGGCTCACGTTGGCGAGCGTGGCCACGCCCCTGTACCGCGTGCTGGAGGGATACGTGTTGTGGCCGCCACGACGAGCAGCATCGATGACCGAGAAGCACGTGCTCGCTCGCCGCGCAGCCAAGGAAGAAGTCACGAAGGCGCGCGGCGCACAAGGCCGGCTCGACCTCCGTGGAGCGCTCGCACTCGAGCGGTTCCGCAGATATCCCGACGACGAGGACCAGATCGCGCCGACTCGACTCGGCAACGCGATCCGCAGGTTCGAGTACTACTCATACGACCGCTACCAGCTCAGTTCGCAGCTCTTGTGGAACCAGCTGCGGGCGACAGCCTCCGAGTCGGTGGTCAAGGACGTGGATGATGCGCGCGCGGGCGTCGACTTCTTCGTGTGCCTGCTCTACGTCTCGGGCGCTGCCTCTGTCTCGGCACTCCTCGCGCTCCTGAGTCCCGAGCGCCAGGCGGCGAGCCTGATCCTGGCCTTCATCATCGGCGCTGCGGTGGCTGTTGCCTGCTATCGCCTTGCGGTCGTTGCCACCGATGCGTGGTCGAGCGCCGTCAGGGCGTTGGTGGACACAGGGCGACTGCCGCTTGCGAAGGGCCTCGGGCTCCGTATGCCGGAGACCTTGGCACAGGAGCGGGAGATGTGGCAGCACGTCGGGTGGTTCCTCGGCTACTCCTTCAACGCAGGGGCCGTCGGGAACCTCGATGCGTACCGCGCAGTGGACGAGACGGGCGAGCACGACGGGGGAGACGAGGAGTAGTCGCGCGGATGCGGGGTCGAGCTTCAGCGCCAGTCGAAGTACTCACGGTGGATCGCGGAGGCTGCGACCCCGGCCTCCCGGAACCCGCTGCTCAGCGCCTGGACCATTGGCTCAGGCCCGCACATGAACACCGATACCGACTGAACGTCGGTCTGGACCGGAGCGTTGTCGGCCGGCCGGGACATGGCGAGCGCGCCCTCGGCGGTCAGCCGTCCGGCGACGGTGGAGTCGATCACGTGGACCCGGACGTTGGGATGGTGCTCGACGATCGCCTGGATCTCATCGACGTAGGGGGCGTCGCCGGCGACAGAGTAGAAGAAGTCCACCCGGTCCGAAGCCGGGAACTCCTCGAGCGACCTGAACCAGCTCAGGAATGGGGTGACGCCGACCCCACCGGCGACCCAGATCTGGTGCGAGGTGCCCTTCGTGTGGGTGAACCGTCCGTGCGGTCCGCTGAGCACCGCAGGCATGCCCGGTCTCACGGAGTCGGACACCGCCGACGTGTAGTCCCCGAGCGCCTTGATCGTGACCCGGACCTCGGGGTCGGACGGGCTGCTCGCGAGCGTGAACGGGTGCCGATGCCATCCGGACTTCGTCTCCAGGTGCAGCATCGCGAACTGGCCCGGCGCATACCTCAGGGGGCGACCGAGCGGGCGCAACGAGATCTCGGTCATTCCGTGCCCGATGACCTGGACCTCGCTCACCTGGTAGTCGCGAAGGCCATGTCCTCGGCGGGCGAACACCTCCCGGTACATGTAGAACGCCAGACCGACTGCCCCGACGACGACGTAGGTCCAGCGCAGGACGGGGGGCCCGTCGAAGGCCGTCGCGTCTGCCAGTCCGTGGGCGAACCCGATGGCCACGAACAGGCCCGTGGTGCGGTGCACGAAGCGCCAGATCTCGTAGTCGCTCACCAGGCGTGCGACCAGGCGGGCAGGAGGCCACTCGTGGATCGCCTCGATCACGCGCCGACCGGGGGCGGGTACGACGGTGCGCCAGCGAGGGAGGATGGCCCACACGATCAGTGTGGCGAGGCCGATCGTCGCAATGACGCCCGCCGGACCGGCCCACGAGGGTGCGCCCGGTTGCCCACGGTGCGACATCAGGATGTGTGGAACCAGCAGCAGGATCCCGGCGATGGCGCAGCGCCGGTGCCAGATGGCAGCGCGGTCGATGCCGTCGAAGTACGTCTCGACCCACGGCAGGGTGCTGATGAGCACCAGCGCGATCGACATCAGCAGGATCGACTCGACGCCGGCCAGCTGGCCCAGGGAGTTGCCGGTCGCGAGGTCGGCGGGTCGAGCGGCCAGCCACAGGGCTGCCATGCCCACGACCGCTGCGATGATGCTGGCCGGCCCCACCAGACGTAGCGATTGTCTGGCGTAGAGACCCATACCCGCACACTAGACGCGGACGGTGTCCCCGGGACCATTCCTCGAGCTCGGACGCAGCGTGTCCTGACCGGGTGGACTGCTCGGCGCGCCCCTCGGGGCGGGTCAGAACACCGGCGGCCGGCGACTCCGGCGCTGCACCATCGGGTCAGTGCGCCGAGGACTGCATCTGGTCGGCAGAGAGCGTCCCGCCGTTCTCCGCAGCCGCCTCGAACATCGGCAGGTGCTGGTCCAAGGAAGCTCGCCGCAGGTTGGTGAAGACGCGGGTCAGCGTGGCATCGGACTCGGCCGCAGACAGCAGCCGATCGTAGAGGGCGACGTTCGCGTCCTCGCCATCGGCCCAGGCTGCTGCGGCTGTGGCCAGATCTGCGGGCGCGGCGACCCGGCCCAGCCACGGATTGGCGGGAACGGTCACTCCGCGCCGCTCCAGCTGGCGGGTCAGGGCCGCGATGTGCTGCTCCTCGGCGGCCTTGATCGACGCGTATGGCTCTACCTCACCGAACTTTTCGATCACGGCAGCGTAGGAGGCCGCCGCGGCATATTCGCCGGTCGGAGCCATCAGGGCCTCCCATGCTGCGGCCGCGAGGGGGTCGGACGGCGCGGCCGGAGCGCTCGCGGTCGACGGGGCGCTGGTGGACGTGGAGGAGTCGGCAGGTGGGGGCGTCTGGCTCGATCCGGCGCCTGAGCACGCGGACATGAGTCCCGCCGACGCCACGAGGACGACGAGCGGTGTGGCGATTCGACGATAAATCACGTGGCGGGTCATGGTCTCTCCTGATAGGTATACCCCTAGGGGTATCACAAGATTCTGTGTGATCTCTGTGCTTCCTTCGCCTCTAGTCAGATGAGCCCTTCATGAGGCAGTCTGAGCGAACGACGAGAGGGAGTCACATGGTGCGTTATTGCAGGAGATTGGCGGTCGTGGCGCTGGCCATGGCCACGATGTCGATCGGTCTGACCGGTACGACGGCGCAAGCCGGAACGGGACATCACGGAAGCCACCACGGGTCGTCGCACGCGACCGGTTGGTACGTCGCCCTCGGCGATTCGCTGGCCGCCGGCTACCAGCCGAATGCCGGCGACGACAAGACCGGCGGCTACGTCGGTGCCGTGCTGGCCGCGGAGAAGCGCACGGCGCGCAAGACCAAGCTGCGCAACCTCGCCTGCTCCGGCGAGACGAGCACGACGCTCGTCGACGGTGGCCGCTGCGACTACGTCAAGGGCAACCAGCTCGACCAGGCCCTGGCGTTCATGCGCGCGCACCGGCGCACGACCAGCCTCGTGACGATGACGATCGGTGCGAACGACGTCACCCCGTGCCTGCGGGCCACGGACCAGAACGCGTGCATCCAGGAGAGGCTGGCGGTCCTGGGTGCCAACCTGCACACGAGCCTCGCGAAGATCCACGCAGCCGCCCCGGACGCGCGGATCGTCGTCACGAACTACTACAACCCGTACCTCGCGTTGTACTTCACCAATCCCGCCCTGGCCCAACAGACCAGCGGCCTGCAGATGGCCCTCAACAGCACGATCGCCACGGTCACGGCCCCGTACGGCACGACGGTCGACGTGGCGTCGGCATTCCAGTCGTACGACACGACGGTCGTGGGGGGCGTGCCGACGAACGTCAGCAGGATCTGCACGCTGACGTGGATGTGCTCGCTCAACGACATCCACGCCAACGACGACGGCTACGCGCTGATCGGTGCGACGGTCGCCGCGGCACTGCCACGCGCACGGGGCCACAGGCACTGACCCTGGAGGTGTGTCGTGAACCTCGAGCTCGATGGCCCGGTGGTCAAGTGGTGCGGATCCGTGACGTCGAGCTCACGACCGCGCCGCCCCCCAGGACGGTAGCTACCGCGTACCGCTCAAGGGTGCGATCCGGCTGGAGCGGTCGGCGTACCGTGGCGGTGTGGACGCTGATGAGGGCATCGCTGGACGGGTGCGCAGCACCGTGATGCGCTGGCTCCCCGCAGGTTCGCTGGCCCTCGCGGCCGCCGTGGTCCTCGCGCCGGGCGGGAGGGACGCCGTGTCCGTCGCGATCGGGATCGTCCTGCTGGTCGCTGCGGTGGGCTTCTCGCCGCTGTTCTTCCCCCGGTCGCTCAGCGACGCGGCGGCCCGCGCGGAAGCCGCGGCACGCGGGGTACCGCTGATCTACTGGCGCCCGGGCTGCACCTACTGCTTCCGGATGCGTCTCTTGCTCGGGAGGATCGGCAGCCGGGCGGTGTGGGTCGATGTCTCGCGCGACGACCGGGCTTCGGCCCGCGTCCGTGAGGTCAACGGCGGCAACGAGACCGTGCCCACGGTGTTCGTCGGCGAGGACGCGCACACCAACCCGTCGCCGAGCTGGGTTCGCGAGAGGCTCATGGCGTAGCCGAGGACGGCTCCGTCACGCGCGGAACCGCCCTCGGCGCGAAAAGCGGTCAAGCCGGCTCGTGATCGGTCAGGGCAGAGACCGCTGTGCGGTCGAAGCCCCTGAACGCCATCCAGCATCCGAGTGTGAGCTCCCAGGCGGCGATGGGGAGGGCCAGCAGCGTCGCCGGCCCGGACACCTGGTCGAAGACTCCGAAGAGAGTCGCGATCGCCGAGCCGAGGAGCAGCGGAGCGCCGATCAGGCCCACGGTCGGGATGATGCGGGGCACCAGGCGCGATCGGTAGAGGATCGTGCCGAGCAGCAGCGCGTTGATCGCGGGCACCAGACCGGGGCCGAGCAGGAAGGTCCAGTTGCGGAGGTCCACCAGGGCGGTGCCGGTCGTCGTCAGTGTGGTCGCGTCCGCGCCGAGGCCGGCGTAGTCCTGCCGGAGCGTCACCACGGCGAGGAGGCTGACGACCCCGATCATGATGATGGCGGCCTCGATCAGCCGAGAGGTCACGAAGCCCAGCGCCAGCGACTCGTTGCGGCGCCGTAGCACGGGGAACAGCGCGACGGCGGATCCGACGGCAGTCAGGGCGTTCACCACGTCGAGCATGCAGCCCCAGATCACCCGGGTGTCCTGGCCGCCGCCGGTGATGTAGCCCGCGTCGTTCAGCACCGGACCGATGAGGATCGGGGCGGGCCGTCGTGCCGCCGGACTACAACGGTTAGCACCAGCGCTGCTGGGCCCGAGCGCACCACGGTGAGCGTGACTCATGCCGGGGCCGGACTGCCGGTCGCGCGATCCGCACGGGCCAAAGGTCCCACCAAGTCAGGAATCTGGTCGATGTTGCCGGCCCGCGGCTGCTGAGATGCTAAGGCTTATGACAGCGACCTTGGAGCACCTGCAATCCCGTCATGCCGTGATGGTCATTGGCATCGTGCAGGGGCGTCCGTACGCAGGCGCGCTCGCCTACGCGCTGGAGCGGGCGCTGGTCGACCGGGCACAGATCCGGGTCGTCAGCGTCGGTCCTGATGGATCCCGGCCGAACATTCCGCTCGACGCGGTGGTCGAGCAGGGCGATCCGGTGGAGGTCCTGTCCAGGCGCACCGCGGAGGCGGACATCCTGGTGGTGCAGTCCTCGGCCGACTCAGCGGCGGGTGTCGCAGACATCGTGATGGCCAGGCTGCGCGCAGACCTCTCTTGCTTGCTGATCGAGGTCGACGGTGATGGCGAGATCATCCGGGCCAGTGGCCCCGCAGGTCCGCACCAGACGAGGGCGGTCGCCACGCCGCGACCCCAGCCGCAGGAGGGTCGAGGGACCGTGACGGTGGGTGTCGACGGCTCCGTCACGAGCGACGCCGCGGTGGCCTGGGCCACCGAGTTCGCGCTGGTGGTGGGGGCCAGTGTGCAGATCGTGTCCGCCTACCCCCATACGTCCGCGAGCAGCCACTGGTCGAGGTCGGACGCAACGCAAGCGGTGGCCGACGCCGCCGAGATAGCGGGAGTTCCGGTCGTCCAGACCCGCGTCATGGCCGGCGAACCGGTCGACGTGCTTCTCACCGCCAGCCTCGACTCGAACCTTCTGGTCGTGGGTCGGCACGGCACCCAGGGGATCGTCCACAGCGCGCTCGGTGCCGTGGGTGATGCCTGTGCGCGGTTGGCAACGTGCCCTGTGGTGGTCGTGCCGTGACCAGCCACTGACACCGAGCGACAGGTCGGTGGTCGGCCGGTCATGATCGGCTGACATCCGGGGCAGCTGTCCAGCTACGACAACGTGGAGTGCCCGGTCGATCTTCTAGTCCTCCCCGTCCGCGGAAAGTCACGACGGTGGGGTCGCGTTCTGGACGTGTGTGGCGATGATGGCGTCGATCTGGTCCGTCAGGGCGAGGTTCAGCTCTGGGTCGAGGGCGTCCGGGTGCGGAGCGGCGAAGCGGCCGGCGTCGTTGTCGTAGTAGGTCCCGGAGGCTTCCGCGAAGTCGGTGCCGACAGCGGCTCGGACCAGGATGTCGGCGCCGATGCCGATGTCGTTGCCGTCGATGCCATACCCCTCCTTGACCATCTTGGTGGCGAGCAACGACCCGGGATTGACCGCGACCATCACTGGCCCCCGCTCGAGGGTCGTGGCCAGATGGCGCGACCACATGGTCAGGGCGAGCTTGCTCTGCGCGTACGCGGCGCCGTCGGACAGGGTCTCCTTGCCGGCGAGGGCGCGCAGGTCGACCGGCGCCTGGGCCGCCGACGAGAGATTGATGACTCGATCCGTGGGTCCGAGCAGCGGAAGCAGGAGCCTGGTCAGCAGGTAGGGGCTGATCGTGTTGACGACGAAGCGCGTGTCGAGCCCGTCGCTGGTGACGGGCTCGGGAGTGCGGAACACTCCGGCATTGTTGATCAGCACGTCGAGGTGCGGGTGCCCCTCCTTCACGGCTGCCGCGAGGGCCTCGACGTCTGAGAGTCGCGAGAGGTCGGCCACGAAGGTCGAGACCGCGCCGCCCCCGTTCGTCGCGCGGACGGCTCGCTGGGTGTGGGCCACCTTGGCCCGGTCCCGGCCGTGCAGGAGGAGGTGGTGGCCCAGCGCGGCCAGCCGGGTCGCGGTCGCCAGGCCGATGCCGTCGGTCGAACCCGTGAGCAGGATGGTCTTGGGTGACGTCGCCATGGAGGGTCCTCGACTGGTAGCGGTTCCGACACGTGCGGGTACCTCTCGAGCATGATCGAGAGCGTGTCCATCGGCAAGAAGGCACTTCAGTGGGCACTGCGCACCCCGATGAAACCGCCGCGGTGCTAAGCCGTCGTCGTGCGGTGCCTCGCCAGCGAGTCCGACGCCCGGGCCAACCCGTCCAGCAGCAGGTCCAGCGTGAACTCGAACTCGTTCTGGCTGTCGCACCAGCCGAGTGGATCCTCGCCGGCGTCGTGGACCTCCGAGGCGACCATCGCGGTCAGGTGGGGGAGCATCTCGGCCATCGCGGCGAGCTCGGCCTCGGCGGCCTCCTCGTCGAGCGTGCCGCCCTCGGAGTCAGGGGTGAACAGCTCCTGGGTGAACCCGAGCACCATGGTCCCGAGGGCGTGGATGCCCTGGTGCGCCAGGTGATAGCCCAGGCCCCCGCGGATCATCGTCGCGAGGATCTCCTCGTAGTACGGGTACAGACTCGTAGGGATGCTCGAGCGAGATCCGAGCAGACCCGGCGCCCAGCGGTGGTCGACCATGACGCTGCGGGCCGCGAGGCAGCGATGGCGCACGGCCGTACGCCAGTCGTCGTCGGCCGACACCGCAGCGTCGACGGCCGCGTGGATCCGGACGATCACGGCCTCGGCGAGCCCGTCGAGCAGGCCCGCCTTGCCCGGCACGTGGTGGTAGAGCGACATCGCCTCGACGCCGACGTCGGCGGCGAGCCGGCGCATCGTCACGGCCGACATGCCCTCGGCATCGGCCAGGGCGATCGCCGCAACGAGCACCCGCTCCCGGCTCAGGGGCGTCCGTACTTCACGCGTCGTCACACCATCTCCTCGTCTCTTGCGCAAACCTTACGCTGTATGTCATTCTTACGCTGTAAGGCACCCAAGGAGATCCCATGACCACCGCCACGACCGCGAGTCCTCGACCTGAGTCGATCACGCCGGAGCTGGTGCGCACAGCCCGCACGACCGGCCTGCTTTACCTCGGGCTGGCGCTGACCGGGCTGGTCGGCTACCTGCTGATCCGCAGCCAGCTGTTTGCCGCGGACGACGCCGAGGCGACCCTGGCCAACCTGACCGAACGCGAGGCTCTGGCCCGGCTGGGGATCGTGATGGAGATGGGTGTCGTGATCACACAGGCGCTCGTCGCGCTGTGGTTCTACCGGCTGTTCAGGAGCGTCAACACCTTCGCTGCGGGTTCGATCGCGGCTTTCGGTCTGGTCAATGCGGTGGCGATGCTCGGCAGCGTCGCCCTGATCGCGACGGCCCTGGATGTCAGCCGGGACGCCACACTGGCCGTCGGCGGCGGGGCGGCCGGCACCGCTCAGCTGCTGTACGTCGTGAGCGAACACCTGTGGCTCATCGGCGGGATCTTCTTCGGTCTCTGGCTGATCCCGATGGGCTGGCTCGTCCGGCAGTCGGGCTGGATGCCCGACCTGCTCGGCTGGGTCCTCATGGTCGGCGGTGCGGGCTACGTCGTCAGCGCACTGCTGAGCCATGTCCTCCCCGACGCCGGCGTGACGCTCGACCTGCTGGTCGTCCCCGCGACCGTCGGTGAGCTGTGGATGGTCGGCTACCTCTGCGTCCGGGGCGTCCGTCGCGCATGAGGGCCGTGGTCCACGACCGGTACGGGCCACCGGATGTCCTGCGCGTCGACGACGTCCCGGTCCCGTCGCCCGCCGCCGGGCAGGTGCGGGTCGAGGTCGCCGCGACGTCGGTCAACCTCAGTGACTGGGAGTGCCTGCGGGGGGCGCCGGCCTACGCCCGCACCGGCGGTCTTCGGACCCCGTCGCGCCGGACGCTGGGATCGGACATCGCCGGGGTCGTCGACGAGATCGGGTCGGGAGTCACGCGATTCCAACCCGGGGACGAGGTGTACGCCGACAACCTCGCGTTGAAGGGTGGCTTCGCGGAGCACGCCCTCGTCGCGGAGTCCGCCCTGGCCCGCAAGCCCACCGGACTGACGTTCGCGGAGGCGTCCGCCATCCCGCAGGCGGGTGCGATCGCGCTGCAGGGCACGGCGGCGGCCGGACCGGGCGTCCGAGTCCTGATCAACGGCGGGGGAGGGGGGTCCGGGATGTTCGCGATCCAGCTCGCCAAGCGGCTCGGTGCCCACGTGACCGGTGTCGACAACGCAGCGAAGCAGGACTTCATGCGAGCGATGGGCGCCGACGAGGTGATCGACTACCGCCGCGACGACTTCACCCGCTCAGGGCCGTACGACCTGATCCTTGACCTGGTCGCGCACCGGTCGGTGCTGGCCTACCGCCGCGCTCTCGCGCCGGGCGGTACCTACCGGTGCGTGGGCGGGTCGGTGCGCACGCTCCTGCGTGTGCTCACTGCGGGCTCGGCGGTCGGCCTGCTCACCGGTCGCTCCCTCGGGGTGCTGGTCGTCAAGACCGGACCGGGCCACTTCGAGCCGGTCGCCGACCTGTGCGTCGCGGGCGACGTCGCGATCCACATCGACCGGACCTTCCGGCTCGAGGAGGTGCCCGCTGCCCTCGCCCGGGTCGGAGAAGGCCGCGCGCTCGGCAAGATCGTCGTGGTCCCCTGACCAGGGCCGGTCAGGCGCCAGTGTGGACGGACTTCAGGTCGGCGAAGAAGTCGGCCCACGACTGGTGTGGGCGGCCGGCCGCGGCCTGGAAGTCGCCGGAGGTGTCGTACGCGCCATCACGGATGCCCTGGTAGATGCCGGCCACAACCGTGCCGATGAAGTCGCCGAGCTCCGCGACGCGTTCGGTGCGGTAGTCCTCGAAACTCATCGAGCGATAGCCGATCGGGACACCCATGGCGTCACCGAGCAGGGTGGCCAGCTCGGTCTGGGTGATCGGCTCGCCACTGAGGCTGTACGTCTGGCCGTCGCCGGCCGAGCCGGTCAGCATCCGGGCGTACGCGTACGCCAGCTCGGGCCGCGTCGTGTAGGCGCAGCGTCCCTCGCCGGCGCAGTTGGTGATCTCGCCGAGCTCGGCGTACGTCGAGGCATACTCCACATCAGGCTCGATGTAGATGCCGTTGCGGCCGATCGCCCAGGCCAGTCCGCTCGCCCTGACGTCGTCCTCGGTCTGCCGGTTGCTCTGCACGACCGGCGAGAAGGCGGTGCCGCTCGCGGGGCCCTGGATGCTGGTGTACACGATCTTCTGCACGTGGTTCGACCGGGCGGCCTCGATGACGTTGCGGTGCTGCCCGATGCGTTGGTCCGGAGCGTCCATTCCCGAGACGAGCAGCACACGGTCGATGCCTGCCAGCGACGTCACGAGCTCGTCGCGGTCGTCGTAGCTGCCGGGACGCACCTCGACCCCGAGGTGTGCGGCGTTCGTGGGGGTCCGGGCCAGGGCCACGACGTTGTCCGCGCCGATCTCGGCCGCAGTTGCCGCGACGATGGCAGCTCCGAGCTTGCCACTGGCAGCAGTGATGGCGACGCGCACGATGTCTCCTAGGGACGTCTGGTGGGGCCCCCAGCCTTGCACGGGTGCTGGGTCGCCCCGGATCGATCCCCTCCGGTGCTAGCGTGACGAACACGTCGGAGATCGGACACCGGACCGCACTGTGACACCGGACCGCACTGTGACACCGGACCGCACTGTGACACCGGACCGCACTGTGACGCCGACGAACGTCTTTGCACGAGGAGAGCCCATGAGTTCCCGCACACCCCGCGAGCTGATCGAGGGCCGGCCGGTTCTCGTCGTGATCGACATCCAGGGCGGCGGAGCAGGCGAGGGCGAGTCGGCCATTCCGTTCATGCCTGGCTACCAGGAAGCGATGGATCGCGCACCGGCGCTGGTGGCCAAGGCCCGCGAGTGCGGCATCCCCATCGTGTTCTTCCAGGAGGCGCATCGCCGCGACCTGGTCGATTTTGGCCGCGAGCTCGACGGCGCCGAGGACGTGCACCTGCTCGAAGGCGATCCCGGCACCGAGATCGCGGCCGCTCTCGGCCTACGGCCCGACGACTATGTGATCCGCAAGCGCCGCTACTCGTGCTTCTTCGGGACCGAGCTGGAGATCCTGCTGAAGGGGCTACGTGCCGAGACCCTGATCCTCATCGGTGGTCATACCGACGTCTGCGTCCACTACACGTTCGTCGACGCCCATCAGCATGACTACTTCTGCCGGGTCGTCGAGGATGCGGTGGCCGGCTCGAGCGTCGAGGCACACGCGGGCGCCCTGCGCGCCATGGAGTACCTCCAGACCGGTGCCCGGTGCAGCAGCGCCGAGGTCCTCGCGGCCTTCGAATCGGCCGCGTCCTGAACCGTCGGGGCTAGGTGTCCTCGCCGGGATCCGGCGCCGCGCGGTCCTCGCCGAAGTCCGGCACCACGGCTATCTCGGGGTCGTCCTGCTGCGAGTCGATCGGAGCCTCGGGATCGTCGCCCGGGAGCTCGTCGTACGGATCGTCAGGTTCGATGGGTGTGTGGGTCATGGCTGTCCTTCCCTCGGAACCGGACTCATACCCATCGACCCGCCGGCCCATGCATGCTCAGAGCAGCCTGCGCAGCCGATCCGTCGGGACGAGCCTGGTCAGCCGCCGGGGGATCGGGAGCCCCGCGAGGTGCGTCGACTGGGGCGGCTCCGGCGCGCAGAGACCCGATGCCCGGGAGGTCTCGATCCGCTCCGCCAGCAGATCCAGCGTGTGGACGATGCGCCGGGCCCGAAACTCGGCGTTGGCCGAGGAGCACTCGATCACGACGGCGGGTCGGGTGTCGCGGGTCGTGCCGAGCGCCACGATGCCGGGATCGTCCAGACGGTGCACGGTGCGCAGGATCCGTTGCTGGCGCGACTCGCTGGAGAGCCGGTACGTGGAGGACCAGGATCGGTGAGGGGGCATCGTCAGTCTTGTCGCTGGTGGCCCGGCAGGCCGGTGATTCCAGCCTAGGAGCGGCAGCGGGTCCAGGCGGCCGGAAAGGGGCTCACGGCGGGTGAACAGCTGACGCCAGGATCATGAACGCACAGGACGCCACCGACGAGGGACGGCCCGGTGACCTGGCCGCAGAGGCAGGCCCTGACCGCAAAGATTGACTCCGAGGAGGCTGGTCAGCCGCCGACAGGCCCCGCGTGCGATCCGCCTGCGGTGACGATCTCGAGCTGATCGGGCTCGGTCGCCTTCGGCGCCAGCCACACCGCGAAGAGCGTCGTGACCGGAACCGCGAGGACGAGGCCGATCGCACCCACCAGGGTGCGCACGATCTCAGTGCCGATCTCCTCGGTCGTCGCCATCTCGGCCAGACCCCGCTGATAGGCGGTGATGAGCAGCAGCACCGTCATGGCCGAACCCGCGTAGGCGAACACCAGGGTGTAGACGCTCGAGGCGATGTGGTCTCGGCCGATCCGCATCGCCGAGGCGAACAGCGAGGCGCCACGGGCAGCCGGTTGCAGCGCCCGCATCTCCCAGACCGCGCTGGCCTGCGTCACGGTCACGTCGTTGAGCACGCCGAGACCGGCGATGACCATCGTGGCGGCGACGATGCCGGAAAGGTCGATCCCCGGCACCGTCGCGATCAGGATCTGATCGTTCTCCGAGCCGACGCCGGTCAGGTTGGTCCACATCGTCGAGCCGAGACCGAGGGCGGCAGTCAGGCCGATGCCGACCAGGGTGCCGAACAGCGCCGCGGTCGTGCGGATCGAGATCCCGTGGGCCAGGTAGAGCACCGCGATCATGATCGCGGTCGACCCGACAATCGCGACGAGCAGCGGTGACTCCCCGGCGAGGAAGGCCGGCAGCATGAACTTGGTCAGCGCGAGCATCGTCACCCCGATGCCGACGATCGCGAACAGGCCGCGCCAGCGCGCAACCGCGATGACCAGGACCGAGAAGGCGATCGCGAGCGCCGTGATCGGCAGGCCGCGCTGGAAGTCCAGGAACTCGTACGACACCGACTGGCCCTCCGGAGCGATCCGAATGAGCTTGACGTCGTCGCCGCGATCGATGCCGGCCTTGAATCGCGATGCGTCGAGGTCGAAGGTCGCGGCGCCGTCGTCCGTCGTGGCCGTGATGTGGGCGCAGTCGCCCCTGACCTGCTGGATCCCGTCGGGTCCCTCGCCGCCGCTGTTGCAGTCGAACGGCTCGATGCCCGTGACGGTCGCCTCGACGGTCGTGACGCCCTGCCCGCTGTAAGGATTCTGGTCGCGCGGCACCTGGTCCGCGTCGGGCCACAGGGCGGCCATCGCGGCCATCGCGACGCCCGCGATGGCGAGCACGACAATCGTCAGCACCGAGGCCAGCCTGCGTCGGGGGGGTCCGTAGTCGGCAACCGAGCTGTGCGAGTGAGTGTGTGCCACGATGAAAGCGTGCCACGTGACGACACAGAGCCTGAACACCTGCCCGGTGCGGTGGGCGGGGCGACCCGCATCGGCCGGACGGTGCGGCGCCCGACCGGGCCATGGACGCCGGCCGTGCACGAGCTTCTGACGTATCTGCACGACAACGGACTCCGGGGCATGCCGGAGCTGCACGGCATCGACGACAAGGGTCGTGAGGTGCTCGACTACGTCGAGGGCAGAGGCGTCCCGGTCGACCGCGAGGTCGTCCTGGACAGCGTTCTTGCCGAGGCAGTGACATGGTTGCGTGACTTCCATGATCTGGTCGAGGACTTCCGACCCGAGGGCCCGCGCACCTGGCGGGGCGGCGAGGCAGAGCTCGCCGCCGACCAGATCGTCTGCCACAACGATCCCGGCGCCTACAACTGGATCATCCAGAGCGGCCACTTCGTTGCCATGATCGACTGGGACATGGCCGGTCCCGGCCGTCCGATCGACGACCTGGCCTTCCTTGCGTGGACCGGCATCCCGCTCTACCGCGAGATACCGCTGGACGACGTCGTGCGCAGGCTCGACCTGCTGGTCGACGCGTACGGCGAGTGGGGTCCTACGACGGTCCTCGCGGCCGTCGTCGAGCGCATGACGGCGGCCAGCGATCGGATCGAGGCGGGCCAGGTGCGCGGCGACGCGGGTCTGCTCAATCTGGCGAAGGTCGGGGAGCCGCAGCGCACCCGCGACCGGGTCGCTGCCTTCCTCGCTCGTGTCCCGGCGATCGAGCAAGCGCTTTGAGCCAGGATCAGGTTGGCACGACGACGGGCGTGCCGAACTCGGTGCGGACCGAGTCCGCGTAGACGACCGAGTCGGGCGGCCGGCTCGCGAGACCGGGAATGCCGGCCGCCGCCACCAGGGTGTCCTCCAGCGTCTCGACCGTCGCGGACCGCAGGGGCCACGGGGCGTGGTGGTTCGGGATCCAGAGCGTGCGTCCCGCCCACCGGGTGTGCAGTCCGAAGCGCGCGGTGACGAACTCCTCGACCGCCGACGGGTGTGCGATCGGGTCGCCGATCGTCGCGGAGACGTGACCGCCGGCGCCGCGGGGGCCGGGCCAGCGCCGGCGAGTCGTGTAGTCGATCCGGTCGCCCTCCTGGGTGATCCGCATGCGGGCCCACGTGTACGGAGTCCCGAACGCGAACCTCGCACCGAGGGTCACCAGGAGTCGACTGGTCTCCAGTGACCGGAAGACCACACCGTGCCGTCCCTGGTCGTCGACCGTGTAGAGACGCACGTTGGTCTCGGCGAAGTCACCGAAGAACGGCACTGCGGGGCCCAGGCCGAATCCGGCTCGTCGCATCTCGAACGGAATCAGGCCCACGTACGTGACGCCGTCCAGCACGTCAGGACGCGTACCGAGGGGGAGCAACGGTGCCACCATCGCGGGCTCGACAGCCCAGTGGATGAAGGTCAGCCGGGTCCAGTCCTGACGCATCAGCCGTGGTCCGGTGAGTCGCACCGGGATGGGATTGAACGTGTTCATATTTCCAGTCTGCCACCGGAATGCCCTGCCGACCCGGTCAGTACCGCCCGACTACGTCACATCGTCAACGGGACAGCCAGTGACTCGTAAGCCGATTGGCGAAGGTCTGCTCGGGATCGAGCCGGTCGGCCAGCGCGCGCAGATCCGGGATACGTGGATAGGCCTCAAGCAGGCGCTGGGGTGCGGTCTCGAAGACCTTGCCCCAGTGCGGCCGGGCGGCACACGGGGCGAGTGCGGCGTCGATGACGGGCAGCAGTGCCGTCACCTCCGGCACATGCATCCGCCAGGTGAAGTGGATCGCGAGGCAGCCGACCGAGTGGCTGGGGCTCAGCCACAGGGCGTCGGCGGCGATGGTCCTGATCTCGCTGATCAGCAGGTGCGGCTGCACGCGTGGCGCGAGCGCGCGCACGGCCCGGATCGCCTCGAGGGCGTGCTCCCTAGGCACGAGGTACTCGGTCTGCAGCTCCTCGCCGTTGCTCGGCGTGAATCCCAGGCGGAAGTGCGGCAGCCGGTCCCACCACGGGCCGGCGGCGCCGAGCTGTGTCGTGGCCACGTCGGCCTGCTCGCCCGGTAGAGGATGCAGCTGTCGGGCCGCTGGACGTGCGCCGAAGAACTCCTCGCGAGGTGCTGCGTCGGCCCGCGACTTGACCCAGGCCTGGCCTGCGCCTCCGGCACCCCAGTCGGTGAAGAGGCTGACGCTGTACGCGCTGCCGGTGATCGCATCGAGGTCCGTCTCGATCGACTCCCACGGGACCCCCTCGTAGAGGTCCTGACGGATCTGGAACGTCGGGATGATGTCGAGGGTGACCTTGGTGACGACTCCGAGCAGCCCGAGCGAGACGACCATCCCGTCAAAGTCGGGGTCGCCGCGGCGGACCGAGCGCACCGTGCCGTCCGCGGTGACGAGCTCGAGCCCGGCGACCGAGCTGGCGAGACTGCCGTTGCGGTCACCCGACCCGTGCGTACCGGTCGCGATGGCTCCAGCGACCGAGATGTGGGGGAGTGAGGCCAGGTTATGCAGCGCCCAGCCGGCCTGATCGAGCTCCTCGACAAGCTCGCCGTACCGCAGACCCGCGGAGACCGTGACCTCGCGGGCGGCGGCATCGACCTCGACGACCGGAGGCAGCCCGGCTACCGAGATCTGGACACCGGTGGTGTCCGCGATGGCGTTGAACGAGTGGCGGCTGCCGAGCGCGCGTGCCGACGGGGCGGCCGCAACGAGCGCGGAGAGCTCCTCGATCGAGCCCGGTTGGTGCAGCGCCGTTGCGTGATAGGTCAGGTTGCCTGCCCAGTTCGTTCCGGTCATGCCACCAGTGTGCTCGCCGACTCACATCTCGACACGTCGGGTGAGCTCCAGGTCGGCGAGGAATTGATCGTCGTGACTCACCACGAGTAGCGCTCCGCGGTACGACCGAAGTGCCTCGGCCAGGTTCATGTGCATTCCATGAGGTCGATGGGAGGCGCTGGCCACGGGGGCTGCTGCGCGGATCGGACCTCAGGGCTCTGACGGACTGGCAATCTCGTACTCGGGGATGCGTGCGGATCAAGCGCACCCAACCGACCTGCCCGGATTCACGGTGCGCGCGATAGGTTCGGCGGCATGAGTCCGATCTACTTCGATGCCGACGACGACGCCGCGGAGCTCATCAACGCGCTGGAGAGCGAGGGCTACTTGACGACGTTGCGACGCGAGGGCTTTGCCGGCGAGGACGACGGCGAGGACCACGCGTGGGTGCTGCTGGTCGAGCCCTACGACGACCGCGTCATCGAGATGGTCGATGTCTACGGCGGCTGGATGCCAGGAGACGACAGACTGCCCGTCACCCCGATCGACCTCCCCGGTGGGCCCAAGCGACTCAAGGACTGATCGTGGGGGTCAGACGCCGAGGTGCTCGCGCAGGAACTCGACCTGCAGGAGCTTGAGGTTCTCCGCCACGACCTCCTGCGGCGTCATGTGGGTCACGCCCGACAGCGGGAGCACGGTGTGTGGCCGACCGGCTGCGAGCAGCGCGGACGACAGCCGGAGGGTGTGCGCCGCGACGACGTTGTCGTCCGCGAGGCCGTGGATGATCATGAGTGGGCGCTCCAGCCCCGCCGCGAGCGGCAGCAATGAGTTGTCGTCGTAGACCTCGGGTTGGGTGTTCGGGTCGCCGAGGTAACGCTCGGTGTAACAGGTGTCGTAGAGCCGCCACTCAGTCACAGGCGCGCCAGCGACCGCAGCATGGAAAACGTCTGGCCGCTTGAGCACGGCCAGGGCGGAGAGGTAGCCGCCGTACGACCAGCCGGTGATGCCGACCCGGTCGGTGTCGATGTCGTCGGGGTACGCCGCGGCGACCGCGGCCAGCGCGTCGACCTGGTCGTCGAGAGTCACGGTCGCGAAGCCGTGGAGGATCTCGCGCTCCCACGCGTGGCCGCGCCCAGGGGTGCCACGGCCGTCGGAGACGATGACGCAAAATCCCTGGTCGGCGAGCCACTGCGCCTCGAGGAATGCCCGGGCTGAGGCCAGCACCCGTTGTGCGTGCGGACCGCCGTACGGGTCCATCAGCACCGGCAGTCGGTGCGAGCCGCGCTCGTGTCCGCGGGGGAACAGCACAGCCGTGCGAAGTCCGCGCTCGCCGGCCGCCAGCAGGGTCACGACCGGCTCGTGCGGCGCCGGCTCGGCGAGCACACGGATCGGGGTCGGTGCGGAGTCCTCCTGGTGGACCATGACCGAGGTGCCGACGGCCTCGAGGCCGGATCGGACGATGACCGTCGTGGGCCCGCCGATGACCGCCCCGTGCAGGGCGGCGCCCTCGGTGAGCTCGCTGATCACGCCATCGAAGCCGAGCCGGACGACCTGGACCGCAGTCGGCTCGTGCGAGGCCGTCGCGATGACGCTGTCTTGGAACACCTCGACGATGCCGCGCACCTGCCATCCATCGGGTGAGATCGCGACGCCGTCGCGCAGCACCCGGCGCCACCCGTCGACGTCCTCGACTGTCACGAGCGATCCGTCAGGTGCGAAGCGAGGCGCAGACGACAGCTCCACCCAGGCCGGGTCGCTCTGCTCGCGCAGCGTGGTCGTCAGGCCGGTCGCGGTGTCGACCGACAGGGTCCGTGAGGCCTTCTGGTCACGGCTCAGGACCTGGATCACGGGTGCGCCGTGCTGGTTCCACGTGACCCGGCCGAGGTACTCGTACGCTGCGCGGTCCCACTCGACCTGTCGGCGGGTGCCGTCAAGCCCGATGTGCCAGAGCGTGACGACGGAGTTAGGTGTCCCGGCGGCGGGATACCGCTGGGCCACCGGCTCGCGCTCGGGGTGCTCGGGATCGGCGATGTGCCACGTCTGAACTGGAGCGTCGTCGTAGCGCTCGACCAGCAATGACTCACCGTTCGGCGCCCACCAGAAGCCGCGATGGCGCTCCATCTCCTCCGCGGCGATGAACTCGGCCTGCCCCCAGACCTCGGTGGGGGAGTCCGGCTCGACCAGGGCTCGCTCGTCGCGCCCACCCACATCGATGACCCGCAGTGCGCCACCCGAGGCATAGGCGATGAACCGGCCGGTCGGGTCGAGACGCGGATCGATGACCGCGCCGGTACTCGGCAGGGCGTGAACGGACTTGCCCCCCCGGTGGACCGCCCAGAGCCTCCCGGACAGGGCGAAGCAGGCCCAGCGACCAGTCTGGTCGACGTCGTAGCCAACCAGACCCGCGGCGGACTCGCGGCTGCGCTCGCGGCGGGACCTCTCCTCGACCGACAGCTGCTCACCGGCATCGCCGAGCAGCTCGAGCGGGTCGACCACGATCGTCTCGACACCTGAGGCGACGTCGTGCTCCCAGAGCTGGCCGGTGCGGGTCACGCCGTCCGGTGTGCGGATGAACCGCACAGTCCGGCCGTCCGGCGACACCGTGATGTTGCGGGGGATGCCAAGGGTGAAACGAAGTGTGCGGGCGGCCAGTCGCGGGTAGGAGACGCTCATGCTTCGATCCAACCACGGCAGCGGGAGGCGACAGGGCCTGGCGTCGGCGATGGTCAGTAGCCTTGGGACATGACCTTGAGCGACCGACGGATCCTTTTCGTGCACGCCCATCCTGACGATGAGTCGATCAACAACGGCGTGACGATGGCCAGGTACGTCGCGGAGGGCGTCCAGGTCACGCTGGTGACCTGCACGCTGGGAGAGATGGGCGAGGTGCTCGTGCCCGGCCTGGAGCACCTGGCCTCCGACCGCGATGACCTGCTGGGTCAGCACCGCGAGGGGGAGCTGACCGAGGCGATGGCCGAGCTCGGAGTCACCGACCACCGGATCCTGGGCGGCGCCGGCCACTACCGTGACTCGGGCATGAAGTGGGACGACAACGGCAGCGCCACCGCGGCTGACGAGATCCATCACAATGCGTTCTGGCACGCCGACCTGACCGAGGCCGCGGCCTTGCTCGTCGAGATCATCCGTGAGGTCCGCCCCCACGTGCTGGTGACGTACGACGACTTCGGCAACTACGGGCATCCCGACCACATCCAGGCGCACCGGGTCGCGCACTACGCCGCTGACCTGGCTGCGGCGCGTTCGTTCCGGCCGGTCCTCGGCGAGGCGTGGGACGTCGCGAAGGTCTACTGGGTCGCGCTCTCGGCGTCGCGCATGCGGGCAGGCATCAAGGCGCTGCGCGACAGCGGTGACACCAAGACGTTCGAGGGGATGGATCCGGACAACCTGCCGGCGATGGTGGTCGAGGACGATCAGCTGGACGCCGTGATCGAGGGCCCCGAGTTCGTCTCCGCGAAGCTCGCCGCGATGAAGGCGCACCGTACCCAGATCACCGAGGACGGACAGTTCTTCGCCGGCGGCATGGACATGGCGGCGACGGTGTGGGGCACGGAGTTCTACCGATTGGTGCGGGGCGCTCGCGGGCCGGTGGGGGAGAGCGGGCTCGAGGAAGACCTGTTCGCCGGTCTCTGAGTCGTGAAGCGCGCAAGCCTGCTCGTGCTGGGGGTCTACGTCGGAGTCGTCGGTGCGATCATGCACCGGCACGTCTGGTGGGCCGGAGGTGTCATCTGGCCGTGGGGTGTCCTGCTGACGGTCGCCGTGACGTACGCCGTCGTACGGGCCGCCGGCCAGCTGATGCCAGCGGGCGGAGCCTGGTTGGGGCTGGGCTGGGGGCTCGTCCTGATGGCTCAACAGGTCTCTCCCGGCGACAGCTATCTGATCGCTTCGGACTGGATCGGTTGGTCGTTCACGATCGGCTCGGCAGGGGCAATCGTGCTCGGCGTCCTGCGTCCTCCTAGGCTGGTCCGATGACCGCGACGGTGGACCAGCAGGCCTTTCGCGGAGCTCTCGGTAGGTTCGCGAGCGGCGTCACGGTCGTCTCGACGACCCAGAACGGGATCGATCACGCCATGACCGCGAGCGCGTTCACCTCGGTCTCGCTCGACCCGCCGCTGGTGCTGGTGTGCTCCCACACCGAGAGCCGGTTCCACGAAGCTGTCCTCGAGACCGGGTTCTGGGGCGTCTCGATCCTGGCCGAGGAAGGCATCGCGGCATCGGCCTGGTTCGCCCACCGGGGCCGCCCGCTGGAGGACCAGATGCAAGGGATCGCGTTCCACCGCGGGGCTTCCGGTGCCCCGTTGCTCGACGACTCGCTCGCCTGGCTCGAGTGCTCCACGGTCTCGGTGACCGCAGGCGGAGATCACACGATCCTCGTCGGGGCAGTCACCGGCGCTGCTGTGCGGGACGACATCGACGACCCACTTCTCTACTACCGTGCCCACTACGGAACGATCCTGCGACTACCGGACTCGGAAAAGACCGTCTACGGGAGCAACCCATGACCGAAACACCTGACGACAACACCTCCGGCGAGAACCAGGGCGCTCCTGACGTCGCGAAAGATGCCGACGGAGCAGAGCTCCTGGGCGAAGGGCCAGGCATCGCCGAGCCCGGCCTGGTCGTCGAGCCGGACGCAGAGATCGATCTGGACGACGAGCCCGATGTCGCTGCCGAGGACGCCGCTCCGGTCGAGGCCGATGCGCCTGACCCGGACAAGCCTGATGCGGACGAGCCTGAAGAGGTGCCGGAGACCGCTCTCGAGGCGGATGAGCCTGTAGCCGACCCCGACGAGCCCGAGCCGGAGTCGGCCGACGGGCCTGCCGAGGACGAGCCCGCTGGGGAGACGGAGACGGCCCTCGAGCAGGACGAGCCCGCTGACCAGACGGAAGCCGTCCTGGCCGTCCCCCTGGCCGTCCCCCTGGCCGACGGACTGGCCGAGCCGGGCGCAGACGACGACGACACAGACGACGACGGCACAGACCTCCCGCCGGCCGAGTCCGGCGACGGTCCGTCCTCGCACCGTGCACGCCGCTTCGTCCTTGCCCTGGCGGTCGTGGTGGGCGCGTTGTACGTCGGGGGCTACTTCCTGACCGGCACCCGGATGCCCGCCAACGCGACGATCGGTGGCGTCGACGTCAGCGGCATGTCACCCAGCGCGGCGCGTTCTGCCGTCGACAAGGCCCTGTCGCCCAACGTCGACCGGCCGATCACTCTGGAGCACGACAAGACGTCGTTCGAGATCGAGCCGAAGGACGCTGGCCTCGCGCTCGATGTCGACCGGTCAGTCTCGGAGGCAGGTGGCCAGCGCAGTTGGGACCCGGCCGACATCGTTGGCCTGTTCATCGGTGACCACGCCACCGCCCCTGCCCTCGATGTCGACGATGCCAAGCTGCAGAGCACGATCGGCACGATCAGCGAGACTGTCAACCAGGACGTCGTCGAGGCTCAGATCACGTTCCCCAAGGCCAAGCCTGTGGCGCGCCAACCCAAGCCGGGTCTGGTCGTGGCACGTGCCGACGCCCAGACGGCGATCCGTGCGGCCTACCTCGTCGAGGAGGATCCGGTTAAGGTCCCGACCGTCGTCGTCGAGCCGGCGGTCGATGCAGACGGCCTCGCCAAGGCCATGAAGACGATCGCCGAACCTGCCGTGAGCGGTCCGGTGACTATCAGGTCGGGGGACAAGAAGGTTGCGCTGCCGGTGACGGCGTACGCCCCGGCTCTGGTGGTCCAGATCGTGGACAACCAGCTCACGCCCCAGCTGGACCCCAAGAAGCTGGCCAAGCCCCTGACCGATTCCACAACTGGGATCGGCAAGAAGGCAGTCGACGCGACCGTCCGGATCGAGAAGGGCAAGGCCGTCGTGGTGCCCGGCAAGGCTGGCATCGGCCTGCAGCCCGAGGAGATGGCGACCAAGCTCATCCCGGCGCTCACCAAGACCGGCGATGAGCGGATGGTCGAGATCGAGGCCAAGGTCGTCGACCCGGAGTTCACGACCAGGGACGCCAAGGCGTTGAAGATCACCGAGAAGATCAGCAGCTTCGACACGACCTTCCCCTATGCGGAGTACCGCAACATCAACCAGGGGCGGGCTGCTGAGCTGCTCAACGGGACGATCGTCAAGCCGGGTGAGACGTTCAGCTTCAACGACACCGTGGGTGAGCGCACGCCCGGCAACGGCTTCGTGTCCGGCACCGTCATCAACGGCGGCGTCTTCCGCGAAGAGCTCGGTGGAGGTGTCTCGCAGGTCGTCACCACGACGTACAACGCGTCCTTCTTCGGTGGGATGGAGGACGTCGAGCACCATCCACATGCGTTCTACATCAACCGTTACCCGGTGGGGCGCGAGGCGACGGTCTACTTCGGCAGCCTCGATCTGCGGTTCAAGAATCCGACCGACTACGGCGTGCTGATCCGGTCGTACGTCGTCAAGGCCACGCCTTCGTCGCCGGGCATCATGCACGTCGAGCTGTGGAGCACCAAGGTGTGGGACATCAAGGCCGGCCAGTCCGCGCGTCGCAATGCCCGGTCGCCCGGCACGCAGTACGACGACACCGATCGGTGCGTGCCGCAGGGACCGATCCCCGGATTCGACATCGACATCTACCGCACGTTCTACAAGGCCGGCAAGAAGGTCAAGACCGAGACCGACACGGCCCGCTACCAGGCCGCTGACCACGTCATCTGCGGCAAGAAGCCCGAGTCCGACTGACACCGGCTCCGCTCTCAGCGGGACGGGGGCTCGAGGTAACGGTAGTCGTGGTGGTCCACGAAGCCGTACGGCTCGTAGAGCGCGAGCGCGACCCAGTTCGAGCGCATGGTCTGCAGGTAGGCCTTGTCGGCGCCGTGCTCGACGGCCCAGGCCAGCGAGGTGTCGACGATGCGACGACCCAGGCCTTGGCGACGGGCATCCGGATCGACCTCCACGGCGGAGATGCCGGCCCACTCGCCGGTCACGACGATCCGCGCGATCGCTCGCACCGGCGTGCCGATCGAGACGAATCCGACCGTGCGGGGTGCCTGCAAGACCTCGCGTGCGGTCACAGGGTCTTCGTCGGCGCGGCGATAGGCAGCCAGCCACTCGTCATCGACGACGTCGCTGACGACGGCCTCGCGATCGCGCGGATAGGTGGCGTGCAGGTCAGCGACCTGGACCACAGCACCGCCGTAGTAGTCGCGCTTCGGCACCCAGCCTGCGTCCAGGAACTCGCGCTCGGCTGATGAGCCGACGACGAGCTGGGCCAGCGCCGGGATCTTGTGCGTGGCATAGAAATTGCGCACCTGGTCGACCGCATCGACGAACGGCAGGCCCGCGGAGCCGTGGACCGCGACGGAGTTGCCGCGCCCGGTAAAACCGCGAGAGGCCCGCAGCTCCCAGTCGCCAAGCTGTGCCGAGTCGATCGCGGGCCAACCGCGTGAGGTGATCCGGGTGAGGTCATCAGCGCTGATGGCGGCGGCGCGCCGGCGGCGCGCCGGACGCTCCGGGACGGGTTTCCAGGTGGTGATGGCAGTGAGGTCGATCTCGCGGATGCGACCATCGCGCAGCTCGACCTGGACGGTCTGCTGGTCGACCGCGACGACCCGTCCGAGGACGTCGTTGAGCTCGGGCCCGCCCGATGGTCCGACACCACCTGTCTCATGACGCACGACGATGCGCCGCCCCACCGCCGAGCCGTCTAGAGTCATGACTCAAGACTTCCATGCCGTTGAGGTGGACCTTGTGTCCGGTGGCCGTGAGGCGTTCGGGATACTGGGACCAGCTCGTCGAAGGAGAAATGCTCGTGACGTACGTGATCGCCCAGCCGTGTGTGGATCTCAAGGACCGCGCTTGTGTGGACGAGTGTCCCGTGGACTGCATCTACGAGGGCAACCGGATGCTCTACATCCAGCCCGACGAGTGCGTCGACTGCGGTGCTTGTGAGCCGGTCTGCCCGGTGGAGGCGATCTTCTACGAAGACGACACTCCGCCGGAGTGGAAGGACTACTACGCTGCGAACGTCGACTTCTTCGACGACATCGGTTCACCCGGTGGCGCGGCCAAGCTCGGCGTGATCGACAAGGACCACCCGTTGATCGCCGCGCTTCCTCCGCAGATCCAGGAATGACCCCTCGCGGCTTCGGCCGGGTCTCGGCGAGGTTCCCGGACTTCCCGTGGGACACGATCGCCGCAGCGAAGGCTCGTGCCGGCGAGCATCCCGGTGGGATCATCGACCTGTCGATCGGCACGCCCGTGGACCCGACGCCCGACGTTGCCCGTCAGGCCCTCGTCGACGCGGCGGATGCCCCGGGCTACCCCACGGTGTTCGGTCCCGACTCGCTGCGCCAGGCCGCGGTCGACTGGCTCGGGCGCCGCTTCGGTGTGACCGGGCTAGACGCCGGACAGGTGCTGCCGACGGTCGGCTCCAAGGAGCTCATCGCCAACCTTCCGGCCCAGCTGGGACTGGGCTCGGGCGACCTGGTCGTCGTGCCCGCGCTGGCCTATCCGACGTACGAGGTGGGGGCCCGATACGCCGGCTGCGAGGTCATCGCGTCAGACTCCACATTGTCCCTGGGGCCTCGCGTCCCGGCGATCATCTATGTCAACTCGCCCGGCAACCCCAGCGGCCGGATCCTTCCTCCCGACCACCTGCGCAAGGTCGTCGACTGGGCGCGTGAGCGCGGCACCCTGGTCGTGTCCGACGAGTGCTATCTCGAGTTCGCCTGGGAGGGCTCACCGGTGTCGGTGCTGCATCCCGACGTCTGTGGCGGCTCGTTCGAAGGCCTTCTGGCGGTCCACTCGCTCTCCAAGCGTTCCAACCTCGCGGGCTACCGCGATGCCTTCGTGACTGGCGATCAGACGATCGTCGAGGAGCTGCTCGCGGTGCGCAAGCAGTTGGGCTTCATGGTGCCAACGCCCGTACAGGCGGCGATGACCGCGGCGCTCGCAGACGACACGCACGTCGACCGGCAGCGGGAGACGTACGCCGCGCGGCGAGCAACCCTGCGGCAGGCCTTCGAGGCGGCCGGTTTCACGATCGAGCACTCCGAGGGTGCGCTCTACCTCTGGATGACCCGCGGAGAACCGTGCCGCGACACGATCGACTGGCTAGCCGAGCGCGGCATCCTTGCAGCGCCCGGCGACTTCTACGGCACGGCTGGCGGGCGGCACGTGCGGGTTGCGTTCACCGCAACCGACGAGCGCGTCGCGGCCGCAGTCGACCGTCTGGTCTGACTTCTGGTCGAGCGGTTCCGCTCAGTTGGTCGAGACTCGCACGATGTCGGAGTCCACGCCGGACCGCGGTGTCCATCCTTCGTCGGAGTCGGCGGCATCCCATTGCCGGTTGCCGAACGAGACCGTGCTGATGCCCAGGTTCGACGCGTTGCCGACCAGGTAGTGGGCGATGGCCCACCCTCGCGCCTTCACGTCGGCGGACTTGCCGCTCAGCGGGTACGCCGCCTCATCACCGTTCGTCGTGACCTCGATGGCACCGAAAGCCGCTGTGACGTCCCGCTTGACCGCGGTGAGGCTGCCGCCGCCCGTGGGGTTGATCTGGCAGGTGAATTCCGCCGGGCTGTAGCCGCGCAAAGTCGAGGCGAGCGCACGGGCGTAGTCCTCGTGCTGGGCGTAGGCGCCGGGGAATGCTGAGCGCTGCACCCGCTGTGCTGCTTCGGTGATCTCCATCGAGCCGTATCCCTCGACCTTGACGAGGGCGTCGTAGAACGCACCGATCGCGTAGAGGGGGTCGGTGACCTGCTCGATGCTGCCCCAGCCCTGCGAGGGGCGCTGCTGGAACAGCCCCAGCGAGTCGCGGTCGCCGTAGTCGATGTTGTGGATCTTGGACTCCTGGAACGCCGTCGCGATCGCAATCGTCGTGGCGCGTGGCGACAGGCCCCGGCGCTGAGCGACCGCGGCCATCAGCGCGCTCCACTGTCCTTGCTCCAGATCGACCTGTGCGCGCACCGTGCCGACCTCGGCCACGCAGAACTCGCTGCGCAGCGGCGTACGGTCGCGCAAGGTCGTCGCGACCAGCACGCCGGCGGCGACCAGCCCGAGCGCGACGAACCAGCGGAACCGCACGGCTAGTTGGCGTGCAGCGCGGCGTTGAGCTCGATCCCGGTGCGCTCGCCGCGCGGCCGTGCCTCGATCGCGCCGGTCTGGCTGTTGGTGAGGAACAGGATGCCGTCCTGACCGGACAGGTCGGCGGCCTTGACGACAGCACCATCGGGCATCGTGACCTTCGAACCTGCCGTCACGTACGTCCCGGCCGCGACGACGCAGTCGTCACCCAGGGAGATGCCGATACCGGCGTTCGCGCCGATCAGGCAGTTCTCGCCGACGCTGACGACCTGTTTGCCGCCACCGGACAGGGTGCCCATGATCGATGCGCCGCCGCCGACGTCGGATCCGTTGCCGACCACGACGCCTGCGGAGATCCGACCCTCGACCATGGCTGTGCCGAGCGTGCCGGCGTTGAAGTTCACAAAGCCTTCGTGCATGACGGTCGTGCCGGCGGCCAGGTGGGCTCCGAGGCGGACCCGGTCGGCGTCACCGATGCGGACGCCAGACGGTACGACGTAGTCGGTCATGCGGGGGAACTTGTCGATGCTGCTGACCTGGACGTGCTGTCGCGCTGCCCGCGCCCGCGTGCGGGTCGACTCGAAGTCATCGACCGCGCACGGACCCATCGAGGTCCACACGACGTTGGTCAGCAGGCCGAACAGGCCGTCGAGGTTCTGGCCGTGCGGGGCGACGAGGCGGTGCGACAGCAGGTGCAGCCGTAGATAGACGTCGTACGCATCCGTCGGCGGCTGCTGCAGGTCGGGAACCACGGTGTGCACCACAGCGGTGTGCACCAGGCGGATCTCGTCGTGGCCCGCGAGCGCAGCGAGCTCGACCGGCTCGGCCTCTCCGGCGGGCGCCGCGCCGAGCCGTGGCTCGGGATACCAGACGTCGAGCACCGTGTTGTCCGTCGTGAGGGTCGCGATGCCGTAGGCGTGTGCGCCGGGGTGATCCACAGAAGTCATGCGGCCAAACCTATCGGGGAGCGCCTCAGGGCTTGGGCAGGCCGTCCTTGGTGCACAGGCTGCCGATCTGGTCGGTGCGGTCCTTCTTGATGTAGTCGAACATCTTGGGCGCCCGCTCGGGATCCCAGGTGACCGCGAAGTCACGCAGGGGGACCGTGCAGCTGAGGCCCTCGCCGCCCATCGCCGCGGACAGCGCGAGGGCAAAGCGGAACAGCGAGATGGGTCCGACGTCGTCGCCGATCTGCAGCGAGCCGGAGGCACCCTTGGCGACGCTCAGGTAGCGCAAGGGGTTGACCACGGTCCACGGGGACTTGGCCTTGGCAGCAATCGATCCGAGCACCTCACGCTGGCTCTGCACCCGCTGGATGTCCTGAGTCGCGTACGTGTGCCGGTTGCGTGAGTAGGCCAGAGCCGTCTTGCCGTCGGCGGTCTGGCAACCCTTCTGCACGTCGAGCCCGGAGTCCTTGTCCTTGAGCCGCTCCTTGGGACAGATCTGGACTCCGCCAAGCGAGTCGACGACCTTGACCAGACCGCCGAAACCGACCTCGATGTAGTCATCGACACGGATGCCGGTGTTCTCCTCGATCGTCTGCACCAGGAGCTTCGGGCCGCCGAAGGCGTAGGCCGCGTTGATCTTGGTCCGGCCGTAACCGGGGATGTCGACGATCGAGTCGCGGGGGAGCGACATCAACAGGCTCGGCCCGCTGCCCGTGTGCAGCAGCATGATCGTGTCGGTGCGACCGCGCCCGCCGCTGTCTCCTCCGGTCGTGAGCTCCTTCTGCTCGGCCTCGGTCAGTCCGCGGCGGCTGTCGGAGCCGACCAAAAGGTACGTCGTACCGGGCTGGGTGGCAGGACGCCCGCTCGCGGGAGAGGCGTCGACCTTCTCGATCTGGCCCCAGGCCCACACCGGGACAGCGACGAGGAACACGATCCAGGCCAGCAGGAGGAATCCGAGGACCCGACCGATGCCGCGCTTCTTGCGGGGCTTTCGAGGCGCGGGTGGCTCGGCTCCGCCGACGCGACGTCCGGGCGGAGGCAGATTCGGCGGTGGCAGGTCGGAGCCGGCCCGTGTGGGCGTGGACCGGGTCGGCTGGTCCTCGCCGTACAACCACCCGTATCCGCCCTCGGGGCGCTGGTCTGACATGAGGATGACCGTACCCGAACCCGGGCGGCGGTCATGGCAACGACGAGCAGGGTCAGCTGTGAAATTCCGGCGACTCGCGGCGCGCCCTCAACCTCAGATCGAGGGTTTGTGTGGATACTGAGAATCGCCTCAGCCTCTTCCCACGTGAGGACACCATGTCTGACGTTCGCTCGAGTGTGTTGGGTGGGTCCTATGCCCGCCCCGCCGATACCTCGGCTCGCATCCAGTTCCGCCGCGCACTGACCCTCACGGCCATGACTCTCGTCATGCCCGGCTCGGCCCAGCTCGTCATGGGCAACAAGCAGGTGGGCCGGATCGCCGTCCGGGTCTGGCTTGGTTTCCTCGCGTTCGGTGTGATGGTGCTGTTCATGCTGCTGACGTCGCGACAGGGCCTGCTGTCGCTCGCTCTGGACACGCGTCTGTTGACCATCGGCCGATGGGTCCTGATCGCCGGCGCCATCGCGTGGGTCGCGCTGCTGATCGATGCCTGGCGGCTCGGTCGGCCGCGCGAGCTGGCCCGGCGGCACCGGCTCTGGATGACCGGCCTCAACGCGAGCCTGTGCTTCGTGACCGCCGGGACGATGTTCTTCGCCGCGCACCTGGTCGCGGTCCAGACATCCTTCATCGACAGCGTCTTCGTCGCGGACACGGTGTCCAAGCCACAGGACGGCCGCTACAACGTCCTGTTGCTGGGCGGTGACTCCGGCCCTGATCGCAGTGGTCTGCGCCCCGATTCGTTGACGGTCGCCAGCATCGATCGCGACACCGGTCGCACGGTGTTGGTTGGCCTCCCTCGCAACCTGCAGGACGTTCCGTTCCCCTCGGGATCGGTCATGAACAAGCAATCCCCCCACGGCTTCGACTGCGAGGGGTGTGAGCTCAACGGGGTCAACACGTGGGCCAACGACCATGCGAAGCTGTTCGGGGAGAAGGACCCAGGAATCAAGGCAACGATGGGCGCGGTCGAGGAGATCACCGGCCTCAAGCTCAATTACTATGCGCTGGTCAATATGCACGGCTTCGCCACCCTGGTCGATGCCGTCGGCGGCGTACGGATGAATGTCAAGGAGCGCACTGCGATCGGCGGCATCGGCTCGCCGATCCGCGGCTGGATCGAGGCGGGGGACCAGAAGCTCAACGGTTCGCAGACACTGTGGTACTCCCGCAGCCGCGTGCAGAACGACGACTTCTCCCGCATGGGTCGGCAGAAATGCGTCATGAACGCGATGCTCCAGCAGCTCAGCCCCCAGAAGGTGCTCCTGAACGTGGAGAAGATCGCCACGTCGAGCAAGGCACTGCTGACGACCGACATCCCCAAGCAGGATCTGGATGTGTTCGTCGGCCTGGCCCTCAAGGCCAAGACCGAGAAGGTGTCGACGGTCTCGCTCGTACCGCCGGTGATCTACACGGGCAACCCGGACTTCAAGAAGGTCCGGACGCTGGTCGACGGCGCGATCGCCAAGGCCGAGGGAAACAGCACGGCCAAGGTCGGCATCACGCAGGCCACCTTGTCGATGCCTTCGACCACGGACGACGCCAAGGATCCGCGCAAGGCCAACCAGAGCGCGGATCTCGGCGCCACCTGCTGACCTCGTTCAGCCTGAAGCATCCCTAAGATCGTGGGGACGATGACAGGTTCGCCCCGGCTGTCGGTGATAATGGATACTTCGTCGGTCATTCCGTGAGGGAACGCATGTCACATCGCGCGAGTCTGTTGGGCCGCGGCTACCAGGACAATCATCTGGATTCGCCGCGCGTCCGTTTTCGTCGCGCGTTGACGCTGTGCCTCATGACGATCGTGGTGCCCGGATCCGGGCACATCATGGCCGGCAGGCGCGGCGTCGGATGGTTCGCCGTCACGGTGTGGCTCGGCGTCGTCGGTGCCGGTGGATACCTGCTGTGGAAGACCCGTACGGATCGCGCGGAAGTGCTGGGCTGGTTCACCGATCCGGATCTCCTGCTGCTGGCGCGAGCCGCCATGGTGGTCGTCGCAGTGCTGTGGGTTGTGCTGTTCGTCGATGCGTGGCGGCTCGGGTCCCCGTTCCGGCTCAACTTCGCGCGGGCGGCCGTCATCACCGTGCTCAACCTCGCCATCATCGGCGGCGTCGCGGGTTCTACGGCGTACGCTTCGCAGCTCATCCAGGTCTCCCGGGAGACCGTCAAGACGGTCTTCAAGGCGACGGAGACCTCGGCGCCGCTCAAGGGCCGCTACAACATCCTGCTGGTCGGTTCGGATGCTCGAGCCGACCGCACCGGCGTGCGACCGGACTCATTGACCGTCGCCAGCATCGACGCCGACACCGGCAAGGTGGTCCTGGTTTCGCTGCCGCGCAACCTGCAGAACGTGCCGTTCTCCGAGGGCTCGCCGATGCGGACGATCTATCCGTACGGCTACAACTGTGGCTCCGAGTGCCTGCTCAACGCGGTCCACACGACGGCCCAGAATCGTACCGACCTCTACCCCGACAGCGCGGATCCGGGCCTCGACGCCACGATCGATGCGGTCCAAGGCGTCACCGACCTGAAGATCAACTACTACGTCATGGTCAACCTCAACGGCTTTAAGGGACTCGTCAACGCCGTCGGCGGAGTGACCATCGACGTCAAGAACCGCATCGCGATGTTCGGCCACGACGATGCCTACAAGAACGTCTACATCGAGCCGGGCGAGCAGAAGCTCGATGGGCAGAAGGCGCTCTGGTACGCCCGCAGCCGGGTCGAGTCCGACGACTACACCCGCATGGGCCGGCAGAAGTGCCTCATGGCCGCGATGGCGGGTCAGCTCAGCCCGCAGACGGTCCTGTTCAACGCGACGAAGATCGCCGATTCCGGCAAGGAGCTGCTGAGCACCAACATCCCGGCTAAGGAGCTCGGCCAGTTCGCTGATCTCGCGCTGAAGTCTCGCGGCAACAAGATCCGGACCGTCTCGGTCGTTCCGCCCCAGTTCAACCCAGTGGCGCCTGATTTCCCGGCGATCCAAGCCGCGATCCAGAAAGCCATCGACAAGTCCGAGGCCACGAAAGCACCAAATCCCTCGGCCACCAAGGACACCTCGGGTCGGGCGTCCAACAATGCTGATGACCTCGAAGCCACCTGCTAGCCGGTCGGCTGAGGCTACTGGTCCTGCGCGGTGTTGTAGGCCTCGATGACCTCGTTGGTCTCGCCATCCATCACGAGCGTGCCCTGGTCGAGCCAGATGACGCGGCTGCAGGTGTCGCGGATCGACTGCATCGAGTGGCTCACCAGGAAGACAGTCCCGGCGTTGTCCCGGATCTCGCGAATGCGTTGCTCGCTACGCTGACGGAACTTGCGATCGCCGACCGCGAGCGCCTCATCGACGATCAGGATCTCGTGCGTCTGCACGCTGGCAAGCGCGAATTTGAGCCGTGCGGTCATGCCTGAGGAGTACGAGCGCATCGGCAGGTCGATGAACTTCTCCAGCCCGGAAAACTTCACGATCTCGTCGTAGTTGGCGTCGATCTCGGCCATCGTGAAGCCCATCGCGAGCCCCCCGAGAATGATGTTGCGCTCGCCTGAGAGGTCCTTCAACAGAGCCGCGCCGACGCCAAGCAGGCTGGGCCGCGAGGCAGCGTAGATCGCGCCCTGGCTCGTCGGTGTCAGACCAACGATCGCCCGCATCAGGGTCGACTTGCCTGAGCCGTTGGTGCCAATGACGCCGATGCTGTCTTCCTCGTACGCCGTGAAGGACACCCCTTTGAGCGCTTGGACGGTCCGTAGCTGCTTGGTGCGCCCGCGCAACGCCTTGGATCGACGATCGACGGCGGTAGGGCGTTTGCCGGTCGCAAAGACCTTGTAGTCGACATGCACGTCGTCGACAATCACGACAGGCTTGCGCTGCGACGGAGGCGTCGGTTGGGGTAGCGGTTGTTCAGTCGACACGCCCGTACCTCTCCTCGGCGCGCCAGAAGAACCAGACGCCGAATGTGAACAGACCGATGGACCAGAGGGTCGCGTACAGCCAATAGTGCAGGTTGGTCCCGTACCCGGGGCCCTGGAGTAGGGCCGAGCGGGCCAGGCTGAGGAATTCGTGCACCGGCTGGAAGTCCGAGATGCGCATAATGACTGCGTTGTCCCCGAACCGCTTCTCGACGCTGAAGAAGATTCCCGTCGTGTAGAAGAAGAAACGGGTCAGGAACGGGAGGAAACTGTTGAGGTCACGCCAGTGAACCGACAGCCTGGCCGTCACAAGTGCCAGTCCGCAGTTGAACACGAAGTAGAGCGCGAAGATCGGGACGATCAGGAACCAGTGCAGGTCCGCGGCACCGAAGCCCCCACTGATCAGGAGGAAGATCAACATGATCGCCACGGTCGGCAGGAACTGCAGGAACCGTTGGGTCACGGCGGCCAGGGGCAGAACCATGCGGGGGAACGCCAGGCTCTGGACCAACGACGCATTGTTGGTGATGGCCTTGCCGCCGCTGGCCCAGGACTGAGAGAAGAACTCGAACACGAACACGCCGATGATCAAGAACTCAACGAAGTGGTCTGGCCGGCTGCCGCTGGGAATCAGCAGGCCGAAGATGAGCCCGTAGACCATCGCGTTGAGCAGCGGCTTGAGCACGACCCACAGCATCCCGAGGGAGTTCTGCTGGTTCTCGGACTCGATCTTGAAACGCGCCATCGAGTAGATGAAGACCCGTCGCTTCCAGACCTCGGTGATGTACGCGCGAAATGTCGGGCGTCCGCCGACCCGGTGGAGGCCCAGGCGCGCCGCGTCCTCAGCGGTTGTCATCCGTGTGGTGTCCCAACTGTTCAGGCTCTCGGGGCGACCCGACGGGCACCCGTCGAGGCAACGTCGAGTGTAGTGGATCAGATCAGTGGATCTCGGCGGCCTCCTGTGCGCCCACCGCGGCGAGCTGTTCGGCCGTCGCCGCCGACACGATCACGAGCGATCCGCCGCCGAGGCACGACTCGGCGATGAGGTCGGCGTCGCGGCGGATGCTGCCGGGAGTCACGAGGCGGCGTGCACCCGAGGGCGTGACCGACGCGAGGTGTTCTGCGTGCGTGCGCACCTCGCCGGTCAGGTCCAGGGCGATGGTCGAGGGCGACGGCGGGTCGAGGGCGACGAAGTGGTCGCCGTGACCGGGGACCTCGGCACCGAGGTCCAGGAATCCTTCGGGCGACACCGGGAACCGGCCCCCCATCGGACGCAGAGATGCTGCCACCCGGGTGGGCTCGTCGGCGACGAGATCGGGACCGCTGACCCCGATGTCGGCAGCGGAGTCGACGATTGCGGCGCCGACGTTCCACGCCGAGAGGATCCACACGAACGTCAGCCAGTGGCTCGGCAGACCGAGACGGATTCGGGTGCCTGGCTCCGTCTCGAGGTCGTCGACCAGGAAGTTGCTGGTCTTGGCAACCCAGTTGGCCGTCGTCACGGTGCTGAGCTCGATCCGCTCACCGGTCGCCATGTCGTAGTACGTCACCAGCGGTTGCGAGGGGTCTGCCGATGTGCCGAGCAGCCGATCGAGGGACTTCACCGGACGACCGCTCGCGCGGCAATGGCCACGGTCGCCGCATCGGCGGTGACCGGCTCGGCGCGGCCCGGATCGGGTTCGCGCATCCCGGCGATCTGGACCAGGGTGGGGGGAGCGGTCTCGTTGTGCTCCACGATGAGCACCGGCAGGTCGTCGTCGATCGACTCGCGCAAGCCGGGGGCGCGGAGCACCGGATCGATCGCGAGTGTCCGGCTGCTCGGTCCGAGCACGAGCACGTCGGACGTGCCGATCGCTGCCCGCACGGCATCGGACACCGACCAGGTCTCAGCGACGAGCACGAGCTCCTTGACCTCGTGTGCGGAGGGATCGGCGATGACCTCTGACAGGTGGATCGCGCGCTGTCCCTCGGGGGACTCGACCACGGCGTGCAGCTCGGCACGGTCGTCGCTGGCCGGCAGGAGGGTGAATCCGAGGTCGCGGCGGGCGGCGATCGCCGAGGTGGCCTCGGTCAGGCTGTATCCGGCGCCGAGCAGGTCGGTGCGGACGAGCTGGGCCGCGACCACGGCATCGCTGGGACGCTGCCACGCCGGGGCGTAGCCGATTGCGATGAGTTCGTCAGCCACCTCGTGGGTGACGGACGAGGCGCGGGCGACCAGCAGGGCGTCGAGATCGGGGCAGACCTTGAGACCCGTCGCCCATCGGTCGAGCATCGTCGGGGCGATCACGACCAGCTCATCACCGGGCTCGAGGTGGCTGGTGAGGTCGTGCGCGAAGGGTGCGCCATCGGCGCCGAGAATGACCGTGATCCGCATGCTGACCATTGTGTCGTGCGCTCCGATGTGTCCGGCAGGCGGGCGACACGCCGTAGATTTCGTGAATCTTGTCATTCGGCTTGACTTGTGGCAGGTGACAGGACTGTAATTCCATGTATGTCATTCGATCTGGGTCAGCCGCAAGAGCTCGATGAGGAACTCATGTGGCAAGAGCGCGCACTCTGCGCTCAGACGGACCCCGAGGCGTTCTTCCCCGAAAAGGGTGGATCCACGCGCGAGGCCAAACGAGTGTGCCTGACGTGTGACGTCCGTGGAGAGTGCCTCGAGTACGCCCTCGCGCACGATGAGCGGTTCGGCATCTGGGGCGGTCTGTCCGAGCGGGAGCGTCGCAAGCTCAAGAAACGGGCCTGAGCCCCGTTTCATCTCGTCCACTAGGGTTGCTCCTCGTGGACGAGACCAGCACGACGCGCCATTGGCTCGATGATCCACCGACCGTGGGAGCGGTGCTGGTGGCTCACAATGGAGCGACCTGGCTGCCGAAGGTTCTCGGTTCGTTCAGCCACATGTTCCACGCCCCACTCTCGTGGCGAGTCGTCGACGTCAGCTCGACCGATGGCAGTGCAGACCTGCTCCGCGACTCGTTCGGTGCCGACCGCATCACCTACGCGCCGTCCGGCACCGGATTCGGCGATGCCGTTCGCCTGGCGCTGGAGTCGATGCCACGGACCGACTGGATCTGGTTGCTGCACGACGACGCTCTGGTGCTGCCAGGAACGCTCTCGGGCCTGCTCGACACAGCAACCTCGGCTCCGGACATCGCCGCGGTCGGTCCCAAGATCCGGGAGTGGCCGTCGCTGCGACGGCTGCTCGAGGTCGGGCTGACGATCACCTCGACCGGGTCCCGGGAGACCGGTCTGGAGACCGGCGAGCCAGACGCGGGCCAGCACGACCGCTCCCGCGACGTGCTCGCGGTCAACACCGCCGGCATGCTGATCCGCCGTGACGTGTGGGACGAGCTCGGCGGGCTCGACCCCAACCTCCCGCTGTTCTTCGACGACATCGACCTGGGCTGGCGCATCGCCCGGGCGGGCTACCGCACCCTGACCGCGCCCACCGCGGTGATCTTCCATGCCGAGGCCACGGGTCGCGGCACGCGCAGCCGCACCGCGGGCGACGTCCCACACTGGGAGCCGCGACGTGCGGCGCTCTACACGATGCTGGCCAACACCCCGATGCCACGCTTCCTGTGGCAGTACGTCCGCCTGTTCCTCGGCTCACTGCTGCGCGTCGTCGGCATGGTGATCGGCAAGGATCCTGAGTCCGCCGGAGACGAGCTGCTCGCGTTGCGATCGGTGTACCTCCACCCGGTCAAGCTCGCGCGAGCGCGACGCGCGCGGCGGGAGACGGCCCGCCGCAGCCACCGATCCATACGTGACCTGTTCGCGCCCTACTGGCTGCCGTACCAACATGGCTTCGACGTCGTGCGCGAGACGGTTGCCGCGCTGGTCAAGCCCGAGTCGATCGAGACCGTCGGCCGGCGGTCCACGACCCTGGACCAGGCGCCCGACGAGGCCGTCGACCTCGACGACGGGCCCTCGATGCTGCAGCGCCGGCCGTGGCTGGCTGCCGTCCTAGCGTTGATGGTGCTCTCGCTGGTCGCCGGACGTGGGCTGCTCAGCGGCAACCTGCACGGCGGGGCACTCCCGCCATCGCCCGACTCGGTCACCGGGTGGTGGCATCTGGCTCTCGCCGGGCAACAGGCCGTCGGGCTGCCGAGCGACATCCTGCCCCCGGCATTCGCCCTCCCACTGGCAGTCGCGGCGACCCCGGTCTGGTTCGCGCCGGGTCTCGTCGTCACGATGCTGATGGTCTTCGCGGTCCCGCTGGCCGCGCTGACCGCCCATCGATTCGGACGTCAGATCAGCCCGCACCGCATCCCGCGGATCGTGTGGGCGGTCTCGTACGCGCTGTGCGTCGTCGCGACGGGGGCAGTCAGCCAGGGTCGGATCGGCACGGTCGTGGTCCTCATCGTGCTGCCGATCATCGCCAACACGGGATGGCAGCTTGCGGAGAACCCAGGGTGGCAGCTGGCCCTGCGGCTCGGCATCTGGATCGCGCTCGCCTCGGCATTCGCACCGATCGTCCTGGTCATGAGCTTCGGGGGTCTCCTGGTGCTCTGGTACGCCGAAGGACGATGGGTTCGCCGCCAGATAGCGATCGCCGCCGGAGTCCCGCTTCTGTTGCTCGGTCCATGGCTCGCCCAGCGGACACTCCGACCGTGGCGTGCCTGGTGGGAGGCCGGCTACCCGTTTCCCGGCTCGGCAACGGTCCGCGATGTCGTGCTGGGTCGCGCCGGTGGCTCAGGAGGCGCACCAGAGTGGTTGACGGTGGGTCTGCTCGTCCTGGCTCTGGTTGCGCTGGTGCCCCGCAGCACCCGCAGCGGCGTCATCATCGCGTGGCTCGTCGCACTTCTGGGGCTCGCCGCCGCACTGGTCGGGACCCTCGTGACGTACTCGACCCAGGCCGGCCCTGCCGACATCACGCCGTGGGTCGGCGTGCCTGTCGTGGTGTGGGTCGGTGGACTTCTCACCGCAGTCCTGCTCGCGGTGCCGGCGGCGATGTCCTGGCCGCGACCAGCGCTCGCGGCGGCCGTCGTGGTGGCACTCGTCCTGCCGATCGGCACCGGTGTGTGGTGGCTCGGCCGCGGTATGGACTACCCAATCCGTGACGGCCGCACCTCGGTCGTGCCGGTGTTCCTGGCCGAACGACCCGGCGACACCCTGATCCTGACCGGCACCATCGAGGGCGGTGTCAACTACCGCGTCGTGGCCAGCAACGGACCGTTCCTCGGCCAGGAGGCCGTGGTGGCCTCCGCTGGCGACTCGCGGCAGCTCACCGCCGTGACGCGCCGCATACTCGCCCAGGCCACGTCGGCCGACATCGAGGCATTGAGCGGTCTTGGCATCGATGCGATCTACGCACCGCGCGCTGATCCCGAGCTCACCCGCCGCATCGACGCAGCACCCATGCTGCAGCCCGCGGGCAGCGACCAGCCAGGTTCGCGGGTCTGGACCCTCGCAGCCGATCCGGACCTGACGTCGTCGGCAACCCCGTGGTGGCACCGCGGCATTGTGGTCCTGCAGATCCTCGCCTGGCTCGTCGCGATCATCCTGACCGCGCCGGTCCGCAAGCGCGCCGCACCTGCCGTGCTGGGCGACGGCGAGACGGAGGACGACACATGAGCAAGTACCGCGCGCTGCTGATCCCGATCGCGGCGATCGGGCTGGTCGTCCTGGCGATGGTTGCCCCGTCCGGCTCGAGCTCGCCCCGGCCGCCTTCTCGGGTCACTGTCACCGAGTCTTCCTACGCATGTCCCGCCTCGTCGGTCATCACTGTGGCGGCAGGGCAGGTCAAGGCCGGCACCGACGCGATCGCAACCGTGTCGCCGGACGACACCCGGGTGTCCGCCCTCGAGGACGCGACCACGTGGCGCACTTCCGACGTCGATGGAGAGGGCGTCGTGGTCCAGCAGGGAGGACGCGGCTCCGGTGCGGTGGGATTCTTCGCCGGTACGGCATCCAAGAAGGGTGGCGGCGGGCTTGTGGTCGGATCCTGCCCCGGTGTGGTCGACGACGCGTGGTTGATGGGCCTCGGCTCGGGAGGCAAGCACTTCTCGACCCTGATCCTGACGAACCTTGCCGACACACCGGCCGCGGTAGACCTCACGCTCTGGGGACCCAAGGGGGAGATCGACGCCGTCGGGTCGGAGGGCATCGTGGTCAAGCCATCCTCGGTCCGGCGCATCCGGCTCGACGAGCTGGCGGCTGGTGAGGCCGAGCTCGCGATGCACGTCCACCGCCGTCGCGGTTCACTCTCGGCCGTCGTGACCGACTCGGCGACCTCGGTCTTCCAAGGCACCGAGCAGGTGTCAGCAACGCTCTCGCCGCGTCGAGCCCAGGTCGTCGGAGGTGTGGTCAAAGACTCCTCGGGCCGCACGCTCCTGCTGCTCAATCCGGGGACGACAACGGCGCGTGTGGGCGTGCAGGTCATCGGGCCCAAAAACACCTTTGCGCCGTCGGGCCTCGACCAGATCAAGGTCCCGGCCGGCTCGACCCGGTCGATCCCGGTGCCGAAGTCTGCGGGTTCTGACTCCCTGGCATTGCGCCTGACCTCTGACCAACCTGTGTCCGCGTCGGTCCGCATGGCTCCCGGTAACAAGGACTACGCCTACGCCGAGGCCTCTCTTCCGCTCACCGGACCGGCGATCGTCCCGATTGAGGTTGGTTCCAACATCGGCGCCCCCCGACTGCTGCTGACTGCGACCGGCAGCACTGCGACCGCGGACGTCGAGGCTTTCGACAAGAGCATGCGGCCGCTCGCGTCGAGCTCGGTGACGATCAAGGGCGGCACCACGACATACCTGGCTCTCGATGCCAAGGACGCCGCCTACTTCGTCGTCCGTCCGCACGGCAAGGTCATCGCCGCGGCAACGTACGCCAAGGGCGACGGCATCAGCTCGTTGATGCTGGAGGCGGCGCCGGTGACGGTGCTCGGACCGCAGGTGCGGCCGGTCTCCTGACTGCCGTCAGCGCGGTCGGGGGTCCAGCTCGTCTGGGGAGATGTGCCACAGTTCGGCGAGCCGGTCCAGCACCACGGACCAGACCAAATCCTCCAGGTCGTCCCGGTTGGTGCACCGCTGGCTGATCGGGATGCGGAACAGGACGATCCGAGATCCCCCGATGCCGGGCGAGACGACACTCAACGGCACATCCTCGCTCCATTCCTGGGGCAGCAGCGGGGCTTCCTCGACGACGATCTCCACATGATCGGACTCGACCGCGAAGTGTGGCTCGAGAGCCGCGAGCACGTCACCGACCAGCAGGTCGAAGGAGGCACGGGCCGGGCGGTGGATCGGCACGCTCCGCGGTGAGAGCGGACCCGGGAGCGCCATCGGACCGCGGGACCCGCGGCCGCGTCGATCGCGCATCCGACCGGGCCGGGGACCGCTCACGACACCATCGAGATGATCCATGCGGTGAGCCTAACGCGCCGGACCGGACGGCCGGGCTACCCTCACCACGTGGGTGTGGTGAGACGGTGCACGCGCTCGGCGTGCTCGCAGACGGCAGTGGCGACGCTGACCTATGTCTACGCGGATCAGACCGCGGTCCTTGGGCCGCTCGCGACTTATGCCGAGCCCCACACCTACGATTTGTGTGCCCAGCACACGCAACGGATGTCCGCGCCGCAAGGCTGGAGCGTCCTGCGACTCGCACCTGACCCACAGGCAGCCGAGCCCAGCCGCGATGATCTGCTCGCGCTGGCCGATGCCGTCCGCGAGGCCGGACGCCCGCCGCCGCCGGTGCCTGATGGTCCCCCCCCCCTTCGACTCGTGAGGCCTGACTCTTGATCCATCCCCGCTTGGCGGAGGTGGTCAAGGCGTACGACGTGCGCGGCCGCTCGCCCGAACAGCTCGACGCTGCCCTGACCCGTGCGCTCGGCGAGGCGTTCGCCCTCGAGACCGGGGTCGATGCCGGCCGCGGCACCGTCGTGATCGGTCACGACATGCGCGACACCTCCCCGATCCTGGTCGAGGCATTCTCCGATGGCGTCCGTGCGCAGGGTGGAAACGTGATCGCTATCGGCCTGGCGTCGACCGATCTGCTCTACTTCGCCTCCGGCGACCTGGACCTCCCCGGCGCGATGATCACCGCGAGCCACAACCCGGCGGCCTACAACGGCATCAAGCTGTGTCGTGCTGGCGCCAGACCGATCGGCTATGACACGGGCCTCTCGGCCATCGCGGAGCAGGCGACGATCTTCCTCACCCGCTCTGAGCTCCCGGAGCCGACCGGGACCTACGAGGAGCTGGACGCGCTCAGCCGCTACGCCGACTATCTTCACGAGATCGTGCCGGTCCCGGCCGGTCGGCGGCTCGACGTCGTCGCCGATGCCGGCAACGGCATGGCAGGTCACACCGTGCCCTCGGTCTTCGCGACGCTGGACGTCGAGTTGACGCCGATGTACTTCGAGCTGGACGGCACATTCCCGCACCACGATGCCAATCCGCTCGACCACTCGACGCTGGTCGACCTGCAGGCCAAGGTGCGCGAGATCGGCGCCGACATCGGCCTGGCCTTCGACGGAGATGCCGACCGCTGCTTCGTGATCGATGAGCGAGGCGACGTCGTCTCGCCGTCTGCGATCACGGCGCTGATCGCCTCACGGGCTCTGCTGACGACGCCGGGTGCGACGATCCTGCACAACGTCATCACGTCGCGGGCGGTCCCCGAGATCATCGCCGAGAACGGTGGAACGGCCATCCGCACTCCGGTCGGTCACTCCCTGATCAAGGCCGAGATGGCGCGCACGGGGGCCGTGTTCGGTGGCGAGCACTCGGGTCACTTCTACTTCAAGGACTTCTTCCTCGCGGACTCCGGCATGATCGCGGCCCTGCACGTCATGGCAGCGTTGGCCGAGACGACCGGCACGGTGTCCGAGCTGATGGCGCAGTACGAGCGCTACGTCTCCTCCGGCGAGATCAACAGCACGGTGCAGGATGCCTCGGCGGTGCTGGCCGAGCTGACCCGGGCGTACGCCGACCTGCCGCAGGACACCCTCGACGGCTTGACCGTCACGGCGGACACGTGGTGGTTCAACGTGCGCGCCTCGAACACCGAGCCGTTGCTGCGACTCAACGTCGAGGGCGACGATGACGCGACGATGGCCCGGGTGCGCGACGAAGTCCTCGCAGTGATCCGCCGAGACTGACGCCGCCTGCCGACGAGACGGCTGGTGCGGCGGCCGCTAGGGTTGCCCCATGAATCTTGACCCCGCCCTGCTCGAGATCCTCGTGTGCCCGCAGTGCCGCGCGACCCTCGCCGTCGACGAGCAGGCCAGCGAGCTGGTCTGCAGCGCATGTGCCCTGGCCTATCCCGTCCGTCGCGACATCCCAGTGATGCTCGTCGACGAGGCGCGTTCGCTCCGTTGATCGCGAGAGTGGACTGATGTCGACCGAAGGCAGCAACAAGGCGGTCGTCGCGGCACTCCTGGCCAACACCGGGATCGCGATCACCAAGTTCATCGCATTCCTGCTGACCGGCTTCTCCTCGATGCTGGCCGAGTCGATCCACTCGTTGGCCGACTCCGGCAACCAGGTGCTGCTGCTGGTCGGCGGCAAGCGCTCGCAGCGCGAGGCGACCGAGGAGCACCCGTTCGGCTTCGGACGGGAGCGCTACATCTACGCGTTCGTCGTGTCGATCGTGCTGTTCAGCGTCGGCGGACTGTTCGCGCTCTACGAGGCGTATCACAAGTTCCATGAGCTCCAGGGTGGTCACGGCGACAGCCTCGACAGCAAGTGGCGCTTCATTCCGCTGGTCGTGCTCGCGATCGCGATCGTGCTGGAGTCGCTGTCGTTCCGCACCGCGATCGTTGAGGGCAACAAGGTGCGCGGTGCGCACTCGTGGTGGTCGTTCATCCAGCGCGCCAAGTCCCCCGAGCTGCCGGTCATCCTGCTGGAGGACTTTGCCGCCCTGATCGGCCTGGTCGCAGCGTTCCTCGCGGTGAGCCTGTCGCTGCTCACCGGCAACGCGTACTTCGACGTTGCCGGCACGGGCTTCATCGGCGTGCTGCTGATCGTCGTCGCGGTCGTGCTGGCGATCGAGGTCAAGAGTCTGCTGGTCGGCGAGGCTGCTACCCGCGAGTCGATCGATCGGATGCGCGGCGCGATCGAGTCGACGACCGGGGTCACGCAGATCATTCACATGAAGACCCTGCACATCGCCCCCGAGGAGCTCCTCCTCGCGGCCAAGATCGGCATCGAGGCCGATGCGTCGGGCAGCGACATCGCTGGCATCATCGACGCGGCGGAACGGGCGATCCGTGCGGCCGAGCCCATGGCCGCACAGATCTACCTGGAGCCGGACGTGTTCATGGCCGGCCATGTGCCCGAGGCCCGACCCGCCACGCCGAGCGCGCCGAGCCACTAGCCACACGGCGACGGTCCCGCACCGCGGTGCAGGACCGTCGCCGTCTTGGTGGTCAGTCGACGGGCGGTGTCGACAGCGGGTCGAGGCGATCGACGACATCCGGATCGCCGGCGTCGGCGAGGTAGTCCGTCGGGTGCGTGTCGTCAGTTCCGGCATCGATGCTCAGCGCTCGGCACACGTACGTGCCGATGACCGCGACGAGCAGGTTGAGCACGAGTGCGGTGATGCCGAAGTAGATCAGGTTGTTGCTGATCGAGATGCCGAAGATCTCCAGCGGTCCCACGGAGCCGCCGAAGTGCGAGCCGGGGTCGCCGATCACGGGCTTGTTGTACGCCGCGATCGTGCCCCAGATCATGCCCACGGCCCAACCGGCAAGCAGGGCGTAGCGGTGCAGCCAGCGCGTGTAGAGCCCGACGACGATCGCCGGCAGGGTCTGCAGGATCCAGATGCCGCCCAGCAGTTGCAGGTTGATCGCGAAGTCCTTCGGCAGAGCGAGGACGAACAGCAATGCACCGAACTTGACGAACAGGCTCGCCACCTTGCTCTGCTTGGCCTCCTGCGCGTCGGTGGCGTCGGGATTGATGAAGGCCTTGTAGATGTTGCGGGTCCACAGGTTGGCCGCCGCGATCGACATGATCGCGGCCGGCACGAACGCGCCGATCACGATCGCCGCGAAGGCCACCCCGGCAAACCAGGGGGTGAACTCCTGCTCGAAAAGCTGCGGGATTGCCAGCTGCGGGTTCTTGACCTGGATCCCGGCGGCGATCGCCACGATGCCGAGCAGCGCGAGCAGGCCCAGCAGGAACGAGTACGCCGGTAGCAGTGCGGCGTTGCGTCGGATGATGTTGCGGTTCTTGGTCGACAGCACGGCGGTCACCGAGTGCGGATACATGAACAGCGCGAGCGCGGAGCCGAGGGACAACGAGGCGTACGCCCACTGTGAGGCGCCGAGCGTGGGCACGAGGCCCTTGCCGCTGGCGTCGCCTGCGGCGATCTTGTCGGCGTTGTCGGCGTTGAAGGTGTCGAACGCCTTGCCGGCCGAGTCGAAGATGTTGCCCCACCCCCCGAGCTGCGTCGGGATGTAGATGACCGCGACGATGATGACCAGATAGATCAGGGTGTCCTTGACGAACGCGATCATGGCGGGAGCCCGCAGGCCCGAAGAGTAGGTGTAGGCGGCGAGCACCGCAAAGGCCAGGAACAGCGGGAGGTCCTTGCGGAACCAGCCCGCGTCAGCCCCGCCGCCGAGCCCGATGACGTCGAGCACGGCCTGGATCCCCACGAGCTGCAGCGCGATGTAGGGGAGCGTCGCGAGGATCCCGGTGAAGGCGATCGCCAGCGACAGCGACTTGGAGTCGAATCGACCCTGGACGAAGTCGGCCGGCGTGACGTACGAGCGGCGGTGCGAGACCGACCACAGTCTCGGCAGGAAGATGAAGATGATCGGGTACAGGACGATCGTGTACGGAACCGCAAAGAAGCCGATCGAGTTGCCGGCGTACAGCAGCGCGGGCACCGCGATGAAGGTGTACGCCGTGTAGATGTCGCCGCCGATCAGGAACCACGCGACGAACGTGCCGAAGCTGCGTCCGCCCAGACCCCACTCGTCGAGATTGTCCATCTCGCCGACCTTGCGCCAGCGGGCGGCCAGAAAGCCCATGATCGTGACGAGCAGGAAGAAGAACAAAAAGACCGACATCGAGACCGGGTTGACGTCATTCATCGGACGTCACCCCCGGTCCTTCCCTCGAAGATCCGGCGCTGGCGCTCGTGGCCGATCACCAGGCGGTAGGCGATCGAGGTCAGCACGACCGACGCGAGGACCAGGACGAACTGATACCAGAAGAAGAACGGGATACCCCACAGCGTGGGCTCGGTCTTGGCGTAGGTCCACACCAGTAGCGGGACCACGATGGCGATCGCCAGGAGGACCCCGGCGAGGACAAGCGGGCCGCGGCCGGGTGGCGTGCGCGCGTTGTCGGGTGTCGTGCCTTCTGACATGCGTGATTCCCCCGAATCAGTTGTGCCGTGACCCCCGTCACAGCTCATCGGACACCGTACGCCTACCCGAATCGTCGCGAAAGTCGGGGGAACGCCAGTAGTCCTCGAGTCGATTCGGTGCGATGTCGTACCCGCCGGTAGACTCTTTGACATGGATTACAATGTCGCTGACCTCTCCCTCGCGGAGTACGGTCGCAAGGAAATCGACCTCGCCGAGCACGAGATGCCCGGACTGGTGGCTATGCGTGAGCGTTTCGGCAAGGACAAGCCGCTCGCAGGCGCCCGCATCGCTGGCTCGCTGCACATGACGATTCAGACGGCCGTGCTGATCGAGACCCTGGTGGATCTCGGCGCCGATGTCCGCTGGGCGACGTGCAACATCTTCTCGACCCAGGACCACGCGGCCGCTGCGGTCGTCGTGGGTCGCAACGGAACGGTCGAGGACCCCCAGGGCACTCCCGTGTTCGCGTGGAAGGGCGAGTCGCTCGCCGAGTACTGGGACGAGGCCGAGAAGGTCTTCGACTTCGCCGAAGGCGGCCCGAACGTCCTCCTCGACGACGGCGGCGACATCACGATGCTGCTGCACCTCGGCGTTGAGTACGAGAAGACCGGCGTCGTCCCCTCGCAGGACAGCACCGACAACGAGGAGTTCAAGGAGGTGCTGCGCGTCCTGGCCCGTTCGGTCGAGGCCAAGCCGCAGCACTGGACCAACATCTCGAAGGACATCAAGGGTGTCTCCGAGGAGACCACCACCGGCGTCCTGCGCCTGTACGACCGCTTCCGCGAGGGCACGCTCCTGTTCCCGGCGATCAACGTCAACGACTCGGTCACCAAGAGCAAGTTCGACAACAAGTACGGCTGCCGCCACTCGCTGATCGACGGTCTCAACCGCGCCACCGACGTCATGATCGGCGGCAAGGTTGCCGTCGTCTGTGGCTATGGCGACGTCGGTAAGGGCTCTGCGGAGTCGCTGCGTGGCCAGGGTGCTCGCGTCATCGTCACCGAGATCGACCCGATCTGCGCGCTGCAGGCAGCTATGGACGGCTACGAGGTCAAGCGCCTCGACTCGGTCGTCGAGACGGCCGACATCTTCATCACCACGACCGGCAACTTCGACATCATCACGGTCGAGCACTTCCAGAAGATGAAGCACCAGGCGATCGTGGGCAACATCGGCCACTTCGACAACGAGATCAACATGGCCGGCCTGGCCAAGATCCCGGGCATCGTCAAGGACGAGATCAAGCCCCAGGTTCACCAGTGGATCTTTGAGGACGGCAAGAAGGTCATCGTGCTGTCCGAGGGTCGCCTGCTCAACCTGGGCAACGCGACGGGCCACCCGTCGTTCGTGATGTCCAACTCGTTCACCAACCAGGTTCTCGCGCAGATCGAGCTCTACACCAAGGCCGGTCAGTACGAGCTGGGCGTCCACGTCCTCCCGAAGCACCTCGACGAGGAGGTCGCCCGTCTGCACCTGGATGCACTCGGTGTCGAGCTCACCGAGCTGACCAAGGAGCAGGCCGCCTACCTCGGTGTGGACGTCGCCGGACCCTACAAGTCGGACCTCTACCGCTACTGAGCCGGTAGCGACACCGCATGAATCACGCACAGAACAGCGCCACCGCAGCCGGGTCCTCCCGGCTGCGGTGGTTGTTGTCTGTCTCGAAGACGGGCCGTGACGAGTGAGCTACCGCCGCACCAAGCGTGACCGCGTTCTCGTGGTCGACGACGACGCTTCGCTCGCCGAGATGCTGACGATCGTTCTCGAGGGCGAGGGCCTCACGACAGCTGTGTGCCGCTCGGGCGACCGGGTCATGGCGGCGTTCACGCAGTTCAAGCCCGACGTGGTCCTGCTCGACCTGATGCTCCCCGGCCTGGACGGCATGAGCGTGTGCCGGCAGATCCGGGAGAAGTCCGCCGTGCCGATCATCATGCTGACGGCCAAGTCGGACACCCCCGACGTCGTGGCGGGCCTGGAGGCAGGGGCCGACGACTACATCACCAAGCCGTTCAAGAACACCGAGCTGGTGGCCCGCGTGCGGGCTCGACTTCGCCGGTCCGACCAGCTGGCCGAGCCGCTTGAGTTCGGCGACATCGTGCTCGATCCTGCGGGGCACACCGTGACCCGCAAGGGCGAGCCGCTCGAGCTCACGCCGCTTGAGTTCGACCTCTTGGCCTGCCTGCTCGGGGATCCTGCGCAGGTGTTTACCCGCGAGTCGCTGCTGCAGAAGGTGTGGGGCTATCACCATCCGGGCGACACCAAGCTCGTCAACGTCCACATGACCCGGCTCCGGTCGAAGATCGAGGATGACGCCGAGGACCCGCAGATCATCCGGACCGTGCGCGGCGTCGGATATCAGGCGATCACGCCGACGCCATGATGTCGCGACCTCCCGGGCGCGCGTGATGCCGAGCCTGACCAGCATCTGGCGGCGCTCGATCCAGGCCCGGGTCGTCACCAGCACGATCGTGCTCAGCGCGCTCGTGATCTCACTGACCGGATGGGCGCTGCTGCGCGACGTCGCGACCGGTCTGGCCGACGGACGCCGGGTCGCCGCGATCTCCGAGGCCCGGTCGGGATTCGACTACGCGCAGACCCAGCTCGATGCGGCTGTCGAGACCGAGCCTGCGACGCAGTCGCAGACGCTGACCCGCATGGTCGACTCGTTGACGAGCTCGCGGGGGGCCAAGCGGACGTATGAGCTGGTGCTCGAGGGGCCGCTGTCCAAGGACGCGGGACAGGTGCCGGTGCGATCCTCCGCCGCAATCGAGCAGGGCTCGTTGCCGGCCGACATCGACAAGGCGGTCAGGGGTGCCGCCGGCACGTACTGGCGCTACTCCGACCTGGCGTTGCTCGGCTCGGCCGAGGCCGAGCCCTCGGTCGTGGTCGGCAGTCAGCTCCGTGCTCCCGGCACGGGGGACACCTACGCGATGTTCTACCTCTTCTCGATGGAGGACCAGCAGGCGACGCTCGACCTCGTTCGGCGCGCCCTGATGCTGGGCGGGCTCGCGATGGTTCTGATGGTGGGCGGCGTGGCCTGGCTCGTCTCGCGACAGGTCCTCGACCCGGTCCGGCTGGCACGTCGCATCGCGGAGCGCTACGCCAGCGGCAACCTCGAGCAACGCATGCACGTCAATGGTGAGGATGACATTGCCAGGCTGAGCACCTCGTTCAACCAGATGGCGGCCAGCCTGCAGAGCCAGATCCGCCGACTCGAGAACCTCTCCCGGCTGCAGCAGCGGTTCGTCTCGGACGTCTCGCACGAGTTGCGGACACCTCTTACGACAGTGCAGATGGCCAGCGCCGTGCTTTACGACTCGCGCACCCGGTTCGACCCGCAGACCGCCCGCTCGGCCGAGCTGCTCAAGGGTGAGCTCGACCGGTTCGAGTCGCTCCTGGCCGATCTGCTCGACCTGAGCCGTTTCGATGCGGGTGCCGCCGACCTCGAGCTCGACACGATCGACCTCGCCCGGGTCGCGAAACAGGCGGCCGATGACCCGGTCGTCGCCCGCAAGGGCATCGAGATCCGCCTCGTGGGAGTCGCCCGCCCGGCCGTGGTCGAGGCCGACATCCGCCGCATCGATCGGATCGTCCGCAACCTGCTGACCAATGCCGCGAAGTACAGCGGATCCCCGGTGATCGAGATCGAAGTCGCACAGAACGAGCAGTGCGTGTCGTTGTCGGTGCGTGACTTCGGCGTGGGACTGACCGGCGATGAGAACCTCCGGGTGTTCGACCGCTTCTGGCGTGCCGATCCCGCTCGCACGCAGGGCGGCACGGGCCTAGGTCTGGCGATCTCCAGGGAGGACGCCGCGCTGCACGGAGGTACCTTGCAGGCATGGGGTCGACCTGGCGACGGCAGCGAGTTCGTCCTGACGATCCCCAAGCCCGAGGGCTCCGCGAAGTTCCCCGCCATCGTGTCGGTGTTCGCATGAGCGACTGTCGGAGGAAGTCGGTGACCCGGCTCGTCGCTGGGATCGCGACGGTTCTTGTGGTGTCGGCATGTGCAGGTATCCCGACCTCCGGTCCGGTCACCAAGGTCGCCGACGACAGCGGCTTCGGGGAGAGCACGGTGCGCTACACGCCGGCGCGGCCGTCGGACGGCGCTTCGCCGCAGCAGATCGTCCGTGGCTATCTCGACGCGATGCTGGCCTACCCGGTGTCGACCGGCACGGCCGCCGCCTTCCTGACCCCTGAGGGCGCCAAGTCGTGGAGCTCGGCGGCCCAGGTGCGGGTCTACAGCAATCCCGAGGTGTCTCCCACACTTGCGGGGCGGGACGACTCGGGCGCCAGCAAGTCCGAGCAGCCGCCCGTCGAGGTCCGGTTGAGGCTGGCCGAGGATGCGCGGCTTGACCGCCAGGGGCACTACGCCCGGGTGGCCGAGCAGGCAGAGATCTCCTACGAGCTCGAACGGGTCGACGGACAGTGGCGTATTGCCAATCCGCAGGCCGGCCTGCTGGTCAACCAGAAGTTCTTCGAAGACTATTTCCGGCGGTTCAACATCTTCTACTTCGATCGCCCCGGCAGCCGGCTCGTGCCGGACCCGATCTACCTGCCGGTGGGCGATCAGCTTGCGACCGGACTGATCGCGAGCCTGGTCCGCGGACCGGGCGCGGCCGGCGATGGCGCCGAGCGGACGTACGTCCCGGGGACCGACTCGCTGCGGCCGTCAGTGCCGGTCTCTGCCAACGGTGTGGCGGACGTCGAGTTCGCCACCGATTTGTCCGCCCTGTCCGACACGGAGCAGAAGCACCTCTCGGCCCAGATCGTGTGGACGCTTCGTCAGGTCCCCGAGGTCGTTGCGGTCCGACTCGTGGGGGATGCGACGGTGTTGACGAGCAGCGGGAACGCGCTCCAGGACATTGACTCGTGGGGCGGCTACGGGCCGAGCATCGCGCGGACGCACACGTATGCGATCGCCGGCGACAAGATCGTGCAGATCGATGATGGCAAGGTCGAGCCGATGACCGGCGCGTGGGGCACGGATGCGCGCGGTGCCGTCTTCATCGGGGTCTCGGAGCAGGGGGTGGCCGGGGTCCTGGCCGGTCGTACGGCAGTCCGGGTCACCAACCGCAAGGGCACGGCAGCGCGTACGTTCGACGGCTCACGATTCATCGCCCCGCGGTGGGACAGCGACGGTGGTCTGTGGCTCGTGGACCGGCCAGGGTCGCGCACCCGGGTCCGGCTGGTCGTGGGGAAGGATGTCCGGACGCTGGACGTCGGTGGGCTGACCTCGCTCGAGGCCACGGATTTCGCGATCTCGCCCGATGGGTCCCGCTACGCCGTGACGGCCGCCGGGTCCTCGCTCCACGTGGGGAGGGTCCTGCGGGACGCCAAGGACCAGATCCTGGGCCTGGGCGAACCCAGCAGGGTCTACACATCGGCTCGCGCACCTCGATCGGTCAGCTGGTCCTCCGGCACAGAGCTGACATTCCTGGCCGAGAGCCAGTCCGGTCGCCAGGTCTACAGCGCGGCGATCGACGGATCCTCGACGAACGGGGGAGTCGCCCGAGGTGGCGCGCTCCTGCCGGACGTCGATGCGGGCACGCTCGCGATCGACAGTGGTGAGTCTCGGGCGCGCTATGCGACCGATGCGCGCGACCGACTCTGGTTCCTCTCCCCGGGGGGATCGTGGCGCCTCCTGACCACGACCGGAGTCACAGCCTTGACCACGGGCCGCTGACGTCCACAGCCGACCGGTTCCGCCTCGTTGTCGGTGTCCGATGACGCAATGCTGGTGGCGTGCGTGACCTGCTGATCCCCGCTGCCGACCTGGTGCTCGGAGTGCGATGCGCGGGCTGCGGCGGTCCAGCGCTCGCACTGTGCCGCACGTGCGGCGAAGCGATCCGTCCCCATCCCGAGATCGCCTGGCCGACTCCGGCACCGGAGTCGCTGCGTGGGACCCGACCGGTGCCACCCATCGCGGCGGGCCGCTATACCGACGTCTTGCGGCGAGTGATCGTGGCCTGGAAGGAGCAGGGCAACACCCGTCTGACGACTCCGTTGGACCATCTGCTGGCCGCGTCCGTTCTGGTGCACGTGCGTCACGGCTGCCCCGTGGTGCTGGTCCCGGTGCCGACGTCGCGCAGGAGTCGCCGGGCGCGTGGCTGTGACCTGGTGGGGGAGCTCGCCACATCGTCGGCACGTCTGCTGCGCCGGGTCGGGGTGGACGCACGAGTCGCGTGGGCCCTGGCATCGGCGCGGGAGACGGTGGACCAAGTGGGGCTCGACGCGGCCGAGCGGTCGAACAATCTTCGTGGAGCGTTCCGGCTGCGTTCGACCCGCCTGCTGGTGGGCCGTGACATCGTCGTCGTGGACGACATCCTGACAACTGGGGCGACGATGACCGAGGCCGTCCGGGCGTTGAGCGCGGCCGGCCATCGCCCGATCGGTGCGGCGGTCGTGGCAGCAACTCCTCGCATTGCTGGGGATCGGCCATGAAGTTCATCGATGCTCTGGCGGATCCTTGGAGCGCGGTCTACCGTCTCAGGTATGTGAAGACGGCGCTGAAGTTTGAGCGCGGCACCGACAACAAAGGGAGTCCCCATGGAAATTGTCGTCAACGGTCGCAACAGCGAGATCTCTGAACGGTTCCGCGAGCACGTCGAGGACAAGCTCCTCCGGCTCGAGAAGTACGACTCTCGGCAGAAGATCAGCCGGGTCGAGGTCGAGGTCACGCACGAGAAGAACCCGCGCCAGCACGACACCGCGGCCAAGGTGGAGATGACGCTGCGCTCGCGTGGACCCGCGGTTCGGGCCGAAGCCTCGTCCACCGACCAGCACTCCGCGCTCGACGCGGCAATCGACAAGCTCGAGTCCCGCCTACGCCGCTCGGTCGACCGGGCTCGCGACCACCGTGACCCCCACAGTGCGACGTCCTTGGCGGCCGCGACCGCTGACCTTCCAGTCGCCGATCTGGTCAAGGACGAGCCGGTCGATGACGTGCCCGACCGCCAGGAAGGCCCCATCGCTGTGGAGGGCGACGGCCCGATCGTCGTGCGGGAAAAGTCCCACCAGGCCACCCCCATGACGCTCGATCAGGCGATGTACGAGATGGAGCTCGTCGGTCACGACTTCTACCTGTTCGTGGAGAAGGACTCGATGCGACCCAGCGTCGTCTATCTGCGACGAGCCTATGACTACGGAGTGATCCACCTCGACGTCACCGAGTGAGCCTGTGGGCGTCGCGGCGCTTGGCGTGGCATGATCAGTCCCGTGACTACTCGGGGTGACAGCATCCGGGTCCTGCTGGTCGATGACCAGGAGCTCTTCCGGCGTGGTGTGAAGATGGTGCTGAGCGCTGACGACGCCCTCGAGCTCGAGGAGTGCGACGACGGCGACAAGGCGCTCGAGCTCGTTGCCGAGAATCCGTTCGACATCGTGCTGCTCGACGTTCGCATGCCTGGGCGCAGCGGTGTCGAGGTCTGCGCCGCGATCAAGGAGATCTCTCCGACGACCGGGATCATCATGCTCACAGCGAGCGACGACGAGTCCGACCTCTACGAGTCGATCCGCAGCGGCGCATCGGGCTACCTGCTCAAGGACGGTTCGACGTACGAGCAGGTGGCTGAGGCGGTGCGACTCGTGGCATCAGGCCAGTCGCTGATCAGCCCGAGCATGGCTACCAAGCTGCTGGACGAGTTCGTCCAGATGTCCCGGAGCCCCGCACCGACCACGAACCTCACCCCGCGTGAGCTCGGCGTCCTGCGCCACGTGGCACGCGGGCGCAGCAACCGTGAGATCGCCGAAGAGCTTTTCATCAGCGAGAACACGGTCAAGAACCATATCCGCAACATCTTGGAGAAGCTGCAGATGAAGTCGCGGATGGAAGCGGCCATGTACGCCGTTCGCAGCAAGCTCGTCGACGACATCCAGTAGGGACGCGAGCCCGCCAAGCATGGCTCCCGCAATGTCTCGGAACCTGACGAGGGCGCAGGCCGCGCGGATCGCGTTGGCCGCGCAGGGCTTCACCCGGCCGAGGCCGGGTGTCGACGGCGACGTCACGGCGCGGCACGTTGGACGGGTCGTCGACCGGCTCGGCTTCTTCCAGATCGACTCGGTCAACGTCCTGCCCCGCGCGCACTACATGCCGTTGTACTCGCGGCTCGGCGCCTATGACGTGGAACTGCTCCACCGGGCAGCGAGTCGGCGACCGCGACGGCTGTTCGAGTACTGGGCGCATGAGGCCGCGCTGGTGGATGTCAATCTGTGGCAGGCCCTTCAGTTCAGGATGGCCAGCGGCGCTCGCATGTGGGGCGGCATGGCGCGGATCTTCCTGGCGAAGCCGGAGTTCGTGGCCTGGGTGCTGGAGGAGGTGCGGGCGCACGGTCCGTTGACCGCGCGGGAGATTCAGCACGACACGCCTCGGGACAAGGACAGCTGGGGGTGGAACTGGTCGGAGGTCAAGATGGCCCTGGAGTACCTGTTCTACAAGGGGCAGGTCACCGCCGCGAGACGCAACTCCGCCTTCGAGCGTGTCTACGACCTGCCCGAACGAGTGATTCCGCAGGCCCAGCTGGATGCGCCACCGCTGGACGGTCGCGAAGCGCACCGAGTCCTCGTGAGCCACGCAGCCCGGGCCCTCGGTGTCGGGACCGCTCAGTGCCTGCGTGACTACTTCCGGATGGATCCGGCGTCGAGCAGGGCCGCGATCGACGAGCTGGTCGGCACCGGTGAGCTGATCCCAGCGACCATCGAGGGTTGGAAGCGTCCGGCGTACCTGCATCGCGATGCAGCGCGGCCCCGCAAGATCGCGGCACGTGCTCTGCTGAGCCCATTCGATCCGCTGGTGTTCGAGCGCACCCGCACCCAGCAGCTGTTCGACTTCCAGTACCGCATCGAGATCTACGTCCCGGCGCACAAACGTGTGCACGGCTACTACGTGCTGCCGTTCCTGTTGGGCGACCGTCTCGTCGCCCGGGTCGACCTCAAGGCCGACCGGCAGACCGGCCGACTCGTGGTGCACGGCGCATGGGCGGAGTCGCACGCGCCGGCCAGCACGGCCGACGAGCTGGCGCAGGAGCTGCGTCTGATGGCCCGCTGGTTGGGCCTGGCATCGGTGGTCCCGCCGGAGCGGGGAGATCTGGCCGGGGAACTCACGGCCTCCCTTGCACGTCACCTAGACTGAGCAGGCTCTCAAACTTTTCGGCAACCCCTTCATCCAGGAAGTGCATCTACGTGCCCAAGGTCATCGACAAGATCCTTCGCATGGGCGAAGGCAAAGTCCTCAAGCAGCTCCAGGCGATCGCCAAGCAGGTCAACGCCATCGAGGACGAGTTCCACGCGATGAGCGACGAGGAGCTCCGCGGGATGACCGACGAGTTCCGCGCGCGGCTCGCCGACGGCGCGAGTCTGGATGACCTGATGCCGGAGGCCTTCGCCACGGTGCGCGAGGCGGCTTTCCGGGTCCTGGGCCAGCGGCATTTCGACGTGCAGATCATGGGCGGCGCGGCGTTGCACCTGGGCAACATCGCCGAGATGAAGACCGGCGAGGGCAAGACCTTGGTCTCGACCCTCCCGGCCTACCTCAACGCGCTCGAGGGCAAGGGCGTCCACGTCATCACGGTCAACGACTATCTGGCCCGCTACCACGCGGAGTGGATGGGTCGGGTGCACCACTTCTTGGGCTTGAGCGTTGGCATGATCCTGCCGAGCATGTCTCCCAACGAGCGCCGCGAGGCGTATGCCGCAGACATCACCTACGGCACCAACAATGAGTTCGGTTTCGACTACCTGCGCGACAACATGGCCGACGACATCGCCGAGTGCGTGCAGCACGGACACAACTTCGCCGTGGTGGACGAGGTCGACTCGATCCTCATCGACGAGGCCCGCACCCCGCTGATCATCTCCGGACCGACCGAGGAAGAGGTCAAGTGGTACGGCGAGTTCGCCCGGATCGTCGGCGCGATGAAGATCGACGACCACTACGAGGTCGATGAGAAGAAGCGGACGATCGCGGTCACCGAGGAGGGCATCGACAGGGTCGAGGACCAGCTCGGCATTGACAACCTCTACGACGCGGTCAACACCCCACTGATCAGCTTCCTGAACAACGCGATCAAGGCCAAGGAGCTCTTCAAGAACGACAAGGACTACGTCGTCATCGAGGGCGAGGTCCTGATCGTCGACGAGCACACCGGACGCATCCTGGACGGGCGCCGCTACAACGAGGGCCTGCACCAGGCCATCGAGGCCAAGGAAGGCGTCCGTATCCGCGAGGAGTACCAGACCCTCGCGACGATCACGCTGCAGAACTACTTCCGCCTCTACGACAAGCTCGGCGGCATGACCGGTACGGCCCTGACCGAGGCCTCCGAGTTCGACAAGATCTACAAGCTCGGAGTCGTCGCGATCCCGACCAACCGGGTCGTGGCCCGGGTCGACCAGCCCGACCTGGTCTACCGCACGGAGCAGGCCAAGTTCGACGCCGTCGTCGAGGACATCGTCGAGCGGCATGCCGCGGGACAGCCGATCCTGGTCGGCACGACCAGCGTCGAGAAGAGTGAGCGCCTGTCCAAGCAGCTCAAGAAGCGCGGAGTCCCACACGAGGTGCTCAACGCCAAGCAGCACGATCGTGAGGCTTCGATCGTGGCGATGGCAGGGCACAAGGGTGCCGTCACGGTCGCCACCAACATGGCCGGCCGTGGCACCGACATCATGCTGGGCGGCAGCGTCGAGTTCCTCGCTGACGCCGCGCTCCGTAGCAAGGGCCTCGATCCGCTCGAGGACTCCGAGGCCTACGAGGCTGCGTGGGCTGACACGCTCAAGCAGATGGAGGCCCAGGTCGCGACCGAGCACGACGAGGTCGCCGCCGTGGGCGGACTGATGGTGCTCGGCACCGAGCGTCACGAGTCCCGCCGCATCGACAACCAGCTGCGCGGGCGCTCCGGCCGACAGGGCGACCCGGGCGAGACCCGCTTCTACCTGTCGCTCGAGGACGACCTGATGCGGTTGTTCAAGGCCGACTGGGTCAACTGGGTCCTGCAGACCATGAAGATCCCCGACGACGTGCCGATCGAGAACAAGCGCGTCACCGGCGCGATCGCCTCGGCGCAGTCGCAGGTCGAGGCGCAGAACTTCGAGACTCGCAAGAACATCCTCAAGTACGACGACGTCATGAGTGCCCAGCGCTCGGTCATCTACGCGGAGCGTCGTCAGGTCCTGGAGGGCCAGGACATGCACGAGTGGGTCACCTCGACGATCGGTGATGTCGTGACGGCCTACGTCAACGGTGCCACCGAGGGCTTCCCCGAGGAGTGGGAGCTTGACCAGCTCTGGACCGCGCTCGGCACGCTCTACCCGGTTGGCCTGACAGTCGAGGGCGTCGAGTCCGAGGCTGGCGGGCGCGAGGGTCTGTCCCGCGACCTGCTCCATGCCCTGGTGTCCGAGGACGCCCTGGCGGCGTACAAGAAGCGCGAAGAAGAGCTCGGCTCGGAAGTCGTGCGTGAGCTCGAGCGTCGTGTCGTCCTGAGCGTGCTGGACCGCAAGTGGCGCGAGCACCTCTACGAGATGGACTACCTGCGTGAGGGCATCGGCCTGCGGGCGTACTCGCAGCGCGATCCGCTCGTGGAGTATCAACGCGAGGGCTTCGACCTGTTCAACGCCATGATGGAGGGCATCGCCGAGGAGTCGGTGGGCTTCTTGTTCAATCTTGACGTTCAGGTGGAGCAGAGCGGCGAGTCCGAGTCCGAGTCCGAGCCGCAGCTCACCGCCAAGGGTCTGGGTGGCGAGAAGAAGCCTCAGGCGCTGTCGTACTCGGCTCCCAGCGAGGACGGCGAGGCCGAGGTCCGAGGCGAGAGCGTTGCCGAGGACACTCCTGAGTCGGAGGCGCGTCGCGCGGCCAACGCCAAGAATCGCGCCCGGCAGAAGACCAAGCAACAGCGGAAGTCCAGGAAGAACAACCGCTAGGGCGCGCGGCTCGTTCCTCGCCGCTCCAGCGGTTCGTTCCTCACCGCTGCCAGGCTTCGCCTGGGCGCCTGCCTTTGCTCGCTGCGCTCGCTCGGCCCACTGCTCGCTGCGCTCGCTCGGCCCGGTGTTGCGGTTGCTACCGCTGCCAGGCTTCGCCTGGGCGCCTGCCTCTGCTCGCTGCGCTCGCTCGGCCCACTGCTCGCTGCGCTCGCTCGGCCCGGTGTTGCGGTTGCTACCGCTGCCAGGCTTCGCCTGGGCGCCTGCCTTTGTTCGCTGCGCTCGCTCGGCCCACTGTTGAGCTTGCTCGCTCGGCCCTTGCTTGTCAGGCCCAGGTGAGTGCGGTGCAGCGCCATACCTGTTCGCCACGGTGGGTCCTCTGCAGCTCCAGGCGTACCGCGACGGCTCGGGACCGGCCGCGGTGGACCATGCGACCGGCGATCTCGGCCGCCTCGTCGTGGACCATCGAGACGTGCACCGAGACGATCCGGACTCCATGGTGGCCCGAGCGGGCACGCAACGGGACGCGGGCATGTGCCGCGAGGCGCGTCGTGAGCTGTTCGTAGACTTCGGGCGACATCCAGGCGGCCATCTGCCGCGCGGCCCGTTCGCCGGACAGGACCTCGACAAGGGCCTGCATGAAGCGCGCGGACCGCTCGCGCAGCGGACCGGCGTCGCCCCGTTCGACGGGGACCGGAAGCACGGGTCTCATGCCGGGGAACGGCAGCGGGATCTGGCCGGTGGCGGGCTCGACGGGCCCGGCGAACGAGGGGAGCTGGGTGGGGGCGATCAGTGCAATGGCGGTCTTCATGTGTGGTCCTTCCCTGCAGGTGGAATGAGGTGCTGAGCGGGGAAGATGAGGTTGGGGTCCGCGCCGATGACGTCCCGATTGACGGCGTACCAGCGGGCGCACGCCCGGGCGACGTCGGCGGTGGCGGCATCGTCCGGCAGGGTGCCGGCGGCGATCGCCCACAGGGTGTCGCCGGCCCGGACGACGATGGGCTCAGCAACGCGGGCTGGGAGCGGCTCGATGGTGGGTCGGTCGGGCACGCGCAGGCCCACGATGTCGCGCGCGGGCGCTTCGTCCGGCGCCGAGGCCCGATCCGCCGACGCGGGCGCCACAGCCAAGGCTCCGGCGGTGCCAGCGAGCAGCGCCCGTCGGAACAGGTGCGGAGCTACCCGGCGGAGAATCGGCGCGGGCGTACGGACGAGGGTGAGCGCGACCACGGCGAGGACCCACGTCGAGAGTCCCAGCTGCACCAGACTGCCGATGGCGAGCAGGGTGTCGGGGAAGCTGGCGCGGCCGAAGTCCGTCAAGAGCCCACGGGCGTCGGGTCCGAGCGCCGCAAAACTCACGGCCGCCAGCGACGCGAGGGCCCATCCAACCCGAGACACCATGCGACATCCCCACCCGACCTTGACGTTTGATGACGTTTGACAACATTTAAGTCAAGACAAGACCGGTTGAATGCGTCTGTCAACAGGTGGTGCACAAACCTGGGGACAGCGCCGTGGGCCCCCGAGCTGGGATAGCGTGCGGGACATGAGGTGGGACCGACTCTTCGACGACCTGGAGGGCCAGGCGGCCGACATCGAGCTGGAGCAGCGTGATGCGCTGGCGGTGGAGCTGCGTGATGGCGACTGGGCCAGCACGCCGTGGCGTCGGCTGCTCGGCGGGCGTGTGGTCCTTGCGGTGCGCGGCGTCGAGCGGATCGAGGGTGTCGTCGAGCTCGTCAACGACCAGGTGATCCACCTCCGGGGCGACGGGATCGATCACGTCGTCAGCACACTGGCTGTCTTGACCGTCCATTCCACCGAGCGGCGGTCCGAGGCGCCGACCGCGGTCAGATCCGCGCTCGGCTGGGGCCATGTGCTCCGCGCGCTGCGGGATGGGGGGGAGGACGTCCGAGTCCAACTGGTCGACGGCATGTCCCGCGATGGCTCGGTGCAGGTCGTCGGTCAGGACTTCGTGCAGCTCCGCGTGGGTTCGGGTCGTGAGCAGATTGTGCCGTTCGACGCGATCGCCGTGGTCAGCGGTCGGAGGTGACGTCCTCGGTGCGCTCGTCGTCCTGCACCTCGGCGCGAGCATATTGCCGAGTGATGTAGTCCTCGAGCTGGTCGTTCTCGATGCGCCACTGGCCGCGTCCGCCGATCTGGATGCCGCGCAGCTCGCCGGAGCGGACCAACGCGTATACCTGGCGCACCGTCACATTGAGCACCTCGGCGACGTCAGCCAGCGTCAGGAACCGAGGGGTGGAAGGTGGCATGCCCACAGTTTCCCATGGCTGGGTGTCACGGGCGCGGGGGGTTCGTGAAGTTGTGGACAACCCAGAGCGGGTCTGGACGAAACCGGGACGAGTCGGTAGAACCGAGGTATGCGGAACTGGCGGGGGCCCGGGGGATCGGGCGGGGCAACGGCGCAGCGTCTGCGCGTCCGGCCGTGGCGCGATCCACGGCTGCTGACGGGGCTGCTCCTCGTGCTGGGGGCCACGGTCCTGGGCGCTCGACTGGCCGCGGCCAGCGACGACACGGTCGAGTACTGGTCGATCAGCTCGTCGGCGCAGCCAGGTGATCCGGTCGACCCGGGCGCCTTGCGGACGACCCGCGTGCGCCTCTCGGAGGGGGCAACGGGCAACTACGTCCGGGCCGACGAGGAGTTCGCCGCTCCGCTCGAGGAGCTGGTCTGGGCATATGGCGTGACCGAGGGATCGCTGGTCGACAAGGCTGCGGTCGTCCCCGCGTCCCGGGACTCGCGCAGCCAGCTGCCGCTCAGCGTCGCGGATGGCTCGGCCCCAGCCGACTTGGCGCGAGGCGATCTGGTGGACGTCTGGGTGGGCCCTGGTCCCGGCGACGAACCGGGGAGTATCGCGAAGAGGGTGCTTGAGTCCGTGCGCGTCGTGGAGTCGGCAGGGGACTCCGCCGCCAGGAGCGGCTCGCTGGCCCAGACCGTGCTGGTCGATGTTGCTGCGGCCCAGCTGGAGGGCTCGGTCGTAGGCGCAGTCGCCTCCGGCCACGTGACGCTCGTGCGAGTGTCCTGATGGACGTCGTGCTCGCAGCAGGTGGCGCGCGCTGGGAGGCTGCGACGATCCGCGAGATCGAGGACTCAGCCGGACTTCGCCTAGTCCGACGCTGCGTGGACGTCGCCGATCTGCTCGCCGTGGCAGGCACTGGCCTCGCAACAGCGGCCCTGGTCAGTGCCGATCTCGTCGGCCTGGATGCGGACACGGTCCACCGGCTCGAGCGGGACGGTATCCGGGTCGCCGCGATCGAGTCGGACCAGGAGGAGTGCCGCGCGCTCGGTATCAATCGGATCGCGCGGCTCGGCCACCTCGCCGACCTGGCCCGCGATCGTCGGTCCGTGCCGCCGCCGACGGACGAGTCGCGGGCGCCCCTGGTCGCAGTGTGGGGTCCGGCCGGTTCGCCGGGACGCAGCACCCTCGCCCTGTCGCTCGCCGCTGCCGCGGCCGCGCAGGGCATCGACACGATCCTGGTCGACGCTGACACGTACGGCGGCTCGCTCGGACAGTCGCTGTCCGTGCTCGACGACGTCAGCGGGTTGGTCGCCGCCTGCCGCGCAGCCAACACGGGTCGCTTCATGGAGGTCAAGGACCACCTGCTCGTGATCGACGATCGGCTGAGATTGCTCACGGGCCTGCCACGAGCCGACATGTGGCCGCAGGTGCGGACCGGAGCGCTCGACCTGGTCCTCGGGCGCCTGCGCGCCTCCGCAGACCTGCTGGTGGTCGACTGCGGCTTCTCCCTCGAGCCCGGCAACCGCAACCAGACGACGCTGCAGGTGCTGGAGGAGTCCGACCACGTCGTGGTCGTCGGCCGTTCCGAGCCGGTAGGGCTCGCCCGACTGGTGCGTGGGCTGCACGAGCTGGGCGAGACGCTGCCCGGACGCGTGCCGACCCTGGTGCTCAACCAGGCACGCTCATCCCTGGGATGGCGCGAGCGCGAGGTCGATGCGACGCTCCACCGGCTCGCCGGCATCGCGCCGTCGGTCCACCTGCCATTCGACCAGGCGGCCCTCGACCTCGCCGCGGTCAGCGGGCGGACACCGCGCGAGGTGTCCCCTTCGTCCCCATTCGTGGCCCGGATCGAGGTTCTGGCCCGGACGTTGGTCTCGCAGGTCGGGAACACACCGATCCTCGCGCCCTCAACTACATGACTCGGTGGTAACTTCACTGCAGGACGTCCCGAGGAGAGTCATGCAACGGTTGAGCCCCCTGGACGCGATGTTCCTGCAACAGGACACCCCGACCGTGCCGCGTCAGATTGCCTCACTGGCGATCCTCGAGCCGGGCGAGCACTCGCTGGAGTACGACCGGCTGATCCACGTGATCAACGAGCGCATCGATCTGGTGCCCCGTTACCGCCAGGTCCCGCGCACGGTGCCCGGATCCCTCGGCACACCGGTGTGGCTCGACGACGAGAACTTCGACATCACCCTGCACGTGCGCCGGTCGGCGTTGCCCCGGCCGGGCACGACCAATGCACTGCACGAGCTCGTGGGCCGATTGATCGCCCGCCGACTCGACCTGGACCGCCCGTTGTGGGAGCTCTACCTGATCGAGGGATTGTCCGGCGGACGCGCGGCCTTGCTGTTCAAGGCGCACCAGGCGCTGGTGGACGGGTCCGAGACTGTCGACCTGGCTCAGGTCCTGCTCGAGGAGACAGCGCACGACCGGGACATCCCGCACGAGGAGTGGAACGCCCGGTCCGAGCCGCACGCCGCGGGGCTCGTCGTCGGGACCCTCAACCGCAACCTCCGACATCCCGGAGAGGCGCTCAAGGTCGCCGAGCTCAACCTGGGCCGGCTCGCGCGTCGTCTCCCGCTGATCGGTTCGGACGGTCAAGCTCCACACGGCGTGCTGTCGACCGAGCTGTCACGGCATCGCCGCTTCGCATCACTGGCGGCTCAGCTCGACGACTTCCGGCGAGTGCGGGAAGAGCACGGCGGCACCGTCAACGACGTGATCCTCGCCGTGATCGCCGGTGGCATCCGCGGGTGGATGCTCACCAGGGCCGAACCCGTCTCGGCCAAGACGAGCTTCCGCGCGATGGTGCCGATGTCGGTCGTCGCCGAGGACGGGCTGCCAACCTCGCTGGGCTCCAAGGTGCGTGGACATTTGCTGTCGCTGCCGGTCGGTGAGTCCAACCCGGTCGTCCGCCTGCACCAGGTGTCGTACGCGTTGAAGGATCATCGCGAGACGGGATCGGCGGTGGCGGCCAACAAGCTCGCCAACCTCCCGGGCTTCGCGACCTCGACGTTCCACGCGGTCGGCGCCCGGGTTGCCGACGCCGAGGCTGGGCGGGGCCACCAGATCGTCATCACGAACGTGCCCGGACCGCAGGACCCGGTCTACATGGCAGGTGAGGTCGTCAGCGAGGTCTATCCGTGCATCCCGCTGAGCGGACACCGGGCGGTGTCGATCGGGGTGACGTCGTACAACAGCAAGGTGTTCTTCGGCATCGTCGCGGACCGTGAGGCCGTGCCGGACGTCGACATCCTGGCCCAGTGCATCGAGGACGCCCTGACCGAGCTGGTCGAGACGGTGGACGGTCGGAGCTCCCGGGCACCGCGCGGGCGGCAGCGGCCCGCTAAGAAGTCATGAGGGTCTATCTCGCGGTCGGCGACGACGATCTCGTCGCGCTGGCGGCCGGTGACCCGGTGTCCCCGCCCGCATTCGTCGCTGCCTCCGAGGACGAGGAGGACGAGCTCGCGGCGCTCGAGGAAGCCTCCGAGCACGGCGCGGTAGTAGCAGCCGCCGAGCTCGACGACCCTGATTCCCCGGTCACTCTGGCGGACATCGCCTCGTTCCACACCGCGGTCGACGAGACGGGCGACCTGGCCTGGTTCGCGACCCAAGAGATCGACGCCGTGCTCCACACCCTGCGGGGCGGGAACACGGCGTCGTCGTGATGCCGTCGCGGTCGACCTAGAGCTTGGTCTGGCCGTACTCGACCTCTTCGCGCAGCGATGAGCGGATCGCCTTGGCGACCTCGGGCTCGATCTTCTTGCCGATGAACGGGATCGAGACCTTGACGTCTCCATCGAGGCTGAACTCGGTGCCGCCGCCGCCCGGGAACAACTTGGCCTTGCCGGTCATCTCTGCTGGCTGGCCGATGATGCTGACCTTGACGTCGGCCGTGCGGTTGCCTTCGCTGTCAGGCGCGGCCCACACCTCGGTCTGCTTGACCTTGACAGTGCTGCCCGTGAGCTTCTTGACGAAGTCGGGCATGTCCGCGTCCTGCGTACGGATGACGGTCACCGTGGCGCCGTCCCCGACCTGCTCGACCGTGACGTCGAACTCGTGGGCACCCTGGTTCTCGCAGGACTCGATGCGGAATGCCTGGTCGGTGATCAGTGCGTAGACCGCCTCGACGTCAGCACCTGAATAGCTGAATTGTTCCGTGAGCTTCATCTGGACATCCTTGTGCACATCGACGGGTCTTGCAGCGGATCGGTCATTCCGCCACCGGCTCGACCGCGGGAGTCGACGACGCCGCACCGAGGCTCTTGAGCTCGGAGAGCCGTGCCTCGACCTCGGCCGCGGTGCTGTCCCCCTCGAGCTCCTCGAACTGCGCATCAAGGCTCGACGCGGCCAGCTCGGACCGGCCGGCGACCTGGGCCTCGACCCGGCGGACCTTGTCCTCGAACCGGGAGACCTCGCTGGTGGGGTCGAGGATGTCGATCGACCTAACAGCGTCCTGCACCTTGGCCTGGGCCTCGGCGGTCTTGGCCCGGGCCACGAGCTGATCCCGCTTGGACTGCAGCTCGCCCAGCTTGGCCTTCATGCCGATCAGGCCGACCTTGAGCTTCTCGACGACCTCGCCCTGCGAGGCGATCTGGGGAGCCTCGGTCCGTGCCTCGTTCTCGAAGCTGATCTGCTTGCCCAGGGCGATCTTGGCCAGGTTGTCGAACTTGTCCGCCTCGGTCGGCTGACCCGAGGTGCGCAGCGAGTCGGCCTTCTGCGACGCCCGAAGGGCCTTGCTGCCCCATTCCTTGGCGGCAGTGACGTCCTCGGCATGGTCCGCCTCGGCGAGCCGCAGGTTGCCGATCGTCTGCGCGACGGCCTGCTCGGCCTCGGCAATCGAGCTGGTGTAGTCGCGGACCAGCTGGTCGAGCATCTTCTCCGGATCTTCGGCCTTGTCGAGGAGGGAGTTGATGTTGGCGCGGGTCAGCTGACCGATGCGCCCCAGGATGGACTGTTTCTGAGCCATGGTCGTCACTCTCTGTCAGGTGCTGCCGGGCGGGATGCTGCGTCCGTCGGCGGGATGGGCGGCGCCGGTGGCGCCACACGATGATCTTGGTGCATGACGGTGGCCGAGACAACAGGGTGCGTCGTGAGGATCACGTCGTGCCGGCGGCAGCGGACTCCGCCGAGCCGAAGATCCAGACCCGCATCAGCACGAATCGCATCCCGGTCACGAACAGGTTCGCCGCCGTCAGCAGCACGACCTCGACGAGTGGATGACCGTCGCCGCCGACCGCACGCATGGCCCACAGAGTGCCGGCCGTGACGCCGAGCCCGCAGGCGAACACCAGCAGGCCCTGGAGCTGGTGCCGGAGTGCCCCCTCTGGTCCGCGGAAGCCGAAGGTGAAGCGCCGGTTGGCCGCCGTGTTGGCGATCGCGGTCGCCGCCAGTGCAATCGCATTGGCCTCCTGCGCGCCGAGCCTGCCGCGCAGCGCAACATAGAGGACGCCGTACGCCAAGGTCGACAGAATCCCGACCATGGCGAACACGACCATCTGGGCGCTGAGTCGCCCGCCCGCGCTGCGGGCCGAGGTCCGACCGAGCGCCTGGGCGACCGCGGCCAACGGCACGCGGCCGCGCAGCAGCGCCAAGCCCAATCGGCCCATGCCGCGCAGGTCCGCCGCCGCGGTCCGCACTATGTCGACCTTGCTGTCCGGATCGTCGATCCAGTCGACCGGCACCTCGTGGATCCGCAAGCCGGCCCGTTCGGCGACGACCAGGAGCTCGGTGTCGAAGAACCACTCGTCGTCCTCGATGAGCGGGAGGAGCTGTGCCGCGACATCGCGACGGATCGCCTTGAAGCCGCACTGCGCGTCCGAGAACCGGGCTCGCAACGCGCTGCGCAGCAGCACGTTGTACGTCCGGGAGATCAGCTCGCGCTTGGGGCCGCGCGTTGTCCGGGACGACCTGGCCAGGCGGGAGCCGATCGCCAGGTCGGAGTGCCCCGACAGCAGTGGAGCGACGAGCGGCAGCAGCGCGTTGAGGTCGGTCGACAGGTCGACGTCCATGTAGACCAGCACATCCGCATCGGACTGGGACCAGGCCTGCTTGAGCGCCCGGCCTCGGCCCTTGCGGGCCAGCGAGACGACCGAGACATCGGGGTGCTGATGCGCCAGCTCATGGGCCAGCAGGCTCGTCCCGTCGGTGCTGGCGTTGTCGGCGATCGTTACGCGGGACGTGTACGGCAACATGCGCAGGTGGGCTCGTACGGTCTCGACCGAGGCGACCAGGGTGCTCTCCTCGTTGTGGACCGGGATCACAATGTCCAGCGCAGTGGTGCCCACCTGTGTCTGCTCGACGAGCGTCTGCACGGCGGTCACTGGATGCCGCCCGAGAGATCGTAGACCGTGACACCGTCGACGGTCTGGGCGGTGAAGCTTTCGGACACCCAGGTCGAGATCTGCGAGCTCGTGCCGGTGCTCGAGGCTCCCGGGCCGCCTCTGCCGCCAGCGTCGGTGCTGGCGATGAAGTAGTGGACCTCGCCGTCGGCAACGTTCTGCTGGAACCGCTCCAGCGTCGGGCTGGGATCCGAGCCGTTGAAGCCGCCGATTGACATGACCGGAAGCTCCGTGGCGAGCTGATAACCCGCCGCCGTGTTGGCGCCGACTGCGGCGGCAACCCAGGTGTAGGAGCCGGAGTCGGCAGTCAGGAGCGCGTCGATCGCGTCAGTCGACTCCGAGCCGGACAACAGACCTCCGGTCGTGCCCTGCCCCTGGTTGGCCTGGCCGCCAGCTTGGCCCTGCTGCGCTTGGCCCTGCTGTGCCGGGCGTTGCCCGGTGGGGCCGCCTCCCGCACCTCCGGCGCGTCCTCCGCCGCCTCCAACGCTGCTCCCGGTGCTCGGGCCAGCGCTGGGGATCGATCCCGTGTGCGGTGTGGACGCCGTGTCGACGGCGTATGCCGTGGGGCCGGCGAGGGCCGTGATGAGGATGGCTCCGGCGACCGCGAGCATCGCGCGGCGCGGCAGCATCCGGTGCAGGACCAGCAGGACCGCAGACACCACCCCGGTCACCAGCACGACGTACTTGAGCCAGGGCAGGAAGTCCGCGGACCGGCCGAGGAGGGTGAAGCTCATCGCTGCCGTCATCGCGATGACGAAGGCTGCGCCGAGGGTTGCCACGAGCGACTCGCGGTGGTCCCACAGGACGGCTGCGCCGATCGCGACGACCGCGGCGATCGCGGGGGCCAGCGCGACGGTGTAGTACGCATGGAAGATGCCAGCCATGAGGCTGAACGTCAGCGCGGTCACGACGAGCCAGCCGCCCCACACGACGAGTCCGACGATTCGCTGGTCGGTGCGCCCGGCACTGCGGAGGAACCACAGGCCGAGCACCAGCAGGGCCAGTGCGGCCGGCAGCAGCCAGGCGATCTGACCGCCGATCTCGGAGCTGAACATGCGCAGCAGCCCGGTCTCGCCCCAGTTGCCACCACCGGCGGTGTTGCCTCCGCCGACGGAGCCGACCTCATTGCCGTTGAGCCGGCCGAAACCGTTGTAGCCCAGGGTCAGCTCGAGGATCGAGTTGTTCTGCGAGCCGCCGATGTACGGACGGCTGGAGGCGGGCCACAGCTCGACGATTGCGATCCACCAACCCGCGGCGAGGATCATCGAGCCGAATGCGGCGAGCAGGTGCAGGATGCGCCGGCCGAACGGCGGGGTCGCCGCGACGAGGTAGACCATGACCAGCGGAGGCAGCACCAGGAAGGCCTGCATCATCTTGGTGAGGAAGGCGAGTCCGACCAGCGTCCCGCCGAGCACGAGCCAGCGCACGGCTCGTTCGGGTGACTCGATCGCCCGGATCGTGGCGTACACCGCCGCGATCAGCAGGAGGGTCAGCAGCGCGTCGGGGTTGTTGAACCGGAACATCAGGACCGCGACGGGGGTCAGTGCCAGGACCGCACCAGCGAACAGGCCGGCCCACGCGTTGCTGGTCGAGCGCCGAACCGTGACGTACAACAGCCCGACCGAGCCCACCCCCATCAACGCCTGGGGCGCGAGCATGCTCCACGACGACAGTCCGAACAGGCGGACCGACAGCGCCATGGGCCACAGCGCCATGGGCGTCTTGTCGACCGTGATCGAGTTGGCCGCGTCGGAGGAGCCGAAGAAGAAGGCCTTCCATGATTCCGAGCCGGCCTGCACCGCTGCGGAGTAGAACGAGTTCGCCCAGCCGGAGGCGCCGAGGCCCCAGAGGTAGAGCAGGCCGCTCGCGACCAGCAGCGCCATCAGAGCGGGACGCACGAGCGGGGAGTCGTCCGGTCGACCGCGCAGGGTACGGGCGAGCCAGGTGGCCGAGCGGCCGGGGCGGACGGGTGCTTCGGCCCCGGTGGCGCCGCGCTCGAGCGGGGGAGCGATGAGGGTGGTCTGGTTCATACCCCCACAGTGCGAGTGCGCTCTGGGGCGGCCGTGTGGTCCGTCTGTGCCCCTCCTGTGACCGCCTACCGGTCAGGCCGGGCCGTTCAGGAGGCGGGCAGCGTCAGGGTGAAGGTCGTGTCGCCGGGAGAGCTCGTGACCGTCGCAGAGCCCTGGTGGGCGTGCATGATCGCGCGGACCAGCGACATGCCCAGGCCCGCGCCTCCGGAGGCTCGGGTGCGGGAGGAGTCGCCGCGCACGAACCGCTCGAAGATCGTCGGCACGAGTGCGGGGTCGATGCCCGGACCGTCATCGTGGACCTCGACCTGTATGTCGTCGCCGAGCCGCAGGCGGACGTCGACCGTCGTCTGCGGGGGGGTGTGCCGGCTGGCGTTCGTCAACAGGTTGGTGACGGCCTGGTGCAGTCGCAGCTCGTCGCCGATCACGGTGACGGGCTCGTCGGGCACGTCGAACGTCCAGTGCCGCTCGGGGTCGACGACCCGCGCATCGTTGACCGCCTCGACGACCAGACGGGTCAGGTCGACGGGGCGACGATCGACCTCGCGTCCCGCGTCGAGGCGGGCCAGCAGCAGCATGTCCTCGACGAGGGACGACATGCGACCCGCCTCCGACTCGACCTTCGCGAGGATCTGGTCCGGATCGTCGCGGCCGGTCCGCCGACTGAGCTCGGCGTAGCCCTTGATCGTCGACAGGGGGGTGCGCAGCTCGTGCGAGGCGTCCGCGAGGAACTGTCGCACCTGCTGCTCGCTCTCGTGGCGGGCGTCGAGGGCCTCCTCGACATGGCCGAGCATCTGGTTGAGAGCCTCGCCGACCTGGCCGACCTCCGTCGCCGGATCGGTCAGGTGGGCTGGTACGCGACCTATCTCACCGATCTCTCCGGAGGCGAGGGGCATGGCGGTGACCTGGTGCGCAGTTGTCGCGACGTCGCGCAGGGGCCGGAGCTGGCGGCGTACGAGGACGCGTCCCGCACCCGCCGCCGCGACGGTGCCGCCGAGCGCCAGCAGGCTCTCCCACCAGATCAGGCTCGAGATCGTCCCGTCGACCTCGTCGGCGGGCAGCGCCTGCCAGACGATGCCGCCCGTCGGGGTCGTCGTCGCGGCGACGCGGTAGGTGCCGAGAGCCGGTAGCTCGATCGATCGGGGATCCTCGTTGACCTCGACCGCAGACATCTTCTGGAGCGCTGTGCGGGAGAGTGCCTTGCGCTCGCCGGATGCCGTGATGACGACACCACGCAGGCCCTCTGCGTCGAAGAACGTCGTGATGCTTCCGGCGCCCTGACCGAACGGGATGCGTGGGGTGTCGCCGCCGAACGACCCGTCAGGGGTACGTCCGTCCTGGCCGGACGGACCGGCGCCTCCGTCGCCCCTGACGGCACTTTGGGCGCGGTCGAGGGACTGGCCGAGCTGGTCATCCAGACGGTTCATGAGGTAGGACCGCATCACGATCGTGGCCACGACCCCGATCAGGAGACTGACCACGGCGACGAGTGCCACCGAGGTCATGACGAGTCGCCCGGTCAGCGAGGCGGGCAGCAGTGTGCGCATGCGCTAGTCCACAGGCTTGAGGACGTAGCCGGCGCCGCGCTTGGTGTGGATCATCGGCGCGTGGCCGGCATCGATCTTCTTGCGGAGATAGGAGATGTAGAGCTCGACGATGTTGGCCTGGCCGCCGAAGTCGTAGTCCCACACCCGGTCGAGGATCTGCGCCTTGGACAGGACCCGCCGTGGGTTGCGCATCAGGAAGCGCAGCAGCTCGAACTCGGTCGCGGTCAGGTCGATCTCGCGGCCGTCCCGCTCGACGTCGCGGCTGTCCTCGTCCAGGCTCAGGTCACCGACCGTGATGACCGAGCTGGGCCGTGCGTCCAGCGCACCGGCGCGGCGCATCAGACCACGGAGCCGGGCCACGACCTCCTCGAGGCTGAACGGCTTGGTCACATAGTCGTCACCGCCCGCGGTGAGCCCGGCGACGCGGTCCTCGACCGAGTCGCGCGCGGTGAGGAACAGCACCGGGATCTCGGGGGCATCAGCGCGAACCTTGCGCAGGACCTCCATGCCGTCGAAGTCCGGCAGCATCATGTCGAGCACGATCGCGTCGGGTCCGAACTCCTTGGCCGCCGTGACCGCCTGGCGGCCCGTGTGGGCCATCTGGATGTCCCAGCCCTCATAGCGCAGCGCCATCTGCAGCAGCTCGGCGATGTTGATCTCGTCGTCGACGACCAGGACGCGCAGAGGCGCCCCGTCCGCCCGTGTCAGTGATGAGGCCATGCATCCAGTGTGCGTCCCCTGGCCGGGGGCTGGGTGAGAACTGCCTGTGAGCAACCTGTGATTGGTGGTCCCAGTCTTCATTAGGGGGAATCACAGGGGCCTGACAGGTCGCGGCTCGACAGTGTCCGCATGAGTCAGCACAGCGACATGCCTCCCACCAGGACCTGGTCGACCCGTACGCTCGCGGCTGCAGCGATCGCTGTGGTGGTGCTGGGACTCGGCGCCGGTGCCGCGCTCGGCGCAGCGGGCGGGACGCAGGATGCCCGTGGCGGCCGCGCCGGCGGCGCACAGGGACAAGGTCCGGGCCAGACGGGCCAGCAAGGGCGAGTGGGTCAGCCGCCCGGGCAGGGTCAGGGCCAGCAGGTGTCCGGGGCGACGGGGCGAGGCGCCGACGGTGCGAATCGCGGCCCGGCCTGAACCGACCACTAGGCTGGCACCATGACGCGCTTGACCCGTTCCCAGGCGCAGGATCGCAATCGTGACACGGTGCTGGCGGTGGCGCGAGACGCATTCCTGCGTGATGGCTATGTCGCCACATCCGTCGCGGCGGTGGCGCGCGAGGCCGGCTTCACGACGGGCATCGTCTACTCGAGCTTCGGCAGCAAGGCAGAGCTGGCGCTGGGTGTGCTGCGTGGCATCCAGACCGAGCAGATTGACGCCCTGGCAGGCCGCGTACGTGATGCCGACGGGCCGGATCAGCTGCTGCCCCAGGTGCGGGAGTGGGCCAAGCGCGCGAGCGACTCCGGGTGGGTGCGGTTCGAGCTCGAGCTGCTCCTCGAGACGATCGGGGACGAAAAGCTCGCCGCGGCCCAGACGCAGCGGCAGGCCGCGGCGCTCGACCAGGCAGCCGAGGTCATCCGCATGATCGTGCCGGGAGGCGCGATCGACGACGGCACCATCGAGGTGCTGGCCGAGGCGGTCGTGGACTACGCGATCGGCGTGGGGATCCGGAGTGTCGTCAATCGTGAGGCCTCGCCCGACCGGTTCCTCGAGCTGGTCGGCCCGCTGTTCACCGCACTCACGTCTGCCTGAGCCGGGCTCAGGCGGTGTACGGGATCTCCTTGCCGCCCTGGACGCAGGTGCCTTGCGCGATCGCGACCGGGAATCGGTACTTCTTCAGGATCGAGCAGTCGGGCAGCGTCTGACCGGCCCAGACCTCTTTCCACGCCCCGCCGACCTTGGCCCACAGCGCGGCGTTGCCGCCACACTGTGGAATGAACAGGCCGCCGGAGGCCCAGCCGCGCGGGTCGACACGAGCGACATGGATCTCGGCCTTCTCGGTGCAGACGTCGTCCTTGCTGGCCTGCTGGCGGGCCAGCTCGGCCCGGATGAACGCGGCGAAGTCGTCGGGTGCGCCGGTGAGCTGGCCGGCGTCCGACGGCTTCGAGACCGTCACCTCGTCATCGCCGTAGTCGACGACGCCCGGCGCGGCAGCGGTCGACCCCGTCGGCGCCGGTGCAGACGTTGCGACGGGTGTCGACGGCACCGAGCCTGAAGGGCTCGACGTCGGGCCGGCTGAGGGGCCGGGCGACCCCGAGCCGCACCCGGCGGCCAGGAGCAGGATCGCGATGGCCGCGGGCAGGGTGCGTCTCATGCCGGTCAGTAGATCACCGGGCGCGGTGCGTCCGGTAGTCGACTACCTGCTGGAAGGTCGGCCTGTTCTGCCAGTCGGTCGGCCGGACGCTCACGACACCGCCGGTCGTGGGCCGGATGTAGTCGATCGACTTGTCATAGGTCAGCGCGGCGGGGTTGCCAACTCCCTGTGCCTGCTGCGCGCGGTCGACGGCTCCGAGCAGCGATGCTCGCAGCGTCGAGCGGCACGTCGTGAGCGATCCGCACAGGGCGTACGCGTACGGGCTCTTGACGCTCGAGCCGTTGATGTCGCGCAGCTCCTTGCTGATGTAGCCATACCAGGGTGAGCCGAGCCACGACGAGCCTCCGCCAGCCCTCGGATGGTCGTCGAGGGGCTGTGGCAGCTCTCGGGGAAGGGTCGTGCCCAGGCTCGCCGTCGCGAAGTCGTAGGCCAGCGCGTTGTCGCCGTCCTCCCACCACGTGTCGAAGATGCGGATCGCCGCCTGGTGGGCGTAGGAGCCGGTGCGGTCGTAGTCGACCCGGTGTGCGCCGTCGGCGAGCCACGCTGACAGCAGCGAGCGGGCCTGCGCGGTCTTGGTGTCGTTGCCGAGCGTCTTGAGCAGGATCGGCAGCAGCTCCTTGGCGCGCACGTCCTCGGTCGCGGCGTCCTCGACGATCCCGACGAGCTGGGCCCGCTTGATCTTCCCCTTCGAGATCGCGTCGGTGATGCGCTTGCTCAGGGCCTGCGAGCGGTGCACCGCTCCGTCGGACCACTTGTCGTCGGCGGCAGCGAAGTCACGCGCGGGCTTGTTGTTCCAGCTCGCAAGATAGCCCGTCGGCGGGTTGACCTGCTGCACGTGTTTGGCGGCGCTGAGCCATCCCTTCGGGTCGTACGTCTTGCCGGCCCAGCGAGGCAGATCGGTATCGGTGCCTGCGGCACGCACCGGCAGACGGCCCGAGGAGAAGAACGCGATGTCCTTGTCGTCGGCATAGAACCAGTTGAACGTGTAGTCGATCGCGTTGGCGGCCTTCTTGAATGTCGTGGCGTCCTTGACGTAGTCGGGGTTGTTGAACCGCGAGAAGCCGAGGATCGAGGCTGCTTCGCGGCCGTAGGTGCTGCGCTCGATGACGACCGCAACCGGGACACCCTTGACCGTCGTGCGGGTCTGCACGATGCCGTGGTTGGTCCGCCACACCTGCATCTTGATCGTCGACGGCGGAGTCGGCGCCGAGATGTTCGGGATAACGGTCTGCTTGTGCTCGTTGTACTGCATCGGCACACAGGCGCCGCCGTCCTTCTTGTACGACGTCGAGGTCACGGTCGGCTTGCTCCCGTCGGCGTTGCAGAGCTTCTCGATCACGGTGTCGATGTTGTCGCTGCCCGAGCTGGTCGCGGACCAGGCGTAGTCGAGACCGTGGCCGAGCTCCACGACCAGGTTGGTGCCGGCGAACGACACGCCCCGGGCGAAGACGCCCGGGCCCATCAAGACCTGCTCGTTGAGGAGCTGGGGGTTGTAGTAGCCGGTCTGTGGTCCGAACACCGTCAAGGGGTGACCCGTCGAGGTCTTGTTGGCGCCGACCAGGAGCGCGTTGCTCATGCCGTTGCTGGAGAACAGGCTGCTCAGGTCGATCGTGCCCGAGGGGGTGTCGATCTGGTCCGGTGTGCCGGTCAGGCCGAGCTTGAGTGCGTCGAGCAGGGTCTGGATCGGGCTCGTGGTGCCGGCGTCGTCGCCCGAGCCGCTGGCCGTGGGACCGTCGAGATCGGGAATCGCGACGCCCGCCTGGCGCGGGTTGAACGCCTTGTTGTCGTACGGGAACGACAGCGTTGACGTCGTGGGCGCTTCCTTGTCGTTCTTGGAGCGCAGGCTGACGAACATCTTGTCGGCCTTGGTGGTGCCGAACTGCTTGACGAGCTTGGCGTAGAACACGCTGTTGGCGTACTCCTGTCCGCCGCCCTTGCCGAAGATGCCGCCGACGAGCGAGGCGACGTAGGTCAGGTCGGCCCGGGTCCACGGCGCCGGCTTCTTCTGCAGGGCCAGATACTCGGCGGGGCAGTTCAGTCCGGTCGGCAGGCCCAGCGGGCACATCTGGTTCTGCGCGGCGTTGATGCCGGCGAGGTAGGCGTCGGCGCCGTCGAGCAGGCGCTGTCCCTCCGCACCGTTTTCGTCGGCGATGATCTCGAGCTGGTCGGCCGCTTCCTTGGGCGTGTAATACGCCGAGCGGACCTGTGCGCGGTCCATCGCGATGTTGCCCGGGGTGCCGCCGACGAACTCCGCGCCGCGGCCCGCGCCGAGGTGGCGCAGGGCGTCCATCAGGAACATCCGGTCCTGGGTGCCGGCGAACCCGGCCCCGAACATCGTGTCGTTGTAGGTCTTGCCGGTGATGAAGGGGACGCCGAAGCTGTCGCGGACGATCGTGACACCGGGCCGTGGCGTCTCAGTGCTGACGACCTTGTCGGGCACGAAGCCGGCCCGCTTGAAGTCCTTGTCGACCACGGCGTCCGTGATCTGGTGGGGGCGGTACCTCGCGAGGTCGTCGTACATCTCGAGCTGGTCGGCGTAGTTGGGCGGCGCGTTCTTGCCGTCGACCGCCTGCAGGCCACCTCCGGTCAGCACCTGTGCGAGCTGGAGGGCGTTGACCGATCCGCGCTGGCCGGCCGGCACGATGTTGCGGACCGATCCGTACGAGTCGGCCGTCGCCGGCGACGGGACCGTCGTCGCGGCGCCCGCGGGGAGCACCGCCGCTCCGACTGCCAACACGCTGAACACGGTGATGACGGCGCTACGACGCACGACGGCTCCTCAGTCTCGATTTGTGTTGCACGTCACAACGATCGAGCAGGAGTCGAAGTTACTCGGGGGTCACCATCATCTGGAGGTCGCGCCGTCGATGGCCTGGCGCAGCAGGTCGGCGTGGCCGTTGTGCCGCGCGTACTCGGAGATCATGTGCACGTGCACCCGGCGCAGGGAGAGCCGATCGCCGTGCCCGTCGTCGACCGCGAGGTCGAAATCGAGATCCGACACGGCGGCGCGGGCGAGACCCTGCTCCTCGACCAGCTGGGCCATGGCGCGCTCGGCATCCGAGGCGTCGATCACGACGAAGTCGGTGTCGTCACGGGCCTCGAAGTTGTGCAGGTGCTCGATGTCCTGTTCGGCGGTCCGCTTGCGGAACCAGATGCGCTCGACCTTGGCCATGTGCCGGACCAGGCCCAGCAGTGACAGGTTGGTCGATGGGATCGGTCGCTCGGCCAGCTGTTCGGCGGTCAACCCCGCGCAGATGTTCAGCAGGGTTGCTCGCTGATAGTCGAGCTCGGCCTCGAGCATCGGACGGTCAGGCCCGGTCAGGGGTCCATCGGTCTCGGTGGGTGTCGGAGAGATCCAGGTCATGGACCGATCGTGCCACGCCGGATCAGTGGGTGGCTGGCCCGATCAAGAGGGTGGCCCACGAGGGGTCCGAGCTGGCGGCGGGGCGGTTGTAGACCGTCTTGGACGCCTGCCGTGCGATCGAGTTCTCGACGTTGCAGTCGGTGCCGGGCCGCAGCTCGCGGTCGCTGATGACGGCTTCTTCGCGACGAGGCTGGTAGCCGGAGGCCGCGCCGCCGCTGTTGGCGTACGTGCAGGTGGGTGTCAGGTCGGTGAGTGCCAGGCCGAAGCCGGCGTTGTAGTCGCCGGTCCCGGTCGGGTTGAGGACCGAGAACGTCGACTGGACGACGGTCGGGTAGATCACGAAGAGTGTCTGGATGCCGATGAGGTTCTCGGCGATGGGGCGGTTGATGGTCTGCAGGTCGTCGATGATCGAGCCGAGGTCCTCGGAGTTCTCGTCGACGACGGTGCGCAGGGTCTGGGCGCTGTCGCTGCCCTGGTCGAGCAGGCGTCGCAGGTCGGGGTCGGCGTCGACGAGGCTGTCGGACAGCAGGGCAAGGTTCTCGGAGAACGAGCCGATCGCGCTCTCCTTGTCGATCTGGGTCTGCAGGACCGAGTCCGACTCGCGGATCAAGGAGCGTGTGACACCGATGTTGTCATCGGCTGCCTCGATGAACTCCGATGAGGTGTCCAGGATCGTGGCGAGGTCTTCGCCGGTTCCGTCGAAGGCCTGACCCAGCTCGTCGACGACGGTCCGCAGGTTGTCGGTGTCGACCGATGTCACCAGATCATTGACGTCGACCAGCAGTGTCGTGGTGTCGATCGGGATGCGGGTGTCGGCGAGCGCGACCTCCGACCCGTCGGTGAGGTAGGGCTTGCCGGAGGCGCGGGGGCGCAGATCGACGAACTGCTCACCGATCGCCGACTTGGTGGCCACGGCGACCTCGACGTCCGACGGGATGCTCGGTGCATTGTTCTCGATGTCGAGCCGGACCCGGACGCCGGACGGCTCGAACTCCAGCAGGCCGACCCGACCGACCTCGATGCCGCGGTAGGTCACCTGGGCGCCTTCGAAGATTCCCCCGGAGTCGCTGAAGTGGGCGTCAACGGCATAGGTCCGATCGACGACCAGGCGGTCGATCTGGGCGTAGCGGCCACCCACAAACGCCCCGCCGAGGACCGTGACGGCCAGGAAGACGAGCAGCTGGATCTTGGTCTGCCGGGTGATCACGTGCTGGTCCCGACGGCATGGATCATACCGAGAGTATGTCCTGCGCGCCCCGACAGCAGCAAGCGGGCACGCGCCGCTGTGACGCAGGTCATGGCCCCGATGGACTCGAGGGATCTCGGCTCAGACCGGTGACGACTCCGCCATCGTGCGCGCGGCGCGAGCCAGCATCGACCGCACGACGACCGGGTGGACCCAGCGGACCAGCGCCCAGTAGGCACGCCCTCGACGATTGTGCACCTGGACGATCGTGCTCAGCACCACCCGGGTGGGCTCGAACAGCACGGACGCTCGGAAGCCGAGGTGATCCTGGTCGATGCCGAGGAGTACCTCGTCGCTGCTGCGGGCGACCGGGTCGAAGGCGTGGCTCCCGCCACGCTGCATCCCGACGGCCCGGACCAGGACTTCGCGCACGCCGAGCAGGGCGACGACCCACGACGGCGGCGAGTGGAAGATCGCAGCAGCCCAGTCCTGCGGATCTCCGGGCGGCCGGCCGGGGAAGGGAACGGCGTACGCGTCGGACCAGTCGACGCGGGGGAGGGCGCCTGTCAGGAGTGGCGACTTCGGCGTGGCGACGGCGTGCACGCGATGGGTTTCGGGTCTCATGACTACCTCCATACGCTACCGTATGGCGCGTGCCCATACGGTAGCGTATGGCCATGGTCGGTGGGAAGGGCGAGTCGTTCACGGCGGGGGACTGGACTGCTGCCGCACTCGACGCGATCGCTCGTGGCGGGCTCGCTGCTGTTGCCATCGAGCCTCTCGCGAAGCACCTAGGGACCACGAAGGGCAGCTTCTACTGGCACTTCGCCGACCGGAACGCCCTTGTCGTCGCAGCACTCGCAAGCTGGGAGGAGCGGGACACCGAGCTCGTGATCGCCGCCATCGAACGGGGCGACGATCCGACCGAACGGCTCCGCAACCTGCTCGAGCTCGTGTTCGGCGCAGTGCAGATCGGTGTGCAACCGGGCGCTGGATCAGTCGAGCTCGCCCTTCAGGCCAACGCTTCTGACCCGTTGGTCTCGGCATCGCTAGGCCGGGTCACCTCGCGACGTCTGGCCTACCTCACCCGGCTCTTCGCCGAGGCCGGCATGTCGCCGGCCCGTGCCCGTGGCCGCAGCCTGCTCGCCTACACGGCGTTTCTCGGCCATGCGCAGCTCGCACACGCGACGCCGGAGGCGCTGCCCGTCGGCCGGGCATTCGACACGCACGTGCGGCACGTCGTCGAAGCGTTGGTCCGCGCCGACGACTGAGGCCGCCCACGTCGACCACCCGCGTGCCTCGTGTTTCGAGCCCGAGCATCCGTCGCCCGGATCCACGGCATGTGCCGACCGACACTTCGATCGGGTCGACCGAGTCCACAAGCCACCCGTGGACACCTTCACAAATCCCCGCAGTTTCGGCAGTATCGACTCAAGTGCTCTAGGGGAAAGGTCCATCGGGGGATGGAGTCTCAGACGTCGGCATTGTCCGACCGCGTGCGTGACCTGGTGCGTCAGCGCCGGATCGATCCGCGCTCGGATGCCGACTCGGTGCGCCAGGCGGCGATCGATGTCATTGCCGAGCACGAGTCCCGCAGCCTGACCGGCGCGGTCCGCTCGCTCGACGAGCCGGAGATCGTGATCGGTCAGATCGTGGCCGAGGTGTCAGGGTTCGGAGCCCTGCAGGCCTACCTGGACGACGACTCGGTCGAAGAGATCTGGATCAACGACCCGTCGCGGGTATTCATCGCACGCGACGGCCGGCACGAGCTGACCGCGTTGATCCTGACCACGGAGCAGGTTCGCGAGCTGGTCGAGCGGATGCTGAGCTCATCGGGGCGCCGGCTCGACATCAGTCAGCCTTTCGTGGACGCGATGCTGCCCGGTGGTCACCGGCTGCACGTCGTGCTGGATGGGATCTCACGGAATTTCGCGGCAGTCAACATCCGCAAGTTTGTTGCGCGTGCCCACTCGCTCGACGACCTCGTGACCCTGGGCACCTTGAATGTGCGCGGTGCTGCATTCCTCCACGCGAGCGTCGCGGCGGGGCTCAACATTGTGGTGTCGGGTGGAACTCAGGCCGGCAAGACCACGCTGCTCAACTGCCTCGCCGCCTCGATCCCGGGCGCCCAGCGTCTGGTCTCGGTCGAGGAGGTCTTCGAGCTTCAGTGCGGACACCCCGACTGGGTCGCGATGCAGACCCGGCAGGCCGGTCTGGAAGGTACGGGTGAGATCTCGTTGCGCGTCCTGGTCAAGGAGGCGCTGCGCATGCGGCCGTCGCGGATCATCGTCGGCGAGGTGCGGGCCGCAGAGTGTCTTGACATGCTGCTCGCGTTGAACGCGGGGCTTCCCGGCATGGCCAGCATCCACGCCAGTTCGGCGCGCCAGGCGCTGGTCAAGCTCTGCACGTTGCCGCTGCTGGCGGGGGACAACATCGGTTCGCGGTTCGTCGTGCCGACCGTCGCCACGTCGGTCGACCTCGTCGTGCACACCGGCATCGCGCCGGACGGGTCGCGCGCGGTCCGGGAGATCGTGGCCGTGACAGGGCGGGTCGAGAATGACCTGATCGAGTGTGAGCCGGTCTTCGTGCGGCGGTCCGGAGAGCTCGAGCGCGCCCACGGCACGCCGCTGCGGCGCGAGGCCTTTGACCAGGTCGGCATCGACCTCGACGAGGTGCTGGGAGTGGGCCGATGGGCGCCCTGATCGGCCTGATGGTGGGGACTGGCCTGCTCCTGATCGGGTGGGCGTTGAACGAGCCAGCCTGGCAGCCGGCGCGTCGGACCCGCTCAACCGGAAGGCTTGAGGATCTCCTGGCTCGTTCCGGGGTCGAAGGTGTATCGCCTCCGCAGGTTGTCGCACTGTGTGTGGCGGCATTCGCGGTGTTCGGGTTCATTCTCACCGCGATCTCCGGCGTGACCGCGATCGGGGGAATCTTTGGGCTGATGGCGGGAGCCTTCCCGATCGCGGTGCTCCGCGGGCGGGCCCAACGACGGGCACGAGATCACGCGGCGCTGTGGCCTGATGCGGTCGACAATCTCTCCTCCGCCGTACGCGCGGGGCTCTCGCTGCCCGAGGCGCTGATGCAGCTGGGAGAGCGTGGGCCCGTCGGCCTCCGGCCGCCATTCACGCAGTTCGGCCGCGACTATCAGGCGTCGGGTCGCTTCCACGACTCGCTCGACCAGCTCAAGGCGCGGCTTGCGGATCCGGTGGGCGACCGTGTCGTCGAGGCGCTGCGGATCGCGCGGGAGGTTGGTGGGGGAGACCTGGGCCGGGTGCTGAGATCTCTTTCCGGATTCCTCCGCGACGACCTGCGCACGCGCGGCGAGCTCGAGTCGCGCCAGTCGTGGACCGTCAACGGGGCGCGGCTTGCCGTCGCGGCGCCATGGGTCGTGCTGCTGTTCATGTGCCTGCAGCCCGACGTGATCCACCGTTTCGCGACACCGGCCGGCGGGATCGTCTTGGCCGGTGGCGCGGTGCTCTGTGTCGTTGCGTACCGGCTGATGATGTGGATCGGTCGTCTGCCGGACGAGAAGCGGATCCTGGCATGACTGGCGCGATGATCGGGTTCCTGTTCTCGTCCGGACTGCTGTTGGTGATCTCCGGCTGGGCTCGCACGAGGAGGCCGTCGTTGGAGCAGCGGTTGGCGCCCTACGTCCGCGACGTCCACCCGTACGTCCTGCCACGTGCGCATGGCGCCGGCGTCGCGGGTGCGGTGTTCGGTCCGTCGATCCGCCGGACGAGCGAGGCAATCGGTGACCTGCTGGGTGGCTCTGCCAGCGTCAGTCGCCGGCTCGTGCGGCTGGGATCCACCACGACCCTCGAGGACTTCCGCATCCGGCAGGTGATGTGGGGTGGAACAGGTCTGGCAATCGCCACCGCGGCATCTGCGCTCCTGTGGACCGAACGGGGCACGCAGGTCCCGGTGCTCCTGGTCTTTTGTTCGCTCGGGTTCGTCGGGGGAGTGCTGGCCTGCGACAGCAACCTTTCCAGCCGCGTCGCAGCGCACGAGCGGGAGCTGCAGGCAGAGTTCCCGGTCGTCGCGGACCTCTTGGCGCTGGCAGTCGCGGCCGGTGAGAGTCCGGTCTCGGGGCTTGAACGGATCATGGCGGTCTGCCACGGTGCGCTCTCGGACGAGCTGGCTCGCGTCGTTGCCGACATCCACACCGGCACCCCGATGGCCCAGGCCTTCGATGCTCTCGCCGCGCGCACCGGCGTCACGAGCATCGCGAGGTTTGCTGAGGGGCTCGCGATCGCGGTCGAGCGTGGGACTCCGTTGGTGGACGTGCTGCACTCCCAGGCCGCGGATGTGCGCGAAGCGGCTCGACGCGAGCTCATCGAGGCTGGCGGCCGCAAGGAAGTGGCCATGATGTTTCCGGTCGTCTTCCTGATCCTCCCGATCACGGTCATCTTTGCATTTTTTCCCGGCTACATCGGGCTTCATCTGACTTCAGGGACCTAGGAAAGGACAGGACATGAGGCATTGGATCTCCCACCGAGACGACGAGCGGGGTGATGTGCCCGGCTGGGTCATGATCACGGTCATGAGCGCCGGGCTGGTCGCGATCCTGACCGCGGTCGCGGGCCCCCAGCTGCGTCAGATGCTGACCCAGGCGCTGTCGGCGGTCGGCGGCTGAGTCGTGCGCGCTGCGTCAGCCCACTCGCGCGATCGTGGGTCTGCGGTCGTCGACTTCGTGCTGATCATGGTCCTGCTCCTGCCGCTCGTGCTGGGCATCGCCCAGGTTGCGCTCGTCCTCCACGTCCGTAACACCGTGGCCGCGGCGGCCTCGGAAGGGGCGCGTGCAGCAGCCCCCCTGGGCGCCACGCCTGCTGACGGGGCCCAGCGGGCGAGGCGGTTGATCGCCGAGGCGTTGGCCGACCGCTATGCCGACGACGTCACGGCGGCGCTCGCTGGGGTCGGCGGCGTCCCGGGGGTCGAAGTTGTGGTCAGGACCCGGGTGCCGGCGCTGGGCCTGTTCGGTCCGTCGGTGCCGGTCACCGTCCGGGGTCACGCGGTGCGTGAGGTGGAACCGTGAACCGGGAGTCCGACGGGACCGCGACCATCGAGTTCATCTGGCTCTCGCTGCTCCTGTTGGTGCCGTTCGTCTACGTCCTCGTCGCGGTGTTCGACACCCAACGCGCGTCGTACGGCGTCTCGACCGCCAGCCGGGCCGCGGCCAGGGCGTTTCTCCAAGCCCCGGACGTCGCGTCGGGGGAGCGGCGCGCCCGGCTGGCGGCCCGCGTCGCGCTGGATGATCAGGGCCTCACCGGAGCGAACGTCCGGATCAGCTGCCTCCCGACCCCAGCAGATTGCCTCCGGCCGGGCTCGTCGGTGCGGATCGTGGTGCGCACGACCCGGCCACTGCCACTGACACCGAGCGCACTGGGCCCGCAGCTCGGCGGGATCACGGTCGACAGCACCCACACGGAGCCCTACGGCAGCTTCCGGGCCGAGCGGTGAGGCGTGAGGACGGAACGATCACGGTGATGACGATCGGGTTCTTCGTGTTTCTCGGGCTTCTCGCCGTGGTCGTGGTCAATGCCTCGGCAGCGTTCCTGCAGAGGCAGCAGCTCGACAACGTTGCAGACGGTGCGGCGCTCGCGGCAGCCGACGGCCTGAGTCGGGAGGCGTTCTACCGGAGCGGAGAGGTCCGGCTCGACGACTCCGAGGCGCGCCGGCTGGTCGGACGCTACGTGACCGGCGAAGGCATCAGGGTCGTCGAGATCAGCACGGAGGGCGACCAGGTCCACGTACGCCTCGAACGCACGATCGGTCTGCCACTGACCCCGCCGGGCTGGACCTCACGCACCACGATCGTGGCCGATGCCACCGCGCAGCTCAGACGAGCGGATTGAACGGATCGAACTGCGTGAGAGCCTGCTGCTCCAGCCCGGACCAGCCAGGTTCAACCGGCTGCGGAAGGGTGCAGATCGAGATAAATAAACGGTGGTGAATCCCCATCGAGGGGAGTAGCGTCAAAAGATCCAAGTCGCACGGGGGCGCTTCACGGGAGTGGGGAGCGATGCCATCAACACTGGAAGTCCAATTCGGTCCGAAGACTGCCTTGACCGATGCGACGAGGGCGGACCAACGCCTGGTCGCGCGCGTCGACTACACACGTGAGGTCCCGGCCGGAGCCGAGTCGCGCGAGCCGCAGGAAGTCGCCGGCAGCGTCACGGCAGACCTGGACCTGGAAGGGACAGCGACCTTCCGCCTGACCGACGGGGTGCCGGAGAGCGCAGCATCGGCGCACGTCGAGACGGCTCAGGGCGTGGAGCTCGTCACCGAGAAGCTGACGTTTCCGGTCAAGGACGCCGCGGACAAGGCTCCGGTACGTCTGGCCGCGACGGTCTTCCGCGGCAGCGCGCGGGTCGAGCCGCTGCCGACGGCTCAGCTGACCCGGACGGGCAGATTCACCAGATTCTCCGACACGCTGCCTGACTTCACCCAGCACCGGCTGTACGTCGCGCCCGTGCGACCTCACACGATCGGCTCGCGCAACAATCCGCAGACCTCGGCTGCCCGGGCTCTGCTTGGTCTGGCCGGTGCGGGCGACGTCGAGGACTTCGAGGTCATGGATCTCGACCCCGCGACGGCGAGCGCGGCCGATGCCAATGCGCTCGGGCTGCGCGACGGAACCGTGCGCGGTGACGGGACCTTCGACTTCGCGCTGCCGGTCAGTGGCGATGAGGTCGGGTGGCTGTGGATGCTGCTCGGACCGGCCTCATGGATCGGCTACCAGGTGGACCCTGCCAGCCTCGCCGAGAGTGCCGCGACCATCATCCTGCCGCCACCTGCGAGCGGCGCCGAAGGCTCCGACGACGGTGGATACCTGGCAGGTTCCGGCTCGGGGTCGCCCCCGATGAACTTCGACGAGGGTCAGGCGGTCAACAATCCGGACCAGTTCGCAGACGACCCGGGCTCGAGCTGCTCGCCGTTCTCCAATCCGCAGCGTGTCCTGGGGGAGCGCCCCTTCTTCACGGTGCTGCGGGTTGACCAGCCAGAGATCGGCGGTGCGGGGTCGCTCGTGATCTCCCGCCCCATCATTTTGGACCTCGCGCCGTCGGTGCGAGCCAGTGCGCTCAAGGCTTCCTTCTTCTCCGACGCGGGGGCCGTTCTGGCACGGGACTCGCTGACCGAGGCGCCCACGGTGGACCCGCGGGTCAACCGCAGTCTGCGGATGGCGATCGGGTCGGGCGACGATGTCGGCAACAACCGGGAGGTGCGATCTCTTGCGAACGCCGCGCTGCTCGGACCCCAGTCCGCGTACTGGCGCGGCTGGCTGCAGTCACGACTGACTCAGCGTGCGCCGGTGTCACCGCGCCATCCCATCGAGTGGGAGGGCGATCCCACGCTCTACCAGGCCGGCAGCGTCGCGGGCGGGCACATCCTGGAGCATCGAGTGCAGTGGCGGTCCAACGGGTATTCGCTCGGGGACGTCGCCCACACCCTGACCCTGGCACCCCGACAGACTCGGCGGATCTCGAAGGTCTCGTGGCGACGGCAGGAGCGCTCGACGCGCCGTGAGACGACGCAGGTCTCCGACGAGGTGAATCAGACCACCCTGCGTGACCGCGACTACAACGACGCGGTGCAGTCGAGCCTGGACGAGTGGAGCAAGGGCGGCTCGAAGTCCTCGACGACGGGTGTCGCGGGCGGGATCGGCTTTGCGTTGGGTCCCGTCGTGATCGGCGGCGGCGCTGCGCACGGATCGGCGTCCTCGAGCAGCTGGCAGACCGGTGGGCGGCGCGTGGCGGCCGCAGAGCAGCAACAGTTGCGGGATGCGATCCGCCAGTTCGCCGACTCCGTCCGACGCCTCGAGAGCACCGTCGTGACCGAGATGTCGCAGGAGGAAGAGGTCGAGGGGATCTCCGAGACCGTGCGCAACATCAACTACTGCCATGCGCTGACAGTTCTCTACCACGAAATTCTCCGGCACTACCGGGTCGATACCGCCCTGGCCGGGGTCAGGGAGTGTCTGTTCGTGCCCTTCTCGGTGTCGCCCTTCGACGTCAACAAGGCGCTGAAGTGGCGCGACAAACTGCGCTCGGGAATGCTCGCCAGGCACCTGCGCTGGGCGCTCGACCATCTCGACGAGGTCGCCAACGCCTGGGTCGACTCCGACATCCCGGCGGGCCGGCGCAGCCTCCACCCGATCAACTACGTGACGGGATCGGCGTACATCCAGCTCTCCATCGAGCGCCCCCGCGACCGGGAGGAGGAAGATGCGATCGAGAAGGCCCGCGAGGACTGGAACAAGATCGCCCGGTTGCTCGGCATCCCAGCCAGCGCGGTGATCGCGAGGATGGAAAGTCCCAACATCGATCGGGACGCCTACTTCCAGCGCGAGATCGCACCGACCATGGCTGCGAAGTGGGCCGATCGACTGCGGTTCGGCGTCGGCGCAAATCCCACCTTCTACGCCGCGGACTTCACCCTGGCGTAGTCCTATCGGTTCGGCGGGACCGTGCGGGTCGACTTCACGGTCCCGGTCGACGGGAAGTTCAACCGTGAGGCGCTCCAGAGGGTTCGGCTGCTGGCGCAGGACTGGCTGCCGGTCGGCTCGGTCGCCAACCTGACCCGGCTCGAGCTCCGCTACTACACGAATCACTTCGACTCGACGGTCCGGTCGGCGCAGGCCGCCAACGATCTGAACAAGCCGGACACCGGCGCGGTTGATCCGGCCGGGGCGGAGGCGATCATCCCCTTGACCGACTGGGAGCGCCAAGATCTGCGCCGGGTCATCGAGGACGCCGTGGACCAGCTGATCGTGCACCTCAATGCCAACGCGATCCACTATCACAAGGTGATCTGGTGGCAGATGGATCGCGATGAGCTGTTCATGCTCCTCGACGGTTTCACCGCTCCCTACGGCAGGCGGCTGGAGAATGGGAAGTGGGTCGAGGACACCGGCCGCTCGATCGCTTCGGTGGTGGAACGGGAACCGCTCGGGGTGCTGGGCAACTCCCTGGTCTTCCGCGTGGCAGGTGGTGTCTTTCTCGGCATCGACGGGCATCAGAGTCCAGCAGCCCTGGATCGCTACTACCACGACGGTGAGGTCCGTCCCCAGCCCTTGCGGGTCAGCCTGCCCACGGACGGGCTCTACGCCCAAGCGCTGATGGATGCCTGCGAGGCATGTGAGGAGCACTTCGGAAGCACCGACTGGGTGCTCACGAACAAGGAACCGGAGCTCGAGGCGCTGGCCGACCAGCTGGGCAGCCGTCGGGCGTCGCCCGAGGGGACGACCCCGTCGGAGATGCCCGGCACCCTGATCAATCTTCAGAACGCCCCTGCCGCGCCCGACCCGACGGGTCTGGCCGATGTGCTCCGATCCGTCGGGAACGCGGAGGCGTTCCGCGACATGGCCGGGCTGGCCGGCACCCAGGCCAATGCGATGGGTGCGCTGACCCAGGCCTCGTCGCTCGCCTCGAGCTTCGGCCAGATGGCCGTGGACTTCCAGAAGTCCAAGCAGGGCACGGCGGACGCCAAGCAAAAGCTCAGCAACATCAAGAAGGCCAAGAACGAGGGGCTTATCGACGAGGGCGAGGCCAAGAAGCAGTCGACCTCGGCACTCAACGAGCAGAACATGTCGACGGGTGCCACGCCGCTCACCGAGATCGACTCGGTCGACCGGGCCCTGAAGCAGGCCGGCTCCAGCGGGCAACCGTTCCAGCTGACGCGTGAGGGCCAGCAGGGTTCCGAGTCGGTGCAGGTGGGTCCGTTCGCCTCGGCTGATCTGATGCCCGCGTCGTTCACCCCGGCCTCGTTCACGCCGGGAGGACTCGACAAGAGCGTGACCAAGCTGCCCACCCGGTCGGGCACACAGCCAGCGCAGGCCTGGGAGAGCCTGGCCCCCATCGCACCTCGCGCGCCGGCGACCTGCCCAGGAGGTCTGAAGAACCTCGGCACCCTGGCGCTCGTCCACGACGCCGAGCGCAAGATCGACATCCGCGACTACGCGGCGTACTCCAACGCCAACGCGTGGATGCTCGTGCACACCGTGAGCGACCTCATCGAGGGCCTTCGCGCCTACGTCGGGAGCTGTGGCTACCTGACCGGGATCCACATCGAAGCGCACGGCGGCTGGAGTGGACAAGGTGGGTTCCGGCTCGGCGACGACACCGACGGCGATGGGCACGTCGAGGGGAACGAGGCCCTCGACATGGTGTCGAACACGGCGCAGGCCACCGCGTTCGGCACGATCATCAAGAATGCGTTCGGGGCGGGCGGTGCCTCGTTCATCTCGGTCGCTGCATGCGGCTCGTCGGGCAAGAACGACGGGTTCGTCAAGGCGCTGAACGCGTCGGCCGGCACCATCACGATCGGTTCGATCGGCACCTGCCGGTCGGGAGAGAACTTCTGGAGCGGTGCGTGGTGGGAGGCCGACAAGGGCCGGAGCCAGGTCAACGTCGGCGGCGCCGTCAAGACCGACACCCGCGACGAGGGCACCGGCATCTGGAAGCCGTTCTAGGAAGGGATATCGACATGGCAGAGCGAATGACCGACGTGAGCGCGCAGATCATCGGCAAGAACAAGGCAGCTGTGGAGGCACTGCTGGGCAAACCGGTCGAGGTGGGCTACTGGACGACGACGCGTCCTCCCGAGGGTGCCAATGCGGCCGCTGTCACCGCCTTCGAGAAGGAATCGCCGGACGAGATCTGGGTCTACACCAACGGGCGGGTGCACTTCAGCCTGTCCGACGCGGCACTCACCGTCGATGACAAGAGCCGCTTCGATCTCCCCCCGGACAACACCTTGTTGGTGTGAGCGAATGCCGATGCCCGGCCCTCGACGGAGGACCGGGCATCGGGTTGTTCAGGTGTCAGACGTTGCTCGTGCTGCGACGACCGCTGAGCACGAGACCCGTGCCGCCGAGCAGCATCAGCAGGCCGGCGATGCTGCCGAGCATCATGTGCTCCGGCGCACCCGCGTTGGGCAGCACGGCTGTCGTGTAGACCGCCGGCGTCACAGTTGTGGCAGCCGTCGGTGCCGTGGTCGCACCGCACATGCCGCGGCCGCGGACCGTGATCAGCAGATCCGCGAATGACGTGAAGGCCGCCCCGTCGCGGGTGACGCCGTACGTCAGCGCACCCGACCTGGTGGCCGAGAAGGTCAGCAGTCCGCTGTCTTCGTCGATCGTGGCCTCGGTGCAGCGGTTCTGCTTCTCGATCGAGTAGAGCAGCGGCGAGAGCTCGTCGGTCTCGTCGTCGAGCTGCTCGTCGTTGGCTGCGAGGTCGAAGACGTTCTCGTCTCCCGCGTCGACCGTGACCTCGTCGTCGACCGCGCAGGCGAGGTCCGCGCCGTCGCCACCGATGAGCAGGTCATCCCCGGTCCCGCCGCACAGCAGGTCGCTGCCGCCGTTGCCGTAGAGCTCGTCGTCGCCGGCTTCGCCGTGGAGGGTGTCGTTGCCGCCATTGGTCTGGCCACAGTAGACAAGGAAGAAGTTGCACATGTCGTCACCGTCGCCAAAGATGACGTCGTTGCCGCTGCCTCCGTAGAGCACGTCGTCACCGCCGTTGACGGTCCCGCAGAAGATCAAGAAGCAGATCGCTGCTCCGTCACCCTGGATGACGTCGTCGCCCGCGCCACCGTTGATGGTGTCGTTGCCGCCGTTGACGGTGCCGCCGAGGGATGCGTCGCCGTCTCCGGTCAGGTCGTCGTCATCGTCGTCGCCGTTGATGGTGTCGTCGCCGCCGTTGACGGTGCCGCCGAGGGACGCGTCGCCGTCGCCGGTGACCTCGTCCTCGGCGTTGCCGCCGTTGATGGTGTCGTCGCCGCCGTTGACGGTGCCGCCGAGGGACGCGTCGCCGTCGCCGGTGACCTGGTCGTCGCCGTCACCGGCGTCGATGGTGTCAGGCCCGGTCGTGCCGGTGATGGAGTCATCGCCGGGGCTGCCGGGGATGTCGTCTGCGTGCGCAGACAGCGGCGCGAACATGACCACGGCGGCGGTCATGGCCGCGGCAAGGCGCGCCAAAGTTCGGTTCGATTTCATGGGAGCTCCTGGGAGTTGGGAGTTTCAGGCGGGGAGTGGCTTGTCCAAGTTGCCAGATAGGCGCGTTATCCGCGGGTGAACGCAGATATTTTTCCGATTTTCCCGGCCGGCTGTGGCAGGGAGTCAGGCAGCCGCCTCCAGCGCATCGGCCAGGACCTGCGCCGACGCGGGTCGGCGATCGGCCGATGGATCAAGACAGGCCGCGATCAGCTCGGCCTCCGAGCCCGTGACGTCATCGCTGATCACCGGATGCGAGGTGAGCACCTTGCGTACCGCCAGCAGGGGGTCGTTGCCTGGCATCGATCCGTAGATCCCGACGCCGGCCAGGGCCCAGTGCAATGACGCGGCAAGGGACCAGATGTCCGTGCTTGCCGTGGCCAAACCGCCCGACAGGAGCGTCGGCTCCATGAACTCGACGGCATCGACGGGCCCCAGCCCGGTCATCGTCTCAGTCGGCTGAAGCGTCTGGACGAGCCCCAGGTCGGAGAGCCGCGCACCGGCCGAGTGCAACAGGATGTTCGCCGGGCTGATGCTGCGGTGCACGAGCCCGGCTTCGTGCAGGGCGTGTGCGCCGCGCGCGGCCTGGGCCACGCCCCGCAAGATCTCCGCGCGTCCGAGCGCGCGCTCGGGGTGACGGAGCGAACCCAGCGCGCAATGCTCCATGGCGTAGAAGAACATGTCGTCCTGCCTGCCTGCGTCCAGCAGGTTCACCAGGAATGGGGACGACGCGCTGGCGAACGCTCGGAGCTCCCTCGTCGCCCGTCGGAGGTTCTCCTCGTTGTTGGCGCCGAACAGGATCTTCACGGTGACGAAGTCGCCGGTGATCCCCAGCCGAGGTGGTGGCTCGGCCAGGTAGAACGCGCCGTGACCGCCTTCGCCGATGGGCCGGACGAAACGGTAGTCGGCGATGCCGTCCATCGACCCTCCTCGGCTCCGGATGGCCAGCATCCCACGCGACCCATCGGTCCATGGCAAATTTTCGCGAACCGGATCCGGACGCGAAATTCCCCGGCATACTTCAAGAACGTGGGTACCGCCGATCAGGTTGGAGTCCTGCATGGAGCCGCACACGACCGCCGAGATCGCCTCTGTCGTCCTGATCGACATTGCCGTCATCGTGACCGTGGCCCGGGTCATGGGCCTGTTGTTCCGACGCCTGGGCCAACCGGCGGTCGTCGCCGAGATCCTGGCAGCGCTGGCGCTCGGCCCGTCACTCCTGGGGACGTTGCCGGGCAACCCCACCGAGGTGATCTTCCCCCAGGACGTGCGGCCCTATCTGACCGTCATCGCGACCCTCGGGCTCGTGATCTTCATGTTCATCGTGGGACTTGAGCTCGATCTCGGCCTGATCCGGGGCAAGGGTCGCACCGCCGCCACGATCTCGATCTCCTCGGTCATCCTTCCCTTCGCCACGGGGGCGGCCCTCGCGCTCTGGCTGTACGGAGCACACGACGAAGGAGGGGTGGAGAAGTTGCCCTTCGTGCTGTTCATCGGAGCATCGATGTCGGTGACGGCGTTTCCGGTCCTGGCCCGCATCCTGACCGAACGCGGGATGCAACGAACCTCGGTCGGTGTCCTCGCGCTGGCCTGCGCCGCCGTCGACGACGTGCTCGCCTGGACGATGCTCGCGGCTGTGCTCGCCGTGGTCCGGGCATCGGGAACTCAGGACCTCGTGATCATGATCGTGGAGGCTCTGGCTTTCGTCGCGACGATGCTGCTGATCGTCAAGCCGATGCTGCGGGGACTGGTCCGCCGTCGCAATGCGGCCGGCCGGCTGACGCCGGACCTCTTCGCGATCGTGCTGGTGGGCGTCCTGGTCTCGAGCTTTCTCACCGACCGGATCGGGATCCATGCGATCTTCGGCGCGTTCCTGTTCGGCGCGATCATGCCTCGCGAAGGCGCCGCCGTCCTCACCCAGGAGATCCTCGAACGCGTCGAACAGCTCACGGTCCTCGTGCTGTTGCCGGTCTTCTTCATCACCACGGGACTCGACGTCAACGTGGGCGATCTCGGCGTGGACGGTGTGATCGAGCTCGGTGCCGTACTTCTCGTCGCCTGCGGCGGAAAGTTCTTCGGTGCGGCCCTCGCCGCGCGGGCGGTGGGGGTTCCCGGCCGGCGAGCGGGCGCGGTCGGCGTCCTGATGAATGCCCGCGGCCTCACCGAGCTTGTCATCCTGACGATCGGCAAGGAGTCCGGCGTCCTGGATGACCGGCTGTTCACCGTCATGGTTCTCATGGCAATCATCACAACCGTGATGACTGAGCCATTGCTACGCCTGTTCTACTCGGACCGGCTGGTCGCACGCGAGATCGCTCTGGCCGAACGAGAGGAGCTGGGGCTCTCGGCCGACTATCGGGTCGTCACGGTCGTCAACGAGTCGCAGCCCGAACAGATGGTCGACCTCGGTGTGGCGCTCCTCGGCGATGAGGCAAGCAGCCAGCTCGTGATCAGTCGGTTCGATCCGCCGGTCCACCAGGTCGAGGTGGGGTCGGGCCTGGCGTCAGAGCTGGCTGCCGTCGCCGCCTCCTTCGAGCACATGCAGGGTCTGGAACGTCGCGCCACCGCCTCGGGGGCCTCGGCCGTGGTCCGGTCACAGTTCTCCGGCGCTGTGTCCGCCGATCTCGACACCCAGGTACGAGCAGCAGACGCCGACGCCGTCGTGATCAGCACCACCGATGCAGATCTGGCCCACGACATGCTCGAGACCGCCGACTGCGCCGTGATCCTTGTCATCGCCGCTGGGCGAGAGGTGGCCGGGTCAGGGCCCGGCCCGGGCGGCGGCCCGGCGTTATCCAGGCAGGTGGCACTCATCCCGCGCACCGGGCCGGACGGGTTGGCCGCCGTCGAGCAGGCCTGCCGGCTCGCCTCACGGCTCGGCTCGACCATCGCCCTGCAGGTCGGGGCCGACCGTCGCGACCGGCATCACGCGAGCGCGATTCGGGACAGGCTCGCCAAGGCAGGCATCCCCATGTCCCAGAGCCCCGAGTCGCCCGAGCTAGGCCGGGCCGAGCGCATCCTCGTCGCGGGATGGTCCGACTGGCGGCGCCGTGGAGACGATCTCACTGATACGCAGGGCTATGAAGCGGTCCTTCTTGTCCGTGCCGCGCTTGGCGACAGCGGTGACAGCCTCACGAAGCTGCTCGACACGAAGGTCCAGGACGCCTAGCTCGCTCAGGATGCCGGGCAGGTGTAGCGGATCTTCTGTTCCGCGCTGAGCGCGCCGGGTTCCAGCACTCGGAGCATCGCCACGCCCTCGAAGGCCTGGGAGCCGGACACCGTGAAGCTCAGCTGCACCGGGAGCCGGCGTTGGCCGTCCTCCACCGCGACGGTGTGGGCCGGAACATCTTTGCCGTCCGGTCGTACCCAGGCGAACGTCACCGAACCGCCCTCGCCATTGGTGCGTATCGAGCCGTCGAAGGTGAAGGCGCCGGCCGGGCACAGCGACTCGCCCGAGCGTGGATCCACAGTCAGGTCCACGGCCTCGACCACCAGTGGCGCTGACCTGCCGATCGATGTCATCGCCAGCACGGCCAACGTGATTGCGACTCCCGCAGCAGCCAGGCCGGCCAGCAACATCTTCAGGCGCCGGCGGGGCCTTCTGCCGGCAGCCAACACAGGGGGAGCTTCCGCTGATCCTGGCGGCTTGGCCCCACGAATCGTCGGATCGCTGGCTCCCACTGGAGCACGTGCGCGTTGTGCGGTGTCCACGGCCGGCCATCTGTCGGCCCGGATACCTGCGAGACCGAGCACGAGCTCGGCCGGCGATGATCTGCTGCTCGGGTCCTTCTCGAGCCCGACCCGCAGGATCGCTGTCGCTGCCACGGGAAAGCCCGAGAGGATCGAGCCGGGGTCCGGGACCTCGAGTCGCCAGTGGGCCGTGATCAGTGAAAGCGCATCCGGGCCCTCGAATGGCCGCGCGCCAGTGAGCATCTCGAACGCCATCACGGCAAAGCTGTAGGCGTCGGAGCGCTCGTCCGGCTCGGAAAGGCCTTGACCGAGCTCCGGCGGGAAGTACGCCGGAGTGCCCATGGCGGGGCCCTCTGCGGTCCGGAAGATCGAAGGATCGTTGGCCATCCGAGCGATCCCGAAGTCACCCAGCTTGGCCCGACCGTCGGGGAGCACGAAGACGTTGGCCGGTTTGACGTCCCGGTGCACGATCCCGTGTCTGGCGGCGGCTGCCAACGCGTCGGCGACATCGCGGAGCACGACGATCGCCTCAGCCGCGGGCATCGGCCCGGACTCCAAGATCTCCGACAGCGGCCGCCCCGGCGCGTACTCCATGACGAGGTGAACATTGCCCTCGGTGCGGCAGAGGTCGTACACGCGCACCACCGACGGTGAGCTCGTCCGGGCGAGGAGCTTCGCTTCCCGTTCGAACCGCTTGAGGCTCTCCTCGTCATTGAGGTAGTAGCCGTGGATGTGTTTGATCGCCACCAGACGGTTGAGGCGCACGTGACGGGCCAGCACCACTTCACCGAAGCCTCCTGCGCCCAAGACCCGGTTGAACTCGTAGCCGGCGGGGAGGTTTCCATTCCCGGCATCCATGCGATCGAGCATAGGAGCATCACCGGTTTTCCATCAGCAGATTGGACTGGTCGTTTTGACGTTTCTGTGACGAATTCCCACTCGTGCCAGTACTTATAGGAATACCTTCGAAGGGACGCAGCACAGGGGCGGCGTCGAGGAGGCGGGCGAACTCATGGAGTCTTCATTTGGTCAGTACGAGGTCCTGCAGCAGGTAGCGGTTGGTTCGACCGGAACCGTCTATCGGGTGCGTCATACCGATCTGGATCGAATAGCCGCCGTCAAGGAGCTGAGCCCAGCCTTGCGGCAGGCCCCGGGCCTGTTGGCCCGCATGCGCACGGAGGCCGAGATCCTGGCCACGCTCGACAGCCCCAACATCGTCACGATCTACGACTACGTCGAGGAGGCCGACCGGGTTTGGATCGCCGAGGAGTGGGTCGACGGTGCGTCCCTCGAGGCGATCCTCAAGCAGGCGGGATCGATGACCCCGGAGCAGTCGGTCGGAGTGATTCGCGGGGCGATGCTCGGCCTGGCCCACGCGCATGAGCACGGTGTCGTGCATCGAGATGTCTCGCCCACCAACATCCTTGCCGACACCGGTGGCACCTCCATGCTGGTCGACTTCGGCCTGGCTGCCCCGATCGGAGCATCAGATGCCCTGGGCACACCCGCCTACCTGAGTCCAGAAGCTGCCTCGTCGAGCCCGGTGTCCACGTCGAGTGACGTCTACTCGGCGGCCGCCGTGCTCTTCGCCCTGCTTGCGGGACACCCGCCCTTCACCGGCTCGGACGTCGCGACGCTTCTGCGTCAACACCGCGAGGACACCGCTCCGACACTCGACGGGCACGGGGCCGACCTGCAGGATCTATTGGCCAGATCGCTGGCCAAGGACCCGTCGGTCCGGCCGGTGGACGCGGCCGCCTTCCTTGCTGAGCTCGAGACCGCCGCCGAGCGGCGATTTGGTGCCGGCTGGCTGGCCCGGGCGTCCATCACCGGTCTCGTCGCGAGTGCGATCGCCGCGAGCGCGACGGGCGTAGCCGCGGTGGGGGGTGGTGCGGCAGCGACCACGATCATCGACACGGCTGCTGCGGTGTCCAACCCGGTCACTGCGACGACGGCCGGGTCCCACGCGGCCACGGCTGCCACCAAGGTCGCCACGAGCTCCGGTCGCAAGTTCTTGGGCCTCGGCCGTGCGCAGGGAGTGGCCGCGGCAGTCGCCGCTGCCGTCGTGGTGGCGGGCGTTGTCTTCGCGGGAAGCGCCATCGCCGACCAGCGGCGGGAGAACAAGGTCAAAGAGCAGGCCGCCGCCGCTCTTGCCAAGGCCAAGGCCATCGAGGACAAGAAGGAGGCCGCGGAAAAGGCCTTCGCCGACGCGGCCCCTGATGGAGCCTGGAGCCTGAAGTCGACGATCGTGACGACAAAGTTCAGCGGCGAGAAGGCAGGCGACACGAGCACGGTGACGTGGACGTTCGCCTCGGACTGCGCCGCCCTGACCTGCGCGGGATCCATCACATCCAGCTCGGGAAACACGTTCGGGTACACGTGGGACGGTGCGGCTTTGCAGATCGCCTCCAAGACTGAGTCTGCCGAGGAGAAATGCATCGCCTACGCGACGGGTGAGGAAATACCGGGCAGCTCGGTCCACGCCGAGTTCGTCAACACATACTCGCCGTGGACCTCATCGACCTCAGCCACGCCGCCAACGGAGTTGGCGGGAACCAGCACGCTCGTCAAGACCTTCTCGGACTACGTCAATTGTGACAAGACGAAGCCGATCAAGAGGACAACGAACTACGAGCTGACCAAGAAGTGAGCCCGCCTAGAGTCGCTGGTGCGACTCGAACGTCAGGGTGCGGCCACCCATCGACAGCTGCGTCCCCGGCGCGATCGTGCAGGGCACGCCGGGCTCGAGCCTGATCCAGTCCGGACCCGACGCGGTGGTCAAAAAGGATCCGTTGGCAGAGTTCGCGTCGACGACCCGCACCTCCCAGCCGTCGAGCAGGATCCGGGCGTGGATCCGTGACATGGATCCGCCCTCGTCGTCGAGGGGTAAGGGGTTGGCCTGTCGGGAGACGACCGCGTCCGAGGTCTCGGGTTCGCGTCCGATGACGTAGTCGCAGCTCAAGGGGAACACCGAGCCGTCATCGGTCACGAGAACTCCCAACGGTGGTCGGTCACCCATCACCAGGTTGTGTGTCTGATGCACCATCGAGATGCCGCACTGCGAGCAGAACCTCGCATCGTGCCGAGTGAAATGCCCTCGGGAGCAGACGATGCCCTGCACCTGAACGGCCTGTCGGACCGAGCTCGTCTCGATCGCAGCAGGGGGATCGGCTATCTCCGGGGTCTCCGATGGTGCATCCGGTTCGACCAACGAGATCGGCGTGTAGGCGGGCTGTGGCTGTGGCTGTGGCTGTGGCTCGGGGACCGTCAGCGCAGGATCAATCATGGTCTCGTCGGGCTCGTCGGGCTCGTCGGTCGGGATGCTTCGACCGGCGGGAATCAGCAGGACTCCCGAGCCGCGGACGACACCGCCGTGAAGGTTGCTGCGCAGGTCAGGCACGATGTCGTCGGGAGTGACAGCCATCATCAGCTGGTCGAACTCGCCGCGGACCCGCCGCTCGACGTACGTCGTCGCGTCGTGCCCGGACCACTCCTCGACCTCTCCGGAGCGAGTGATCCTCAGACGCATCCGCCCGACCAGCAACGCAACGATGTCGCCGTCGATCGCGGTCAGGAGCCCGAGACTGGGCACCGCTTCGGAATCGGATTGGGTCACCAGTGCGGCAACGTGTCGGAGGGTGCCACCCGCGGCCGGTTTGAGTTGTTGCGCATCCTCATGGAGGACGGCCATCAACTCGTCCAGAAACCCCTCGTGGGAGTCACCGATCGGGTGGGCTACGACAACCGCCGCGCCCTCGCGCACCACGACGGCGTCACCAGGTGAAACGCACACGCGAAAAATCTGCCAGTCCATGTCAATTCCCCTCGATTGCCATCACACGAGCCGTCCACCGTTGAATCGCCAATGCACCGTGAAGACCCGCATCGGTCCGTTGACGAACAACCAGGTCACGAGCCACGTCGTGCCGAAACCGACCACGAAGGCGGCGACCGAGATGTGCTCGGTGGCGGGCAACACCCCGGTGCGAGCAACGAAGAACGCCACGAAGCCCTCCGGAACACCCAGCAGCAGTCCGAACAGCGTCGGCCAGTCCTTCTCCCAACGGAACTGCTGGATGCCGTGGTAGATGAGCTCCCAGACGATGCCGATGACCAGGACGATCAGCAGGATCGCGTACATCGTGCGGTAGTTGTCACCGATCGATCCTCGTCCCGGGAGCACCGGGCTGATGACGATCGCCCACAAGCCACCCACGACGGCGATCACGAAGATGCGGGTCTGGATGCGACCGAAAAGTGTGGGGACCATGAGCTCAGATGTTCCTTCCGCGGGCCCATCTGAACCACTGTGTGGTCGAGCGAATGGGTCCGATCCGTTTGCCGAATCCCTGCCGCGCGAGGTCGTCGGCGATCTCCAGGCCCGCGATCTGCAGCCCGAGGAAGGTGTCGACCCCGGGAAAATAGCCGCCCAGGGTCGCCGCGCCGGCGGCATAGATCCTGCCCTCGTTCGAGGTGCCCCGGACTTCGAAGGTGCGCTCCACATCGAGACGTCCGAGCGGGTTGCGGCCAGCGCCTGCGTGCTCGAGGAGGTCAGCCATGAGCCGATGCTCGGTGATGGTCGCCTCAAGGCCCGTGCAGTCGATGACGTAGTTCGCGTGGAGCTCGAGGACCCCCTGATCTGTTGTGATACGGGTGGTTGTTCCGCCTCCAGGGGCCGGCATGACGGACTCGACCTGGCCCGTCACGGTGCGATACCAGCCTTCGGCCCGACCTCTGGCGAGCTGCTCGCGCCAGAGCTTGCGCACAGGTGTGTTGGTTCCTCCGATCGCCTTGTAGAGCGCAGCTCGGTCCTCGCCCTCGAGCCGCCGCATCTTCGTCTTGAGCTGTCCGCCCCAGACCGACTTCGGATAGTTGAACCCCTGGTAGGACCAGCCGTGGCCGCCCGGCCGCCGCATGAACACGCTCTTGCCCTGGGCGCCGCTGACGTACGTGCGGAACACGTGCACGATCTGGGTCTGCAGTCCGTGCTTGTCGCGGTCGTCGATCAACCGTTGCAGGATGCGTGAGGCCACGATGCCGCTGCCGCGGATCACGACCGTGCCCGGATGCCGGCGGAGTTCTTCGTACACGCCTTCGTGTGGTTCGTACGCGTTCACGACGCTCGCGTAGTCCTGATAGGCGTCGCGGTACGTCTGGAGGTCGTCGAGAAACTTGAGTCCCGGATACCCGACGGCGAGGTGGACCCAACGGCTCCGATACGCAACCCGCCGGGTCGCAGTGGTCCCCTCGGGTGGCGTCAGCACCGTGAAGTACCCACCGCCACGACGTTTCCGGACCATCCGGACCAGGCCCTTCTCGAGGCAGTCGAAATAGCCGACTCGAGCCGTTTCCCGCTCCATCGACGCAAAGGCCTGACCCGCGCGAGGCGTGTAGTAGTCCGACAAGATGGGCTCGGTCAACACCGTCCACAACGGCCCGAGCTTGTTCCGGAGGCCCTTGGCTGCGAGGGCCTCACGCACCGCATAGCTGGGAAATCCCCAGATGCAGTCGGGGGTCGACGCCGAGTCTGAGCGCAGCCTCTCCCCGCGGGGAATCTGTGAGTTGCGGGTGAGGTACTCGTACGTCGACCACGGCGCGTCGTTGATGCCGAGGACTTTGAGCTGGTCCTTGGGCACACCCGCGATTCGCAGGTAGTCGAACATCACGAATGAACCGATGCCACCGCCGACCGTCACGAAGGGGACATCGACCACAGGTATTCCGGCCGCGGCGACCTGCTCGTCGGTCCAGACCGAGGTGGCCACGAGGTCATCGGTGAGGTCGCCGTGGCCCGTCACGATGACGGGTTCGGTCGATGTCGGAACGCGAACTGTTGGGTCGGCTGGCACGGGTCCTCCTCAACATGTTCCCGATGTCACAACTGTTCCACAGGCGCGGCCGAAAGAGTCAAAATTTCAACAATTCTACCTGCGGTCCGAGTGATTTCGACCTGGAGACACGTTGCCACGGGCCGTGCCAGCGGAAGCTCACGCACCGTGCTCGGCGCCGCCGCGCACAGCGGCTCAGGCTGGCGGAGCGAGGGCCTCGATGACAACCCCGCCGAAGCGCGCCTCGCCGATCGTGCACTCGATGCCGTCGATCCAGCAGCGGCCGGTGGCGAGGACCTCCGCGGCGATCTCGGTCTGCGGTCCGCCGGTGGCCTCCGCGTAGAAGACGATCAGCCCGCCGGAGATCCCCTCGTTGTATCCGACGATCCGGCGCCCGCCACGATCAGCCGCACGTGCGTGGCATTCGGGGCACACCGAGGCCGGGTAGCGGCCGGTGTGGAACGTGGTCGCGCCGCAGATCGGGCAGGCATGGGTCGAGTGGCGATGCCTCTGCTCCACGAGCCAGCCGGCGATCAGGGTTTCCATCGTCTCGCCGGCCAGCACGAGCATGCTGGTCTGGTAACCACCGTCGAAGCCGATGATCGCGGCGGCATCGCCGGCGACGAATGCGTAGCCACCACAGATGGTGTCGCCCTCGAGCTCGGCGTCGGGGTGGTATCGGGGCTCGGCGCCGAGCACATGTCGCGCCTTGGCCGCAGCCTCCTCGCGGGTCGTGCTCATGCGAGCGCCTCCCGAAGCGTCGCGGCGTACTGTTCGGCCTCGCCGTCCGCGTACTTGGTCCGGGGCCAGAAGAAGCCACGCAGCCCATCGCCTTTGGTGCGCGGAACGACGTGCACGTGCAGGTGGGCGACGCTCTGCGAGACGACGTTGTTCATCGCGACGAACGTTCCCTGGGCGCCAAGGCCTGAGGTCACGGCGTCGGCGACGCGCTGCGCGGACGAGAACAGCGGCACGATGAGCGGTTCGGGCAGGTCCGAGAGCGTCACGACGTGCCGGCGCGGCACGAGCAGGGTGTGGCCCTTGAAGACCGGGCGCACGTCGAGGAACCCCACGACGTTCTCGGTCTCCAGCACGATGGATGCCGGGACCGTGCCGGCGATGATGTCGCAGAACAGGCAGCCGTCGCTCATGGGTCGATCCCACCACACATGGGCATATGGTGGGCGCATGGCTGAATCAGAAGGTAACGACCAGAAGACCGACATGAAGGCCAAGTTCCGTGAGGCGCTGGCGAAGAAGAAGAACCAGCACCACGCGACGGCCGAGGGCGCCGAGCACGACGGCAGCGAGAAGTCTCACGGCGCCAACGGCCCGACGCAGTCCCCGGAGTTCCGCCGCAAGAGCATCTGAGGTTCCCCTGTAACCTCGACGGGTGGCAACACCGGACTTCACTGAGCAGACCAAGGCCCTCGACGCGACCCTGACCTCGATCGAGAAGGTCTTGGATCTCGACGCCATCCGCAAGGAGATCGACGACCTCCAGGAGCAGGTCGGCGCACCCGACCTGTGGGACGACCAGGCCAACGCCCAGCGCGTGACCGGACGTCTCTCGGTCCTGCAGTCCGAGGTCGAGCGCGTCATGGGCCTGCGCGAGCGGCTCGACGACATCGACATCATGCACGAGATGGCCCTCGAGGAGGGTGACGCCGAGGCCGCCGCCGAGGTCCAGCGTGAGCTCGTCCGGATCAAGAAGGCGATCGACACCCTCGAGGTCCGCACCCTGCTGTCGGGGGAGTACGACGAGCGCGACGCGCTGGTCTCGATCCGTTCGGGCGCCGGAGGCGTCGACGCCGCCGACTTCGCACTCTCGTTGCAGCGCATGTACATCCGCTGGGCCGAGCGTCACGGCTACACCGTCGAGGTCTACGACACGTCCTACGCCGAAGAGGCCGGCATCAAGTCGACGACGTTCGCGGTCAAGGCGCCCTATGCGTACGGCACGCTGTCGGTCGAGGCCGGCACCCACCGTCTGGTCCGCATCTCCCCATTCGACAACCAGGGCCGCCGACAGACGTCGTTCGCCGCGGTCGAGGTCGTGCCGGTGCTGGAGGAGACCGACGAGATCGACCTCCCCGAGGACGAGGTGCGGGTCGACGTCTTCCGGTCCTCGGGCCCCGGTGGCCAGAGCGTCAACACGACCGACTCGGCCGTGCGGCTGACCCACATCCCGACCGGCACCGTCGTGAGCTGCCAGAACGAGAAGAGCCAGCTGCAGAACAAGGCCAGCGCGATGGTGATCCTCAAGGCCAAGCTGCTGGCGCTCAAGAAGGCCGAGGAGCGGGCACACATCGACGAGCTGCGCGGCGACGTGCAGGCATCGTGGGGTGACCAGATGCGCAACTACGTCCTCAACCCCTACCAGATGGTCAAGGACCTGCGGACCGAGTTCGAGACCGGCAACACCCAGGGCGTCCTCGACGGCGAGATCGACGACTTCATCGAGGCCGGGATCCGCTGGCGCCGCGAGCAGGGCATCTGACCCGCTGCTGACGGATCAGTCGGAGGCGGCACCCGTCTGATGGGTCGTGCCGTCGGAGGCGCTGGCCTCGACCGCCGCGAGCACGCGCTGCACCGCCAGACCGTCGGCGAACGACGGCGTGGGGTCGGCACCTCTCGCGATGTCGCTGACCAGGTCGACGACCTGGTGGGTGAACCCGTGCTCGTAGCCGAGCCCGTGCCCGGGCGGCCACCACGCGGCGATGTAGGGGTGGGAGGCCTCGGTCACCAGGATCCGGCGGAAGCCGGCGATCGCGGGGTCCTCGGTCGCGTCGAACAGCTCGAGGACGTTCATGTCCTCCAGGTCGAACGCGATCGAGCCGAGGGTGCCGTTGATCTCGAGCCGCAGCGCGTTCTTGCGCCCGGTCGCGAACCGGGTCGCCTCGAAGACGCCGATGGCGCCGCTGGCGAATCGAGCGGTGAAGGCGGCCGCATCGTCGACGGTCACCGGTCCGCGCTCTGCGTCGCCGGAGGAGATGCCGCCGAGCGTCGCGCTTGTGCCCGCGATCGGGCGGGTCTTGACGAACGTCTCCATCAGTCCGTTCACCGAGGCGATGGCCGAGCCGGTGACGAACTGCGCCATGTCGATGATGTGTGCCCCGATGTCCCCGAGCGCGCCGGAGCCGGCCAGCGACTTGTCGAGCCGCCAGCTCAGTGGCGCGTTCTCGTCTGCGAGCCAGTCCTGCAGGTACTGACCGCGTACGTGGCGCACCGTGCCGATCCGGCCCGACGTCACGAGCTGCTGGGCCAGGGCCACTGCCGGGGTGCGGCGATAGCTGAAGCCGACCATCGCGCGTACGCCATGCTGCGCGGCCGCGCTCGCGGCAGCCGCCATGGCCTCGGCCTCCTCGACGGTGTTGGCCAGAGGCTTCTCGCACAGGACGTGCTTGCCGGCCTCGAGGGCGGCAATCGCGATCTCGGCATGCGTGTTGCCCGGCGTGCAGATGTCGATGACATCGATGTCGTCGCGAGTCAGCAGCGCCCGCCAGTCGGTCTCGACGGACTCCCAGCCGAACCGGCGCGCGACCTCGGCCGCGGCGGCCTCGTTGCGGCCACAGATCGCGGTCATGCGCGGGTGGAGCGGCAGGTCGAAGAAGGCGGGTGCAGTGCGCCAGGCCTGGGAGTGGGCGGCGCCCATGAAGGCGTAGCCGACCATGCCGATCCCGAGCTCGCTACGTGTGTCGGTCATGTGCAGTTCCTCACGACGGTGGTGCTCGGCGGGTGCGTGGATGCCCGGGCCGATCGTGGCTCCAGGGCCGAAGAAAGGTGGGTGTCGACATTGTCCCTCGTGGTCGATTGGTGTGTCGCACGGGCGACGACACGGCAGACCGCGTGGCGGCCACCGGGGCGAGCCTTCGCCCGCCCGTGGCCCGACCTGCCTAGACTCGACGGGTGATTCGATTCGACAAGGTCACCAAGACCTATCCCGGCCAGAAGCGCGCTGCGCTCGATGCCGTCGACCTGGAGATCGAGAAGGGCGAGTTCGTCTTCCTCGTCGGCTCATCCGGCTCGGGCAAGTCGACCTTCCTGCGACTGATCCTGCGCGAGGCGCGCCCGACCAGTGGTCGGGTCTATGTCGCGGGCAAGGAGATCAACAAGCTCTCGAGCTGGAAGGTGCCCAAGCTGCGCCGCCAGGTCGGCACCGTGTTCCAGGACTTCCGGCTGCTCCCCAACAAGACGGTGACCGAGAACGTCGCCTTCGCGTTGCAGGTCATCGGCAAGCCACGCAGCGAGATCAACAAGCTCGTGCCCGAGACGCTCGAGATGGTCGGTCTGGACGGCAAGGGGCATCGGATGCCCGACGAGCTGTCCGGTGGCGAGCAGCAGCGCGTCGCCGTCGCCCGTGCGTTCGTCAACCGCCCGATGATCCTGATCGCGGACGAGCCGACCGGCAACCTCGACCCCAACACCAGCGTCGGCATCATGAAGCTGCTCGACCAGATCAACCGCACCGACACCACCGTGGTCATGGCGACGCACGACGCGTCGATCGTTGACCAGATGCGCAAGCGCGTCATCGAGCTCGAAAACGGGCTCGTGGTCCGTGACGAGGCCCGCGGCATCTACGGCTACCAGAACTAGGAGGCGTGATGCGAAGCACCTTGAGCGAGCTGGGCCAGAGCCTGTCGCGCAACAAGTCCATGACGATCTCGCTGGTCGTCACCATGACCGTCTCCCTGCTGCTGGCCGCACTCGGTCTGCTGATCCAGAGCCAGGCCGACCGCACCGAGAAGTACTTCGGCGACAAGCTCCAGCTGCAGGTCAACCTGTGCACCAAGAACTCGCCGAGCCAGAACTGCATCGGTGGTGTCGCGACCGACGACCAGAAGGCCGCGGTCAAGCAGGCGCTCGACGAGAACCCCGAGGTCAAGACGTACGAGGTTCGCACCCCGGCCGACAACTACGGCCGCGCCAGGGCGCTGCTGGGCCAGTCCGACACGGGCCGCAAGCAGCTCGAGACGCTCGGGCCCGACTCGTTCCCCGAGTCCTACTTCGTGACCCTCAAGGACGCCAACAAGTTCGACGGCGTGGTCAGCCAGGTGTCCGGCATGGACGGCGTCGGCAACGTCAACTCGCTCAAGAAGCTTCTGGGTCCGCTGTTCAGCGCGCTCAACAAGATGCAGTACGCCGCGATCGCCACCTCGTTGTTGCTGATCTTCGCGGCCATCCTGCAGGTCTCCAACACGATCCGCATGACGGCGTACGCCCGACGGCGCGAGATCGGCATCATGCGTCTCGTGGGCGCCTCGAGCTGGCACATCCAGCTGCCGTTCGTGCTCGAGTCGTTGATCGCTGCCCTGATCTCCGCAGCGCTTGCCGCAGCGGGGCTGGGCGCCTTCATGTACTTCGTCGTCTACGGCTATCTACGTGACACGCTCGGACAGATCACGACGTGGGTCGGCTGGCACGAGGCGTTCGTGGTCGCAGGCCTCACCACGGTGCTCGCGCTCGTGCTCGCGCTGATCCCGACACTCGTGATGACCCGCAAATACCTCGACGTATGAGGTTTGTACCTTAAAGTCGTGGTTGACAGTTTAGTATCGACAGTCTTCAGCTCGCTGAAGAACCTTCCCCCAAGGTCGAGGTCATGTTTTCCACCACGCGCAAAGCGCTGACGGCGTCGCTGCTGGCGACCGCTCTGGTCGCCACCCTCACGACGCCCTCCTTCGCAGACAAGAAGAGCGATCTGGAGAAGGAGAAGAGCGGTGTCAGCGGCAAGATCGGTGATGCCAAGAAGGATCTCGAGCTCTCGTCGAAGAAGTACGCAGATGCGCTGGCGGCGCTCAAGAAGGCGCAGGGCAAGCTCGATGCGGCTCGCACGACGCTGAGCGGCACTCGTGGTGCGCTGGCGACAGCCAAGGCACAGGATGACGAGATGCAGGCCAAGCTGGTCGCGTCGGAGGCCGAGCTGGACGCCGCTAAGGCGCGCCTCGGCAGGGGCGAGAAGGCGTTGGCCACTTCCGAAGCCGCGGTCGAGCAGTTCGCGGTGGAGAACATCCAGCAGGGTGATCCGGGCATGCGCGCCTTCAGCGAGCTCCTGCAGGGGGAGGAGCCCAGTGCGTTCTCCGAGCAGATGAGCCTCAACGACGCGGTCAGTGACGATCAGCTCGCCACGATGCAGGGACTAGCAGCGACCCGGGTGATCCTCGAGGTGAATCGCGACAAGGTCAAGAAGCTGCGCGACAAGGTCAAGGCCCAGCGGGAGGCCGCCGCGGCCAACCTGGTGCGCAAGCGAGAGCTCGAAGCGGCAGCCGTGAGCCAGGCGACCGAGGTCGCGCAGCTCGTCTCGGACCGCCGTGGTGCTGCCGACAGCGCCGAGGAGGTGCGTCGCGAGGACAAGAAGCAGGTCGCCGAGCTGGAGTCCGAGCGCACCCGGCTCGAGGCGCAGATCCGTGCGCTGACCCCCAAGCAGGTCAAGGAGGCCGGCGGAGACGGCGGCGGGGCCTTGTCCTACCCCGCATCGGGCTATGGGGTCACGTCCAGCTACGGGATGCGGTTCCACCCCGTGCTGCACGTCTACAAGCTGCACGACGGCACCGACTTCGGAGTCCCGTGTGGCACCCCGATCAAGGCAGCCGCCGGCGGCACAGTCCTGCAGACCTATTACAACGCCGGTTATGGCAACCGGGTCGTCCTCAACAACGGCAGCATGCGCGGCAAGAGCATCGTCACGACCTACAACCACCTGACCCGCTGGATCGTTAGCCCAGGTCAGCGGGTCTCGCGTGGGCAGGTCATCGGCTACTCCGGCACGACCGGCTACTCGACCGGCTGCCACCTGCACTTCATGGTCATCGCGAACGGGCAGACCACGAATCCTGCGGGCTGGCTGTAGCCTGTTCGAGTGGCCAAGGAAACCGGGCGCAAGCTCGTTGCGCAGAACAAGAAGGCGCGCCACGACTATCACATCGAGGACACCTTCGAGGCCGGTCTGGTCCTGACGGGCACCGAGGTGAAGTCGTTGCGTGCTGGTCGCGCATCCCTGGTCGACGGGTTCGGTGAGATCGAGCGCGGTGAGGCATGGCTGCTGCACGTCCACATCCCGGAGTACACGCAGGGCACGTGGACCAATCACGAGACCCGCCGGCGCCGCAAGATGCTGCTCAACCGCCAGGAGATCGACCGTATCGAGCGCCGTACGCATGAGAAGGGGCTGACGATCGTCCCGCTCTCGCTGTACTTCAAAGATGGTCGGGCCAAGGTCGAGATAGCCCTGGCGAAGGGCAAGAAGACGTACGACAAGCGGCACGCGATCGCCGAGCGCGATGCGACCCGCGAGGCCGAGCGAGACCTCGGACGCCGACTCAAGGGGATGTAACCGTGCTGCACGACGGCGACCTGCCTGCGCTGCTCGACGATCTCGGACTTCCCGGCATCATCGACGTCCACACCCACTTCATGCCGCCGGCGATCCTGGCCAAGGTGTGGGCCTACTTCGATGCCGCCGGGCCGATGCTCGGGCGCGAGTGGCCCATCACCTACCGGGGCACCGACGACGAGCGGGTGGCGCAGCTGCGAGCCATGGGCGTGCGCAAGTTCTCGACCCTGTCGTACGCCCACAAGCCGGGCATCGCGGAGTTCATGAACGACTGGACCACGCAGTTCGCGGAGCAGACGCCCGACGCGCTGCGCTCGGCGACGTTCTTCCCCGAGCCCGATGCGGCGACGTATGTGCCCAAGCTCATCGCCGATGGCGTCGAGGTCTTCAAGGCGCATGTGCAGGTCGGCAACTTCGCGCCGAACGACCCTTTGCTCGAACCCGTGTGGGAAGTGCTGGCGGCGAGCGGCACCCCGATCGTCCTGCACGCCGGATCGGGACCGGCACCCGGCGAGCACACCGGTCCGGCCAATGTCGCCGACGTCCTGACCCGGCACCCCGACCTGGCGCTGGTGATCGCCCACCTGGGCATGCCGGAGGTCGCGGAATTTCTTGACCTGGCCGAGCGCTACGACAACGTGCGGCTCGACACGACGATGGCCTTCGTCGACTTCTGGGGGGTCCCCGTCCCCGCGGAAATCGTCCCGCGACTGGGCGACCTGCAGGACAAGATCCTGTTCGGCACCGACTTCCCGAACATCCCGTACGCGTACGCCCACCAGGTTGAGGTGCTTCAGCGGCTCGACCTGGGTGACGACTGGATGCGCAGCGTCCTCTGGCACAACGGGTCGGAGCTGTTCGGAGTCTCGGCGTGAACGCCGGCAGCATCCGGCTGGCGACCCCGCAGGGCAAGTGGCTGCTGGCGGCGATGATCCTCGGCTCCGGGATGGCGTTCCTTGACGGATCGATCGTGGGCCTGGCGCTGCCGGCGATGAATGCCGACCTCGACGCGGGTGCGGCAGGGGTCCAGTGGATCGTCAACGGGTACACCCTCACGCTTGCGGCCCTGATCCTGGTCGGCGGATCGCTGGGGGATCGACTCGGTCGTCGCAAGGTCTTCATCACCGGGGTCACATGGTTCGCCGCTTCGTCGGTGCTGTGCGCGCTCGCTCCGACGATCGAGGTGCTGGTCACGGCCCGTGGGCTGCAGGGCGTCGGTGCTGCTCTGCTGACGCCGGGGAGCCTGGCGATCATCTCGGCCTCGTTCGCGCCGGAGGACCGAGGCGCCGCGATCGGTGCGTGGTCGGGGCTGGCCGGAGTGACGAGCTCGATCGGGCCACTGCTCGGGGGTTGGCTCGTCGACACCGTGGGATGGCGGGCGATCTTCTGGATCAACGTGCCGTTGGCGGTCCTCGTGGTGTGGCTCTCCCTCCGGCACGTGCCGGAGACGACGGGTGATCAGGGCAGGATCGACTTCGGCGGGGCCGGTCTGACGGCCGTCGGCCTGGCCGCGCTGACGTACGGCCTGGTCGAGAAGTCGGAGGCGTGGGGACTCGTCGGTCTGGCGCTGTTGGTCGTGTTCGTGATCCACCAGAAGCGCACCCCCCACGCCCTGGTGCCGCTGAGCCTGTTCAGCGACCGGGTCTTCACCGCGGCCAACATCTGTACGTTCGCGATCTACGGGGCACTCGGCGCCGCGCTGTTCCTCCTTGTCCAGCAGCTGCAGTACGTCTCGGGATTCTCGCCTCTCGTCGCGGGCCTCGCGACTGTGCCCCTGACGATCATCATGGTGCTGTTCGCGTCGAAGGCCGGCGCGCTCGGCGCGCGGGTCGGCCCGCGCTGGCCCATGACGCTCGGGCCGCTGATCGCCGCTTCCGGACTGCTGCTGATGTTGCGGATCGGCGAGGGTGCCAGCTTCTGGACCGACGTCCTGCCGGGATCCATCGTTTTCGGCGCTGGCATCACGGTGCTGGTCGCGCCGCTGACGACGGCGGTCCTGGCCGCTGTTCCGGTGTCCCAGACCGGCGTCGCCTCGGGCATCAACAACGCCGTCGCCCGCACGGCGTCGCTCCTGGCCGTCGCGGCGATCCCCCCGATCGCCGGCATCTCGGGCCAGAGCTTCGCCGATCCCGCCATCTTCGGCCCCGGCTTCCGTCTGGGAATGCTGATCTGTGCCGGCATGCTGGTGGTCGCATCGGGATTCGCGGTGGCGTTGGTCCGCGGGCCCAAGGTCAGCCCCACGGCCCTGCAGGCCGACTAGACGATCGCAGCGGCAGGGACGGCGCAGGAATTGTTCGATCGGAATCGTCGTTGTGGAGGAGTAGGATGAAGACGTTGCCTCGGCAGCGATTGAAAACTCAAGAGGGGCTGATCGGTTTCGACTAAGGTCGTTCGATTCAGGTGAAGCGGGTAGAGGATCCAGGGTTATCTCTTAAACGATCTCTGGAAACCAACAAGTGCCGATTCAAAGCGCACTGACTTCGCCCTCGCTGCTTAAGCGATAGGTGAAGGGCTGGTCCGGGGGCGTTCCCGCTCCGGATTGCCAGTCTCATTTAGGGGACTTGCTGGTCACACGGCGTCGCAGCGTGTGATCGGGACTTTTCTGCGACTGAGCCTGTCGGCGACGCGTCCGTTCGAGTGCCGGGGCTGAGAAAAGCGATTAGACGGACTGCACCCGGAGAAGCCCTGACTCAGCGCCATAGGACCGGGGTTCGATTCCCCGCAGCTCCACGAATGAGAATTGCCCCCCGCCACCCCCGTTCTTGGGGTGGCGGGGGGCAATTCTCATTCATCGACAGTGCAGTGAATCGAGTCGGGCCCCTCCGACACAGCGCCCCACCGCGGCGAAGCCGCCACCGGGCGCTGTCAGCCCAGGGATCCCCGCAGCTCCACGAAAGACGAAGGCCCCCACCACACCTGTTCTGGGTGGTGGGGGCCTTCGTCGCGTGACGACGATGAAGCGAAGCCGCCCCCGCGCACTGCCATCAAGGGTCCCGGTCAGGCGTGGGCCGAGGCCATGATCTGGTAGGAGCGGATCGATCCCTCGATCGGGCCGGGCCCGTAGCGCGCGAGCAGAGCCTCGGTCGCGATCGCGGTCGCCTGCACGGGCGTCATGCCCCCCTGCTTCTCGATGACGCCTCGCAGCGGCGTCCCCTGGCAGAAGACGAGCGCCGCCTCCTCGGCCGTCGTACGGCTGACGGACTCGACGGGGTCGAAGCTCAGCGTCGTGAAGCCGGCGGACTCGACGTCCGATCGGATCAGATCCGGATCGGCGTAGCCGTGCGGTGTGCGACTCATGAAGCTCAGGGCGGGATCGGGGACGACTGCGATGAGCGCTGCCTCGACGACGTGCGCGATCTCGTTGTGCTCGATGTCGTCCCAGACGTTGAAGGCGAGGTGACCGCCCGGCCGCAGCACGCGCCGTGCCTCGCGGTGTCCCGCGATCCGGTCGGGGAAGAACATCACGCCGAACTGGCAGGCCACGACGTCGAAGGAGTCGTCAGGGAACGGGAGTGCCAGGGCGCTGGCCTGCTGGAACTGGACGGGCGAGGCGTCGCCGATGCGCTGTCGTGCCCGCTCCAGCATCGGTGGGTTGAGATCGGTCGCGGTGATCCGCGCACGGGGCATGCGGTCGACCATCGCCCGCGTGAGGGCGCCGGTGCCCGCAGCGGTCTCCAGCACGTCGTCCGGACCGATCCTGGCCACGGCATCGGCCAGCAGGTCGGCGGCACCCTGGAAGATCATCGGCACCAACAAACGGTCGTACAGGTCAGGGATCTCGCCGACGAAGTCGGCATCAGAAGCGGTCACGGCGTCTCCTGTGGCGGTGCCGCGGACCACGATCTGGGTCCGCCGGGGGCCTTGCCGCGACCCCGTGCGCCGAACGTACTCCCTGTCGGGCCCGGCTGGGAAGATCCAGCGCCCTGACATCGCAGGCACGGCGGGCGATCCGCACGTATCGTCGAGGTATGTCTCCCTACACCGATGCCAAGATCGAAGAGTCGCTCGAGTCATTGCCCGGCTGGTCGCAGGAGGGAGAGGCGATCGTCAAGACGTTCCAGTTCGCCGACTTCCGCACCGCGCTGAACTTCATCAATCGCGCGGCCGGGCCGATCGAGGAGATGGACCACCACCCGGAGTGGACCAACGTCTACAACCGGGTCGACATCCGGCTCAGCAGCCACGACGTCGGTGGGGTGACGGGCCGCGACATCCAACTGGCCACGGTGCTCGAGCGGGTGGCGGACGCGACGATCTAGGTAGACGCCTAGGCCCAGAGGTTGTCACCGAACTTGAACCAGATCGCGGCCGCGATCGCGATGTACCAGAGGATCGCGATCAGCAGGGTCCAGTCGGAGACGAAGCGGCTGAGCCGATTGGCCGGCAGGTAGGTCCGCAGGTTTCGCGCCGTGGTCCACACGAAGACCGGGATCATGACGCTCCAGACCACCATGCACCAGGGGCACAGCTTCTGGATCTCGTAGATGCTCTGCGACTGCAGCCAGGTCACGAAGCCGATGCCGAACAGCACGCCCGCCTGCAGACCCAGCCAGACGAAGCCCGGGAGCCGTACCCGTGCGACCAGCAGCACCCCGAGGGTTGCCAGGACAGCGAACGCCGCGACACCGATCAGCGGGTTGGGGAAGCCGAACGCCGAGGCCTGGTCGGTGTTGATGACACCACCACAGCTCACGAACGCGTTGAGGTCACAGCCCAGCGTCTCGTCGGGATTCTCCAGGAAGCTGATCTTCTCGACGACCAGGATGGCGGAGGACAGCAGCCCGATCACGCCGCCGATCGTCAGCAACCAGCCCAGACCCGGGCTTGCCCCGTCGAACGCCGCGAGATCTTCGTCGTGGTCGAGGTCGTCGTGCCGGGCGTCTGCGGGGGCCTGCTCTGTCATACCGGTGATCCTAGAGTCCGCGCGCAAAGTTCGATCGGTGGATCTGTGGTCAGGCGGGTCACAGTGGGTTACTGTTTCGCATACCAACGGTATGCGGAAGGTCATCATGAGTGTGGACAGCGCGGCAGCAGGGCATGTGGACGTCATCATCGTGGGCGCAGGTCTGTCCGGAGTCGGAGCGGCGTATCGCCTGCAGACCGAGTGCCCGGGCAAGTCGTACGCGATCCTCGAGGCGCGCGACGCGGTCGGCGGCACGTGGGACCTGTTCCGCTATCCCGGCGTCCGCTCGGACTCGGACATGTACACCCTGAGCTTCCCCTACCGTCCGTGGAAGAACCCCAAGTCGATCGCGGACGGACACGACATCCGCTCCTACATCGAGGGCGCCACCACTGACTACGGCATCGACTCGCACATCCGCTTCGGTCACCGGGTCGTGTCCGCCTCGTGGTCCAGCGACGACGCCCTGTGGACCGTGACCTCGGTGGTCGACGGCTCCGAGACGGTCCTGACCGCGAACTTCCTCTACCTGTGCTCGGGCTACTACAGCTACGACGGTGGATACACCCCGGAGTTCCCGGGTCTGGAGTCCTTCGAGGGACAGGTCATCCACCCCCAGCAGTGGCCGACGGACTTGGACTACGTCGGCAAGAAGGTCGTGGTGATCGGCAGCGGTGCCACCGCAGTCACGCTCGTCCCGTCGATGGCCGACGACGTCGAGCACATCACGATGCTCCAGCGCTCGCCCTCCTACGTCATGGGGCTCCCGGCCACCGACAAGGTCGCCGACTTCTTGCGCAAGGCGCTGCCCGACGGCATCGCCCACCGCACCATCCGGCGCATCAACGCCGGTTTCTCGGTCGGGATGTACCAGTTCTGCCAGCGGTTCCCCAAGGCGTCACGCAAGCTTCTGTTGAAGGGCGTCCGCAAGCAGCTGCCCGAGGGGTATGACGTCGAGACCCACTTCTCGCCGAAGTACGACCCGTGGGACCAGCGACTGTGCATCGTCCCGGACGGCGACCTGTTCCGTTCCCTGCGTCAGGGCAAGGCCTCCATCGCGACGGGGCACATCAAGCAGTTCACCCCCACAGGCATCGACCTGGAGTCAGGGGAGCACCTGGACGCCGACATCGTCGTGACCGCGACCGGTCTGCAGGTCGTGGCGTTTGGTCAGCTCGCCCTGGAGGTCGACGGCATCGCGATCGACCCGCACGACCTCTACGTCTACAAGGGCATGATGTTCAGCGGCCTGCCCAACCTGGCCTGGTGTGTCGGCTACACCAACGCCTCGTGGACGCTGCGCGCCGACCTGACCTCGCAGTACGTCTGCAAGCTCATCAACCACCTGGACGCCAAGGGATACGCCTTCGGCATGCCCAGTCCGGTCGGTGCAGCCGGTTCGGAGCGTCCGCTGCTGGACCTGACGTCGGGCTACGTCCAGCGCGTCGCCAGCACCCTGCCCAGGCAGGGCTCTTCGTCGCCGTGGACGATCCGGCAGAACTGGTTCCTGGACTCCTACGACATGCGGCGCACCGACCTGGAGCAGGACATGGTCTTTGCCGCGCGGGTCGCCGTGCCGGTGCCGGTGCCGGCCTGACGGCTCACACCTGGCAGTGCGGGCACCAGAAGATGTTGCGCTCGGACGTCGGCTTGTCGCCGAGCGTGCCGTGGCGCAGCGGTGTGCGACAGCGGCGGCACCGGGCCCGCTCGCGGCGGTAGACCCAGCGCTCCTCGCCGTGCTTGGTGCTGCCGGTGAACGACCGCTCGACACGTGACTTGTTGACGTCAAGCATGCGTTGACCCCGTGACAGGACGCGCCGCACGTCGGCGACCTCGCCGACCGGACGGGTCGGCGCGAGCCCCATCAGGAACAGCAGCTCATTGACGTACTCGTTGCCGAACCCGGCGACGTTGCGCTGGTCGAGCAGTGCGAGGAAGACCGGCCGTTCGCCGACCGCAGTGACCCTGTGTACGGCTTCCTCGATGTCCCAGTCGTGGCCCAGGAGGTCCGGGCCCAGGTGCCCGACCGCCGCCTGCTCGTCGTGCCGGTCCAGCACTTCGAGGATGCCCAGCGAGTAGCCGATCGCCTGCCACTCGTCGTTCTCCAGCACGGCACGAGCGGTGTGGCCGGGTCGGCGCCAGTCGGTGTCGAGGCGCTGGACGTGCCACGCACCTTCCATCTTGAGGTGCGAGTGGATCGAGTGAGTCGTGGTGCGGATCAGCAGGTGCTTGCCTCGGCTGACAACCTCGTCGACGGTCTGACCGCTGAGGTCCACGGTCGCGTGTGCCGGCACGCGGAAGTCGGTGCGGGTCAGCACACGATCGGCCAGTGCCTCGTGGAGGTGGTGCGCGGTGCGCCAGACCGTGTCGCCCTCAGGCATCGAGCCGCAGTCCCTTGATCGTGGGCTCGAACCCGGCCTCGAGCAGTGCCGAGCCGAGCGGCGTCGATGAGACCGGGTGACCATCGGCGGTCTCGATCGAGAGGCGGCTGATCCGCCGGGCCCGCACCGTGGACACCAGTGACGCTGCGGCCGCAGCGATCCGCACGGGATCCTCGTCGAGGACCAGGGCCTTCTTGCCGCCGCGCTCGAGATAGAGCACAGCTCGGCCGTCGTGGAGCACGACGAGGGAGCCGGCCTTGCGGGCCGGGCGGTGCCGACTCGCCCCCTCGTCGACGGGGCGCTCGGGCCACGGCAGGGCCGCGCCGTAGGGATTGGCCGGATCGGTGGCCGCAAGGGTCAGGGCGGGGCTCTGGCTCGGGCGGTCGTCCTCGCTGACGTGGCCACGCATGCGGTCGACCGTGGCAGGCGCGGCGAACTGTGCGGCACCGAGGGTCTCGATGTAGTAGCCACGCAGCACCGCGCCAGTCTGCTCGAGCTCGCGCAGGACGCGGTAGATGCCGGCAAAGCCGCCGGGCGTCTGTTCGGCCATGACCGATCCGCGGGTCACCACGCCGTAGCGGCCCACGAGGGCTTCGGTGCGAGCGAGCTGACGACTGGTCGGGTCCGTGGTCGTCTCGGTGAGCGCGAACCAGCGGCCGCTGACAGTCGGCGGCCCCTGCGTCGCGACCCGAGGCGAACGGGCCCGACGACCGTGGATCCGCGCCCGCGGGGCGGATCGGGTCGTGCGGTGGGCGCCGCCACGTCCGACGAGCGAACGCACCGGGGCGAAGGTGTCGTTGCTGACCCGGCCGGCCCACGCGAGGTCCCACAGTGCCTGGGTCAGCGCGCCATGGTCGTCGGTGCCCACGGCGTCGGCGAGCTGGCGGAATAGGAATGCACCACCACCGGTCAGCGCCTCGATCACGGCGTCGTGCAGTGGCCCGGGCTCGATCTCCTGGGCACCTGCGGCGCGCAGCACCAGGTCGGCGGGGTGCAGCTGCACCCACCCGTCGTTGCCCGGCAGGGTGCCGGCGCCGGACCACATGACCTCGCCCGCCGTCGTGAGCTCGTCGAGCATTGCGGGGGAGTAGTCGCGCACCCGAGCCGGCAGCACGAGCGACTCCCAGGCGGAGGCCGGCAGGGCCAGCCCTGCGAGCTGGTCGATCGCCGAAAGCACACCGTCGGCGCCACGCAGTGTGCTGCCGACGCCTTGCCATGAGGGCAGGAAGCGCGCATAGGTCAGGGGCTCGACCGGCTCGACCTGGTGCCGGGCCGCAGCCAGCGATCGCGACCGGATCCGGCGCAGAACACCGGGCTCGACCCACTCGCTGCCAGTCGCCTGAGGACGGAACTCGCCCTCGGTCAGCCGTCCGTCTCGCGCCAGTCGGCGCAGGACCTGCACCGCGACCGCACTGCCGAGCCCGAACCGGGCGGCAACCTCGTCGGTCGTGAACGGGCCGTGCGTGCGGGTGTGCCGCGAGATCAGGTCGGTCAACGGGTCGGCAGTGACCTCGAGGAAGGCCTCGGAGATGCCCATCGGGACCACAACCCCCAACGCGTCGCGCAGGCGGCCAGTGTCCTCGACCACGGCCCAGCGCACCTCTCCGGCCATCGCGATCTCGATGGCCCGGCGGGCATCCTGCAGCTCGGCCAGCCATGGCGCTGCGTGCTCGACGACCTCGGGTCGAAGGCGGGCCGTGACCTCGGCGGTCGTCAGCGGACCGAGCATGCGCAGCAGGTCGGCGACGCCTTCGACGTCCTTGGCCCGGCGATCTGGCGTGAGTCGCTGCAGCTCGAGCTCGGTGTGCTCCAGGACCTCGGGATCGAGCAGCTCCCGGAGCTCGGCGCGGCCCAGCAGCTCGGCCAGCAGCGTCGGGTCGAGCGTCAGTGCGGAGGCTCGCCGCTCGGCCAACGGTGTGTCTCCCTCGTAGAGGAAGGCGGCGACGTAGCCGAACAACAAGGTCTGGGCGAACGGCGACGCGCGCTCGGTCGTGACCTCGGCGATGCGAACCTCCCGCGAGGCCAGCCTGCGGGTCAGCGCCATCAGCGCCGGCAGGTCGTAGACGTCCTGCAGGCACTCGCGGGCCGTCTCGAGCAGGATCGGGAAGGCGGGATACTTGCGTGCGACGTCGAGCAGCTGGGCTGATCGCTGCCGCTGCTGCCACAGCGGTGCCCGTGACCCGGGATTGCGACGGGGGAGAAGCAGCGCCCGGGCTGCGCACTCACGGAACCGGGAGGCGAACAGGGCCGAGCCGCCGACCTCCTCGGTGACGATCTTGTCGAGGTCGTCACCGTCGAAGACGAAGAGCTCGGCCCCCGGGGGCTCGGTCTCGGTGTCAGGGATGCGAGCGACGATGCCGTCGTCGCTCGCGACGACCGAGCCGTCCATGCCGTAGCGCTCGATGATCCGCGCCGCGACGGCCAGCGCCCACGGAGCGTGCACCCGTCGCCCGAACGGGGAGTGCAGCACGACCCGCCAGTCGCCGAGCTCGTCGCGGAACCGCTCGACCAGCAGGGTGCGGTCCGACGGAACCTGCCCCGTGGCCTCACGCTGGTCGCGCAGATACGCGCCGAGGTTGTCCGAGGCGCGGCGGTCCAGGCCAAGGCCCGACATGCGTTCGGCCAGCTCGTCGGCGCCGAGGCCCGACGCCTCGCGCACGAAGCCACCGATCGCCTCGCCGAGCTCGTAGGGGCGGCCGATCGCATCGCCCTTCCAGAACGGGAGCCGGGCCGGCTGGCCGAAGGCCGGCGTGACGATGACTCGGTCGTGGGTGATCTCCTGAATCCGCCAGCTCGTCGCGCCGAGGGCGAACACGTCGTTGATCCGCGACTCGTAGACCATCTCCTCGTCGAGCTCGCCGACCTTGCGGCTGCCGGACTCATCGGTGCCGGCGGCGAGGTTGACCGAGAACATGCCGCGGTCGGGAATCGTGCCGCCGCTGGTCACCGCCAGCCGCTGTGCCCCCCGACGGCCGGTGATCGTGCCCGCATCACGATCCCAGACCAGTCGAGGACGGAGCTCGGCGAACTCGTCAGAGGGGTAGCGACCCGACAGCAGGTCGAGCGTCGCGTCGTAGGCCGAGCGGGGCAGGGTTGCGAACGGTGCACTGCGGCGGACGGTGTCGAACCACTCCTCGACGTCGACCGGCTCGAGAGCCGTGACCGCGACGGTCTGCTGCGCGAGGATGTCGAGCGGGTTGGCGGGCACGTCGAGGCGCTCGATCAGGCCCTGCTGCATGCGCGACGTCGTGACCGCGGCGCCCAGCAGATCCTGCCGTGAGGTCGGGAACGTGACGCCCTGCGAGATCTCACCCACCTGGTGACCGGCCCGGCCGACCCGCTGGAGCCCGCTGGCGACCGACGGCGGCGACGACACCTGGATCACGAGGTCGACGGCGCCCATGTCGATGCCGAGCTCGAGGCTCGACGTCGCGACGACGCATCGCAGGCGGCCGGACTTGAGCTCGTCCTCGATCAGGGCGCGCTGCTCCTTGCTCACCGAGCCGTGGTGCGCCCGTGCCAGCACCGCCTCGGCGCCGGAGGACTGGGCGCTCCCGCCCATGAGCTGGGCCGCGGGCCGTCCGGAGTCGGCTGGGGTCGCCTCGGCCTCGGTGTGAACCGCGTAGGCCTCGTTGAGTCGCGCCGTGAGGCGCTCGGCGACCCCGCGGGAGTTGACGAAGATGATCGTCGAGCGGTGCGCGAGCACCCGGTGCATCACGGCCTCCTCGACATGGGGCCAGATGCTGCCGCGGGGCTGCTCGTCGTCCAATGAACGCGCGCCGCTGCCCTCGTCCCGCCGTGGTGCTTGGATCTTGGTCATGTCGTCGACGGGCACCTCGACCTCGAGCGCGAGCCGGGTCGGCGACTCCGGCGCGACGACCGTGACCTTGGCGGAGCCGGCCAGGAATCGTGCCACCTCGTCGTGCGGTCGCACCGTGGCGCTCAGCCCGATCCGGCGGGCGGGCCTGTCCAGCAGTGCGTCGAGCCGCTCGAGGGACAGTGCGAGATGAGCGCCGCGCTTGGTGCCGGCGACGGCGTGGATCTCGTCGATGATGACGGTGTCGACGGTGCGTAGCGTCTCGCGGGCCGCGGAGGTCAGCATCAGGAACAGCGACTCGGGCGTCGTGATGAGGATGTCTGGCGGGTGAGAGACCAGGGCACGGCGATCACGCTGTGGGGTGTCGCCGGAGCGCACGCCGACCGTGACCTCGCGGAACTGGTCTCCGCGCCGGGCGGCGGCCCGGGTGATGCCGACCAACGGTGAACGGAGGTTGCGCTCGACGTCGACGGCGAGTGCCTTCAGCGGGGAGATGTAGAGCACCCGGGTGCCGACCGACTCACCCTCGTGCATCAGCCGGTCGATCGAGGACAGGAAGGCCGCGAGGGTCTTGCCCGAACCGGTCGGGGCGACCACCAGGACGTGGTCGTCGCCCGCCACGCCGTCCCACGCGCCGAGCTGTGCTGGCGTCGGAGCGTCGAAGGACTCGGCGAACCACTCGCGGGTCGCCGGGGCGAATCTGCTCAACGGACCGCTCATGGCTCCATCGTCCCAGCCGGCACCGACATCCGCTCGTGATGCAGCAGCTCGCCCCGGCCGGCCACTGGTCGTCGCACACCCAGGAGGCCCTCCGACGACGCGACCAGGGCGGACAGCGCGGCGCTACGGCGCTGCGCAGGCGGCATGGTGCATGCTGACGGCATGAACTTGCGCCTGCTCGTCGTGGGGTCCGCCGTGGCACTCACGCTGACTGCCTGTTCGTCTTCCGACGGGAGCACTGAGGCGGCCATGCCCGAACCCTCCAAGGGCGCCAGCGCCGAGCTCGTCGAGATCTCGCCGTTGACCGGTCTCGCGCTGCCGAACGGCAGGCCCGACAACCCCGTCTTCATCGTCAAGATCGAGAACACCGCAGGCGGCGCTCCGCAATATGCGCTCGACCAGGCCGACATGGTCATGGAGGAGCTCGTCGAAGGTGGGCTGACCCGCCTTGCCGCGTTCTACTACTCGACCCTGCCGGCGAAGGTCGGCCACGTGCGATCGACGCGGGCGACCGATATCGGCATCGCTTCGCCGGTCGCCGGCCAGCTCGTGGCGTCAGGAGGAGCGTCGGGCACCAATGCGCGAATAAGGAGCGCCGGCATCACGGTGTTCTCCGAGGACGACGGCGCGCCGGGCTTCAGCAGCGACCCCGCCAAGGTCCGCCCCTACAACCGGCTGATCAATCTGCAGACCGTCGCCGCGAAGGCCAAGGTGACCACGATCAACGGGACGTACCTCGAGTGGACGCCCAGCTCGTCGAGCGCGGCTGAGCCCACCCCCACGCCGACCGGCAGCGTCGCGACGTCGGCGAAGACCGCCACGCAGGCGACGGTGCGGTTCTCCAACTCCACCGCGACGGGTTGGAAGCTTGTCGACGGCAAGTGGCAGCGGACCAACGGGCACGCCGAGGCGGGCCACGACCTCCGCGCCAAGACCATGATCGTGATGTTCTGTGAGGTCGGCGACGCCGGCTACACCGATCCGGTGGGCAACCCCGTGCCGGAGACCAAGCTCGAGGGCACCGGCCGGGCGATGGTGTTCAACGGCAAGACGGTCACCGAGGTCACCTGGCTCAAGCCGAGCCTGGACGAGCCGATCACGTTCCGGGGTGCGGACGACAAGCCGGTCACGATCGATCCGGGCAAGGTGTTCTTCGAGCTCGTGCCCAAGGACGGCGGCTCGGTCAACCTCGGCTGAGGTCAGCCGACCGTCGGCAGGCTGCGCAGACCCGCGAGCAGGGCGCCGATCGTCGACTGGACCTCATCGCTGGCGGCATCCGGATCCTCGGCATCGGCGACATATTCAGATGCCGATCGGATGGCTCCGTAGAACACGACCGCGAAGGCCTCGCCGAGCCCCTGGGTGTCACCTAGGTCGCCGAGCAGATCGTCCACGACTCGCTGGACGATGCCGAACGATGCTGCGCGCTCGGCCTCCTGCCAGCGCTCGTGTCCCAGCGCGACCGGACCTTCCTGCATGCAGATGCGACGGAACTCTGGCTCGCGACACACCTCGAGGAACTTCTCCAGACCGATCTGGGCTCGCTCCCACGGATCCTTCGACGCGTTGATGGCCTTCTCGATGTCGGAGGTGGTGCTTTCCTGGACGCGGAGGAAGACGCTCTCGAACAGCGCCAGCTTGCTGGGGAAGTGGTGGTACAGCGCGCCCTTGGTGACCCGCGCGGCGGCGACGACCTCGTCGAGCGAGGTGCCGGCATAGCCGTGATCGGTGAACAGGATCGTCGCATTGTCCAGCAGCGCCCGCTTGGTGCTGGAGGAATAGTCCTGACGTCGTGACGTCTTGCCACGAGCGGTCCGCAGGACCGTCTTCGTCACCCGTGTGTGGTGTGCCATGCCGGGAAGTCTACGGGTCGGTAGCGGCGTGGGCGGGATCACATACCGACAGTTTGCCAAGAACGACAGTATGCAACATACTGAGAGTACGTACCGAGGGTATGTGGCCCTCGATTCGACGGAACAGAAAGGAGCACACCATGACCTGGGATGCTTACAACCGTCGCAAGGAAACACTGCGTGACATGCTCGCGATCGCCGATGAGCGCCGCGACGTCACCCTGACCGAGCTGCTCGACACGCTCGACGGAGACCACCTGGCCTTCGCGAACGAGACCGAGCTGCTCTTCGACCTGCAGATGGCATGGTTCCAGCGCCTCAGTGGCCAGATGGACCGCCTCGTCACGGAGGGTCAAGAGACCCCCGAGCTGATGGCCGTCACTGCTTGGGTCGACACCGCGGCACAGATGCCCGGCGCTCGCGCCTTGCTCGACTCACACCGCAACGACCCTGCACTCGCCAAGGCGTTCGCCAAGGAGCTTTCCTTCCTGGCGATGTCCGCCGGAGTGCCGATGAACCACCCGGATCGCACGGATCACGGCCGCCGCATCATGGACTCCGCTCGCGAGTCCGCGATCACGCCGGTCGTCAGTGTGAAGGAGCCGGCCGACGAGTCGCAGCACGGACTCATGGCCAGGCTGCGCAGCGTCATCGCTGCCTGATCCGGTCCACGATCACCCCGCTCGGCGCCTCCCCTCCCTCTGGTGCCGGGCGGGGTTGCGTGTTTCTGGGTCGCTTCAGCCCTTCGCGCGACGGGCCGCGATGCCCGCGATCTGCCGTTCGACCTCGAGGTCGATAGCCTCACGGAACTCGCTGCGGAAGATGCCGAGCGTCACCTGGCTCGCGATCGGGAGCAGGCTCTCCACGACGCTGATGATGCGCGGCCAGTCGTCCTCGGGGAGGCCCGCGTCGATGAATGGCTGCACCAGCTCGTCGACCACCTCGCGGACGAACTCGTCCGCGATAGTCCGCAGGTGCGTCCGCAGCAGCGGGAACAGCGCGATCACGGTCTCGGGTGCGACTCCCAGCGTGACCGCCGCAGCGCCGGAGCGGACGACGGTCGGCTCGACGAGCCTGACCCGGTCGCCGTCGAGCTTCTCCACCAGTCCCACGCCCACGAGGGACTCGATCAGGGTGTCGTCACGGTCGACGCCGGCCAGCGCGGCGAGATCATCGCGCGACATGATCTCCGCCTCCGCACCAGTGGGTTGGTCCAGGATCGTCATGAGGTCGAGGGTGTGGCCGGCGACGCTCTGCGGTGCGTTCAGGACGGCCTTCTCGATCGCCGCGAGGGTGAATCCGCGTTCGATCAGCTGTCGGATGAGCTGCAGCCGCTGCAGGTGTTCTCGGTTGTAGTATCCCGTGCGCCCCTCCAGCCGCGGCGCATCGATCAGGCCCCGACCGGCGTAGGCGCGGACGTTGCGGACCGTCATCTGGGCTCGCGAGGCGAGCTCGTCGACGGTGTACTCGTCGGCTGTCGTGGGGTCGTCGGACATGCACGAATCATATGGCGACGCCGAGTTGCTGCCGCAGTGCGGATCGAGGGGGCATCATGGAGGCATGGACACGCTGCGAGGCAGGTTGCTGGTGGCCACCCCGGCCATCGAGTCGGGCCCGTTCCTGCGCAGCGTCGTGTTCCTCCTCGATCATGACGTCGACGGTGCGCTGGGCGTGATCGTCAACCGCCCCCTCGACTCCGAGGTCGACGACGTGTTGCCGGACTGGGCCGGGCTCGTCAACGCCCCGGTGTGCCTGTTCGAGGGTGGGCCAGTCGCGATGGACTCGGCCCTGGCTCTCGGTGTGATCGCCGATGTCGCACCGGCCGGCTGGCGGCAGATGGCGGGTCGGGTGGGGCTGGTCGACCTCGAGGCCCCTCTGCCCGGGCACGGTGAGTTCACCGGGCTCCGGGTGTTCGCGGGTTACGCCGGGTGGGGTGCCGATCAGCTCGAGGCCGAGCTCGAAGAAGGCGCGTGGCTCGTCGTCGACGCCCTCGACACGGACCTGACCTCGCCCCAGCCCGAGACGTTGTGGCGTGAGGTGCTGCGCCGACAGGACGATGATGTGAGGTTCTGGACGACATTCCCCGATGACCCCTCGGCCAACTGAGTTCGACTCGTTAGACTGACGACGTGGCTTTCTTCGGACGTGGTGCAGAGACGGTGGTCGACGAGCGCACGGACATGCGCACCGAAGAGGGAGACCACGAGAAGTTCTCGCACTACGTCCCCAAGGACGAGCTGACCGAGGCCATGATCATGGGCAATCCGGTTATCGCGTTGTGCGGCAAGGTGTGGATCCCGAGCCGTGATCCGGAGCGTTTTCCGGTGTGCCCGGAGTGCAAAGACATCTGGGAGAGCATGAGCGACGACAAGGGAGACCCGTCGGGTGACGCGTAGCCAGCACCTCCGGGTCTGGCAGCGTGAGGCGTTCGAGCAGTACCAGCGCGCCCAGCCGCGCGACTTCCTGACCGTCGCCACGCCGGGCGCCGGCAAGACCACGTTCGCCCTGACGATCGCCGCTGACCTGATGGCCCGCGGGCTGATCGAGCGGGTCGTGGTCGTCACCCCGACCGACCACCTCAAGACGCAGTGGGCGTTGGCCGCCTCCGGCATCGGGATCATGCTCGACCCGGCACTGGCCGGCTCGGGCGTCCTGGGTCGTGACTTCCAGGGCTTCGCCGTGACCTATGCCGGGCTCGCGGTCAACCCCAACGCCTACCGCGCGCGCATCGAGCACCGCGCGACGATGGTGATCCTCGACGAGGTCCACCACGCCGCTGACGCGCTGTCGTGGGGCGACGCGGTCCAGGAGGCGTGCGAACCGGCGGTCCGCCGCCTCGCGCTGACCGGCACGCCGTTCCGCTCCGACGACAACCCGATCCCGTTCGTCACCTACGCGCCGCAGGTCGACGGCACCGTGACCAGCGTCGCCGACTTCTCCTACGGCTATGGGCACGCGCTGAAGGACGGCGTCGTGCGCCCGGTGCTGTTCATGGCGTACTCCGGCCAGATGCACTGGCGCACGCGGGCGGGAGACGAGGTCGCCGCGCGACTCGGCGAGCCGCTGGACCGGGCCGCGACGGCGCAGGCCTTGCGCACGGCTCTCGACCCCAACGGCTCGTGGATTCCCGAAGTCCTGACCGCAGCCCACACGCGGCTCATGGAGGTGCGCCGCGACGTTCCGGACGCCGGCGGCATGGTGATCGCGAGCGACCAGGACACCGCAAGGCAGTACGCCGCCGTGCTGACCGAGATCACCGGGACGAAGCCGACCGTCGTTTTGTCCGACGAGGCCGGCGCCAGTGCGCGCATCGCCGAGTTCTCGGCTGGCATGACGCAGTGGATGGTCGCGGTTCGCATGGTCAGCGAGGGTGTCGACGTCCCGCGCCTCTCGGTGGGTGTGTACGCCACGACGACCTCGACCCCCCTGTTCTTCGCCCAGGCTGTTGGCCGATTCGTGCGGGCTCGACGCAAGGGCGAGACGGCCTCGATCTTCGTGCCGAGTGTGCCGCGACTGCTGATGCTTGCCTCCGATCTGGAGGCCCAGCGCGACCATGTCATCGGGCGGAAGGTCAAGGACGAGGACGATCTGTTCGCTGCCGAGGACCGGCTGCTCGCGAAGGCCAACGAGGAGCTGGGCACGGCTGACCAGCTCGGCGAGTATCGCGCACTGGCCAGCGATGCCTCGTTCGACCGGCTCGTCTACGACGGTGGCGAGTTCGGCTACGACGCGCTGTCCGATGACGACGGCGAGCTCGACTTCCTCGGCATCCCCGGCCTGCTCGACCATGACCAGGTGGCCGAGCTGTTGCGGACGTCGCGGGCCAAGCGCGCCAAGGCCAAGGGCGCCGACGCGCGACCCGCGGCCGATGTGGCCTTCGAGAAGCGCAGCGAGCTGCGTCGTGAGCTGCACGCGCTGGTCGGTGCCTGGCACCACCGGACCGGGGCGCCGCACGGTGTCACGCACAACCGTCTGCGTTCGCAGTGTGGTGGCCCAGCGGCTGCCCAGGCCTCGTCGGCGCAGCTGCAGGAGCGCATCGACGCGATCCGGACCTGGGCGCTGAAGGCCTCGGGCTGAGCCCTAGGCGCGATTGACCCGGCCGGCGCGCGGGCACCCGGCTACGCTCACGGGCGTGACCTCCTCGATGGCGCCGCGCACGCGGCTGTTCGCTGCCCTGCTCCGTCTCTCCGAGAAGGGCATCGAGGACGTCGTCGACCTGCCCGCACATCGCGCCAAGCGGGCCCGCCTGCAACGCTCCTTCGCCGGCCGGTTCATCTTCGGCCGCGCGGATGGCCAGGCCGGGGTCGACGAGATCACGATCGGCACGGGAACGCGCGCCGTGGTGCACCGCCCGCCGGGTGCTATCGGTCCGCTGCCGTGCGTGCTCAACTTCCACGGCGGTGGATGGGTGCAGGGCAACCCCGAGCAGTCCGCGTGGATGGCGAGCCGCATCGCGCTGCGCTGCAACGCTGTGGTGATCTCACCGACGTACCCGCTCGCGCCGGAGCAGCCGTTCCCGAGCGGCGTCGAGGCTTGCTGGGAGACGTTGTCCTGGCTTGTCGAGCACGCCGACGAGGTCGGCATCGACCCGCAGCGGATCGCGGTCATGGGAGACAGTGCGGGGGGCAATTTGGCCGCTGTCGTCGCGCTGCTGTCCCGTGACGCGGGCGGACCGGCACTGCGTGCGCAGGTGCTGATCTACCCCGGCACCGAGATGTACGACCGGTGGCCCTCGGAGGACCGCAACGCCGAGGCGCCCGTCCTGACCTCGGCCAACATGCGGTCCTTCGCGCGGCTCTACATGGGCGAGCGCTACGGCGACGAGGACTTCCGCGCCTCGCCGGTCCGTGCCACGTCGCACGCCGACCTGCCGAAGACATTCATCCTGACCGCTGAGCTGGATCCGCTGCTCGACAACGGTACGCACTACCGGGATGCACTGGTCGCGGCCGGGGTGCCGGTCCGCTACGCGGAGTACTCCGGTGCGATCCACGGCTTCATGAGCCTGCCCGGCGTCGTCCCGGCGGCCAGGCGGGCGCTGGACGACATCGTCGACTTCCTCAAACAGACGGTCTGACCTTTGTGACAGTGTCGCTGTCACGGTAGGGTCTGGCCATGCGACGTGACCATTGGCAGCGCAGGATCGCCGAGCTCGACCCGGAGACCGACTACGAGGAGATCGGGCGGATCAACGCGATGCACGAGTTCCCCTGGGACTCGCAGCAGGCGCTGAGCTTCGCGCTGTTCCGCACGTACGCCGTGCCGAGCATCGGCCAACTCCTGTACGACACGGGGGAGTTCGCCAGCGCCACCCAGAAGCGGCACGACGACACGGCAATCCTGCTGGAACGGATCGCCGAGACCGGCCTGGAGTCCAGCGAGGGTCGGGCCGGAGTGCGACGGGTCAACCAGATGCACGGCAGCTACGACATCTCCAACGACGACATGCGCTACGTCCTGGCGACGTTCGTCGTCACCCCGGTGCGCTGGATCGAGCGCTACGGATGGCGCCGAGGCACGGCGGCGGAACGACTCGCGACGGTCCGTTACTACCAGCGTCTGGGCCGGCTGATGGGGATCACGGACATCCCGGCCGACTATGAGGGATTCGCCGAGCTGATGGACGCGTACGAGCGTCAGACCTACACCTTCGACGCCAAGGCGCGGGCCGTGGCCGACTCGACGCTCGACCTGTTCGTGACGTTCTATCCCCGGCCGCTGCGCGGCGCGATGCGGCGCTTCAGCATCGCGTTGCTCGACGACCACCTGCGCGTCGCCTTCGACTATCCGAAGCCGGCTCGTGTCACGAGCGCGCTGGCGCACGGGTCGCTCAAGGCCCGCGGCCGGCTGGTCGGCCTGCTCCCGCCCCCGCGCAAGCCCAAGCTGCTCCGCGACACGCACCGGGTCCGCTCGTATCCGGGCGGCTTCATGATCGAGCGCCTCGGCACGTTTCCCTCGACGATGCCGGCGGAGACGGGCGAGCCGTCCGTCGGCTGACTGCGGCCCGGTGCCGTGACTTTGTGATGGACGTCTCGTTGTGACTCTCAGGTAACTTACGGAGGTCACGCAATGCGGCAGGTCACACGGCACCGGCACTTCTGGCCACTCACGGTCGCAGTGACCACGATCGCGGTCACGATGGGCAGCTTCCCGGCGTACGCGAGCTGGGCGCAGCAGTTCCACGGCGGAGTGGCCTCGACCGTCAAGGCCGCGGCCCCGATCGACGAGTCGAAACCGCACAGCCACAATGACGCCGCGACGAAGAACTCGGTGTCCCGCGCGCCACAGAGCGCCGGCACCGACGACCCCACGACCTTCACGCAGGCGATCAGCGGCACGAGCAGCGTCGCGGCCCAGCGCAACGAGCCGGATCCGCGACTCGTCCCGACGGCCTCCGCCGCTCCTCGGGCAACAGTGCCGCAGGATCGCTACGCGATGGCGGGCGGCTGCTACGCCCTGCAGTCCGCGGCCACCGGCAAGTGGGTCGTCCCCCAGGGTGGCGAGTACACCGCCAAGGGCGCCGCGATCTCCGACGCCGTCCCGTTCCACTTCCAGGCCACCGATCTCGGTTCCTATCTGCTGTACGGGCCGGGAAAGACCTTCCTCAGCGCCAACCTGCTGACCCGCCCCAGCGCGCACGGCTCGCCGAGCACGTGGAGCGACTGGACCGTGACCCAGGCCGGCTCGGCGTTCACCTTGACCCTGCCGAAGCACCACATCTCCCTCGGCACCGGATTCGGTGGCGCACTCGTCAACGGCACCGCGGCCCGATTCACGCTGCGGACCACGACGGGATGCGCCAGCTGGCCCGAGGTCGAGGTCGGCGTGACGGGGCAGCCGTTCGCCGGCGCCACGCCCTTCCAGGAGGTGCGTGGCTATCTCGATGCCCACACCCACGGCATGGCCTTCGAGTTCCTCGGCGGCGACGTGCACTGCGGTCGGCCGTGGCACCCGTACGGCGTGACGTACGCGCTCAAGGACTGCCCGGACCACACGCTGACCGCTGGCAGTGGCGCGCTGGTCGAGAACTTCCTCAAGGGCGGCACGATCGAGCCGCACGACACCGTTGGTTGGCCGTCGTTCAAGGACTGGCCGGCCCCGGAGTCACTGACCCACGAGGGCACGTACTACAAGTGGCTCGAGCGCTCCTGGCGCGGCGGCCAGCGCATCCTGGTCAACCTGCTGGTCGAGAACAACCAGCTGTGCACGGTGTATCCGCTCAAGCACAACTCGTGCAACGACATGGACTCGATCCGCCTGCAGGCCTCCGACATGCGCGCCTTCGAGCGCTACATCGATGCTCAGAACGGCGGCCCCGGCAAGGGCTGGTACCGGATCGTGACCGATCCGTTCCAGGCCCGCAAGGCCATCAACGAGGGCAAGCTCGCGGTCGTCATGGGCATCGAGACCAGCGTGCTGTTCGGCTGCTCGAGCAAGCTCGACCAGGCCCAGTGCACGACCGCCGACATCGATCGCCAGCTCGACGAGGTGCACGACCTGGGCGTTCGTCAGATGGAGCTCGTCAACAAGTTCGACAATGCGCTGTCCGGCGTCGCAGGTGACACCGGCACGGCCGCAGTGCTGATCAACGCGGCCAACTTCCTGGAGACCGGATCGTTCTGGGACATGCGCAAGTGCGCCGACGGCACGGCCCCCGAGGTCCACGACAAGGATCAGCTGGCGCCTCCGACGCTGGCTCAGGAGCAGGACGCGCTGTTCGGTGCGATTGCCGGACTGTTCATCCCGATCAAGCTTCCGCTGTACGCCTCGGGCCCGCATTGCAACGCGCGTGGCCTGACATCGCTCGGCGACCACACGATCGAGGAGATGGCCAAGCGCAAGATGCTCTTCGACCCGGACCACATGAGCGTCGTGGCCCGCTCGGCCTCGTTGGACCTGACCGAGAAGCTCGGCTACCCCGGTGTCGTCTCGAGCCACTCGTGGTCCACCCCCGATGCGTATCCGCGCATCTACAAGGCCGGTGGCGTCATCACGCCGTACGCGGGTGACAGCGCGGGCTTCGTCGAGAAGTGGCGCAAACACCTGACCTGGGCCGACCCGCGCTACTACTTCGGCTTCGGCTACGGCGCGGACATCAACGGCCTCGGCGCCCAGGGCGATCCGCGGGGTGCCGACGCGCCGAACCAGGTGACCTACCCGTTCAAGGGCCTCGGTGGCGTGACGATCGACAAGCAGGTCAGCGGCACGCGGACCTACGACATCAACGTCGACGGCGTCGCGCACTACGGGCTCTACCCCGACTGGATCGAGGACCTGCGCAAGCAGGGCGGCCAGGCGATCGTCGACGACATGGCCCGCGGTTCTGAGGCTTATCTCGAGACGTGGGAGCGCGCCGTCGGCGTCTCGAACGACGCCTGCCGCGACTCGAAGGTGCTCAAGAAGGTGAGCGTCCTCACGTCGTTGAAGGCCGGCACGAGCGTCAAGGACGTGCTCCTGAAGGCCGGGCAGCCGCACAGCCGGCTGGCGACGAAGTTCACGTACTGCGCCAAGAGCAGCGCCGGCAAGAAGGTCACCCGCACCGTGACGTTCAGCTCCGCCGGGAAGGTCACCAAGGTCGCGTAGGACGCATCAGGCACGGGAGGGAAGCATTGCCGAGGGTCGTGCGTTGCCCTTGAGGTGAGACTTTCCGTGCTTGACCTCGTTCCCGTACGCACCGACCAGACGACGGGTGACGCGCTCGCCGCGACCGTGTCGATGGCCCAGGTCGCGGACCGGCTCGGCTTCACCCGCTTCTGGGTCGCCGAGCACCACAACATGCCGGCCGTCGCCGCGACCTCGCCGCCGGTCCTGATCGCGATGCTGGGCGCCCAGACCGCGTCGATCCGACTCGGCTCGGGCGGCGTCATGCTCCCCAACCATGCACCGCTGGCCGTCGCCGAGCAGTTCGCCCTGCTCGAGGCCGCCAACCCGGGTCGCATCGATCTGGGCATCGGACGCGCGCCGGGCTCCGACCCGGTCACCTCGATGGCGCTGCGCGGTGCGGCCGGTCGGGACGACACGGACATCGAGAACTTTCCGCAGTACCTCGACGATGTCGTCGCGCTGATGGGCACCGAGGGCGTACGTGTCGCGGTGCCGCGCCAGGAGTACATCCTCAAGGCGACCCCGGCCGCCGCCAGCGAGCCACGGATGTGGCTCCTCGGGTCTTCGATGTACTCGGCGCACCTTGCGGCCGCGAAGGGCCTGCCGTACGTCTTTGCGCACCACTTCTCGGGCCAGGGCACCGCCGAGGCGCTCGAGGTCTACCGCTCGGAGTTCCGGCCCAGCGAGCTGGCTCCCGAGCCGGTCACGTTCTTGACCGTCAACGCCGCGGTGGCCGAGACCGAGGAGGAGGCCGCCGCGCTGATGCTGCCCAACCTGCACATGATGGCGCGGCTCCGCACGGGCCAGCCGCTGACGGCGCTCGACCTGGTCGAGGACGCCCAGGCGATCGAGCTGCACCCGCAGGCCCAGGCCATGGTCGAGTCGGGCCTGGCGCGTGCGGTCGTCGGGACGCCCGAGCGCGCGGCCGCGCAGGTCCGCGAGCTCGCGACGCAGTTCGGCGTCGACGAGGTCATGGTCAACCCGGTCGCCTCGGCCCGCCGGGGCACCGATCCGCGCACGGCGCCGGGTCGCGAGCAGACCCTCGAGCTGCTCGCGAAGGAGCTGCTCTAGCCACCACGCGGCTGTCCGCCGGGTCTTCAGCGGATGTTCACCTGACGATCGGGCGATGGTCAGGTGCGGCGGACACGCTGGCGGCATGACCCACCAGGTGCTCCCCACACGTCGAACGCTCCTGATCCGATCGATCTCCGGTCCCGCGGTCGTCGGCATCGTGGCCGGGGCAGTCGCCGCGGTCGTCGTGCCGGCCCGCGGCTAGAACTTCGCGAGCGCTGCCTGTCAGACGGCGGCAGACAGCAGCGGGGCACCGGTCGATGCCTGGAGGCTGTTGACTGTCTCGCCGGGGGCGAGGTCGACGAGGAGGAGTCCGTCGGGGGTGATGTCGAGGACGGCGCGGTCGGTGATGATGCGGTCGACGACGCCGAGGCCGGTGAGGGGGAGGGTGCAGTCCTGGACGATCTTTGGGGTGCCGTCCTTGGCGACGTGGTCGGTGATGACGACGATGCGTTTGGTGCCTGCGACGAGGTCCATCGCTCCGCCCATGCCTTTGACGAGGGCGCCGGGCACGGCCCAGTTTGCGAGGTCGCCATTGGCGCCGACCTGGAGGGCGCCGAGGATCGCGATGTCGACCTTGCCGCCGCGGATCATGGCGAACGACTCGGTGGAATCAAAGAACGAGGCGCCGTGGTTGACGGTGACGGTCTGCTTGCCGGCGTTGATGAGGTCGGGGTCCTCGTCGCCGTCGTAGGGGAAGGGGCCCATGCCCAGGATCCCGTTCTCTGACTGCAGGGTGACGTGGATGCCGTCGGGGATGTGGTTGGCGACCAGGGTGGGGATGCCGATGCCGAGGTTGGCGTAGTCGCCGTCCTTGAGTTCGCGTGCAGCGATCGCGGCCATCTCGTCGCGGGTCCAGCTCATGCGAGTGCTCCTTGGGTGGGGTGGGGTCGGGTGGTGCGTTGCTCGATGTCCTTGACCCGGTCGGTGGCCTGGACGACGTGAGTCACGTAGACGCCGGGAGTGTGGACGAGCTCGGGGTCGATGGCGTCGACGAGGTGCTCGACCTCGGCGATCGTCACGCGGCCGGAGTTGGCGACGGCGGGGTTGAAGTTACGGGCCGCCAGTCGATAGCGCAGGTTGCCGTAGGTGTCTCCGGTGTAGGCGTGGACCAGCGCGAGGTCGGCGACGATGCCGCGCTCCTGGACGTAGGTGATGCCGTCGAAGACCGCGGTGGGCTTGCCCTCGGCGATCTGGGTGCCGACGCCGGTACGTGTGTAGAACGCCGGTATCCCGGCGCCGCCGGCGCGCAGACGCTCGGCCAAGGTTCCCTGAGGGTTGAACTCGACCTCGAGGAGCCCGTCCAGGTACTGGCGAGCGAACAGCTTGTTCTCGCCGACGTACGAGGCGACGACCTTGGTGACCTGCTGGTTCTCCAGCAGCAGTCCCAGCCCCTTGCCGTCAACTCCCATGTTGTTGGAGACGATCGTCAGACCCTTGACTCCCGAATCGCGTACCGCCTCGATGAGGTCCGATGGGATCCCGGACAGCCCGAACCCGCCGACGGCGATCGTCATGGTGTCGCGCAGGTGGTCTGCGACGAGCGCGGAGGTTGACCTGCTCATGTTGACGTTCCTGTCTTCTGGATGATGTTCGTTCAATGAACGTCTAGGTTGCGCTCCTTAGTAGTGGATAGGCTGTCGAACTCAGGGTCAAGGAGGTTCGGACTATCGGTCCTTTTTGCTCACTGACTGAGTTGACGCTTTGCGATCGTCCACTGAATGGACGCAGGCTATGGTGTGTTGGTGACTACTGCTGACCGTCCGCACGTCGTCTCGCGGGCCGCTGCGCTGCTGAGAGCCGTTGGTGCGCTCGGTGTTGACGGCGGGACGACCACCGAGCTGGCCGGCCTGGTATGTCTGGCGCGTCCGACCGTGCACCGGTTGCTGACGTCGCTGGCCGAAGAGGGGCTGCTTGATCGCGATCGCAGGAGCGGGCGATGGCTGGTGGGCCCGGAGCTCTACCTGCTGGGCGTGTCGGCGTCCGGCCGCTACGACATCACCAGTAAGGCTCGCGACATCGTGCGTCATCTCGCTGCCGAGACGGGCGAGAGCGCTTTCCTGTCGGCCAGGCGCGGGGACGAGACCGTCTGCCTGCTTCGGGAGGACGGCAGCTTCCCGTTGAGGTCCCACGTGCTCTACGAGGGTGTCCGGTTCCCGTTGGGGGTCGCATCGGCAGGCCTGGCGATCCTCGCTCACCTGCCGGTGGCAGAGCTCGATGCGTATCTCCACCGCATGGACCTGAGTGGGCTGTGGGGCGAGGACCATGGTGAGGTCCTGCTCCGCGAACGTGTCGCGGAGACCAGAGTGGCCGGCTTCGCGACCAATCCAGGACTGGTCGTGGAGGGGAGCTGGGGCATGGCGGCGGCGGTGTTCGATGCAGACGGATCGCCCAGCTGGGCGCTCAGCCTCACGGGGGTGGAGACGAGGTTCCGTCCTGATCGTCGTCCCGTGCTGGGCAGCGCGCTCCTGACCCAGGCCCACGAGCTGTCCCGACGACTCACCTGATCTTCGAGCGGGGACGCGCACCGAACGGCTAGATCGACGTGATGCCGAAGCTCTTGAGCTTGCGGTAGAGCGACGACCGGGCGATGCCGAGGGTGGCCGCAGCCTGTACGCGGTTGCCATCGGCATCGCGCAACGCCGACACGATCAGGTCGCGTTCCATCGACTCGATGCCCGAGAGCTGCCGGGCCGAACCGCTGTGGCAGTAGCCGGGGAGATCGTCGACCTGGATCTCGCCGACCGGACGACGCGAGAGCGCCTCGGTCAGAGCTGACTCGAGATGGCGGATGTTGCGCGGCCACGTGTATCGCGCGAGTACCCGCATGGCGGCAGGACTCACCGTGACCCGTCGTTGATCTGCCAGACGTGCGATGAGCTGGTCGACGACAGCGGGCAGGTCGGCCAACCGGTGTCGCAGTGGTGGCACCGTGACTGCGCTGGCGAAGGCGGGCAGCAGCCGGCGGAACGGCAACGCCGACTCGAGGTTGGCATCGTTGATGGTGGCAGCAAACCGGGTGGTCGGCTGCTCTGCGCGGATCGCGGTGAGCCAGGCCTGGAGCGACTTCACGGCCTGGTCGTCGAGCGTGTCGACGTTCTTCAGCACGAAGAACGACGGCCCCGAGCCTTCCGTCGGCTGGACCTGCGGCTCGGCGATCTGCAGGTGCTCGGCATCGACCACGATCACGGTGCCGGTCGGGTGCAGGCGGTCGAAGACATCTGCGGCGAGGGTCGCCTTGCCGCTGCCGGGCTCGCCCATCAGCAGCAGTCCGCCCGCGTGGGTCAGCGCTGCGGCGACGCCGTCGCTGGCCTTCGTCCACAACGCCGATCGCCGTTCGCCTCCCGCGGTGTGGGCTCCGCTGTGGGTCGCGCCGTGTCCAGCCGCCACGGCGGCGCTCGTCGGCATGTCGACGAACTGGTCGCCGAGAAGCGAGAGGTCGCCGGCGCTGGAGGTCAGCTCGGCCACGATGTCGACGGCGACCACGATCCCGGCGATATCGGCACCCACGACGATGCGTGTCCCGCGGACCCTGGCCACCTTGCCGGAGGGCAGCTCAATCTGCTCCACCGACTGGTCGTGACGAATCATCAGCCAGCGGGCGTGCTCGTGGATCAGGCTCTGCTCCTCGGCATCGAACAGGCTCTGAGCCATCGCGTTGCCCATCACGACGGTTCCGCCGATGGCCATGACCGCTCCACGGGTCCGAGCGTCCAGCCGGATGAAGGTCTCGAACAGGGCCTGCTGACACTGGCTCCGGTCGACCAGGAGGTTGCGCTCGATGTCGTGCGCTGCCGATATCACCAGCGAGTGCATGAGTGGGCTCGAGTCCTCGGTCAGGCAGCTGATGTCCAGCACGCCCTCGACACGACCGGTCAGTGGATCGCGGATGGGGCTGCCCGAGCACGCGAACGGCTGCAGCTGCTGGTTGAAGTGCTCGGGACCGACGATCGTGACGGGCTTGCCGGACTCGAACACCGTGCCGATGCCGTTGGTCCCGATCGCGCCTTCTGCGTAGTTGAAACCCGGCGCCAGTGAGACATCGTCGAGCCGGGCCCCGATTCTCGCGCTGCTGTCGTAGCGGCTCAGGACGCGCGCCTTGTTGTCGGTCAACAGAATGCTCAGCGACATGCCGGAGGTGTCGTCGTGCAGGCGATCGATCACGGGTTGTGAGCAACGGACCAGTCGGCTGAAGACGTCCAGGTCCTCGTGGAAGACCGCGTGGGCGTTCGTCGCGTCGACGCCCGCTGAGGCCGACCGGGCCCACGAGGCGGCAACCACGGCAGGGACTGCGTCCGGCCTCGTCCGGCCGGAGCTCAGGAAATCGGCCCGCGCATCGGCGACCTCTGTCCATCGTTCGGCCAGCTCGCGCATCTGCACTCCTCGGGGTCGTAGACAGCAACCTTCCTCCGGTCGGGTCGGAATTCCAAGAAGCGACGGTGTCCGAATGTGAGACAGGTCACCGGGGTGAGACCTGGGTCACGGTGGATCTGTGGCAAACGACCGCAGCGATCCAGCTGCGACTCGACACTCACACCAGGCAAAGGACCCTCATGGAACGGCTCATCAACATCGACAACGGTGGGACGCTCACCGACATCGTCGTGGGCAGCGGAGCGGACTTCAGCTTCACCAAGACGCTCACCACACCCGTCGATCTCTCGCAGTGCCTCTTCGACGGGATGACGAAGGCATCTGCCGAGATCTTCGGCGAGGCTGACCTGCCGCGGCTCCTGCACTCGACCCGGCACATCCGCTACTCCTCGACCCAGGGAACCAACGCACTCGTCGAGCGCAAGGGGCCGCTCGTCGGTCTCATCACCGACGACGCCGGTCTCGCCGAGACCTTGCGATCCTCGCCGGAGTCGAGCTCGCTGTTCGACGACCTGATCGGTGCTCGCATCTCAGTGCTCCCGGCGTCCGACGACGAGGACGAGATGATCGCGACCCTCGTGGCCGAGATCAACCGGCTGACCACGGCCGGCGCCGAGCGGCTCGTCGTCGCCGCGAGCAGCCTGGAGAGGGAGCACCTGTACAAGCGGGCGATGCTCAAGAACTTCCCGCGCCATCTGCTCGGCTCCGTGCCGATCCTGTTCTCGTGGGAGTTCGCCAGCGACACGTCGCGCGAACGCCAGATCTGGTCCGGCATCCTCAACACGTTCCTGCACCCGACGGTCGAGCGGTTCCTCTACAGCGCCGAGCACCGCCTGCGCGCACACAAGGTCAAGAATCCACTGCTGATCTACCGCAACGACGGCGCGTCATCCCGGGTGGCCAAGTCCGTTGCGCTCAAGACGTACTCGTCCGGTCCGCGCGGCGGCCTCGAAGGGACGCGCGCCCTCGCCGAGGCGTACAGGCTGGAGAGCGTCCTGATGATCGACGTCGGCGGCACGACCACCGACGTCGGCACGGTGGACCACTTCGCTATCGCCGCCGACCGGCGTGGTTCGGTCCGCGGTGTCGACATCTCCTACGAGATGAGCAACGTGCGATCGGCCGGCGTCGGCGGCAGCTCGATCATCGCGGTCCGTGACGGCGAGATCACGGTGGGCCCCGAGAGCGTAGGAGCGGCGCCGGGACCTGCCTGCTTCGGCTTCGGTGGCAACCAGGCGACGATCACCGACGTCAATCTGCTACTGGGCGTGCTGGATCCCGAGACGTACCTGAACGGCGAGATGGCCCTTGACTCGGACCGGGCGAGAGCGGTGGTCGCCACCACGATCGCCGAGCCACTCGGCATCAGCGTCGAGGAGGCGCTGGTGCGGATGGAGCACACCTACTCGCGTGCCTTGTCGGCGTCCTTCGGCGACCTCGTGAGCAGCGCCGACACGACCGTGGCGGCCTTCGGCGGCGGAGGTCCGATGAACGCCTGTGCTGCCGCAAGCATCGCGGGAGTTCATCAGGTCCTGGTCCCGCGCCTGGCCGCCGTCTTCTCCGCGTTCGGGATCAGCTTCTCCGACATCGCCCAGACCTACGAGACCAACGTCTCGGGGCACAGCGACGAGCAGGTCGCGCAGGCCCGCCGAACGTTGGAGACCAAGGCCTCGCGCGACATGTTCCAGGAAGGCCACGACCTGGCCGACTGTGACCTGGAGTGGGACATGCTGACCGAGGAAGGACAGCAGATCCTCTCCCTCCGGGCGACCTTCGCCCTGCCGCATCCCACGATCCTGGGCGGCTCGCCGGAAGCCAAGAGCGATGCCGTGTCCTCGGGCAGCAGGCAGGTCCGGTCCACCGCGACACAGGTCGATCAGGTGGCTGTCTACCAGCTCCAGGACCAGGTTCCGGGTGCCAGAGCCTCCGGCCCCGCGATCGTCGAGGGCCCTTTCTTCACGGCCCGGGTGCCCGCCGGCTGGGCCCTGGAGGTCTCCGCCGCCGGTGACCTGATCCTGACCGACCACTGACCATCAACCGCTAACCAGCTGGATATCACCATGCTGACGAAAGGCACGGACACCATGCGAGTTCCCATGACCGAATACCTCTTCATCGACCTCGACACCGAGCGGTGGGTGTGCCGCGTGTGCAGCCACGACCTCGGGGATGCTCGCGGCAACTACAAGGAGGGGACGCTGGTCTATGACCGTGACCCCCGGGAGATCCACCCGCCCATCATCGATCCGGAAAAGTACGAGTTCACCTTCTCGCCTGATCCGGCTTTCTGCCGGATCCTGGAGTTCTACTGCCCGACCTGCGGCACGCAGATCGAGGCCGAGTACCTCCCGCCCGGCCACCCGCCAACCGTCGACATGCTCTGGGACATCGACTCCCTGCGGGAGAAATGGGATGCCCACGGCGGCAACCCCGAGGAAGTCATCAACTACGGCCCCGGTGAGAACGCCGTCACCGATCTCAGCGCCCGGTTCGAGTCGGCCGGACACAACCACACGAATGGCGGTCACTGACCATGAAACGCATCTCTGTCGACATCGGCGGCACGTTCAGTGACTGCTTCTTCGTATGGGACGACCTCTACATCGAGTCCAAGGCGCTGACGACCCACCACAACCTGGCGCTGGGCTTCAACGAGGCCCTCGACCGCGCGTGCGAGCGGGCCGGCATCAGCCGTGAAACCGCCCTGCGGGAGGTTGACTCGGTCAGGTACGCGACGACCCTCGGCACCAACGCGCTCATCGAGGGCAAGGGTCCTCGGGTCGCAGCCCTGGTGACCCACGGCTTCGAGGACACCATCCCGTTGTCTCGTGGTCGGGGTTACGGCGAAGGGCTCGATGGCGTCAAACAGGGTGACATGCCCGACGCGCAACGACCCGAACCCCTGGTTCCCCGTCAGCTCATCCGCTCGGTCAAGGAGCGCATAGACTCGGTGGGCGAAGTGCTCGTGCCTCTGCGGTACGACGACGTGCGCACCCAGGTCCGATCGCTGGTCGACGGGGGTGCCGAGGCCATCGTCGTTGCGTTGACCAACGCGACCGAGAACTCGGCGCACGAGGAACGAGTCCTGGAGATCATCCTCGACGAGTACCCCACGCACGAGCTCGGATCGATCCCGGTGCTCCTCAGCAGTCAGGTCTCCGGCCGCAAGGGCGAGTACGTCCGGGCCATGGCCACGATCGTCGACGCCTTCCTCCACGAGACGATGTTCCACGCGCTCAATCAGCTGTCGAACAACTTGCGCGACTCCGGCTACGACAAGCCGATGCTGGTGATCCACAACTCCGGAGGCATGGCGCAGCCGAACTCGACCGATGCGCTGCAGACCATCCACTCGGGTCCGATCGCCGGCGTCGGCGCGGCCCAGCACCTCTCGGAGTCGACGGGGCTCGGCGACGTCGTGTCGATGGACATGGGAGGGACCTCCTTCGACATCGGCCTGGTGCCTGAGGGAGGCATCCGCCACTACGACTTCCAGCCCACCATCGGGCGTTGGATGGTGTCGGCACCGATGATCCACCTCAACACCCTGGGAGCCGGCGGAGGATCGATCGCGTCGTACAACCGCATCCACCACTCGATCCAGATCGGCCCCGAGTCAGCAGGCTCTGATCCGGGCCCTGCCTGCTACGACCGCGGAGGGCTCCAACCCACCGTGACCGATGCCGATCTCGTCCTGGGCTACCTCGATCCCGACAACTACGCGAACGGTCACATCCAGCTCAATCCGAAGCGTTCGGTCTACGCGATCGAGGAGGCATTCTGTGACGAGCTGGACCTTGACCACATCGAGACGGCCAAGATCATCAAGAGCACCGTCGACGAGCAGATGGCGATCGGCATCGAGAAGGAGCTGCGGTCGCGTGGTGGCCTGATCGAGGACTACACGATGTTGGCCTACGGCGGCAACGGGCCGCTGCATGCGTGTGGCATCGCCACCAGTGCGGGGATCAAGAAGATCCTGTTCCCGCCGTTCGCGTCGGTGTTCTCCGCCCTGGGAGCGGGGAACATGCGTCCCCTCCACATCCACGAGCGCAGCGCGTACGTCGTGCTGTACGAGCCGCTGAAGCGCAGCCTGTATCGCCAGTACGCGGCGATGAACGGCTACATCGAGGAGCTCGAGGCCAAGGGGGCCGAAGACCTGGTGCGCCAGGGCTACGACAAAGCCGACGTCCGCTACCGCCTCGAGATGGACATGCGATACGGCAATCAGCTGGTCACGACGGCGGTGGCCTTCGACATCAACCGGGTCGCGGGTGTTGCCGACGTCCTGCACCTCATCAAGACCTTCTCGGACATCTTCGGTGAGCGCTACGGCGAGGGCACGCAGGCTCCCGAGGCCGGGATCCGGGTGCAGACGATCCGCGTGGCCTCGTTCATCGAGGGCGAGGTCGTCAAGTTCGACTCGATCCACGCCGGTGGCGACAAGACGCGGCCCGATGCCGTGTCGAGCCGTGAGGTGCACTTCCCGGGCGTGGACGGGGCGGTTGTCACGCCCGTCTACGACGCCGAGGCGATCAAGCACGAGTTCGTCATCCACGGCCCAGCCATCGTCACGACCGAGAACACGACCTACCTGGTCGAACCGGGCTGGCGGTTGGAGCCCACGGTCCAGGGTGCCGTGTGGTTGCTCAGCGAGTGATCACCAAACCATCCACCATCCGGCATTGAGACAACAAGGAGCGTAAGAGCAATGACACTCACCACCCAGGACATCGCGGCAGCATCAGACGACAATGACGACACCCAGCTGTTGAGCTCGCAGGAGCAGGAATGGGTCGACAAGTTCATGGACGAGACGACTCTCTTCCTCGGCCCGGACCCGGCGATCATGCGGCACCACGAGATCATGCCCCGCACCGTGTACGAGGAGGAGTGCATCGGCAAGGGGATCGACACGATCGAGTTCGACCGGATCCGCAAGCGGCTCGCCGGCGCGCTCGATGAGGCCTTTGAGATGTGCGAGAGCATGGGCGCTGCCCCGGGTGCCAAGTGGGCGGACCTGTCGTGCGCGGTCTACACCGCCGAGGGCGACGTGACCTACCTGTCGAACCGTGGCGTCATCGCCTTCTCGGCCGTGTTGCACCACCCCATCCGCTACATCATGAAGAACTGGAAGAACGAGCCGACGGTCGGGATCCGAGCCGGTGACGGCTTCTTCCACAACGACTCCCGCTTCGGGATGGTGCACAACACCGACCAGTCGATGCTCGTCCCGGTGGTCCGGGACGGGGAGATCATCGCGTGGGTCGGTGCCACGATCCATGAAGGCGAGAACGGGGCGTGCGAGCCCGGCGGGATGCCGTCAGGCTCGGAGACGCCCTTCGACGACGGACTCCGCGCCTCGCCGATCAAGATCGTCGAGGAGGGGCACCTTCGGCGTGACCTGCTGACCTTCCTGCAGCACTCCACTCGCGATCCCAAGCTGATGCTCGCCGACATCAAGGTCAAGATGGGAGCCGTGCGCCGCATCATGGACACCGTCGACCGACTGATCGACGAGGTGGGTCAGGAGACTTTCGTCGCGGCGCTGCGGGTGACTGTCGAGGACGTCGAGAAGGAGGTTCGCCGGCGCATCACCGAGCTCCCGGACGGCACCGTGACCTTCAACCAGTTCGTCGACTCGACGCTGAAGGAGAACATTCTCATCAAGTTCGCCTGCAAGATCACGATCAAGGGTGACCGGATGATCGTCGACCTGACGGGCACCGGACCGGAGATCCTCAACCGGGCGATCAACTCACCCCTTGCCTCGACCAAGTCGTTCATGGCGCAGGCGATCCTCTCGTACTACTGGCCGGACCTGCCCAGGAGCACGGGCGCACTGTCGCCGATCGAGGTCATCACCGAGGAGCACAGCTGGGCGGACGCGGGTTACGACGCGCCGGTCGGACAGTCCCTCCAGGCATCGTTCCGCGGCTTCTCCGCGCTGCAGACGGCGTTCGCCAAGATGCAGTTCTCGGCTCCGCAGAAGTACTCGAACGTGGTGGCCCCGTGGTTCAACCAGATCAACGACTTCTTGTGGGGAGGTACGACCCAGAACGGTGAGCAGGTCGGCAACCTGTGCGCAGACCTCAACGGCATGGGCGGCGGAGCGAAGGCCTTTCGCGATGGTGAGGACGCTGTAGCGCCGCTGTTCTGCGCCATGGCGGACATCGGTGAGCAGGAGGTCATGGAGGAGGAAGTTCCGTTCCTGCAGCTCGTGAGCAAGCGAATCGTCCGCGACAACCAGGGCTTCGGCAAGTTTCGCGGTGGCATGGGCTACGAGATGATCGTGGCCTCGCGCGGCACTCCGAGCTGGGGTTTCATGACGGTCACGTCCGGGTCGAAGTTCTCCTCAGTGCCCGGAATGTTCGGAGGCTATGGCTGCCCGGCCTACCCGCTGGCAATGGTCAAGGGCATCAACATCTACGACATCATCAAGGACGACCCGGCAGAGTTCGACCTCTCGATGGAACGCGTGATGAACGAGCAGCCGTACGAGGGTGCCGACTACCAGTCGGCCCACATGGGCCTGCAGTTCGACGTCGCCAAGGAGGGCGAGATGTACATGATCGCCCAGGGGTCCGGCGGCGGCTACGGCGATGTGATCGAGCGCGATCCCGAGATGGTGGTCACCGACCTGCAGATCGACAGGATCTCCGCCCAGGTCGCCACCGACGTCTATGGGGTGGTGTGGGTTCCCGAGACCTTCGTCGTCGACGAGGAGGGCACCAGGGCGCTCAGGTCGCAGATCCGCCGGGATCGGATCTCACGCGGCAAGCCGTACGCCGAGTTCGTGCAGGAGTTCGTCCAGCCGGAACCGCCGAAGGAGCTGTTGTACTACGGGTCGTGGGGACAGGGTGACGACGAGGAGTTGTTCGCCACTCATTGGGGCGGTCTCGAGCCGGAGCGGGTCAAGGGCAAGCTCGCCGACCTGCCGCTGATCATGGTGCCGGATCGCCGAGTCCTGAAGATCAGTGAGCTCGAAGCGCGTGTGCTCGAGCTCGAGCAGAAGTACGGCGAGACGGTCTCGCACAAGTCCTGAGCTTCCGCTCGGGTGGTCGGTCGCGTTGCCTCTGGGCGGCGCGACCGACCACGACCACGGCATCGTCATCAAGGAGGATCTATGACCACAGACCTGAACTCCCTCATTGCACACCCCCCGTCCGGTCGCCGGACGGCCGTCATCCTGGACGCCCATGACTGGGCGCAGTGCGTCGTCCTGCAGGGCAAGGACGTCCCTTGGCGCGACACGATGGCGTACGCCAACTTCGTCAGTCAGGCACAGGGGCTGCTCGACCCCGATGCAACCTTGGTCGCGCTCGACCGGTGGTATGACCACCGGGTGGCGTCGGACGAAGGTCTGCGGGCGTCGATGGCTGCCAAGACACGCACGGGATACGCATTGCGAACGTTGCTCGCCGACCCGGAGTCGAACCGGCAGGTCCTGGAGCTCGTGACGATCTTCACCCAGACCCAACGACGCCCGGTCATCCTGCACATTCCGTCTCCGCGACGCTGGCTCGAGCGGACTCATGCCTTCTCCGGTGCCGCCACGACCGATGCGCTCGACAGTGATGACGCAGAGAATGCGTCGATGTACGTCGCCGACTGGTTGCGGGGCTTTGCGAGTCTTCCGATCGCTGCGGTCATGCTCGACGACCGCGACCGCGACCGCGACCGCGACCGCGGCAGCGGTGCGGGCGGCTCGCCGGTTGCCCTGTCCGTCTACACGCCGTTGGCGAACGCGACCTCCAACTATGGATGGAGCCTCGCCATGCGGAGCGATGACGCCGTCCAGGTGTGGGGTAGCGACGTTGCGGGAGCGCTGATCCCGGAAGGGTTTTGGTCGGCCTCCGGCGCAGCGACTCCGGCGGGCGACTTCCTGCTGGGCGCTGTCCCGGAGGCGGCTGTCCCCGAGATCGTCCGGTCCAGGATCGGCGAGATGGTCTGACTGGTCGGTGCCTCTGCCATGCGGTGAGCTGGCCGCGTCGGCGGATCGAAGGACTTGCGCTCAGGTGAGGAGGGCGACGATGAGGAGAGCACTGAGCCCCAGGGCGAAGGTGCCGGAGTGGATGAGCTTCTCGCGGGGTTCCGGTGCCGTCGTGATCTGCGGCAGGAGGTCGGCGACGGCGATGTAGATGAAGTTGCCCGCTGCGAACGGTACGAGGACCGCGACATTGATGGTGTCGGACAGGGCGTAGGCCAGCGCACCGCCGAGTGGGAAGGTCAGCGCGGAGGCGAGGTTGTAGACCAGGGCGTGGCGGGCGCTCCATCCGCTGTGGACCAGGATCCCGAAGTCGCCCAGCTCCTGGGGGATCTCGTGCGCGGCGGCCACAATCCAGGTGACGACTCCCAGGCGTATGTCGATGACGAAGGCGCTGCCCACGGCGACGCCCCCGATCAGGTTGTGCACTCCGTCCGCGGCCAGGATCAGGTAGCCCAGCGGTTGGTGCTCGCTCACGGGTCGATGGCAGTGGTGCCAGTGGAGGAACTGCTCGAGCACGTGGAACGCGAACAGCCCCGCGACGAGCCATACATAGACCGTCAGGCCGTTCCCCAGCTGGTCCACGGACGCCGGGAGCATGTGGAACATCGCCCCACCCAGCAGGGCCCCGGCGGCCAGCGCGACCAAGGGCATCACGAGGCGTCGAAAGGATCGCTCCGGCATCAGCACGGAGATGCCGCCGACCAGGGCGATGGCGCTCATGGCGAGTCCCGAGACGACGATCCAGGCCAGCACGGGCATAGCCGGACCCTATCCCGCCGGGGTGGCTCCCACGCTTGGAAAAATACCCCATAGGGTATTGCTGTACCGAGTGGGAGCGTCCCACGCTCCGCGCGACCGGGGCTTCCACCACGAGCGCTGGCCGAACAGCCGCCCCGCGGCTAGAACCAGATGCTCGTGTAGGGCGCGACCGGGGAGCGGAACATCGCGTCGAGCCGCGCCACATCACCGGTCAGGGCTCCCGCAGCCTCGAGAACGCGCGCCGAGACGCCACCGACGTGGAGCGAGCTCAGGGCGTTGACCGTGAGGTCGACATCGGGGGTGTCCGCGGTCGCCGTGACCGTCGCACTGCCTGCGTCGTCGACCTCCAGGGCCCAGGTGCCTGCCGCGAAGTCGAGCGGGTCCTCGACGCGGAGGACGATCCGCCCCGGCGCCGCATACGTGCGCGCCTCGAGCGACGCCTTGACGTCGAGGATGCGGGTCCACAGGTGGTCGGTCTCGCTGGACCGGACCGCGCGGAAGTCCGCGATCATCCAGCGCAACGGCTCGTCGACGGGTCGCAGGTCGGCGGTGATCGTCGCCACGAGATCCATCTCCAGCAGGAATCGCCACAGCCCGGCGTACGCATCGGGCGTTGCGGCGACGAGCGTCTGGAGCCGGAGCTCGTGCTGCGTGAAGTCGGCCGGGTCCTCGACGAACCGGTAGATCGCGAAGCCCGCAGGGGTGCCATCGGCGTCGTCGTAGCGCGCGAATCGCAGGTTCTTGGCGTTGTCGTCCCCGACCGGCAGGCCCAGCTGGCGGTCCCACAGGATGCTGGTCGCGGCATAGTGCACCTGACCGGGAGTGGCCGCGCGAACCCGCTCGACGATCGGGTGACCATCGGACCGGAGCTGTTCGGCGGACACGAGATGGACCCGGCCGGGCGCGACCGGACCGGTCCAGTGGGCCCTCCTGCGGTCGATCGACAGATTGCGGGCCAAGACCGAGGGCGAGAAGCCGAACCGGCCGTAGATCGTGGACTCTGAGACGGTGAGCATCGCGAGGGGGAGGCCCAGCTCGACCGCGGTGCGCAGCTCGGCCTCCAGCAGGGCGCGAGCGATGCCGCGGCGCCGATGGGTCGGTGCCACCGTGACGCCGCTGATGGCCCAGGTCGGGGCGGCCCCGCCGCCGGGGAGCGTCAGGTCGGCGATCCAGCTGATCGTCGTCGCGACGGGCACCTGCGGGTGCGGGAGGCTGCTGTCCCACACACCCATGATCCGATCGTCGCCCAGATAGCCGCGGCGGTGCTCGATGACCTCCGGTGTCGGGTCAGGCTGCAGGAACCCGCGGTTCTCGGCGCGGATCCAGGCCTCGTACGCTGCGCCGTCGGCCGGGTCGAGGCGGGCCAGCGTCAGGCCGTCGGCGGCGAGCCGCGCGTGGGATGTCTGGTCGACCGGCAGGCCCAGGGGCGTGGCGCTCATGTCCGCACCTCCACGCCGGCTGCGGACCAGGCCGCATGTACGTCCGGCAGGTTGTCCGCGGACACTGCCGCGGTGAGTGGCTCGAGGACCCGCACCGTGAACCCTTCGCGTGCCGCGTCCAGGACCGTGGCGCGCACGCAGTAGTCCGTCGCGATACCGCACACGTCGACGGTGTCGACGCCGGCGGCGCGCAGCCAATCGGCCAGCGACGTCCCGATCGGCGAGCTGCCCTCGAAGCCGGAGTAGGCGGCGGCGAACTCGCCCTTGTAGAAGATCTCGGCGAACATCGACGGGTCGAGCGGGCGCTGGAACTCCTCGCCCGGCGTGCCGACGACGCAGTGGCGGGGCCACGAGTCGACGAAGTCCGGGTTGTCGGAGAAGTGGGCGCCGGGATCGACGTGGTGGTCGCGCGTCGCGACGACGGTCGCGTACGCGCCGGAGGCGATCAGGTCGGCGATGTCGGCGGCGACCTTGGCGCCACCAGTGACGGCGAGGGATCCGCCCTCGCAGAAGTCGTTCTGGACGTCGACGACGATCAACGCAGTGGTCATCTCAGCTCCTCGTAGATCGTGGGGAGGGTCGGATCGCTCCGTGAGAGCTGCCGTGCCGTGGCGGGCAGCTCGGCGAGGGAATCACGGAGCCGGGCGCGCGACTCCTCGAGGGTCGCGGTGTGCACCCGCTCGCCGGCACGGACCAGCTCGACCAGGAGCGTGCGGTCGGCGCCGTCGTTCGCTGGGGCTGCGCCGATGCCGATGACCTCGGCCTGTGCGCGACCGGCTCCGTCGAGCCGGCGGAGCGCGTACTTGCGGCCGCCGACCGAGACCTTGTCGGCGCTCTTCTTGGCGACCGCGACCATCTCGCCGTCGTCGCCCGCGCGGGAGACGAGCTTGTAGACGAAGCCGCTGGTCGGCACGCCGGACCCGGTCACCAAGGAGGTGCCGACGCCGTAGCCGTCGACGGGGGCTGCCGCGAGCGCTGCGATGGCGTGCTCGTCGAGATCGCTCGTCACGGTGATCCGGGTGCCGGTCGCGCCTAGGTCGTCGAGCTGCTTGCGCACGGACCGCGCCAGCGACACCAGGTCGCCGGAGTCCAGCCGCACCCCGCCGAGATCCGGGCCGGCAACCTCGACCGCGGTCCGGATCGCCTCGGGGATGTCGTACGTGTCGACCAGCAGCGTCGTGCCGGGCCCGAGCGCGCGCACCTGCGCCTCGAACGCCTCACGCTCGGTGTCGTGCAGGAGCGTGAACGAGTGGGCGCTGGTCCCGGTGGTGGGGATCCCGTGCGTGCGACCGGCCTCGAGGTTGGATGTCGCGGCGAATCCGGCGATGTAGGCCGCACGGGCCGCTGCCACAGCGGACGCCTCGTGCGTGCGACGGGATCCCATCTCGATGCACGGACGGTTGCCGGCCGCCGTGATCATGCGGGAGGCCGCGGTGGCGATCGCCGAGTCGTGGTTGAGCACCGAGAGCAGCAGCGTCTCGAGGATGACGCACTCTGCGAAGGTGCCTTCGACGATCAGGACGGGGGACTGCGGGAAGTAGAGCTCGCCCTCGGGGTAGCCCCACACGCTGCCGGTGAACCGGTAGTCGCCGAGCCAGTCGATCGTCTCGGTGTCGACAACCCCCGCGCCGGCGAGCCAGGTCAGCTCGGCCTCGCCGAGCCGGAAGTCCGCCAACGCGTCGAGCGCCCGGCCGATACCCGCCACGACTCCGTAGCGGCGCCCGCCGGACAGTCGGCGGGCGAACAGCTCGAACACCGAGTGTCGTCCGGCCGTCCCGTCGCGCAGGGCTGCTTGGAGCATCGTCAGCTCGTAGTGGTCGGTCAGCAGGGCTGTGCTGGCGGAAGCGGTCACGGATCCAGCCTAGGACGTACGGGCCTGGTCGGCCGAGATGGTCATGGCCATTTCGCTCCGTCAGGCGCCTGCGACACAATGGACACATGTCCAGTCCGTCCCCCGTGGAGATCGCCGAGCCCGAAGTCGACGACTTCGTCGAGCTCGAGGACCCGTGGGTCACGATCGTGTGGAACGACCCGGTCAACCTGATGTCCTACGTCGCCTACGTCTTTCGCAACTACTTCGGCTTCACCGACGAGAAGGCGCACGAGCTGATGCTCGCGGTGCACGAAGAGGGTCGGGCCGTGGTTGCCAGCGGTCGGCGCGAGCAGATGGAGCGCCACGTGCAGGCGATGCACGAGTACGGCCTGTGGGCGACCCTCGAACGGCAGGACGCATGAGGCGCGCGGCTCAGCGAATGACCCGGCCATGGGCCGAGCGGAGCGAGGCGAGGCTTCCGGGCGAAGCCCGGCAGCGACGTAGTCGCTGTCACAGCGAGCGGAGCGAGCTGTGAAGCCCTTCAAGAAGCGCCGTCGTGGCGGCATCACGGCGACGTTCGAGTCCGGCGAGGCACACCTGCTGGCCAGCCTCTCGGGCCAGGTCGTCGAGCTGCTGCGCGACCGCAACGGTGCCGACGAGTCCAGCGCGGACCCGCTCGCCGCTCAGCTGGGCATGGGCGGTCCGTCCCTGCCCCCGGAGGACCCAGTGCTTCGGCGGTTGCTCCCGGACGCCTACCGCGACGACGAGGAGGATGCCGGGGAGTTCCGGCGCTTCACCGAGCGGTCCCTGACCTCGGCCAAGGTGCACCACGCCGAGACCCTGATCGGCTCGCTGGTCGACGGCGGCCTGACCTTCGGCGCCACACCCGGCGAGTCGCCGGTCGAGGTCGAGCTCAACCCCGACGAGGTCCAGTCGTGGCTGCGCGCGCTGACCGACGTCCGCCTGTCTCTCGCGGTCCGACTCGGGATCGACGAGGAGGAGGACATCCTGCTGGTCGGCCAGTCCGAGGACGAGGCAATCGCCGCGATGGGGGAGATCTACGACTGGCTCGGCTACGTCCAGGAGACCCTCATCGCCGCACTGGACTGACTCCGGCCCGTCTCAGCCACTGGTCTGGGGGGATAGGCCCGGGCCACGGCCGATAAACTCAAGCGGTGCTGACCATCGACCGAGCCACGCACGACGCGATCATCGCGCACGCGCGCCGAGACCACCCGGACGAAGCCTGTGGCGTCGTCGCCGGGCCCATCGACTCCGACGTTCCGGCCCGGTTCATCCCGATGCTGAACGCCGCGATGTCGCCGACGTTCTACGAGTTCGACTCCGGCGACCTGCTCAGGCTGTACCGCGACATGGACGATCGCGACGAGGAGCCCGTCGTGATCTATCACTCGCACACCGCGACCGAGGCCTATCCGTCCCGTACGGACATCAACCTGGCCGGTGAGCCCGGCGCGCACTACGTGCTGGTCTCGACCCGCGACGGTGCCGATCAGGGGGGTCCGGTGGACTTTCGCTCGTACCGGATCGTCGACGGTGAGGTCGCTGAGGAAGAAGTTCGGGTCGTCGAGGCTTATACAGAGGCAAGCGCCAACCAACAGAAGGCAGAACACTGATGGCCATCGAGGTCCGCATCCCCACCATCCTGCGCACGTACACCGACGGCGAGCGCGCCGTGCAGGGCAGCGGCGCGACCGTGACCGAGCTGATCGACAAGCTTGAGGCCGATCATCCCGGCATCAAGGAGCGGCTGCTCGACAACGGTGAGGCGCGCCGCTTCGTCAACATCTATGTCAACGACGAGGACATCCGGTTTACCGGTGGTCTCGAGACCCCGATCGCCGACGGCGACACCGTGGTCATCCTGCCGGCCGTGGCCGGCGGCGCCGTCGACCGGCTCTAGGGCTGCAGAGTGCGCTTCGACTCCCTGATCGACTCGGTCGGCGGCACGCCCCTGGTGGGTCTGCCGAGCCTGTCGCCGTCCCCAGACGTACGCCTGTGGGCCAAGCTCGAGGACCACAACCCGACGGGGTCCATCAAGGACCGCGCCGCGCTGAGCATGATCCTGCGCGCGGAGAAGGAAGGCCTGCTGCACCCCGGCGCCACGATCCTGGAGCCCACCAGCGGCAACACTGGGATCTCGTTGGCCATGGTTGCGAGCCAACGGGGCTATCGGCTGGTCTGCGTCATGCCCGAGAACACCTCGATCGAGCGCACGCAGCTGCTGACGATGTGGGGGGCCACGGTCATTCCCTCGCCGGCCGCCGGCGGCTCCAACGAGGCCGTGCGGGTCGCCAAGGGGATCGCCGCCGAAAATCCCGACTGGGTCATGCTCTACCAGTACGGCAACCAGGCCAATGCTGACGCGCACTACGAGGGCACCGCACCGGAGGTCCTTGCCGACCTGCCCGAGATCACCCACTTCGTCGCCGGGCTGGGCACGACCGGCACCCTGATGGGCGTCGGTCGCTACTTCCGTGAGCACAAGCCGCAGGTGCGCATCGTCGCGGCCGAGCCCCGCTACGGCGAGCTCGTCTACGGCCTGCGCAACCTCGACGAGGGCTTCGTCCCCGAGCTCTACGACGCGTCGATGATCGACTCCCGCTTCTCGGTCGGCCCGCGTGATGCGGTCCGTCGGGTGCGCGAGCTGATCGCCTCCGAGGGCATCTTCGCCGGCATCTCGACCGGTGCGATCCTGCACGCGGCTCTCGCCCAGGCCGCCAAGTGCGTCAAGGCCGGCGAGTCGGCCGACATCGTGTTCGTGGTCTGCGACGGCGGTTGGAAGTATCTCTCGACCGGGGCCTACGAGGGCACTCTGGACGAGGCCGAGGACAAGCTCGACGGCCAGCTCTGGGCGTAGGCCCGTCCGTCAGGGCAGGCTCACCGTCCTCAGTCCGCGGGCTTGGTCGCCATGCCGTCAAGCCACAACTCGTTGCGGCGCCGTGCTTGATGGCGTGCACGATCGCCAGCCCGGTCTTGTCCTCGCCGGTGTCGAGATAGTCCTGGAACGACATCGTGACGTCCTGCTCAGTGGACGGCGTTGTCACCCGCACGTCGAACGGCGGCACCGGGATTCGACCCGGCATCCGACATGTCCTGATGGTGCCAGGCCGGGTGACAGGCGGTGCCTCGAGAGCCTGTTGTTCCGTGCCGCTGCCCAGCGGCACGGTCCGTCGGCTAGCCTCATCCCGTGAGTCAGATCGTGGTCTTCTCCGGCAGCGCCCACCGACCCCTCGCCGAGAAGATCTGTTCCGAGCTCGGCCAGCCGATATCGGCGTCCGACACCATCAGGTTCAGCAACGACTGCCTGCAGGTGCAGCTCCTGGCCAACTGCCGCAAGAAGGATGTCTACATCATCCAGCCGCTGGTCCCGCCGACGCAGGACCACCTGATGGAGCTCCTGCTGATGATCGACGCAGCGCGGGGCGCCAGCGCCGCATCGGTGACCGCCGTGATCCCGCACTACGCGTACGCACGCTCGGACAAGAAGGATGCCTCGCGCATCTCGATCGGCGGCCGGCTCGTCGCCGACATGCTGACCACGGCCGGCGCCGACCGGGTGGTCACGATGACGTTGCACGCCCCTCAGGTGCACGGCTTCTTCAGCGTCCCGGTCGACCACCTGACTGCGATCGGCGAGCTGGCCGACTACTACCGCGGGCGCGACCTCAGCAACACCGTCGTGGTCTCGCCCGACCTCGGCAACGCCAAGACCGCGTCCCTGTTCGCCCGGCTGCTCGGTGTGCCGGTCGCGGCCGGCAGCAAGCAGCGGCAGGCCGACGACAAGGTCGTCATCGACGCGATCGTCGGTGACGTGGCCGGCAAGACCGCGATCGTGCTCGACGACGAGATCGCCACCGGCGGCTCGATCATCGAACTCATGAACAAGCTCGCCGAGGAAGGCTGCACCGAGGCCTCGGTCGCCTGCACCCACGGGCTGTTCACCGGCAAGGCGGTCGAGCGCCTGCGCAACCACCCCTCGATCACCGAGGTCGTGACGACCGACACCGTGCCGCCCCCGGCGGACTGGCCCGAGCTGCAGATCCGCTCGGTCGCGGGATTGTTCGCCGAGGCGATCGCCCGCATCCATGCGGGGGAGTCGGTCTCGTCGCTGTTCGACGGGGTCGACCCCGCGCACGCGCCGCCGCAGCCCAAGCTGCCCCTGTAGCCACGTCGAGGCGCGGGCGACGTGACTCACATGTGATCTGCGGCCCGTTTACTTTGCCGTATCCCGTGGCACACGTACTCTTTTCGGTTGTGACCAGTGCTCCCATCGGCATCTTCGACTCCGGCTTCGGCGGCCTGACCGTCGCGCGCGCGGTTCTCGACCAGCTGCCGCACGAGCCCGTCCTGTATCTGGGCGACACGGCCCGCCAGCCGTACGGCCCCAAGCCCATCTCCGAGGTCCGCGAATACGCCCTGGAGTGCCTCGACCACCTGGTCGCGCAGGGCGTCAAGGTCCTGGTCATCGCCTGCAACTCCGCCAGCGCGGCAGTCCTGCGCGATGCCCGTGAACGCTACGACGTGCCGGTCGTTGAGGTCATCGTCCCCCCGACGCGCCGCGCGGTCAGCGCGACCCGCAACGGCACGGTGGGCGTGATCTGCACGACCGCGACCGCGACGTCCCGCGCATACGACGACGCCTTCGCCGCCAATCCCGGCATCACCCTGCACACGCAGGCCTGCCCGCGGTTCGTCGACCTGGTCGAGGCCGGCATCACGAGTGGGCCCGAGCTGCTCGACGTCGCCAGGGACTACCTCCAGCCGCTGATCGATCTCGACATCGACACGCTCGTGCTCGGGTGCACGCACTATCCGCTCCTGACCGGCGTGCTGTCGTACGTCATGGGAGACGGCGTCACGCTGGTCTCCAGTGCCGAGGAGACCGCCAAGGACGTCTACGCCCTGCTGGTGCGCGAGGGGCTCGAACGCGACGCGTCGCTGCCCGCCCCGACGCACGGCTTCCTGACCACGGGTCGACCCGACGAGTTCACGACGCTCGCCCGACGCTTCCTGGGCCCCGAGGTCGAGTCGGTCCAGCAGTTCTCCTGGGTGGGGGTCGCATGAAGCTCACCGTGATCGGCTGCGCCGGATCGTTCCCCGGACCGGACTCGCCGGCCAGCTGCTATCTCGTCGAGGCGCCCTTCGAGGGCCGGACGTACCGCCTGCTGCTCGACCTGGGCTCGGGCGCGCTCGGCAACCTGCAGCGCTTCTGCGACCTGCGGGACATCGACGCCGTCGCGCTGTCGCACCTGCACGCCGATCACTGCTTCGACATGTCCGGGCTCTACGTCTTCAGCAAGTACCACCCCCAGGGCGCACTGGCGCAGATCCCGGTGCACGCCCCGGTCGGCGCGGCCGACTTCCTGGCCTGCGCCTATGGCACCCATGAGCCGGCCGGCATGACCGAGCAGTTCGACTTCCAGGGCTGGCAGGACGGCGCGACGGTCCGACTCGGCCCGTTCACGGTGACCTCCGTGCTGGTCGAGCACCCGGTCCCGGCGTACGCGCTGCGGGTAGCCACCGCGAGCCACTCGTTGACGTACTCCGGCGACACCGGGCCGACCGAGGCCCTCGTCGAGCTGGCCGCCGGATCGGACCTGTTCCTGTGTGAGGCGTCGTTCGTCGAGTCCGCGACCAATCCGCCCAACCTGCACCTGACGGGCGCGGAGGCGGGCGACTACGCCACCCGGGCGGGGGTCGGGCGCCTGCTCGTCACGCACATTCCGGGCTGGACCGACCGCGCCGAGGTGGAGTCCGACGTCACGGGCAGGTGGACCGGCCCATATGACCTGGTGAACGCCGGGTCTTCGTACGACCTCGGCTGACGCCCCCGTAGGCTCGCAGCATGACTCGCGAAGATGGCCGTAGTGCCGATCAGCTCCGACCCGTCACCATCACCCGCAACTGGCTGGACCACGCTCAGGGCTCGTGCCTGATCGAGTTCGGCAAGACCAAGGTGCTGTGCGCGGCGAGCGCCAGCGAGGGCGTCCCGCGCTGGCGCAAGGGATCAGGTCTGGGTTGGGTCACCGCGGAGTACGCGATGCTGCCCCAGGCGACTCACGACCGGTCCGCCCGCGAGTCGGTCAAGGGCCGCATCGGCGGTCGCACGCATGAGATCTCCCGCCTGGTCGGCCGGTCGCTGCGCATGGCGATCGACTACAAGGCGCTCGGCGAGAACACCATCACGATCGACTGCGACGTCCTGCAGGCCGACGGCGGCACCCGCACGGCAGCCATCACCGGCGCGTACATCGCGCTGGCCGACGCCGTGGAGCACCTGCGGTCCAAGGGTGCGCTGGCCGGTGAGCCGCTCGTCGAGTCGGTCGCCGCGATCAGCGTCGGCATCATCGACGGTGTCCCGCTGCTGGACCTCCCGTACGTCGAGGACGTGCGCGCCGAGACCGACATGAACGTCGTGATGACCGGCTCGGGCAAGTTCGTCGAGGTGCAGGGCACCGCGGAGGGCGCTCCCTTCGACAAGGCCGAGCTGGACGCGCTGCTCGAGCTGGCCGCCAAGGGCTGCGTCGACCTGACCCGCATGCAGAACGAGGCCCTGGGTCGTGCCTGAGCGCATCGTCCTGGCGTCCAACAACGCCAAGAAGCTCGCCGAGCTGCGCCGCATCCTCGAACCCCTCGTGCCGGGCATCGAGGTGCTGGGCCTGGCCGACGTCGCGGCGTACGACGAGCCGTCCGAGACCGAGCCGACGTTCGAGGGCAACGCGCTGATCAAGGCGCGAGCCTGTCTGGCGGCGACCGGGCTGCCGTCGCTGGCCGACGACTCCGGTCTGTGCGTCGACGCGCTCAACGGCATGCCCGGCGTGCTGTCGGCACGCTGGTCGGGTGTCGCCAAGGATGCCGGCGGAGATGCGGCCAACAACGCGCTGCTGCTCAGCCAGCTGTCGGACGTGCCGGACGAGCGCCGCACCGCGCAGTTCCGCTGCGCCGTCGCGCTCTGCACGCCTGACGGCGTCGAGGTCGTCGAGCTGGGCGAGATGCCCGGACGCATCCTGGGGTCCGAGCACGGCGACGGTGGGTTCGGCTACGACCCGTTGTTCGCCGCCGACGGCTACGACGTGTCGACCGCCGAGCTGTCCAAGCAGGACAAGGACCGCATCAGCCACCGCGGCAAGGCGCTCACCGCGATCGCCCCCGCAGTGGTCAGCGGGTTGGAGGGGACTCCAGGGCCTCGATGACTCGGCGGGCGATGGCCAGGCTGCCGTCCCGGTTGGGGTGGACGCCGTCGATCACGCCCTCGGCGGTCAACGTCCCGTAGGTGCTGACGAACTGCAGCCCGTGGCTCCTGGCCTGGGACCGGATGATCGAGGTCACCCGCAGCCGGTTGGCCGGGTCGAGGGGCCCCCACGGCGGGCCGAGCACGACGATGCGGGTCGAGGCGGGCAGATAGGTCTGCAGGGTGTCGAGATAGCGGCCGACCGCATGATCGATCTGCGCATCGGGGGCCGCGACGTGGCGACCGTCGCGGCAGAACGACCAGTCGTTGCGTCCGCCCTCCACGATGAAGATCGACGGGGCGGGTCCGACGTACGCCTGCGAGCGGTCGATGAACCGGTCGCCCGTGCAGGCCGACCCCAAGCGCAGGTAGCCCGATCCGGACTGGGCGTACGTCGTGACCTCGGCGTCGAAGTGGTTGCCCGTGATGCTCCACCAGCCCTGCTGGGGGTCGCCGGGCTCGTCGTTGTAGCGCGCCGTGATCGAGTCCCCGACCACGACGATGCCGTTCGGTGTGAGCTGGGTGGCCGGCAACGGGGCGTCGCCGGTCGCGCCTTGCCAGGAGATGAACGGAGCGATCAGGAACGCGCCGAGGATCGCCAGCAGGAGCGACCACCGTGTCGTCATCGCGAACCTGCTCACGCGCCACCCCTCCTCTGGGACAGCTCACTGTAGGTCGGGCGCGGCGCACTCCTGGACCGAATCGGCCAACTCAACCCACATGTCACCAAAGCTGGTGCCAACGGACTAGTCCGGGAGCGTGAACCCCTGCTGGCGCCAGGCCTCGAACACCGCGACCGAGGCCGTGTTGGCGAGATTCATGGAGCGCCGCCCCGGCAGCATCGGCAGGCGTACGCGTGCCGTGACCCGCGGGTCGTCCAGCACCGAGGCGGGCAGCCCGGTCGGTTCGGCGCCGAACAGCAGCACGTCGCCGGGCTGGTACGCCACGTCGGTGTAGAGCCCGGCGCCGGAGGCGGTGAAGGCGTAGACGTTGGCGGGCAGCAGGGCACCCATCGCAGCGTCCAGGTCGGCGTGCACCGTCACGACGGCAAGATCGTGATAGTCCAGCCCCGCCCGCCGCAGCTTGGACTCCTCCATGTCGAAGCCCAGCGGCTCGACGAGGTGCAGCTCGGCACCGGTCACGGCGGCGAGACGGATCGCCGCACCGGTGTTGCCGGCGATTCGGGGTTCGTGGAACAGGATGCGGAACACGTCAGGCATTCTGCCGTGGTGACCGGCGGAGCACCGCATGGACCACGAGTCCGGCCACGATGGCCCACGCCGCGGAGCCGATCCCGAACGCAGTGATGCCCGAGGCGGCGACCACGAACGTCACGATCGCGGCCTCACGATCGCGGGGTTGCGACATCGACCCCTGGAGCGAATCAGCGAGCGTGCCGAGCAGGGCCAGCCCCGCGACGGTCGCGATGACGCCGACCGGTGCGACCGCGACGAGCGCGGCGAGGGCCGTCGAGGCCGCGGCGAGCAGGAGGTACGTCCCGCCGGCCGACTGGGCCGCGATCCAGCGTCGGCTCCGGTCGGGCCCGGCGTCCGGCCCGGCGGCGAGGGCGGCGCTGATCGCCGCGAGGTTGATCGAGTGGGTGCCGGCGGTCGCTCCGGCCACCGTCGCGACACCCGCGGTGACGATCGTGTCGCGCCACGGGACGTCGTAGCCCAGCGACTTCATGATCGCGACGCCCGGGACGTTCTGCGATGCCATCGTCACGATGTAGAGCGGCACGGCGATGCTGACCACGGCAGCCCAGGTCCACGACGGCGAGGTCAGCGTGAGGTGGGGGAGCAGGGACGAGCCCGCGATGCTCTCACTGCGGTGGATCATGTCGATCCCGATGACGACTCCGGCGGCCACGAAGGCGGCCGGGACCGCCCAACGAGGCGCGAGGCGCACGCCGACGAGCCACACCAGGACGATCGGCACGATGGCGCCGGGGTTGTCCACCAGGCTCTGGACGGGGGCGAGGCACAGCTCCACGACGACGCCGGCGAGCATCGCCTGCGCGACGGGCGTCGGGATGCGCGCGACGAGCCGGCCGAGCGCGGGCCACAGGCCAGTCAGGACATACGCCACGCCGGCCAGCATGAATGCGCCGACCGCCGCCGACCACCCGCCGTCGACCGTGCTCAGGCCGGCCAGCAGCGCGGCGCCGGGGGTCGACCACACCAGGATGATCGGGATCCTGTGGCGGCGGCTCAGCCAGATGATGCCGATCGCCTGCACCAGGCACATCGCCAGCAGTCCCGATGCGGCCTGCTCCCGGGTCGCGCCGACGGCCGCGAGCCCTGTCAGCACGACGGCGAACGAGCTCGTGTAGCCGACGATCGCCGAGATGATGCCTGCGCTGACGGGCTGCTGCAGGTCGCGGGCGATCATCCGCGCCTCGAGACGCCCCGGTGCCCATCCATGGGGATGCAGCCTAGACTCTCCCGCTATGGCCACCCCGCAGCGCGTCCACGTCACGCACACGTTCACGTCCGATCCCGCCACCGTCTTCGACAAGCTCTCCGAGCACGAGAACCTCGGACCGGTCTTCGGCGCCAAGATCAAGCGCATCTGCGACGGTGACACGTCCCGCAACGGACCCGGCTCGACCCGCAGCCTCAAGATCGGGCCGCTGCCGGCATTCCAGGAGACGACGACCAAGGCCGAGCCGCACTCGTTGATCGAGTACAAGATCAGCAAGGGCGGACCGCTGCGCGGCCACTGGGGAGTGCAAAAGCTGACCCCCACGGCCAACGGCGGAACGCTGCTGGACTACACGATCGGCTTCGACGCGCCGGTTCCCGGCATGGCTGCCGTAGTCGGCAAGGTCTTGACCTCGGCGATCAAGAAGGGTCTGCCCAAGCTCACCGCCTGACCCTGGTCATCCGTTGGGCCTGACGTTCCTGCGGAGACACGCGCGCGTGTTGTGCAGAAATGTCAGGCTCGACGGGAGGGTGGGTCGTTTGGGAAACTGCTCTGACCTGCAACGGAGCGACTGCTTGACGGTGCTCTTCCCAGGCTAAGTCGAGATCTTTCCCAGAAGTCTTGACGTCGAAAGGCCGGTTCACGCCCAGGGCACCCGAACAACGTCATCGTTTTCCTGTTCGTCATCCTGGTGGTCAGGCAGGCCAAGCAGCACGAACCTCGTCGAGAGCTGCCTGGGGCCGCGCCGCAACGATGGTCTGGTGGCTTAGAGCCGCATCCCACTCGTCGTCACTTGGTGCCTTGGTGAACAGGTATGGCGCAGGATTGCTGCCAGTGGGACCGAGCTTTCGGTAGAGAGCGGTCGCCTCGCTGGTGATCCCCTCTCGGCCGAGCGCCCACAGGTCGTAGAGGTCGCGTGGCGCTCGCCGGTCGTGCCAGGCCGACATCTTGGCGGCTGCGAAGGCATCAGGTGTCAGAACAGTGAGCGACGCCGAAGGTGCGTCTGCGTATCGCTGCTCCAAGTCGAACTCTTCGGTGGGCCAGATGGGGTAGCCACCAGAAGAGAGCAGCTGGATCTGCACTTGGATCGGGCCAGCCACCCGGATGATCGCTGGGTCCGCTCCCTCGGTCTGGGTGAGCGGCGGATCCCATTCGACTGCGCCGTGGGTGCGTGAGAGCCCTGACTCGAAGGCTGCGGTGATGGCCTCAGCCATTTTGGTGCGGTTCCGGTGGCGATCAGGTCGATGTCTTCACTGAGTCGCAGGTCGGTCAGGTGAGTCCGCGACAGAGCGGTGCCGCCGAAGAAGACGAGCCCATCCCGCTCGGGCATTGCACTGAGGGCTCCCAGGAGGTGGGAGATTAGGTGGTCCCTGCGGACCTGTTCAGGGCCGACCCCGAACTTCTCCTGCACCGCGGCTAGGTCCGACGGGCTGAGCCCGATCGAGTCTGCGAGCGGACGTGTCGATCCTTGACGCCTGCGTGCGCGGAACTGTCCACCGTCTGCGTTGCCGGCCGGCTGACGATCCGTCATCGCAGTGCCTCGATCTGTTCCAGGGCAGCCCTGGCGCGCTGTCTGTGGGCAAGCCGGGTCAGCTTCTCCCAGTCGGCTCGACCCGCCAGGTTGCGGACGGCTGCATGCGCTTCGGTAGCCAAGTCTCCAAGGTCTGGCCGCTTGGCCAGGTCGAGAAGAGTCTGTTCAGGAGTGGTGACTAGGGCCTGACCCGTTTCCAGGGTTTCCAGGCGGGCGTCAAGGCCGTCGACGTCGCGCGCGACGAACCGAACTTTCCCACCGTCTTCAAGCTTGACGGGACGGTGCTGGCGCGGGGCAGCGATCACGGCAACACCGATGGCACGGGGAATGGCGAGATGAACGCGCGCCGCGGTGACTCCCATGAGGACCATGTTGCGCTGGCCGAAGATGGCTGCGGCGATGCCGGCGGCTGCGGTCTCGATCGTGGGCTTCCAACCGTCACCCTGATCGTCAGGAGTCACGATGAAGTAGCCGTATGCGAGACGGGTGACGGCACCCTGCTCGACCATGCGCGCAATCTCGGCTCGCGGGTTCGCGTAGATCTCGGCGAGATCCTTCGGTCGAACCGTGCGAAGCGGAGCTTGGGTCATGTCTAGTGGTACTCGAGTCATCCTCCCTCCTTAGTATGTAAAGCGTAGTTATTTAAGCGACACTTTGCATACTAGCACTCAGGACTGACAAAACTCCACTGGTCTTTTGGTCGTTTCAGGGCCATTGCCGCCCACGCCAACTTCGGATCGCCGGCCTCAGCCCGCATCAGAACGAGGAAATAGGGTTCGACGGCGAAACTCGCTCAACCTCGGCTTTTTCGGCCAGGTTTCACCAACAAAGTGAGCGGTTTCCGCCAACAACCCAGGGTGCCGGTGACAGTGTGCTGGTTCAGGACATAGGAAACCCATGTCTCGGGTCATAGGAAACTGCTGTCTCAAGACATAGGAGACACTTCGCTGGTCGGATTCGGCCATGTCGAAAGCCCGCCTGATCATCACCGCCGTCGTCCTCGAGGGCCGCACCCAAGCCGACGTCGCCGCGACCTACGGGGTGTCGAAAGGGTGGGTCTCCAAGCTCGTGGCCCGCTACCGCACTGAAGACGAGGCGGCCTTTGAGCCACACTCTCGACGGCCCAAAACAACACCGAACGCGACACCGGCCGAGACGGTCGAGCTGATCTGGACGCTCCGCCGCAAGCTGGTCGACGCCGGTCTGGACGCCGGCCCAGACACGATCGGCTGGCACCTGGCACAAGATCACGATGTGACGGTCTCTAGGGCCACGATCGCCCGACAGCTGGCCAAGGGCGGACTGGTTGTCCCGAGCCGAAGAAGCGACCAAAGTCCTCCTACATCCGTTTCCAGGCCCAGATGCCAAACGAGACCTGGCAGTCCGATTTCACCCACTACCCGCTGACCGACATCAAGGCCTATCCCAAAGGTGTCGAGATCATCACCTGGCTCGACGACTGCACCCGCTACGCCCTCCACGTGTCCGCCACCGGGCGATCACCACGACAATCGTGAAGGCCACCTTCCGCAAAACCGCAGGCCAGCACGGCATTCCCGCCTCAACGCTGACCGACAACGGCATGGTCTACACCGTCCGACTCGCTGGCATCGGCAGGCAAGGCGGACGCAACAGCTTCGAGCAACAACTCCGCGACTGGGACGTGGTCCAAAAGAACGGCCGCCCCAACCACCCCACGACCCAGGGCAAGGTCGAACGCTTCCAGCAGACGCTCAAGAAGTGGCTCCGCGCCCAACCGGTCCAACCCGCCACCATCGACGAACTCCAAGCTGTGCTCGACGTCTTCGTCGACGAATACAACAGCCGCCGCCCCACCGATCCCTGCCCCACCAGGCAACACCGGCCGCCTTGTTCGAGACCATGCCGAAAGCTCTGCCCGGCAACAGCCGGGACGCCGACACGCATGACCGTGTCCGTCACGACCGCATCGACAAAACAGGTGCCGTGACGCTGCGCGTCAACGGCAAACTGCACCACATCGGAGTCGGACGAACCCACGCCCGAACCCACGTCATCCTGCTCATCCAGGACCTGCACGTCCGCATCGCCAACGCCGTCACCGGAGAGCTTTTGCGCGAGCTCACCATCAACCCAGAACGCGACTACCAAGGCCAATGAAAAAACTCCCGAACCTGCAAAATGCAGGTCCGGGAGTTTCCGATGTCCTGAGACATCACAGGGTGCCGGTGACAGGACTTGAACCTGCACGCCCGAAGGCACAGGATCCTAAATCCTGCGTGTCTACCAGTTCCACCACACCGGCCCGTGGTCGATATTAGGCGAGGCCGCCGTCCGGACGGAGGTGGACCTCCCGAGTGAGGCGGAAACTAGTCCCCGAGCCCCAGGTCCCGACGCAGCTTGGCGACGTGACCGGTCGCCTTGACGTTGTACTGCGCGAGCGTGATCTTGCCCGCCTCGACGACGAACGTCGAGCGGATGACACCCTGCACGACCTTGCCGTAGAGCTTCTTCTCGCCGAACGCAGCCCACTGCGTCAGGACTTCCTTGGACGGGTCGGAGAGCAGCGTGATGCTCAGGCCGTCCCGCTCACGGAATTTCGCGAGCTTCTCGGGCTTGTCCGGAGAGATGCCGAGCACGGTGTAGCCCTCGGACTGCAGTCGATCGATCGAGTCGCTGAAGTCGCAGGCCTGCTTGGTGCACCCCGGAGTCATCGCGGCGGGATAGAAGTAGACGATGACCTTGCGGTCCTTCAGGTCCGACAACGTGACCGTCTCGCCGGTGTCATCGACCAGGGTGAAGTCGGGTGCGGTGTCGCCGGGCTGCAGTCGCGTCGTCATGGGCACTATCCTGACGTACGAGCCCAGGTGATCGACCTGGACCCGGCACACCCAACCAGTGAGCGAGGCACGACGTGGCGAAGGCTAAACCCGATGACCTGGTCGACGAGATCGAGGAGATCCGGGAGCGGCTGGCCGACACCGTCGACGCGCTGATCGACCGGACCACCCCCCGCAACATCGCCCGACGCACCCTCTACAGCCTGCGGTCGCGATTCGTCGACGAGACCGGATCGCCGAAGCTCGGCACGATCCTTCCGCTCGTCGGAGGCACCGTCGTTGTTGTTGCTGGCGTCGTCGTCATCCGCCGGCTCGTGCGCTGACGATGACGCGCCCGATCGCTCGCCGGGCCTGACGATGGACCTGGCGCGCGACCTGCCGTGGCGACGGCTCCACCTGCGTCCTCCGGCCAGCTCGTTGGGCGATCGCCTGTACGTCCTGCGCCGGCGCTGGCGCACGCTCGTCCGACTGAGCCTGGGCACCGCGCTGGCCTACTTCATCGCGACGAACCTGCTGCACCACCAGCAGGCGTTCTTCGCACCGATCGCCTGCATCATCGTGCTCATCGCGGGCGGCGGGCTGCGTGGCCGGACGTCGTACGAGCTGGTGCTCGGGGTGTCGATCGGGGTCCTGGTCGGCGAGCTGCTGATCCTCGGGATCGGCCGTGGAACGTGGCAGATGGCGCTGGTGGTGACCCTGACAGTCGTGATCGGCACGCTGCTCGGACTCAAGGGGCTCGCGCTGACCCAGTCCGCGACGTCCTCGGTCCTGCTCGCAGCGGTGATCCCCGCCGCCGGCGTGAGCAATCCGGCGATCACCCGATTCCTCGACGCCCTGGTCGGTGGGGCCGTCGGCCTGGCGATGATCCTGCTGATCCCGCGCAACGCGATCCGGGACATCGACCGTGAGGTGCAGGGATTCCTGACCCGGCTCGCCGCGATCCTCGGCCGGACGGCACAGGCGCTGCGCACGGTCGACGCAGATCTGGCCGACCTGGCCCTCGACGAGGCCCGCTCGATGCAGCCACAGGTCGACTCGATGACATCGACCGCGGCCAACGTCACGGAGATCGCCCGGATGTCACCCATGCGGTGGAAGCAGCGCGGCCATGTGCAGACGTACGTCGCGACGGTCCGTGACCTCGACAACGCCGTCCGTGACGCCCGAGTGCTGGCCCGCAAGACCTCGGCCCTGCTGCGCCACGGTGAGGTGGTCCCGCCCAACATGGACGTCGCCATCGACACGTTGGCCCGTGCGATCGGCATCTTCGCCGACGACCTGTCCGAGCATGACAACTTCGATGAGGTCCGCTCACAGCTCGTCGAGGCGGCCCGGCTGGCATCGGCAGCACTGCCGGACGCGATCACGATGAACAGCGCCTCGATCGCGGCCCAGGTGCGATCGCTGGCGGCCGACCTGCTGTACGCCAGCGGCTACACGAGGGACGAGATCGACGAACGTCTCGAGCTCGACTGATCTGCGGCAGCAAAACACCCGGTGAACTTCAGTCGCCACCCTCAACCGTGCGGCCGGAATTCATCGACATCCGATGTGCTGCCGCCGGAACACGCTTCTGGCGACCGCGGCACCCCTGCGCGTCTACAGGCTGTACCGAGATGCGTTAAGTTTCTCGGATTGCCTGCAAAGGCTCGACTCATCAAGGAGGTGGACCCGTGGAGAACAACATGACACAGACGCTCGGCCGAAACGACTTCGTCGCCGCCCTGTCCGTCGCCGGTCCAACCTCCGGAGCAGCACGCCTGAAGTAGCCCACAGCAGTCGGCACTTCTGCCGCTTCGGATCCTGGATCCGGAGTGGCATTTTTTTTGTGCCGAATCCGACCCTGTCCACCAACCATCACGAAAGGAGGCGCGCCATGACCACGAACCCCGATACACGACTCATGCCCGCACAGAACCCGACAGATCTTCATCCGACGACAGGAACTGATGGAGAGGGGGTGAAGACAGTGTCAAACGTCGAGTCCCGCAAGGGGCGCAAGCGCGCCTGGGATGAGTTGTCCGAGATCGATCGCGCCGTGCTCCTGGAGTCGGTGCGACAGCGTCGCGAGGTCGAGCGGCACAAGACCGCGATCTATTCAGAGATCTACGGCATCCGCGGCCTGCGCTGATCAGATCGCGCACGAGGGCGGCGGGTGGGGAGCATTCCCTGCCCGCCGCTGATCAGGCGAAGATTCCCGGCAGAAGCCACCGTCGGATGATCGCCTCGACCACGCCGTCCTCCGACAGGTCAGGGCCGAGCTGGGGGCTGGTCAGCAGCGACAGCATCAGCCGGATCGAGAACTCCGCGGCGCCGTCCGCCTCGATCGGTTCGCCCGCGCGCTCGCCGAGCAGCCGGTACTCTTCGGCGAGCCAGTCCCGCGCGAGGATCAGCGTCTCGGGACGGTCGCCGAGCGTGTGCTCCATCAGCCGTTGGCGCTGCGCGTCCAGCAGCTCCCGGAACGTGACGGTGTCGGCGAGCCGCCGGTAGGCGTAGGCGCAGACGCCGACCACGACGTCGCGCGCCGGGAGGTCGTGGCCGAACATCACCGTCATCTCGGCGAAGGTCTGGCCCATCTCCTCGACGATGACGTATTCCACGAGGTCGTCGTCGCGGCCCAGCAGGTCCTCGACGACGGAGGCCGGCTGCGCGGACGCCTCGGCCATGGCCTTGACCGTGAGACCCGCGAAGCCCTTCGCCGCGGCCAGCTCGAGTGCCAAGGCGCCAAGCTCCACGCGTTGCCGCGCGGCGCGCTGTCGCTCCTGGCGTTCGGCGTCAGTCACGGCAGACCTCGGATCAGCGCGACCGTATCGCGTCGGCGAGGGCGAGGATTCGTCGGCCGTCCCGCACGTGGAGCTCCTCGACCATGCGCCCGTTGAAGGTCACGACACCCTGACCGGCCGCCTTCGCCTCCTCGAACGTAGAGATCATCGCCTCGGCGTGCTCGACCTCATCGGCAGATGGTCCGAACAACGCGTTGGTGGGTTCGACCTGGCTGGGGTGGATCAATGTCTTGCCGTCGAAGCCCATCTCGCGGCCCTGACGTGCCTCGGACTCGAAGCCCTCGAGGTTCTTGACGTCGTTGTAGACGCCGTCCAGGATCACCTTGCCCGCGACCCGCGCGGCCAGCAGCGACAGCGACAGCGCGGTGAGCACCAGCGGGTTGCGGCCCGGAACGTGCAGTCCGTACGTCTCGTTGACGACGTCGTTGGTGCCCATCACGATGACCGTGAGCCGGTCGTGCGCGGCGCAGATCTCCTCGGCGTGCAGCAGCGCGATCGGCGTCTCGATCATGGCCCAGAGCTTCGTCGTCGCGGGTGCGCCGGCCTGCTCGAGTGCCGCGACGAGCTGGAGGACCTCTGCGGCGGAGTTGACCTTGGGCACCAGGACCGCGTCGGGACCGGCCTGTGCGGCGGCGGCGATGTCGGCGTCGTGCCACTCGGTGCCGATCCCGTTGACCCGGATCGCGAGCTCGCGGTGTCCGTACTCGCCCGATGTCACCGCAGCGCACACGCGATCACGGGCGTCGCCCTTGGCCTCGGGTGCGACGGCATCCTCGAGGTCGAGGATCAGGGCGTCGGCGTCGATGCCCTTGGCCTTCTCGAGGGCACGCTCATTGGCGCCGGGCATGTAGAGGACGGAGCGGCGGGGGCGCAGGCTGGTCTCGAGCGTGTCAGTCATGGGATTCCTCAGAGGTCGTAGGCGGCGGCGAGCTCGGGGTCGCGCTCGGCGAGCGCCTTGGCGAGGTCCAGCATCACGATGCACTGCTTGCAGGACGCATCGTCCTCCATCTTGCCGTTGATCATCACGGCACCGGAGCCATCGCCCATCGCCTCGACGACCTCCTTGGCGTGCGCCACGTCGGCCGGGTCGGGGGAGAAGACCGTGCGAGCGATGTCGATCTGCACGGGGTGCAGGCTCCACGCGCCGACGCAGCCGAGCAGGAATGCGTTGCGGAACTGGTCCTCGCACGCGACGACGTCCTTGATGTCCCCGAACGGTCCGTAGAACGGCAGGATGTCGTTGGCGGCGCAGGCGTCGACCATGCGCGCGATCGTGTAGTGCCACAGGTCCTGCTGGTACGTCGTGCGGCCGGCGTGCAGGTCGTCGCCGGTCGGGTCCTGGCGCACCAGATATCCGGGGTGGCCGCCACCGACGCGGGTGGTCTTCATGCGGCGACTCGCGGCGAGATCGGCCGGTCCCAGCGAGATGCCCTGCATGCGTGGGCTGGCGCCGGCGATCTCCTCGACGTTGGTCATGCCTTCGGCGGTCTCGAGGATCGCGTGCACCAGGATCGGCCTTTCGAGGCCGGCGCGGGCCTCGAGCTGGGCGAGCAGCCGGTCGATGTAGTGGATGTCCTGGGCGCCCTCGACCTTGGGCACCATGACGACGTCGAGCTTGTCGCCGATCTCGGTCACCAGGGTGATTAGGTCGTCCAGCGCCCACGGGGAGTCGAGGCTGTTGATGCGGACCCAGAGCTGGGTCTGGCCGAAGTCGGTCGCCTTGGCGACGTCCACCAGGCCCTGCCGGGCGGCTTCCTTGTTCTCGGTCTTGATCGCGTCCTCGAGGTTGCCCAGGATGATGTCGACCTTCGCGGCGATCTCCGGGACCTTGGCCTGCATCTTCGGATTGCTCGGATCGAAGAAGTGGATCATCCGGCTCGGTCGGAACGGGATGTCGGCTGCCGGTGCCGGGGCGCCGACGGCGAGCGGACGAAGGAAAGCTCGGGGGTTGCGCACGCTGGGTCTCTTCCTGCAGAGGACAAAACTTGTCACAGTATGTCGATCCGAACCGGCTCACGGCTAGGGCGGGGGTCACATCGTCGCAGGTCGTGACGGAATCTGCGGCGATTCCGCGTCTACCGCGCCCCGGTCACGGGTGCATGGCTCGTGCGACGGCTGGGTCGCCGCCCTCGGCCAGCAGACCGTTGACGACCCCGGCCCGGTCGGCATCCGAGCGGTTCTGGCTCAGCTTGGCCTTGGCCTCGACCCGGGTCACGGTCATCTCGAGCCCGACGATGGCCCGGAGATTCTTGTCGACGTACGCAGCGGGGGCGTCGGTCACCGCCCACGGCTCGGGGCGCGGCTGCTCGTGGCGGTCGGTCAACTGGGTCACCATGTCGCGGACCCACACCGGATCGTCGTGCACGCGCACCGTGCCGGTCAGGTGCACCGAGGAGTAGTTCCACGTCGGCACGACGCGGCCGTGCTCGGCCTTCGAGGCGTACCAGCCGGGGGACACGTAGGCCTGCGGGCCCGCGACGATCGCGAGCGCTGCGGCGCCATCGTCGATCGTGCGCCAGTGCGGGTTGGCACGGGCCAAATGGGCGATCACGGTGCCACCGTCGACGCTCCACAAGATCGGCAGCAGCGTGGCCATCGGCGCGCCGTCGGGCCCCACCGTCACGATCTCGGCGCTGCCGACCGACTCGACGAACGCACGGACTGCTGCGGGATCGTCCATCGAGTTGGCGCGGGGGATGTACACCGCACCAGCCTATTCGTCGTCGCTGCGGCTGAGTCCCCGGTGAGCCGACAGCAGGTCGATCTCGGGTCGGCCGGCGACGAAGTTCTCCACGGCGTCGAGGACATCGACGACATGTCGGCTGTCGGCCGCCACGACACTGACCCCGACTCCAGCACGGCGATGCAGGTCGAGGCTGCCGGTCTCGGCCGCCGCGACCGTGAACGTGCGACGAAGGTCGGCCACGAGCGGCCGGACGACCGAGCGTTTGGCCTTGAGCGAGTGCACGTCGCCCAGCAGGATGTCGAATTCGATCCAACCGATCCACATGCCCCGATCATCGCAGTTTTGCGGGGATCGGGGACCGCAGCTAGCCGGCGTATCCCTCGCGGTACGTCGGGTGCTCCGGAGTCCAGCCACTCGCGCGGAGCCGGGCGTTCGACAGGCGCTTGCCGTGCCCGAGCGCCGGATCGGCCGGCGGCGGAGTCGGTGCGTCGAGCCTGGCCGCGAGGTGGGTCGCGACGTCGCCCAGCTGGGCCGGCTCGTCGTCGGTGCCGACGTAGAGCCGTTCGGGAGCGTCAGCGCGGGTCAGCAGATGGACGATCGCCGCGGCGGCATCGCTGCGATGGATCCGGTTGGTCCACCGGTGCGGATCGGTGATCCGTCCTTCGCGGACGCGGTCGACAAGGAATGTGCTGTCCCCGCCGTACAGGCCGGACAGCCGCAGCACGGTCCCGCCGGGGACGCGGTCGGCGAAGACCTCCTCGGCCTCCAGCAGCATCCGGGCCGGGCCGTCCGTGGGGCGGGTCGGCGTCGACTCGTCGATCAGGACATCGGGTGGGAGATCGCCGTAGACCGCCGTCGAGGAGACCAGCACGGCGCGACGCGGTTGTCGTCCGGACGCCGCGAGGGCGTCCAGCGCCCGTCCCATGCCATCGACGTACGTCGCCCGGTAGGCCTCCTCGGTGCGTGGACGGGCTGTGAGTGCGATGACGAGGTGCGCCAGGTCCAGTGGGGGGAGATCGGGCACCTCGCGGGTCAGGTCGGCGGACAAGCCTCGTAGGGGCGACGGCACGAGGTCGCCACGTCGCCTGATCGCGACGACGCCGTGTCCGAGATCGGCGAGCCGTCGGCCGACGGCTGCGCCGAGGTCTCCACAGCCGACCAGCAAGGTGTCCGGGAGGTGCGGGCCGGCCATCAGAACGGCGGCCAGGGCACGGCTGGCATCTCTCCGTGGGGGGCCGGGAACTGCGGCTTCCGCAGCAACCTGTCGCACCGCGACGTCAACGCCTCGATCTCGCGGCCAGTCAGCAGACCGCCGAGGGTCGCGCCGAGGTCAGCCTCGAGCGCGGTGCGAACGCGTTGGACGCCGTCGATCTCGTCGTCTTGCAGGTCATTACCGAGCCAGCCCCACAGGACCGTGCGGAGCTTGTGCTCGGCATGGAAGGTGAGCCCGTGGTCGATGCCGTAGCGATGACGGTCTGTCATCGGGAGGACGTGTCCGCCCTTGCGGTCGGCGTTGTTCGCGATGATGTCGAACACGGCCATCCGACGCAGCTCAGGCGAGTCCTCGTGGATCAGCGCAACGGGTCGGTCCTGCCCGTCGAGTCCGTCGAGGACGTGGCGCCAGCCGTCGGGTGTCGCGCCGGCAGCGACCAGGTCGACGGCGTCCTGCTCCGGATCGATCTCCTGCCAGCGTTGCACCATGCCGATTCCCATGGGCCCTTCGCGGAGCCAGGTGTGCGGCACGACGTTCCAGCCGAGGGTTTCGGAGAGCGCGTACGCCGCGACCTCACGGTGGGCGAGATTGCCGTCGGGGAAGTCCCACAGCGGACGCTCGCCGGCCACGGGCTTGTAGACGACCGCGACCTCGCCGATGCGACCGACGAACGTCGCGTTCGACGCGGGCATGATCCGGCCGGTGAGCTCCAGGTCGTCGTCGATCAGGTCGACCCGGGTCGTCACCGGAACCCGTCGGGCAGCTCGCACACGTGCTCGTCGGAGTCCATCGGGATCCGACAGAGCGGACAGATCGGTCGACCTGCCCCGACGACCTCTCGCGTGCGCTTGGCGAAGGCGCGGGCGGTGCCGACCGGGATCCGGACCACCATGACCTCGGTGGGCTCGATCTCGACGACGTCGATCTCCTCCAGGTCGAGCTCGCCCAGGTCGAGGTCGTCGGCGTCGATCTCGACGATCGGGAAGGCTTCGATCACGATCTGCGCGGTCGACGGGTCCCAGCCCAGGCCCATCGCACCGGCACGGAACTGCTCCTCGACGGGCTGGTCCAGCGGGTCGTTGTCGACCAGGCCCTCGGGAGTCAGCGCCGGGACGCTGTACGGGTTGCCGTCCTGGGCCATCAGTTCGTCGAGAACCTCCTCAATGCGCTCGGCCAGGGCAGCGGACTGCTCTTTCTCCAGCGCGACGCTGACGAGTTGCTTGCCGGCGCGGGCCTGAAGGAAGAACGTGCGTTCTCCGGGTTGGCCGACGGTCCCGACGACGAGTCGGTCGGGCCAGTCGAATCCATGGACGAGGGGTGCCATGTCGTCAATGTTAGAAGCGAGCCGAAGCGGGCGCCTCTGGCCCCGCCCCGCCGCCGACCTGGGCGTCCGGGGAAGCGCTGGTCGAGCGGAGCCAGGACAGGTCTCCCGCATGCGTGTTCATGGCCAGGACGGTGGGCCGAGAGGTGCCGTATCGCACGATCGAGACCGAGGCGGGATCGACATTGATGCGCTGGAACAGGTCGAGGTGCATCCCGAGCGCATCGGCCAGGATCGACTTGATGATGTCGCCGTGGCTCACCGCGGCCCAGACTGCTTGAGGCCCGTGCTCGGCCTCGAAGGCAGCGTCCCGACGCCGGATCGCGTCGACCGCCCGGGCCTGCATCGCCGGCAGCGACTCGCCACCGGGGAAGGTCGCGGCCGATGGCTGGGTCTGCACGACGGACCAGAGGTCCTCTGCTCCGAGCTCACTGAGCGATCGGCCCTGCCACTGCCCGTAGTCACACTCGATGATGCCCTTGTCGACGGGTGTCGCAGGCGCGCCGGTCTGCTGGTCGAGGATCGCTCGCGAGGTCTGCCGACAGCGTTCCAGCGGGCTCGAGACGACGCCGACCAACGGCACGACGGCCAGCCGCTCGCCTGCGCGCGCCGCCTGGTCGCGCCCGGTCTTGTCGAGCCGCACACCTGCGGTTCGGCCGGCCAGGACGCCGCTGGCGTTGGCGGTGGTGCGTCCGTGCCGGACGAGGATGACTGTGGTCATGCCTGCGAGCGTAGTGGGGCGGCACGAGCGGGTCTCTGGCCGACGGGTCGGCACCACCCGTCCACGTACGCTCGGGTCATGAACAACGTCGCCTTCGTGTCCAACCCGTGGTGACTGCGTGACGGAGCTGCTCCTGGTGGGCGCCGGACATGCCCATCTGTATGTCGTCACGCATGCCGAGAGTCTCATCGCGGCCGGCTATCGGGTGCGGCTGCTGGCGCCGCGCTACTTCCACTACAGCGGTGTGGCCTCCGCGACCGCTGCGGGCACGTTGCCACCCGATGCGGGGCGCCTCGACGTGCGGGCGCTTGCCGAGGCTGCCGGCGTGACGTTCCACGAGGACCTGTTGACGGGGCTGGATCTGGATCAGCGCACGGCGCGGACGGCCGGCGGTGCCGAGATCGCGTATGACGTGCTGTCGATCAACATCGGCAGCGTGGCAGCGACATCGGGACTGACCATCGACCCCGCCGTGCTGCGGGTCAAGCCACTGAGTGAGCTCGCGGGTCTGGACGGCCGGCTGGGATCGGCCGCACTCGCGGCGAACGGAGCGACCGTCACGGTCGTGGGAGGTGGCTCGACCGGGCTCGAGCTGGCCGCCCACCTTGCGGTGCACCCGCACGTGACCACGGTCCGGCTCGTGGAGTCCGGCCCGCGGGTCGGCGCCGACCTGCCTCGGGGCGCTCGACGACGCATGCAACGGTTGCTCGACGCTCGTGGCATCGACGTCCGCACGGGCCGGTTGGTCGCTCACGTGGGGGAGCGAGACCTGCGGTTCGCCGACGACACCAAACTGGGCCACGACGTCGCGCTGCTCGCGACCGGGCTCGTCGCGCCCCCGCTGGTGGCCGAGCTGGGGCTCGGCGACGAGCGTGGCGTGCCGGTGCGTGCGACGCTCCAGCACGTCGACCGCGACGAGATCTACGCCGCGGGGGACTGCGCACATTTCCTGCCGCGACCTCTGCCGCGCGTCGGTGTGCACGGCGTGCGGCAGGGGCCTGTGCTGCACCGCAGCCTGCTGGCGCGGCTCCGCACGGAGCCGCTGCCGACGTACGAGCCGCAGCGCCGGGCACTCGCGATCCTCGATCTCGGCGCCGGTGTGGGTCTCGCAGTCCGGGGGCGGTGGTGGTGGTACGGCACCCTGGCCCTGCGGCTCAAACGTCTGGTGGACCGGCGGTGGCTCGTCCGCTACCGCCCCGACGGACAGTAGGTCCCGGGAAGCACCAAGGGCCCGCGCCGCCGATCGGCGGCACGGACCCTCGGGTGGTGCTGGATCAGGCTGCGGTCGAGCCGTCCAGGAACGGGTAGTCGACGTAGCCCTCGGCGCCGCCGCCGTAGAACGTGGCGCCATTGGGCTCGTTAAGCACGGCGTCGGTCCTCCAGCGCTCGACCAGGTCGGGGTTGGCCAGCAGGGGTCGACCGACCGCGATGGCGTCGGCGAGATTGGCGTCCAGCAGGGCCTGGGCAGAGTCCTTGGTCGTGATGCTGGCGAAGCCGGTGTTCGCGATGAACACGCCGCCGAACGTCTTGCGCAGGTCCTGGATCAGCTCGAGGCTGGGATTGGCGAGCACGCTGAGGTACGCCAGGCCGAGCGGTGCGATGGCCTCCACGAGCGCGGTGTACGTCGCCGCGACGTCGGCAGGGTCGGGCTCGGTCGCGCCCTGGATGTTGTGGGCCGGGGAGATCCGGATGCCGACCTTGTCGGCGCCGATGGCCTCGGCGACCGCGCGGGTGACCTCGATCGCGAAGCGGGCGCGGTTCTCGGGAGATCCGCCGTACTCATCGGTGCGCTCATTGGATCCCGGCGCCAGGAACTGGTGGATCAGGTAGCCGTTGGCCGCGTGCACCTCGACGCCGTCGAGACCCGCGTCGATGGCGTTGCGTGCAGCAGTGACGTAGTCCTGCACGACGCCGGGGATCTCGGAGAGCTCGAGGGCCCGGGGAGTCGGATAGTCCTGGGGACCGTTGGCGGTGATGATCTGCGCGGGGGCCTGGATGGCACTCGGCGCGATGATGTCCTGGCCGCCGGTGTTGTCGGTGTGCGCGATGCGTCCTGCGTGCATCAGCTGCGCGACGATGTGGCCGCCCTTGGCGTGGACCGCCTCCGCGACGCGGCTCCAGCCCGCGAGCTGCTCGGGGCTGTGGAAGCCCGGGGTGTTGAGGTAGCCCTGGCCGACCGCGCTGGGCTGCGATCCCTCGGTGATGATCAGCCCGGCCGAGGCGCGCTGGCCGTAGTACTGCGCCGCGAGGTCACCGGGGATGCCTCCCTCCTCGGCACGGTTGCGCGTCAGGGGTGCCATGACGATCCGGTTGGGGAGGGTCCAGGAACCCACGGTCAGCTGGTCGAAGAGATTGGTCATACAGATTTCAACCACCGGCGTGCTGAGGCATTCCGTCCGAGGTGTGTGAACTATCCGACAGAGCCTCGAGTTGCGGTTCGCGGATGGCTCAGGGGTACTGCCCGAGCACCGATCCAGGCATGCTCTCGCCTTGTGACCCCGGGCAGGATTGAATGAGCACGTTGCGACCAGGTGAGGATCTGAGCAGATGAGTGCAGACGAGCAAGTTGACGTGCTGGTGGTCGGCGCGGGCGCGACCGGGCTCTCGGCGGCGTACGCCCTGGGTGCGGGTGGTCGGTCCGTCGTGGTGCTGGAGTCCCGCGACCGGGTCGGTGGGCGGTTGTGGACCGACGAGGTCGACGGCGTCGATCTGGAGATCGGCGGGCAGTGGGTCTCGCCGGACCAGGAGGCGTTGCTTGCAATGCTCGACGAGCTGGGCCTGGAGACGTTCGAACGGCATCGCGAGGGGGAGTCGGTCTACGTCGGGCTCGACGGGCAGCGACGGACCTTCACCGGCGAGGTGCTGCCGGTGGCGCCGACCGTCGAGGCCGAGATGACCCGAGTGACCGGGCTGCTCGACGACCTCTCGGCACAGATGGATCCGTCGCGACCGTGGGACATGCCCGGTGCCGTGGCCCTCGACCAGGTGACCTTCCTCGGCTGGCTCGAGCAGACCTGTGACGACCAGGAGGCACGCGACAACATCGCGATGTTCATCGCGCAGGCCATGCTGACCAAGCCGGCCCACACCTTCTCGGCCCTGCAGGCCGTGCACATGGCGGCCAGCGCCGGCAGCTTCAGCAATCTGGTCGACTCGGAGTTCATCCTCGACCGGCGCGTCATCGGCGGCCTGCAGAAGGTGCCCCTGACCCTCGCAGAGCGGCTGGGCGAGGCGGTGCGCACGGGCCACGACGTCGAGAAGGTCAGCTGGACCGCCGACGGCGTCATGGTGACCTGTGGGGGCCTCACGATCGCGGCCCGGCACCTCGTGATCGCGGTGCCACCGACCGCCGTGATGCGCATCCGGTTCGAGCCGCCGTTGCCGTCGATCCAGCGCGAGACCCGTCAGCACCATTCGTTCGGCCAGGTCATCAAGGTGCACGCGACCTACGACACGCCGTTCTGGCGGGGTGCCGGGCTGTCCGGCACGGCGTTCAGCCCGTACGAGGTCGTCCACGAGGCGTACGACAACACCAATCACGACGAGTCGCGGGGGACACTGGTGGGCTTCGTCTCGGACCTGCAGGCCGACGCCGTGCTGGCGCTCTCCGCCGAGCGCCGACGTGAGGTCATCCTGAGCTCGCTGCAGACGTACTTCGGGCCGGCCGCCGGCGAGCCCGCGACGTACTTCGAGAGCGACTGGACCTCCGAGGAGCTCGGCAGCGGGGCGTACGGATCGAGCTTCGACCTCGGCGGACTGACCCGGTTCGGGCCACGGCTGCGCGAGGCTGCGGGCCCGATCCAGATCGGCAGCTCCGATGTCGCAGGGCTCGGCTTCCAGCACGTCGACGGCGCGCTGCGGGTCGGTGCCGAGATGGCCCGATCGATCCTCGAGGAGTCCTGAGGAGGTCCCGTGCCACAGCACACGACGCCCGCCCTGATCGTCTTCGACGTCAACGAGACGCTGTCGGACATGAGCCCGCTCGCGCGGGCGTTCGAACAGGTCGGCCTCGCGGCGCACGAGCGCGAGGCCTGGTTCGCCGGACTCCTGCGTGACGGCTTCGCGTTGACCAGCGTGGGCGACAACCCGGACTTCGCCGTGCTGGCCGCCGAGTCGCTCCGGATCCGGCTGGCCTCCCGGATGCCCGAGCAGGAGGCAGCCGCAGCGGCCGACACCGTCATGGCGACCTTTGGCGCGCTCGAGCCGCACCCTGACGTCGTGGCCGGCATCCGCGCACTTCGCTCGGCCGGCATCCGGCTCGTCACGCTGAGCAACGGCTCGACTTCCGTGGCGGAGGGACTGCTGGGTCGAGTCGGCGTGCTCGACGACCTCGAACGCCTCATGACCGTGGCGGACGGCCCCGCGTGGAAGCCGGCTTCGGGCGCGTACGCGCACGCCCTGACGCAGTGCGGGGTTGCCGCGGCGGACGCGATGCTGGTCGCCACGCACCCGTGGGACATCGACGGGGCGGCGCGAGCGGGCCTCAGGACGGGCTGGCTGCGCCGCGGTGCGGCGGGCTATCCGTCGTACTTCCGTCCGCCGGAGGTTGAGGCGAACGACCTGGTCGAGCTCGCCGACGCGATCACCTGATTACGGTGACGAAACGGGTCAGCGGGCGAGGTCGCGGCTGATGACGAGGCGCTGGATCTGGTTGGTGCCCTCGAAGATCTGCATGACCTTGGCCTCGCGCATGTAGCGCTCGACCGGGAAGTCCTTGGTGTAGCCGGCGCCGCCGAGCACCTGCACGGCGTCGGTCGTGACCTTCATGGCGTTGTCGGTGCAGACCAGCTTCGCGATCGAGGCCTGGCGGGAGAACAGCCGGCCAGCGTCCTTGAGGCGGGCTGCGGCGAGGTAGGTCGCGCGGGCCGACTCGACCGCCGCGGCCATGTCTGCCAGCACGAATCCGAGGCCCTGGTGGTCGATGATCGCCTTGCCGAACGCCTGGCGCTCCTTGGCATAGGCAACCGCAGCGTCCAGTGCGCCCTGCGCGAGGCCCGTCGCGACGGCGGCGATGCCCAGCCGGCCCGAGTCGAGCCCGGCCAGGGCGATCGAAAGCCCCTGCCCCTCCTCGCCCAACCGGCGCTCGACCGGGATGCGGACGTCGTCGAAAAGCATCGTCGCGGTGGTCGAGCCCATCAGCCCCATCTTGTCCTCGGGGTTGTCTGCGGTCAGGCCGGCGGTGTCGGCCGGGACCAGGAAGCACGAGATGCCACGTCCGCCGTCATCAGAGGTCCGGGCCATGACCTTGTAGAAGTCGGCCTGGCCGCCGTGGGTCGTCCACGCCTTCGCACCGTTGATGACGTACGAGTCGCCGTCACGCACCGCGCGGGTGCGCATCGCGGCGGGGTCCGATCCGGCGTGTGCCTCGGACAGGCAGTACGCCCCGAGCTGATCGCCTGACAACATCTCCGGCAGCCAGCGCTCCTTCTGCTCCTGAGTGCCGGCGGTGAACAGGCCGAAGCACGAGAGGGCGTGGACGCTGACGCCGACGCCGACCGAGGCCGACGCCGCAGCGATCTCCTCGAGGACTTGGAGGTACACCTCGTACGGCTGGTCGCCCCCGCCGAACTCCTCGGGATAGGGCAGCGACAACAACCCGGCGCGTCCGAGCACGCGGAACAGCTCGCGGGGGAACATCGCGTCGCGTTCGAACCCCGCGACGACCGGTGCGAGCTCCTTGGCCACGATGTCGCGGGTCAGCGCGATCAGGTCCGCGGACTCCTCGGTCGGCATCAGACGGGTCGCGGGCATGCAGTCTCCTCGGGTCGTGCGGGTCGGTGGGTTCCACCCTAGAGGCGGCTAGCCCCCGAGCAAGATCTCCAGCAAGTTCTTGGGTGTCTTGGTGGGCGTCGGCGTCGGCGACGGAGCCGGCGCAGGCTCTGCCGGCGGCTCCGCGGGCGTTGCGGACGACGGGGCCGAAGCCGGGGCTGTCGCGGGAGATCGTGGCACGGTCGTGCCGGTCGGACTCGTCGTCGGTGTGCTGGCTGTCGCGGCCGAGTCGCGCGGGGACCCGGGATCGTCCGCCGGCGGCGCCTCGGACGCCGCGTCATCGGGGACGGACGTGCTGCCGGAGACGATGGGAGATCCGGCGGTGGCCGCGCCCGGAAGAGACGCAATCTGCGTCGGGACGGTGGGCTCGCCGCGGGTGAAGGTGACGACGGTGGCCGTCGCGATCATCGTCGCGACGCCCGCGACGACGGCTCGGTGGATCTTGCTCATCCGCATGGGAGGGCTCCTGGCGGTCGGACGTACCTCCGGCTGAGGGGAGTGGAGCCGAAGGATGCTGCGCGTCCGCAGCCTATCGGTCCCGGTCGCGGACCCACCGGGTCAGTAGCCCGCCGTCGGCCTCGATCGCGTGCGCAAGTCTCATCTGCTGGTCGACGGTGTGGGCGCCGTGCGAGATGCGTGGGGCACCCCCCGCGGCGAGGATCGGTGCGATCGTGAGGCACAGTTCGTCGACCAGGTCGTGAGCGACGAGCTCGCCGTGCAGGCTGGGGCCGCCCTCGCACAGGACTCGGGTCCAGCCGCGGTCGGCGAAGATCGTCAGGACGTCCGGCCAGTCGATCTCGCCGTCGCCCACCGCGATGACCTCGACCGACTCCCGCAGGGTCGCGAGCCGGGCCGGATCGGCGTCGGCAGTCGTGACGACCAGGTTGTCCGCCACGAGCAGGTGCTGCGGGATGTCGAGGCGGCGGCTGATCAGCGCCATCGCGGGGATGGGTGACAGTCCCAGGCGCCCACGCAGGTCAGTGTCGACCTCGTAGTCGGCGTACGCCTCGTCCCGTGCGGTCCCCGCGCCCACGACGATCACGTCCGACAGCGAGCGGAGCAGGGCAAAGACCCGGGTGTCGGTGTCGCCGCCCAGCGTGCCGGACCGGCCGTCGGTGCCGGTGGCGGCGCCGTCGAGGGTAGACACGAAGTTGGTCCGCACCCATGGACGCTCGGTCGCGGGATAGGCATAGAGCCGTTCGATCTCGTCGACGTCCAAGGTCATGGGTGGCAGCCTACGGAAGCCGCGGTACCGCTGGACTGCCAGCGCAAGCTCAACTGGGCGCCGGCTGGGTCTCCGGCTCCGGATCGGGCGCCTCGCCCGGGCCGGGATCGCCGCCTGGGAGCACCTCGGGGAAGGCCGGGTCGGGAAGGTCCGGGGCCTGTGGTGAGCCGGGCTGGGCCTCGCCGGGCATGGTCGGATCCTGTGCGGGCTCGGGGGGCGCGACGGTCATGTGTTCCTCCTCGATTGGCGTAGCCGAGGCGTACCCGTGACAGGGGATCTCAATCATCTGGTCATCCCCGGCCACAGAGGAGTGGCGCAGGGTTGAATGGTCGGCATGCCCCTTCAGGTACCGCCCGGATTCAGCGCGCGGCCATTCACGATGTCCGACGCTGCGGCGGTGGCGACACTGGTCGGCGCGTGCGAGCGGCACTTCATGGGTGAGTCGTTCGTCGACGCGACCGACATCGCCGGCCAGTGGTCGACGCCAGGCATCGACCTCGCCGCGGACTCGATCGGGATCTTCGACGGCCGGGTCATGGCCGCTGGCGCCCTGGTCGACGACCGGCACCATCTCGCGGTCGACGTCCATCCGAGCCGTCTGGGCCGCGGGCTGGGCAGCGCACTCGCGGCCTGGGTCGAGGACCGCGCTCGCGATCGTGGGTTGTCGCACGGCCTGCAGGAGTCGGCGGTCGCCGATCTCGCCGCGGCGGACCTCATGCAGCGCCGCGGATACGAGCGCACCTACCGAGACTGGGTGCTGCGCATGGAGCCCGACGAGCCGCTGTCCCGACACGAGCTGCCGTCCGACGTCACGATCGGCGGCTTCAGCGAGGACGACGCGACCGCGGTGTACTCGGTGATCGAGGACGCGTTCGCGGAGTGGGACGGCCGGATCGCTCGGTCGTACCGGGACTGGCGCACGTTGTTCGTCGACCGCGTGGGCGTGGCGGTCGAGCACTTCCGCGTTGCGCGTGCGGCTGGCGAGGTCATCGGCGTCGCGATGGTGCACGACAGCGCCGGCACGACGTGGATCCCGCAGCTCGCGGTCCGCGCCGACCGCCGTGGCCAGGGGATTGCCCAGGAACTGCTCGCCGAGGCCTTCGAGGCGGGCCGACGTCGGGGATGCGCGACCGGTGAGCTCTCGACCTCAGGGCTCACCGGTGCGCTCGGTCTCTACCAGCGTCTGGGTATGCGGATCGTGGCCGAGTTCCAGACGTGGCGGATCACGCTCAGCCCTGACGTGCCTTGAGGCGAGGGTTGTTCCTGTTGATGACGAACGTCCGACCGTGGCGGCGGACGACCTGCGAGCCGGGCTGATTTTTGAGAGATCGAAGTGAGCTGCGGACCTTCATGATGAGCCTTTCTGTGCGGGCGAATCCCGCATAGATGACAACCATTGTCAGGTAGCAGCTATTCCCACGATCCGGATCGGCCCTGCTTGAGCGAGCCCCGGCGCTTCTTGGCGTCAATCCGACGTTGCTTCGCGCCGCGGCTCGGCCGGGTCGGACGGCGGGGCTTGGACGGCACCATCGCGCCGGACACGAGGTCCTCCAGGCGCACACGCGCGGCTTCGCGATTGCGGTGCTGCGACCGGTACTGCGACGACACCACCGTGATCGTCCCGTCGACCAGACGGTTGCTCAGCCGTTGCCGGACGAGCTCCTTCTGGGTGGGGGAGAGCGCGCTGGTGTCGTCGAGCGACCAGATCAGCTCGACGCGGGTGTCGGTCGTGTTGACGTGCTGGCCGCCGGCACCCGAAGAGCGAGAGAACCGCCAGGCCATCTCGCTCTCGGGCAGGGACAGGCGTCCGTCATGAGTCATCGTCCGCAAGTATGCGGCACGTGGGGTGCCTGGTGCTCGCGCTCGTTGCCGGGTGGTCCGCACGGCAAAGTGCGCACCAGGTGCGCACCGGTCAGCCGCCGGCGACGTAGTTGTTGAGCTGGTCGCGCTCGAACTCGAGCTGCTCCATGCGGTACTTGACTGCGTCGCCGATGCTGACCACGCCGACCAGCAGGCCGTCGTCGATGACTGGGATGTGGCGCACGCGGTGCTCGGTCATGATCGCCATGAGGCCGCCGAAGGAGTCCGCCGGGGCACACATCTGCACATCCACCGTCATGATGTCCGCGACGGTCATGTCGCGGGCGTTCTCGGTCGTCCTCAGCTTGCGGACGATGTCGCGCTCCGACACGATCCCACGCATCGTCTTGCCATCGTCGCTGACGACCAGGGCTCCGACATTGAGCTCGGCCAATACGTCGAGCAGCTCACGGATCGTCGATTCGGGGGTGATGGTGTAGACAGCATCGCTTCCTTTGGAAGCCAGGACATCGCTCACGCGCATACGGGACACACTCCTCAGGTCGTGTGCTCGCAGCGTAACCCTGGTCACACCCGAAGGCGAGGTACTTCGCCTACGTGGCCCCGTCGGTCTGATCGCGAGTGAAGTCAAAGTTGCGCACGTTGTCGGGCTCGCGCGGTGGCTCGTCGTCGGACTCCGGCTCGTCGGTCCACGACAGGTCGGGCGGACCCTGGTCCGGAAAATGCCCGAGATACGCCATGGCGGCATCGTGCAGGCGGCCGTTGGTCGCCAGGGCGTTGTCACCCCACGGGCCGGGCTGCCCGGCCAGGCTCGTGAACGTGCCGCCGGCCTCCCGAACCACGATGTCGAGCGCTGCCATGTCCCAGACCTTGAGCTCAGGCTCGGCCGCGATGTCGACAGCGCCCTCGGCCAGGAGCATGTAGGACCAGAAGTCGCCATAGGCCCGGGTGCGCCAGCAGCGCCTCAGCATGGCGGCGAAAGCGTCGCCCTTGCCGATGGCCTCCCAACCGCCGAGCGAGGCGTAGGACATCGATGCGCTGCCCAGGTCGGAGACCTGCGAGACGTGGATCTGGCGCGACGCCAACAGGGACTTGCCGGTGTGTGCGCCGGTGCCCTTGCTGGCCCACCAACGCCGACCCAGAGCCGGTGCTGACACGCAGCCGGCGGTGATCTCGCCGTCCTCCTCCAGGGCGATCAGGGTCGCCCATACCGGGACGCCGCGGACGAAGTTGGAGGTGCCGTCGATCGGATCGATGATCCAGCGCCGGCCGCCGGGGCCCGAAGTGCCCTCGACCTCGCCGTTCTCCTCGCCGAGGACGATGTCACGGATGCGGGCGGACTTGAGGTTGCGCCGAATGGCGGCTTCGACAGCCTGGTCGGACTCGGTCACGTAGGTCATGTCCGGCTTGGTGTCGACCTGCAGGTCTATCGCGCCGAAACGGTCCATCGAAAGGCTGTCGGCATTGTCCGCCAGCACATGAGCGAGGCGCAGATCGTCGTTGTACGAGTGAGCCATGGCCATCAGAGTACGGCTTTGTGGGCCACTGGCGGCGGATGGCGGGCCGTCAACGTTCGATCAGTGATCGTCCTTGGTGTTCATGCTGGCCAGGATGCGCCGGAACGACTCGACCCGTTCGGGCGCAAGCGTCCCGTCGGCGACCGCGATGTCGAGCGCGCACTCGGGCTCGGTTGCCGAGTGCAGGCACCCGCGGGGACAGTCTCTCGTCACGTCCTGCAGGTCGGGAAATGCCTTGATCAGGTCGTCGATCTCGACGTGAGCGAGACCGAACGAGCGGATGCCCGGGGTGTCGATGATCCAGCCGCCGAACGGCAGCTCCAGGCTGATCGCGGACGTGGAGGTGTGACGGCCGCGTCCGGTGACGGCGTTGACGTAGCTGACCGATCGGTGCGCATCGGGCACCACGGCGTTGACCAGCGTCGACTTGCCGACCCCGCTGTGCCCGACCAGGACGCTGACCCGGTCGCGCAGCACGTCGCGTACGGCATCGAGATCGCCGCCCTGTCGGGTCACGACGACCCGGACACCGAGCGGCTCGAACATCGCGATGATCTCGTCAGGGGAGCCGAGGTCGGACTTGGTGAGGCAGACCAGCGGCTCCATGCCGGCGTCGAACGCGGCCACGAGGCAGCGGTCGATCAGGCCCGCGCGGGGCGGGGGGTCGGCCAGCGCGGCCACGATGACGAGCTGATCGGCGTTCGCGACGATGATGCGCTCGATCGGGTCGTCATCGTCTGCCGTGCGACGCAGCACGGTCTGTCGTGGGGTGACCTCGACGATGCGGGCCAAGGAGCCGTCATCGCCGGACACATCGCCGACGACCCTGACCCGGTCGCCGACCACGACGCCCTTGCGGCCGAGGTTGCGGGACTTCATCGCGGTGATCGTGCGACCCGCATCGTCCAGCGTCACGGTGTAACGGCCACGGTCGATCGTCACGACCCGTGCGGTGTCGGCCTCGTCGTAGTTGGGCCGGATCTTGGTGCGCGGCTTGGTGTGCCGGCGCGGACGCTCGAACCTGGCGTGCTCGTCGTCATCCCTCATGTGAGCATCAGCCGCTCCCAGACGGGGGCGAAGTTGGGGTACGTCTTGACTGTCGTCACGACGTTCTCGACGAACAGGTCGCGGACCCGCAGGCCGAGCACGACGCCGGCGTGTGCCATGCGGTGATCGTCGTACGTCTGGAACGTTGCACCGGTCAACGCCTGCGGGCGGATCTCCAGACCATCGTCGAGCTCGTTCGCGTCACCCCCGAGACGGTTGATCTCGGTGACCAGCGCCTTGAGCCGGTCGGTCTCGTGCCCACGCAGGTGTGCCACTCCGGTCAGCCTGGACGGGCCGGTCGCCAGCGCGGCGATCGCCGCGATGACGGGGGTCAGCTCGCCGACGTCGTGCAGGTCGAGCTCGACACCGTCCAGCGTCGATCCCGCGGCAAAGACCAGGTCCGTGCCGTCGCGCTCGACCGATCCGCCGAATGCCGGCACGATCGTGCGCCAGGCGTCGCCGGCCTGGTCGGTGTGCTTGGGCCAGTTGCGGATGCGGATCGTGCCGCCGGTCACCAGCGCGGCGGCGATGAAGACCCCGGCATTGGACAGGTCCGGCTCGATCTCGACGTCCAGCGAGTCCACCGGACCAGGATGGACGTTCCACCGGTTGGTGTCGCCGGTGTCGACCCGCACGCCGCGGCGGCGGAGCTCAGCGACGGTCATGTCGATGTGCGGCATCGACGGCAGCGCCGCGCCGACGTGCCGCAGGTCCAGTCCCAGATCGAAGTGGGGGGCGGCCAGCAGCAGTGCCGAGACGAACTGGCTCGAGGAGGACGCATCGATCTCGAGCGTGCCGCCGGTGATGTGCTTGTTGCCGGTGACCGTGAACGGGAGCGCGCCGCGGCCGCCGTCGTTGACCGTGACGCCCAGCCCGCGGAGGGTGTCGATCGTGGTGCCCATGGGCCGTACGCGTGCGTGCTCGTCACCGTCCAGCGTCACGTCGCTGCTGCCCAGTGCCGCCAGGACGGGGACGAAGCGCATGACCGTGCCGGCCAGGCCACAGTCGACCGCGACCGGCTCGTGGTCGGGTGCACCGCGATGGATCGGGGTGACGGTCCACGTCATGCCGTCACGCTGGATGGTTGCTCCGAGGGCGGTCAGGGCACCGAGCATCAGGGTCGTGTCACGCGATCCCAGTGGTCGGGTGATCACGGACGGGCCGTCGGCGAGCGCGGCGAGGATCAGCACCCGGTTGGTCAGGGACTTGGAGCCCGGGACCAGCACGGTGCCGTCGATGGGCGTGTCGCGGTAGGGCGCGAGCCAAGGCAGAGGGGCAGTCATCGCCACCAGCCTATCGGCGTACGTCCTTCGGACCGGGACGTCCCGAGGTTCAGCTGCGGAGGTGGTCGATCTGGTCGACCACAGATGCCGCGGCGTCGTTGACGCGATCCTTGGCACGACGACCGATGAACTTCTTGTGCGGGTCCGGGTCGAGCGTTGCCATCAGCAGGCCGCCGGCCATCGAGACGTTCTTGAGGAAATGGGTGCGCTGGTTGGCTCGCGCTGCCGGGTCGCTCTCGTTCCAGTACTGGTGTCCGGCGAACGTCGTGGCGGGCAGAGTCGCAGCCAGACCGAAAGCGGCGAGTCGGGGGGAGCGTCCCGAGGCGAGGGCGAGCCCGCCCAGGAGCTGGGCTGCGCCGTTGAAGCGGACCAGGTTGGGTCCGGTGATCGGCAGCTCCGGGGCCAGCTGCTTGAGCCGATCAGCCGTCGGCTGAGCCTTGGCCGATCGGGCGCCCGGATCCTTGAGCGCCATGGCGCCGCCGTAGACGAACATCGAGGCGAGCATCGGACGGGCCACCGTACGCAGGAGGGTCATGTCTCATTCATACCCGAACCGTGCACGGAGGCAACCCCGGGGGAGTCAGCTGAGCGGCCACAGGCCGGAGCGAAAGGTCGCCGAGTTGTTGGCAGCCACCGGGTCGTCCGCCGCTGAGATGGTCACGCTGCCACGGGGAAGCAGGCCGATGGCCTTGGCGACGAACGTCGTGCCCTCACCCGCGGCCAGCCGACTGGTGCAGGTCAATGTGCGGAGCCGTTGGTTGCGGACCGCGGGCCCGCAGCTCCAGCCCGGACTGGCGACTCCGCGGAACACGACGGAGCTGTCGAAGGACATCGTGATCGTCACGGTCTCGTCGACGGCCCGGCCGGTGTTGACCGCGGCGAGGTCGACGGTGATGCGGCGCTGCAGAAGCGTGCTGTCGTTCGTGACCCGCACCCCGGCGATGCCGTAGTCGGTCGGCGCGACGGGTTCAGGTTCGGGCGTCGGCTCGGGCTCGGGCGTGGACTCGGGCTCGGGCGTGGACTCGGGCTCGGTGACCGACGGTGGATCGGCTTCCGGCACAGGTTCGACCACTGGGGACGGGATTTCGCTTGGTACGGGTGTCGGCACCGTCGTCGGATCGACCGTTGGCTTAGGCTCCGGCTCGGTTGGGCTGGACGGGTCCGCGGAGGGAGAAGGTGGTGACGGGGCGGAGTGGACGCCCGACGCGGTGGGCCTGCCGTCGCTGCCGTCGCTGCCGACGAGTCCGGACGTGACCGCGATGGCGCCGGCTGCGCCGACCGCGGCGACGACGGTCGCCGCCACGACGCCCTGTGCCCCGGCGGCCGACACCACGCCACCGACGGCCTTGAACGGTGCCAGGGCTGCTTCCACGGCCGTGCCGACGAGGCCCTTGGAACCTGCGGCAACCCCGACCCCGACCCACGCGGCGGCCCCGCCCGCGGCGAGATAGCCGCTCGCTGCAGACCCCAGCAGGGCGGGTCCCAACAACCCGGAGAGACTTGAGTTGACCTCGGCGAGCTCGAGCTGGATCCCGGTGCAACGGCTGCACTCGTCGAGGTGGGTCTCGACGCGGGCCGTGTCCCGGGACGAGAGTCCGTGTCGGACGTAAGCCCCCAGCAGGCTGGTCGTGCGGCGGCAGCTGACGTGCAGCGTCGGCGCGAGATGGCTTTGCAGATAGGCCTGTCGCAGGCCTTCTCGCGCTCGGTATGCCAGCGCGGAAACGCTGTTGGCGCTCATGCCGAGCAGGGGCGCAATGTCCGCAGGCTTCTGGCCCTCGACGTCGAGGTGCCACAGCACGAGCTGCCAGCGCTCCGGCAGGGTCGCAAACGCCGTGGCGGCAGCGCCCTGCTCGAACGACATCTCGGCGGGATCGACGAACTCCACCGCCCGATCGAGCTCGGCCTCGTCACCCGTGGGCCGCACCCGCTTCTGTTGGCGAATCCGGTCGATGTGGAGCCGGCGTACGGAGGTCAGGAGGTAGGCACGGAACGACTCGTCGGGCCCCTTGCCGGCCTGGAGGACCGCGAGCACACGAACGAAGGCCTCGGCGACAAGGTCGTCGGCGTCCGGGCCGGGCACGAGCTGACGGGCCAGGCCTGTTGCTGCGCCGCGGTGTCGGTCGAACAGCAAGCCGTACGCGGCCGTGTCGCCACCGCGCACCGCGCCGATCAGCTCGGCGTCACTCGACTCGACCCCGATGATGCGCATGTCCGACACGTGCTGTTCAACGACCCATTCATGGCCCGGTCACGAATGTGTGGCCGATATCGCGTCATGACCTTTCGGCTCGCCCGTCTCATCACTGTCCGACCGCGAAAGGGGGCACCACATGTTCAGCTCGGGCTTGAACGTTGCGCTCCTCGGAGAGGCCGTCCGTGACGGCCGGTCGGACATTGCGGAGGTTGCACTCGAGGTGGGAGCGAGTGCAGCACTGCTGGGCATCCCGCTCCACGAGGTCTTGGACCACGTGGAGCGGGCGTATGCCGGGCACGAACCGGATTTCACGACGACGCGCGCAGCCGCGCTGGGGTGGGCCGAGCGGGCCATGCTCCTGCGGGCGGACGTCTCGTGCGAGGACCCGCTGACATCCTTGGCCAGCACACCGCACGTCCGTTCGAGGCTCACCGAGATCTATCGCGGCGCCGAGCGGGCTGGTCGGCAGGTGGCTGAGACGAGTGCGCTGGTCGTCGTCGAGCTGCCGCGTGATCACCAAGGTCACGGACTGGAGCTGTCGCTTCGGGCGCTCGACGTGGCTGAGGCGCTGCGCGCGGTGTTCGCCGGCGACGAGACCGTCGCGCAGGTGACTCCGCGTCGCTTCGTCGCCCTGGTCGCGAGGGAGCGCGCCGACGTCGTGACGATGAGCCTGCTCGCCATGACCCTCGATCGCGTCCTGGACGGCGACCTCCGACCGCGGCTGTGGGTCGAGCACCTTCCACCGTCGTGCGACGGTGTCGCCCGGGTCCTCGCGGGCCTCTCGGAATAGCAACCGCGCTGTCGGAGGTACGGCCTAGGCTGGAGCCATGTGCGGGCGATACGCGACGACCCAGACCTCGGCCTCGCTGAACCAGGCCTTTGAGGCCGACCTGGTCAACTCCTTCGTCGAGCTCGAGGCCGACTACAACATGGCGCCGACCAAGCTCGCCCCGTTGGTGATCGGCCGACGGCCCGACGAGCTCGCAGCGGATGCCCCACCCAAGCGCGAGCTGATGACGGCTCGGTGGGGTCTGATCCCGAGCTGGGCCAAGGACGCCTCGATCGGCAACCGGATGATCAACGCGCGCACCGAGACGGCCGCCGAGAAGCCCGCGTTCAGGAAGGCGTTTGCAAGGCGGCGAGGTCTGGTGCCTGCTGACGGCTATTACGAGTGGTACACCGGCCCCGCCCGGGAGGGCGAGCCGAAGCCCAAGAAGCAGCCGTTCTACATCACCCCCAAGGACGCATCGGTGCTGGCGATGGCGGGTCTCTATGAGTTCTGGAAGGACCGCGAGTCCGACGAGTGGGTCACGAGCTTCACGATCCTCACGACGACGGCTGAGGACCAGCTGGGCCAGCTGCACGACCGCATGCCGCTGTTCCTCGAGCCCACGGCCTACGACGCGTGGCTCGATCCCACGCCCCGGCCGACCGAGCAGCTGCTCGAGCTGTTGATCCCCGCGGCTCCGGGCCGGCTCGACGCGTTTGCGGTGTCGACGGCGGTCAACAACGTGCGCAACAACGGTCCCGAGCTGATCGTGCCGCTGCCCCCGGAATAGCCGGCCCCTCCTGGCGGTTGAAGAGCGCAGGAGGTCTGATGCTGACTTACGCAACCAACACTGCCGGACGGGCGATCACGCCCCTCAGCAGGCCCGCACAGCCGGGAGTAGGCTGGGAGACAATGATCGTCACCGGTGAGACCCCCGAGAGCGCTGACCTGCGCGAGACTGAGACCAAGGAGCAGCAACAGGCCCGGTTCGAGACCGACGCCCTGCCGTTCCTGGATCAGCTCTACTCCGCTGCGCTGCGCATGACCCGCAGCCCGCACGACGCGGAAGACCTCGTGCAGGAGACGTACGCCAAGGCGTTCAGCGCGTTCCACCAGTTCAAGCCCGGCACCAACCTCAAGGCCTGGCTCTACCGCATCCTCACCAACACCTACATCAACTCGTACCGCAAGAAGCAGCGCCAGCCGCAGCAGATCACGGACGAGATCGAGGACTGGCAGATTGCGCGGGCCGAGTCGCACGGCTCGTCGGGTCTCAAGTCCGCCGAGATGGAGGCGCTGGAGCACCTCCCCGACAGTGATGTCAAGGATGCGCTGCAGGCGCTGCCCGAGGACTTCCGCTATGCGGTCTACCTCGCCGATGTCGAAGGTTTCCCCTACAAGGAGATCGCCGAGATCATGGACACGCCGATCGGCACCGTGATGTCCCGATTGCACCGGGGTCGTCGGATGCTGCGCGAGATGCTCGCGGACTATGCCCGCGACCGTGGCATGGCCGTCACGTCAGCAGGTGACAAGAAATGAGCTGTGAGGGCCCGGACTGCGTCAAGGCGCTGGAAAATCTGTACCTTTTCCTCGACGAGGAGATCGACACCGCGAGCTGTGCGGAGATTCAGACCCATATCGACGAGTGCACTGCCTGCCTCAGCGAGTACGACCTCGAGCGGGTCGTGAAGTCGCTGGTGTCACGGTCGTGCTCCGAGGTCGCACCACAGCCACTGCGCGAGAAGGTGCTGTTCTCGATCCGCACGGTTCAGATCGAGATCACCGAGCAACGCTCGAGCCAGTAGGCCGTCATCGAAGAAGTCCCCGTCCATCGGACGGGGACTTCTTTGTTTCACGAGTTGGGGCGCTTGCCGTGGTTGGCGCCCTTCTTGCGACGCGCACGACGCTTGCGGCCTGTCTTGCCCATTGGTGTTCCTCCTCCGAAGTCGACGCCTCAGTCTCCCACAGGCGCGATTCGGGCCAGGAATCGCTCCCGGTCCACCACGACCCGGCGGACCTCCCCGGTCGCCACGAGCGTGCCACCAGCATCGTGGGCCGCGACCTGGAAACGTACGAGTCGACCGTCGGTGTGGACGACGGTTGCCGTCGCGGTCACCCGCGCGCCGACCGGGCTGGCAGCCAGATGCTCCAGGTCGACCCGGGTGCCGACGCTGGTCTGCGCCGCGTCGAGATCGAGCGCGGCGCACGTGGCCTCCTCGCACCAGGCCAGGACCCGCGGAGTGGCCAGGACGTCGAGATCGCCCGACCCGAGAGCCCGGGCTGTGTCGTCTGCGGTGACCAGGTGAGTGACGGTGGCGGTGTCCATGCGGCAACCGTACGGCCTGCTCCGAGGGGCCAGTACGGTCGGCGCTGCGCGGTGGCCTAAGGTTAGGCAACCCTATTTCGAGGAGTCAGCTGTGAAGACCAAGCGGTTTGCCGGGGCACTTGTTGCCATCGTGACGATGCTGCCCCTCGCGGCATGCGGTGGTGAGGACGGGCCATCGATCACGGTCTACAACGCCCAGCACGAGGAGCTGCTCGACGCCCTGGCCCCGATCTTCACCAAGGAGACCGGCATCGAGGTCAAGCTCAGGAACGGCAGCGACTTCGAGCTCGCCAACCAGCTTGTGCAGGAGGGTGGAGCCTCACCTGCTGACGTGTTCCTCACCGAGAACTCCCCGGCCATGTCCCTCGTGGAGGGCAAGGGCCTGTTCGCCGACCTGGACCGCACGACACTCGACCTCGTGCCGGAGCAGTACCGCGCAACGAGCGGCAAGTGGATGGGATTCGCCGCCCGGTCGACCGTGCTGGTCTACAACACCGACAAGGTGAGCACCGCGGACCTGCCGAAGTCCCTGCTGGACCTGGCCGAGCCGAAGTGGAAGGGCCGGGTCGCGTTCTCGCCGACCGGCGCCGACTTCCAGGCGATCGTCAGCGCTGTGCTGCAGCTCGAGGGTGAGGCCGCAACCAAGAGCTGGCTGGCGGGGCTCAAGGCAAACGGCACCGTCTACCAGGGCAACAACGTCGTCCTCAAGGAGGTCAACGCGGGAACGATCGACACCGGAGTGATCTACCACTACTACTGGTACCGCGATCAGCAGGAGTCCGGCGACAACAGCAACGACTCGGCCGTGCACTATTTCGGCGACCAGGACCCGGGAGCGTTCCTCAGCGTCTCGGGCGCCGGGGTGCTGAAGTCCAGCAAGCACCAGACCGACGCGCAGAAGTTCGTCGCCTTCCTCGCCAGTCGGACCGGGCAGCAGGCCCTCGCCGACAGCTATGCGCTGGAGTACCCGCTCAACGCCGACATCGACCTCGGGCAGGGGGTCAAGCCGCTGTCCGAGCTCGAGCCGCCGGTCGTCGACCTCTCGTCGCTGAACGGTCCGACGGTCATCGCGATGCTGCAGAGCGAAGGATTCCTCTGATCGGCAAGCAGACGCGCAGGGCGGCGCCGCACCGACGCCGGGAGGCGGCACCGCGGTCGCTCGTGCTGGTGTCTGCTGCGGTGGCTGCCTTCGCGTTGATCCCCCTGGGCTACGTCGTGGTCTACTCCGCGACGCTCGGCGGTCACGAGATCTGGGACCTGCTGGTCCGGCCGCGGATGGGTGAGCTGCTGTCGAACACGGTCCGGCTCGTGATCGGGGGTTGCCTCGCCAGCGCGGTCCTGGGCGTCGGATGCGCTTGGATCGTCGAGCGCACCGATGTCCCCGGACGGGCCGTGTGGCACGTGCTGGCGGCCGCGCCGCTGGCCATCCCGGCGTTCGTCAACAGCTATGCCTGGTCGTCGCTGGCATCGGGCGTCGAGGGCTATCGCGGCGCCCTGCTGGTCGTCACGCTGTCCTACTTCCCCCTGGTCTACCTGCCGACCGCAGCGGCTCTGCGCGGGCTCGACCCGGCGCTGGAGGAGGTCGCCCGCTCGCTCGGCAACACGCCGGCGTGGACGTTCGTACGAGTCGTGCTGCCCCAGCTCAGGCCGGCCATGATCGGTGGTGCGCTGCTCGTGGGTCTGCACCTGCTGGCGGAGTTCGGAGCGCTGCAGATGTTGCGGTTCCCGACGTTCACCACCGCGATCTACGACCAGTACAACTCATCGTTCAACAGTGCCGGGGCGAACGTGATCGCCTCGGTGCTGGTCCTGTGCTGCCTGGTCCTGCTCATGATCGACCTGCGACTGCGGGCGAACCGCCGCTTCGCGCGCATCGGCAGCGGAGTGCTCCGGCAAGCCGAGCCGGCCCGACTCGGCCGCTGGCGCGCCCCGGTCCTCGCGGGACTCGTGCTGCTGTCGTCGGCCTCTCTCGGACTGCCGCTGTACAGCCTGGTGCGGTGGCTCATCATCGGATCGTCGACGGCCTTCCCGATCGGCGAGATTGCCGAAGCCGCCGGAACCTCGGTGGGTCTGGGTCTCGTGGCGGCCCTGATCACCGTCGCATTGTCGATCCCGGTCGCCTGGCTCGCGGTGCGCTACCGCACGCGCCGGACGACCACGATCGAGCGGAGCGCGTACATCGCCAATGCGTTGCCCGGAATCGTCGTGGCGTTGGCGCTCGTGACGGTGTCGATCAACTACCTGCCGTCGACGTACCAGACGTACGGCCTGCTGGTGGCGGCCTACGCGATCATGTTCCTGCCGCGCGCGCTCGTGAGCGTCCGATCTGCCGTGGAGCAGTCCGCACCTGTCCTCGAGGACGTGGCTCACGGGTTGGGTGCCGGGAGGCTCACGACCGCGCGGCGGGTGACGTTCCCGCTGATCGCGCCCGGTATCGGAGCCGGTTGTGCGCTGGTGTTCCTCGCCGTGACGACCGAGCTGACCGCGACACTCCTGCTCGCCCCGATCGGGACGACGACCCTGGCGACGCAGTTCTGGTCGAGCTCGTCGTCGGTGGCGTACGGGGCCGCAGCGCCCTATGCGCTCCTGATGGTCCTGATCTCATTGCCCGCGACCTACTTGCTGAGTCGCCGGCCGTCCCTCGGAGGTGCCGCATGACGGGTCTGTTGGTCTCGGACATCCACAAGTCCTACGGACCGAATCGTGTGCTGGACGGTGTGGACCTCTCGATCCCTACGGGCTCAGTCGTCGCGGTGCTCGGACCGTCGGGCGGTGGCAAGACGACATTGCTGCGGATCATCGCGGGCTTCCTGGACGCCGAGTCGGGTTCGATCAGCGCCTCGGGTCGCTCCCTGGTTCGCGACGGGCGTGGGCTGCCACCTCAGCGCCGCGGCATCGGGTACGTCCCACAGGAGGGCGCGCTGTTCCCGCACCTGGACGTCGCGGCCAACATCATGTTCGGCATCCGCGGCTCTGCTCGGCGCACGTTCGACCTCGACGCGGTCCTGACGCTCGTGGGCCTGGACCCCGCGCTGGCTCGGCGCCAGCCGCACCAGCTGTCCGGAGGCCAGCAGCAGCGGGTGGCGCTGGCCCGTGCGATGGCCCCCCGGCCCGACGTCGTCCTGCTCGACGAGCCGTTCTCATCACTCGACGCCGGCCTGCGAGTCGAGACCGGCAGAGCCGTGGTCCGGGCGTTGCGGTCGACGGGCGCCACAGCGATCCTGGTGACCCACGACCAGGACGAGGCGCTGGCGCTGTGTGACCAGGTCGCGGTGCTGAGGGACGGACGGGTCGCTCAGGTCGCACCACCGGTCGAGCTCTACCGCTCGCCGGTCGATCCGGCCGTCGCGCGCTTCGTCGGGAGCGTCGTCGTGCTTCCGGGGACCGTGGCCGACGGCATCGCAACGTGCGCGCTGGGACGGTTGCCGGTTGCTGCTGGCAGTCCGCACGGGGCGGCGCAGATCCTGGTGCGTCCCGAGCAGATCGCGATCGCCACCGATGGGTCCGGGGCGGAGGCCCGGGTCGACCAGGTCAACTTCTTCGGCCACGACGCGACGCTCGCCCTGACCCTGCTCGACGGCGGCCAGACCGTCGACGCCCGGGTGATGGGATCGGTGCTCCCGGTCGTCGGCGACCACGTGACGGTCACCGTGGCCGGTCAGGTCGTGGTGTTTGCCGCATCAGGTAGCCATGATCGCTGAGCGCAGTGCCTTCGCGAGCCTCAGCTCCTACGGGAGCCGCGACGCGCTGATCACGCGGGAAGCCACGTTGAGCCACGCCGACGTGGCGGACCGGATCGAGGAGCACCGTGAGGTTCTGACGGACCGCAAGCGGCTTGTCGTGCTTGGCGGCGCCAACACCGTCGAGACCGTTGTCGCCTATCTCGCGGCCATGGCGCACGGACATGCCGTCGTGCTGGTTCCGGGCGACAACCCGGCCGCACTGGCCGGCATCGTGGACGCGTACGACCCCGATGTCGTGCTGGACCCTTCGGTGGGTGGCTTCGTCGAGCGGCGCAGCGGCACCCGGCACGACCTGCATCCGGAGTTGTCCCTGCTGATGTCGACCTCCGGGTCGACCGGCTCGCCCAAGCTCGTGCGGCTCGGTCAGGACAACGTCGTGAGCAACGCACTGAGCATCGCCGACTACCTACGCATCGACGACAGCCACCGCGCGATCACGACCCTGCCGATGCACTACTGCTACGGACTCTCGGTCGTCAACAGCCACCTTCTGAGCGGCGCCGCGCTGGTCATGACCGATCTGTCCGTCGTCGACGCCTGCCTGTGGGATCTTGCGCAGGATGCTCGAGCGACGTCTTTTGCGGGGGTGCCGTACACCTTCGACCTGCTGGAGTCGACCGACTTCGTCGATCGTGACCTGCCTTCGCTGCGGCACGTGACGCAGGCGGGAGGGCGGATGGCACCCGAGCGAATCGGCGCGTACGCGCGGCTGGGGCAGGAGCGCGGTTGGGACTTCTACGCGATGTATGGCCAGACCGAGGCAACAGCGCGCATGGCCTACCTGCCACCCCAGACAGCCCTGGCACGGCCTGAGTCGTTGGGCGTGCCGATCCCCGGAGGCAACTTCACGATCGAGCCCGATCCCGCGCTCGACGAGGGCGTTGGCGAGCTGGTCTACACCGGCCCCAACGTCATGATGGGCTACGCGACGACGCCGGCCGACCTGGCTCGCGGACCCGAGCTCACCGAGCTGCGGACCGGCGACCTGGCCCGACAGCACCCGGACGGCAGCCTGGAGTGGGTCGGCCGGCGGAGCCGGATCGCGAAGGTCGCCGGCCTCCGGATCGACCTCGACCGAGCCGAACGTGCGCTCGACGGCTGCGGACTGGAAGTGCGGTGCGTCTCGGCCGGTGACCGTGTCACGGTCTGTGTCGACGGAGCACCTGACATCCCGTGCCTCCGTTCGGCCCTCGCGACGCACTGTGGGTTGCCGATGCACCTCGTGACGGTCGATCCGGTCCCGGAGATGCCCCGGACCTCGGCCGGCAAGACCGACTACGCAGCACTCGAGCGGCGGGCACGCTTGCGGCCGGACCAGGAGGCTCGGATCGCCTCGCCGACATCGGGCCCGACTCTGGTCGAACAGATCAGGGACCTCTACGCCGAGCTGCTGGAACGCCCCGACGCGACCCCCGACGACAGCTTCACGACGCTGCGCGGCGACTCATTGTCGTACGTCGAGGTGTCGGTCCGGCTCGGACAGCTCGGGGTCGCGACGCCGCGAGGCTGGCACCGCCGACCGATCCGAGAGCTCGTCCCACGTGCACGACAGACCCGCGGTGTCAGTGTCGAAATGACGATCGTCCTGCGCTGCGTGGCCATCCTGCTGGTCCTGGGCACACATGCGAACCTGTGGACGATCCCTGGTGGCGCGCACGTCCTGCTGGCTGTGGTGGGCTACAACTTCGCCCGGTTCCAGCTGACCGACCAGCCCCGACTCGCCAGGCTGCGCGGTGGACTCGCGTCGGTGGCTCATCTCGCGCTGCCCTGCATGGTGTGGATCGGTGGTGTGGCAGCGCTGCTGGGCACGTATCACGCCGGAACGGTGTTCTTCCTCAACGGACTCGAGGGCAGCAACACGTGGACCGTCCAGTGGCAGTTCTGGTTCCTCGAGGTCATCATCTGGACGCAGGTCGTCGTGCTGGCTGCGCTGGCGCTGCCGTGGGCGCACCGGCTCGAGCGCCGTGCGCCGTACGGGTTCGCGCTGGGGCTCCTCGCGAGTGCCCTGCTGCTCCGATATGCGTTGACCGGGATCGAGGCCGGCCCGACCGAGCGATACACGCCGTCGATCGTGCTCTGGTGCTTCGTGCTGGGTTGGGCCGTTGCGCGGGCCCGTACCAGGTGGCAGCGGATCGTGGTCTCACTCGCAGCCGTCGTGTCGGTGGTGGGCTTCTTCGGTGATCCGCGTCGCGAGGCAGTGGTCGTCGCCGGCGTCCTGCTGCTGGTATGGGCGCATGCCATCGTGCTGCCGGGCTGGCTCGCGCGGGCCACGGCGGCTCTGGCGGCCGCCTCGCTGTACATCTACCTGACCCAGTGGCAGATCTACCCGCACCTGGAGGACCACGTGCCGACGCTCGCCGTGCTGACGTCACTTGCGGGAGGACTGGCCTACCGGCACGCGTGGGAGTCGATCACCCGAGCGGCTCGCCGGACGTTCCGGCGGTCCGTGGGGCCCGGCGTGCCAGTCAGATCCTGAGCGAGAACGCCCACAGGTCGACGCCGGGAAGAGGCTCGAGATCGAGCTCGGGTCGGCGGGTGAACCCGAACGACTCGTAGAGGCGGTGCGCCGGGAGCATCTCCCGCAGCGAGCAGAGCACCACCTCGGTCAGGTCCTCGGCGCGAGCACGGTCGAGGCACGCTGCAACCAACGCCCGACCCACACCGAGCCGGCGGGCGTGCGGTGCGACCGACAGCGTGCGGAGCTCGCCCTGGTTCGGCTCGGTCGCGAGCTGAGCGAACGGCGAGCCGTACGGGCACCACGTCACGGTGCCCAGCAGCTCGTCCTCTTCGACGGCGACCAGCAGACCATCCGCCTGACCACGCGGTGCGGCATCGACGAGCCAGCCGCCGTACTCGTGGTCGAACGTCCCGTCGGGCAGCGTGAGGTAGCCGTCGGCGTCATATCCCGCGACGGTCAGCTCACCGACGGCGACGTGCTCGTCCGCCCGTGCAGGCCGGACGAGCACCTCAGATGCCGGTGGTGTTGCGGGGGTAGGCGGCGTTGACGTCGGTCATGACGTTGACCAGGTAGGGGATGCCCGAGGCGAACGCGCGATCGATCGGGGGCCCGATCTCCTTCGGGTCGGTCACCATCTCGCCGCCGCCGCCCAGCGCGGTCACGACCTGGTCGTAGCGGGTCTGCGGCGCCAGGTCAGCCGCGACGTCGTAGCCGTACAGCCACTGCATGGGTCCCTTCTCCAGACCCCAGGCCGAGTTGTTGCCCACGATCATGACGACCGGCAGGTTGTGACGGACCAGGCTGTCGACGTCCATCAAGGACATCCCAGCGGCACCGTCGCCGTAGAGCAGGACAACCTGGCTCGACGGACGGGCGATGCGAGCGGCCATCGCGGCTCCCATGCCGGCGCCCAGACAGCCGTAGGGGCCGGGGTCGAGCCAGCCGCCGGGCCGCCTGGGCTCGACGAACTTGCCAGCGAACGACACGAAGTCGCCGCCGTCTCCGATCACCACCGCGTCATCGGCCAGGCGGGGCAGGAGCTCGCCGTAGATGCGAGCGGGGTGGATCGGATCGGCCTCGGCGCGGAGCAGCTCGCTGTCGCGCTGCGTGGCGGCGGCGACCTCGGTCTGCAACGTCCCGAGCCACGCAGACCAGTCCGGGCGGTTGCCGGATGTCGACTGCAGGGCCGAGAGCACCCCTGCGAAGACCATCGTGAGGTCACCGCTCGCGGACGCCGCGAGCTCGGCATGGGTCGAGACCTGCCCGGGTGAGTCGGCGATGTGCACGGTCCGTGCTGCGGTCGTGTCGTCCTTCCCGCCGAAGATGCCGTAGCCGAGGCGGAAGTCCAGGGGCGTGCCGACGACGATCACGAGATCAGCGGCGTTGAACGAGGTCGACCGCGCCTTCGTGACGAGCTGGGGGTGGCCGCCGGGGATGATGCCGCGGCCCATGCCGTTGGCGATCACCGGGATGCCGGTCTCCTGGACGAAGTGCAGCGCGGCGTCCTCGGCGTGATCGGCCCAGACGTCGGTTCCGAGCACCAGCACGGGGTGCACCGCCCCCGCAAGCAGACCGGCGATCCGTCCGAGTGCTGCTGAGTCCGGCTCGATCGGCGCGGTCGTGTTGCCCCGTGACTGGGTCGCGACACTCGTGCTGTTGAAGAACTCGTCCATCGGGACGTCGACGAAGGTGGGTCCGCGGTGCGACGATCCGGCGAGGGTGAATGCCTGGTCCATCGTCGGCGCGATGTCGTCGACCGTGCGGGCCGTGGTCGATGACTTCGAGATGCTTTCGACGATCGGCGGCTGGTCGAGCTCTTGCAGGCTGCCCGAGCCCCAGCGGTTGTTGGGGGCGCGGCCGCCGACGACGACGAGCGGCGAGCCCGAGAAGCTCGCCTGCGCGATGGGGCTCACGCCGTTGGTCACACCGGGTCCCCCGGTCAGGACTGCGAGCCCGGGCGTGCGGGTCAGCTTGCCGATCGCCTCAGCGGCAAACACCGCAGTCGGCTCATGACGTACGTCGATGATCGGCATGGCTGGTTCGGCCTTGACCGCGGCGTCGTACATCGGGAACACGTGGGCGCCGGACAGGGTGAACATGTGCTGGACGCCATGTGCGCGGGCCACGTCGACGGCGTGTACTCCGCCGTGACCTTCTCTGGGTTCGGTCTCGCTCATGTGACGCACGTTACTGGACGGTACGTCGTCGCGATCAGGGGAGCGGTCGGGCGCGGGTCGTCGGCCGGTAGAGCCAGGGGGTCTCGGCGCGGATCTGGTCGAGCACGGCGAGCAGCAGGTCGGCCCGGTGGGCCGGCTGCTCGGCGAACAGCTCGGCATCGGCGCGCAGGTCGTCGCGACCCTGGACCCCCAGGGCCAGCTGCAGGTGCAGGGCCCGAAGGAACGACGACGCATTGCGCACCCCGGGGGAGGGCCACTCGGCCTCGAGGTGGCCGCGGGTCCTCGGCGGCTTGATGCCGGCGCCGAGCCGTGCGAGCCACGGTTCGACGATGCTGGGGTCGAGCTCGTTGCGGTGCAGCAGCGTCATGACGGCGTACGCCAGCCGGTCGTCCTCGCCGTGCCGCCAGATGTACGACGTCGGTGTCAGCACCCGGTCGGCAATGACGTCGAGCAGCACCGTGAGCTCGAGCCGGCCGAAGTGACGTGAGCGGGCCAGCGCGGCCAGCAGGTCGGCACCGTGGGCGATCGAGTTGGCCCAGCCCTGTTCGGGGATCCAGCCGCGGTGGTCCTGCTCGCGGACATACCAGGCCGTCGCGCGGTCGCCCCAGTCCAGGACTGATGATGCCGACATCAGGTGCTCGTTGTTGTCGCGCCCGATGATCTCGGCGAGCATCAGGGCGCTGTAGGAGCGGCGCATGACCGAGACGTCGCCGTCGTGCCCGAGCCCGTACCGCAGGCCCGGCGCTATCCCGTCGCCCAGACCGGCCAGCAGCTCGTCGTACACGCCCTTGGTCAGCCACGAGGTCAGCAGTGGATAGGCGAGGTCCTCGCGCCAGCGTGGGTTGGGATGTCCCAACATCTCGACGAGCTCGACGGTGCACTCGTCGAGGCTCCGGTCGGCGGGCACGTCCATCCCGCTCTGCATCACCGATTGCCAGTACGCCTCAGACACTTTTCCATCGTGCCACGGCCAGCGGTCTAGTCTGGTCTGGTGCCCTCGCTGGACGACATCACGCGATTCCAGACGTCACTGCGCCCCGACGACGTTGCGTGGCTGCACGCCCTGGTGACCGACTGGCAGATCATCGCGGACCTGTCGTTCTCAGATCTGGTGCTGTGGGTCCCGGACTCGGAGGCCAAGGGGATGTGGGCCGGCGCCCAGATCAGGCCGACGACAGGCCCGACGACGCTGCTGGAGGACATGGCCGGCACGTTCCTGCCCGCCGGTCGCGTGGACCAGCTGGAGGAAGCGCTGGCCTCCGGACGGATCGGTTCGGTCTACGTCGAGACGCTGCCCGACGGGCGAGAGGTACGGGTCGAGCTCATCCCGGTCCGCCGGGTCGACAGCACGATCGCCGTGATCGCGCGGCGCAACGCCGAGCCGGGACTGCGCGGGGGAGGGACGCTCGAGACGGCTTACTTCGAGGCCGCGGGCGTCCTCGCCGAGATGATTCGCGGGGGCGAGTTCCCGCTGCCGGGCAGCCGGTCGGACCTGGCCGACTCGTTGCGCGTCGGTGATGGCTTCGTGCGCACCGATTCGGCTGGCACGGTGCGTTACGCCAGCCCCAACGCGATGTCGGCCTACCGGCGCCTCGGCCTGGTCGGCGATCTGGTGGGCACCCAGCTCGGTCACGTCACCAGCGGGCTGGTCGACCGGCGGCCCACAGATCGCGGAGCTCGCGGGATCCTGGGCGGCGACGCGAGCACCGAGGCCGAGATCGAGAATGCCGCCGCGTCCCTGTTGCTGCGGGTCATTCCGCTGCGCTCCAACAGTGCGCGCGACGGATCACTGATCCTGCTGCGTGACGTGACCGAGCTGCGGCTGCGGGAGCGCGAGCTGGTCTCCAAGGAGGCGACGATCCGTGAGATCCACCACCGGGTCAAGAACAACCTGCAGACCGTTGCAGCCTTGCTCAGGCTTCAGGGGCGCCGTACCGAGCTGCCCGAGGCCCGGGCCGCACTCGACGATGCGGTGCGACGGGTCGGCTCGATCGCGTTGGTGCACGAGACCCTGAGCCAGTCGTTCGAGGACAACGTCGCGTTCGACCAGATCGCTGATCGGCTGCTGCGAACCGTGCTTGACGTGGCAGAGGAGACATTCGGCGCGGGCCGGGTCCACGCCGATCGCATCGGTTCGTTCGGCGTGTTGCCCGGTTCGGTCGCAACGCCGCTCGCGATGGTCCTGACCGAGCTGATCCAGAACGCGTCGGCGCACGCCTTCGACGAGCAGGGCGGGACGTTGACCCTGGCGGTCAACCGCATCCGCGACCGGATCCGGCTGCGGGTCAGCGATGACGGCTCGGGCCTGCCGGCCGACTTCGATCCGGCGGGAAGCCTGGGTCTCTCGATCGTGACAACGCTGGTCGAGGGCGAGCTGCACGGCTCACTGGCCTTCGAGCAACGAGCCGGTGGCGGCACGACGGTCGCGATCTCGTTCGGCGTCTGACTCGGTCCTGGCATACAAAGAACCCCGCGGCCGAGGCCACGGGGTTCACCGATACGTGCGTACGTCAGGCAGTACGAATACGTGCCCGAGCGTTGCGGCGCTTCAGCGTACGACGTTCGTCTTCGCTCAAGCCTCCCCACACACCGTGATCCTGCCCGGACTCGAGTGCCCATTGCAGGCACTGTTCGCGGACATCACAGCGGCGGCATACGACCTTGGCCTCTTCTATCTGCAAGATGGCGGGACCCGTGTTGCCGATGGGGAAGAAGAGCTCAGGGTCCTCATCCAGGCATGCCGATTTGTGGCGCCAATCCATGGGGACACTCCTTCCCGTTCGGTGTTGTGCCGTAGGCAGGCCTGTTTGGCCCGGTCAACGACTGTGACCCCATCTTTTCAACATGTGCAGGGCAATACAAGGGGAATGGGCGTGCGCGAATTGTCGGATGGATCACATGGTCACTACCCTGACGCGGTGTCTCCATTCAGCCGACCTTCCGGCGCTGCCAGAGTTCTCCTTCTCGTGGCAGCCTCCGTGGTCCTCGTAGAGACCGGCACGAGCATCGTGCTCGCCGGTTTCAGCCTCGTCGACGTCGTGCGGGAGCGCAGCGGAGCCGGCGTCGGGGGCGTGGTGATCCTCGTCGCGTACGGGCTCTTCCAGGCTTGGGCGGCGTGGCGGGTCACGGAGGGTGATCGGTGGGCCCGCAGCCCTCTCGTCGTCACCCAGATCATCCAGCTGCTCATCGCGTTCAACCTCGCGGACGTGCCGGACTGGATCACCGGTCTGTTGGCCGGGGCCGCGGTCCTCGCACTGGCGTGCCTGCTCGCCCCGCCAGTGACCCGCGCACTGAGCGCAGAACCGCCCGTGTGAGAGACTGAGGTCCGGGCACAACCCGTGTGAATCCTGCTGATTGGCGGGTGCAGAATTGCGGTCTCTTGCCGCGCCGGCGACCTGATCGGTCCCGATGACGAACGTACGGAACGCCCGAGGAATCCCCATCATGGTTGCGACTGACATCGACTTGCACACTGACTCGCCCGACCCCGACGACCCCGTCTTCGCCCTGCATCGCGGCGGCAAGATGATGATCAGCGCCTCGGTCCCCATCCTGAATGCAGAAGATCTTGCGATGGCCTACACGCCGGGCGTGGCCCGCGTGTGCGAGGCGATCGCCGCCGACCCCGAGCTGGCCCACGAGTACACCTGGGTCTCCAACACCGTCGCGGTCGTCACCGATGGCACCGCAGTCCTCGGACTCGGCGACATCGGCCCTGCGGCCTCGATGCCGGTCATGGAGGGCAAGGCCGTCCTGTTCAAGCAGTTCGGCGGCGTCGACGCCATCCCGGTGGCGCTCGCCACGAAGGACGTCGACGAGATCGTCGAGACGATCGTGCGACTCGCGCCGACGTTCGGCGGCATCAACCTGGAGGACATCTCCAGCCCGCGATGCTTCGAGATCGAGCGCCGGCTGATCGAGCGCCTGGACATACCGGTCTTCCACGACGACCAGCACGGCACGGCGATCGTCACCCTGGCCGCCCTGATCAACTCCGCGCGCCTGACCGACCGCGAGCTGGACGACCTCAAGGTCGTGATCTCCGGTGCCGGTGCTGCCGGCGTCGCGATCATGAAGATGCTGCAGACGGCAGGGGTCCGCAAGATCGCCGTCATCGACCGCTCCGGGGTGATCCATCCCGGACGCGTGAACCTGGACGAGGTCAAGTCCGAGATCGCTGAGCTGACCGCACCATGGGCCAAGGCCGGGACGGTCGCCGATGCGCTCGACGGGGCAGATGTGTTCATCGGGGTCTCCGGTGGCACGATCCCCGAAGCCGCGGTCGCCTCGATGGCACCAGACGCCATCGTCTTCGCGATGGCCAACCCGCACCCCGAGGTTCACCCGGAGATCGCCATGCGGCACGCCCGCGTGGTCGCGACGGGTCGTTCGGACTTCCCCAACCAGATCAACAATGTGCTGGTCTTCCCCGGCATCTTCCGCGGTGCACTTGACGTCCGCGCCACGCGGATCTCCGAAGGCATGAAGCTCGCGGCCGCCCACGCGATCGCGGATTTGGTGGGGGACGACCTCAGCGAGACCTACGTCATCCCGTCCCCGTTCGATCCACGGGTCGCTGCGGCCGTGACCCGTGCCGTGACCGATACCGCGCGTCGCGAGGGGCTTGCCCGCCGTCCGTACTGACCAACCAGCACAGGGAGTCACATGTTCGCCGTCTATGCAGGCTCGTTCGATCCGAAGGAGCCGTTGAACGGCCTCGTGGTGGGCGAGCGGCCCGATCCGGAAGTCCCTGAAGGTTGGACGACGGTCAGGGTCAAGGCGGCATCGATCAACCACCACGACGTGTGGAGCCTGCGGGGTGTCGGTCTGCGTGAGGAGTCGCTGCCGATGATCCTCGGCTGCGATGCGGCCGGACTCGACGAGGACGGCAACGAAGTGCTGGTCCACGCCGTCATCAGCGATCCGTCGTGGCGCGGCGACGAGACACTCGACCCCAGGCGTTCACTGCTGTCGGAGCGTCATCAGGGCACGTTCGCCGAGACGGTCACCGTCCCGACCCGCAACGTCGTCGCCAAGCCCGCTGGACTGACCTTTGCCGAAGCCGCCTGTTTGCCCACGGCCTGGCTGACCGCGTATCGCATGCTGTTCACGCAGTCCGGTCTCAAGCAGGGTGACACGGTCCTCGTGCAGGGTGCGGGAGGCGGAGTGGCGACTGCCGCGATCACGCTGGCCCGCGCCGCCGGCTTCCGGGTCTATGCCACGAGCCGCGACGAGGAGAAGCGCGTCAGGGCCGTCGAGATCGGCGCCCACGAGGCGTTCGAGTCCGGCGCGCGGCTGCCCAGCAAGGTCGACGCCGTCATCGAGACCGTCGGAGCCGCGACATGGTCGCACTCGGTCAAGTCGATGCGCCCCGGAGGCACCATCGTGATCGCCGGCGCGACATCGGGGGATGCGCCGTCGCACGCGGAGCTCACCCGGATCTTCTTCCAGCAGATGCGCGTGCACGGCTCCACGATGGGCACCCGTGACGAGCTTCACGCCCTCGCGCAGTTCATGGACGTCACGGGCACCAAGCCGCTGATCGACCGGGAGATCCCGATGGCCGACGCGGCCGACGGACTGGCCTCAGTCATCGATGGCAGCGTCTTCGGCAAGATCGTCCTGACCCTCTAGGTCCAGTCGCTCAGGTCGGCCCCGCAAGGGCCGACCTGGCCGATCATTGCTCGTGCAGCGAGGTCATTCGTCCTCGTCGTCCAGACGGGCCAGCCAGGTCGCCAGCCGCTCGACCGGGATCTCGAAGTCCGGGTTGAGGTCGACAAACTCGCTGAGCCGTTCTGCGAGCCACGCCAAGGAGACCTCTTCGTCTCCTCGGCGGGCCTGCAGCTCTTCGATGCCGCGATCAGTGAAGTACATCGGTGTGTCCTGGTCCGGCCGGGATCAGCTGAATGCCTGCTGCATCAGCGCGGCCTGCTCCTGGACGTGCCGGTTGTGCGAGCCGACCGACGGCGCCGAGGACTCCGGACGGGAGACCCGCACCAGCGGGAGTCCGTCGAACTCTCCGCTGAAGTGCATGGCCACGTGCGGCCACGGTCCCTGGTTCGCCGGCTCGTCCTGCACCCAGCGGACCTCGCGGGCGTTGACGAACTTGGCGATCTCGGCGTTGAGCTCGGCGGTAGGCCGTGGGTAGATCTGCTCGAGACGCACGATCGCGGTTTTGGATTCGCCGGACTCGCGCTTCTCGCGCTCGGCGAACAGGTCCCACGTCACCCTGCCGGAGCAGACCAGCACCCGCTCGACCGACTTGGCCTCGACCGAGTCGTCGCCGATCACCGGACGGAACCGGCCTGAGGTGAAGTCCTCGGGCTGTGACGCGGCTGCCTTGCTGCGGAGCATCGACTTGGGCGTGAAGACGATCAGCGGACGGTGCTGACCCTCCAAGCTCTGGCGACGCAGCAGGTGGAAGTGCGACGCGGGGGTGGAGGGCTGCGCGACCGTCATGGCATCGTCCGCGCACAGGTTGAGGAAGCGCTCGATCCGGGCCGAGGAGTGGTCGGGACCCTGACCTTCGTATCCGTGCGGCAGGAGCAGCACGACGCCGGACTTCTGGCCCCACTTGGTCTCACCGGCCGAGATGTACTCGTCGATGACCGACTGGGCGCCGTTGACGAAGTCGCCGAACTGGGCCTCCCACATCGTCAGCGCCTCGGGTCGGGCCACGGAGTAGCCGTACTCGAAGCCCAGTGCTGCGTACTCACTCAGCAACGAGTCATAGATGTAGAACGTGGCCTGCTCGTCACCCACGTGCGAGAGCGGGGTCCACTCGTTGGCGTTGTTCCGATCGATGATCGTGGCAAAGCGCGAGGAGAACGTGCCGCGGCGGGAGTCCTGGCCAGCGAGGCGCACGGGGCGCCCGTCCAGCAGCAACGAGCCCATCGCGAGGATCTCGCCAGTGCCCCAGTCGATCGGGCCGGCCGAGATCGACGCCGCTCGACGCTGCAGCTGCGGCAGCACCTTCGGGTGGACCGTGAAGCCTTCGGGAACGTTGGTGTACGAGTCCGCTATCGCCTTCATGGTCTCGGGCGTGATGGCGGTGATCAGCTCGCCGGCGTGCTCGGGCTTGTCCGGGTAGTCCGGGGTGCGTGAGTAACGCGGATCGGCCGCGGCCTCCTTGACCTCGGCGAAGTTGCGCTCGAGCTGCGCCTGGTAGTCGCTGAGCGCGACCTCCGCCTCGTCGAGTGTGATGTCGCCACGTCCGACCAAGGCCTCGGTGTAGAGCTTGCGCACCGACTTCTTGGCGTTGATCGTGTCGTACATCAGCGGCTGCGTGAAGCTGGGGTCGTCGCCCTCGTTGTGGCCGCGACGGCGGTAGCAGACCAGGTCGATGACGATGTCCTTGTGGAACGTCCGGCGGTACTCGTATGCCAGGTGCGCCACACGGATGCAGGCCTCCGGGTCGTCGCCGTTGACGTGGAAGACCGGCGCCTGAATCATCCGCGCGACATCCGTGCAGTACGTCGACGAGCGTGACGAGGACGGCGAGGTCGTGAAGCCGACCTGGTTGTTGACGATCAGGTGGATCGTGCCGCCGGTGCGGTAGCCACGCAGTTGCGACAGGTTGAGCGTCTCGGCGACGACACCCTGGCCGGCGAACGCCGCGTCACCGTGCACCAGCACGGGGAGCACGGGGTAGTCGGCGCCACGGTTGAGCCGGTCCTGCTTGGCGCGGGCGATGCCTTCCAGCACGGGGTCGACGACCTCGAGGTGCGAGGGGTTGGCCGCGACCGAGACCTTGATCTTGTCGCCGTTGCCGGAGGTGAACTCGCCCTCGACGCCGAGGTGGTACTTGACGTCACCAGAACCCTGGACGGTGCGGGGATCGATGTTGCCCTCGAACTCGCGGAACACCGAGCTGGCGTGCTTGCCGGCGATGTTGACCAGGACATTGAGCCGGCCGCGGTGGGCCATGCCGATGCAGACCTCTTCGAGCCGGTCTGCCGCTGCCGCTTCGCAGATCTCGTCGAGCACGGGGACCGTGGTCTCGCCGCCCTCGAGGCTGAATCGCTTCTGGCCGACGAACTTGGTCTGCAGGAAGGTCTCGAAGGCCTCGGCCTGGTTGAGCTTCTGCAGGATGCGGAGCTGCTCCTCGCGCGGCGGCTTGGTGTGCGGACGCTCGATGCGCTCCTGGAACCAGGCGCGCTCCTCCGGCTCCTGGATGTGCATGTACTCCAGGCCGATCGTGCGGGCGTAGGAGTCGCGCAGGATACCGAGGATCTCGCGCAGCTTCATGAAGCGCTTCTCGGTCTTGAACGAGCCGGTCGCGAACTCCCGATCCAGGTCCCACAGCGTCAGGTCGTGCGACGCTGTGTCGAGATCAGGGTGGCTGCGGGGGGTGTTGTCGAGCGGGTTGGTGTCGGCCATCAGGTGGCCGCGCACACGGAAGGCGTGGATCAGCTCGAGGACGCGGGCCTGCTTGTGCACCTCGTCGTCGTGGCTGACTGCGATGTCCTGCGCCCAGCGGATCGGCTCGTAGGGGATCTTCAGCGCGCTGAAAATCTCGTCGTAGAAGCCGTCCTCGCCCAGCAACAGGGCATGGATCGTCTTGAGGAACTCGCCGGACTGTGCGCCCTGGATGACCCGGTGGTCGTACGTCGAGGTCAGCGTCACCATCTTGGAGATTGCCATCTGCGCGAGCGTGTGGTCGCTGGCGCCCTGGAACTCCGGGGGGTACTCCATCGAGCCGACGCCCACGATGACGCCCTGGCCCTGCATCAGGCGGGGGATCGAGTGGTTGGTGCCGATGCCGCCGGGGTTGGTCAGGCTGACCGTCGTGCCCTGGAAGTCGACGACCTCGAGCTTGCCGTCGCGTGCCTTCTTGACCATCGTCTCGTAGGCGGCCCAGAACGCCGCGAACCCGAGGGTGTCGGCGGCCTTGATCGAGGGGACCAGCAGCGTGCGCGAGCCGTCGGGCTTCTTGAGGTCGATCGCGAGGCCGAAGTTGATGTGCTCGGGCTTGAGCTGGTTGGGCTTGCCGTTGACGACGTCGAAGCCCGTGTTCATCTCCGGGATCGCCTTGAGCGCCTTGACGATCGCCCAGCCGATCAGGTGGGTGAACGACACCTTGCCGCCGCGAGCACGGGCGAGGTGGTTGTTGATCACGACTCGGTTGTCGAACAGCAGCTTGACCGGGACCGACCGGACACTTGTCGCAGTCGGCACCGCGAGACTGGCATCCATGTTCGCCACTGTGCGGGCAGCGGCTCCACGCAGGATCACGTTCTCGACGTCGCCGGGCCCGACTTTGGCGGGGGGCTCGGTCGGCTTGCCGTTGGGGGTCGCGACCGACTTGACCGGTGCCGCCGGAGCCTCCGCCACGGGCGGCAGGGGCTTGTCAGCCTCCTTGTGCAGGGGCGCGGCGATCTGGCTCTGGGCCGGGGTCACCGTGACGGGCTTCGTCTTGGGCGCGGGCGGAGTCGTCGAAGCGGGGGAGGTCGGCGCCGGGGCGGGCGCGGCCTGCGCGTCAGCGGCTGCGGGCTGCGCGGCCGAGCCGTTAGTCAGCGACTGACCGTCCCCGGTGCGGAAGAATGTCACCCAGGTCTCGTCCACCGAGGTCGGGTCTTGCTCGAATCGCTCGTACATCTCTTCGACGAGCCACTGATTCGTGCCGAAATCAGGTGCTGAATGGTCTTGTGAGGACTCGGCCACGACCTCGATCGCCTCTTCCAATTGTGTGCTGGCGCATACGAAAAACTACCTCCCCAGCGTAACGCGACGTCCTAGCCGTGCGCAGGCAGGCCCGGCCCTTATTGCGGCTCCGTTGCGGCGCCATCAGACGGAGGGTCCGTAGACCACATGCCGGGTCGGCACGGCAGGCCGCTCAGGTCGTCAAGACGAGTCGTGGTTCACGGTCCACGAACCGACCGAAGGTTGCGGCTTCGGCGTCGAGAGCGGCCCGGGTGGCCGAGCCCATGGGCGCAGCCCGATCGATCACGATCTCGACTGCGGTCGTCGAGATCGTCCGTGTCCAGGTGCCAGCCAAACGGCCGTCGATCATCAGCAGACCGCCGCCGCGCATGACGTCACTGGCCGTGCCGGCGAAGCGTGCGTAGTCCCCTGGATCGCGGGCGTACGAGATGTACTCGTCGAAGTTCGACATCAGCATGACTCGTGGGACCTCAGCCTCGATCGGTTCGTCCAGCGCCCAGTACTGCTCGTCGTCGACCAGCATCTGGCGTAGACCGGCCAGCTGGATCGCCCGGCGGCTGTCTGTCAGGGTCAGGCCCGTCCACCACGCAAGGTCCTTGTCCCGAACCGGTCCGTGCCCGCGGGCATAGCGTGTGGCTGCCTCGGCGAGCAGGATCTCGCGGTCAGGCAGGATCGGTGGTGGGGGCAGCGGAACGTAGGTGTGCTGCTTGCCGCGCATCGGCCCGCTGACGATCAGGGCGCTGATCTCGGTATGCATGACGACGTGCGCGAGCTCCTGACCCGCATGGAGGAGACCGGCCGCCTCGAGCCCTGCCGCCAGCTCGGGTCGCGTGTGGGGTGTTCCGGCGGCCAACATCTGGACGATCACGTCGGCGCACTGATCGAGTCGCTCGTCGCTCAGCCCGATGGCCTTGTTGGTCGACGACATCTGCTGCCGCATCCGCGGCGCGGTCAGCGTGAGCAGCCAGTGGATGTCCGCAGGGTCGATGAAGTGCCACGTCCCTCGCATGGTGTGCGTCCGGAGAAAATCACCGCGCTCGAACGCGGCACGGGCGTCCGCCAACGTGAGGCCGGGGGTCCGGCGAGCCACTGACCACAGCGCCATGTCATGGAGCTGGGACTGGACGCAGGTCAGGTGGCGCACGACGTCGACGGCGTGGTCGAACCGTGGCGCGACCAGACCGAGCGCGTGCAGGCGTCCGGGAATGGAGGGTTTCACCGGTCGGGGGTCCTTCGTGGGGTACTAGGCGGTCTCGAGCGCTGCATCGAGCGTGATGTCGACCCCCGCCAGCGCCTTGCTGATGGGGCAGCCGACCTTCGCGTCCTCAGCCGCAGCGACGAAGCCGGCGTCGTCGACGCCGTCGACCTCCCCACGAACCGTGAGGGCGATCCCGGTGATCTTGAACCCGCCGGCCGGGTCGGAGCCGATCGAGACATCGGCCTTGACCTCGAGCGAGTGGACCGTTCCGCCGGCCTGGCCGAGCACGGCAGACAGCTGCATGGCGTAGCAGGCCGAGTGCGAGGCGCCGAGCATCTCTTCGGGGTTCGTCACGCCGCCTCCGTCCTCGGAGGTGCGCTGCGGGAAGGAGACCTCGAACGTCCCGAGGCCCGAGCTGGTGAGCTCGACCTGTCCGGATCCCTGCTCGATGCTGCCTTCCCAGGCGGTGCGGGCTGTACGTGTGGGCATGATGCTCCCTCTCGACGACGAATGTGCTGTCGACGCTACTGCCGCACGCCGAATTGGCAACCCATCGGCTGACGGCGTGCAGGAGAAGGTTTCAGCCGGGAAAGCCAGGGCAGTTGCTCAACGTGATGCCTCGTTGCGCAAGTACCTAGACCGCGAGGGGTTGAGGTCACCGCCGGGCCTGGACCCAGCCGACCGGACGTGAACGCGACCCGGTGGGAGGTGGACGGCGAAGGTGGCAGCGATCTGCGAGCGCGCCGTGCGCCGGCGACGGCGTCAGCGATCTCGGTGCGGGTGAACACCCCGTCAAATGCATAGTTCAACTCGGCTGTCGTCGCCTCGGCATCGAACGGCTGCTGGGTTCCAGTGGTCATGGTCGAGCTCCTTTGGTCTGCGGGAAGGACTCGTTCACTCACGCGACACACCACGGCGAACGTGAGCCGATCGCGTCACGCTCCTCGGCGTGTTCATCCCGCGCTCATCTTCATCGAAGAACATCACTGAAGGTGAGGTGCCAAGACATCGACGCAGGTCAATTCAATGGCCGTGCGGGATACTTGACGCCCCTGTCACCGGTGCTCCAACAAAAGGTCGGGCGCACGGTATGCCCTGTCCGGCGGAATCCTGGACGCCGGGATAATCTCGGGTCAGGGTCCGGTTTTTGCGTGGCGCCCCCGGGAGGATTCGAACCTCCGCTTCCGCCTCCGGAGGGCGGCGCTCTATCCCCTGAGCTACGGGGGCCGATACGGCCAACTGCGGTGTGAGCATACCCCACACCGACTACGCTGTTGACGGTGCCCAGAGTGCTTGTTGTCGACGACACTCCCTCGATCAGATTCCTCATCCGGACCAACATGGAGCTCGCCGGATTCGATGTCGACGAGGCGGTCGATGGCGTCGACTGTCTGAACTTCCTGCGCACCACCGAGGCGCTCCCCGACGTCATCACGGTCGACGTCATGATGCCCCGACTCGACGGGATCTCGACCGTGACCGCGATCCGCGCGGACCCGCGGATCCGGCACATCGCGATCGTCATGGTGACGACCCAGGGCCACCCCGCCGATATCCAGCGGGCGACGGCTGCCGGGGTGGACGCCTACCTGACGAAACCATTCGATCCAGACTTCCTGGTCCTGTCGGTCCGCGATGTGCTCCGCCGCTTGGAAGAACTCCGCGAGAGTCCGTGAAGCGGTGGTCGTTTCGGACGTGTCGGCGAGGCACACGGATCGGAGCCGGTTCGGGTCTTGCGCATCTCTCGAACTGGTGAGCTGGCTGTCCGCTAGCCGCACGGCAGGGGAGCCAGCGGCCGACCGATACTCTGGTGCGGTGACTCCTGAGCAGCTTTCCGCGGCCATCGTCGGCGCACTGACGTCCCTCACCGAGGCGGGCACGATTGCGCTGCCGGACGGTCCGCCCGCCGAGGTGCGGGTCGAGCGTCCCAAGGTCAAGGAGCATGGCGACTACGCGACCAACATCGCGCTGCAGCTTGCCAAGAAGGCCGGCATGAACCCGCGTGAGTTCGCTCAGCTGCTCGCCGACGCGCTCGCCGCGACCGACGGCATCGCCAGCGCAGAGATCGCCGGTCCCGGCTTCCTCAACATCCGCGTCGAGGCCGGTGCCCAGGGTGCCCTTGCGCCGCAGATCGTGTCCGCCGGAGCGTCGTACGGTACGAGCGACCTCTACGCCGGGCAGCGGATCAACCTCGAGTTCGTCAGCGCCAACCCGACCGGGCCGATCCACATCGGTGGAGTGCGCTGGGCTGCTGTGGGGGACTCGCTCGGTCGCATCCTGACCGCGATCGGTGCCGACGTCACACGGGAGTACTACTTCAACGACCACGGAGTGCAGATCGACCGCTACGCGCGATCGCTGCTCGCCGACGCTCGCGGCGAGGACGCGCCGGAGGACGGCTACGGCGGCCAGTACATCTCCGACATCGCCGCAACGGTCGTCGCCAAGCACCCGGGTGTCCTGGACCTGTCCGACGCCGAGTCCCTCGAGACGTTCCGCGCCGAGGGCGTCGAGTTGATGTTCGCGGAGATCAAGAAGAGCCTGCACGACTTCGGTGTCGACTTCGACGTGTACTTCCACGAGAACGACCTGCACAACTCCGGCGCCGTGGACCGGGCGATCGCACGGCTGCGGGAGCTCGGGATGATGTACGAGCAGGACGAGGCGACCTGGCTGCGCACGTCTGACTTCGGCGACGACAAGGACCGTGTCGTGATCAAATCCGACGGACAACCGGCCTACATCTCGGGTGACCTGGCGTACTACCTCGACAAGCGCGAGCGTGGGTTCGACCGCTGCCTCATCATGCTGGGCGCCGACCATCACGGCTACGTCTCCCGGATGCTCGCGATGTGCGCGGCATTCGGTGACACCCCAGGAGTCAACCTCGAACTGCTGATCGGCCAGATGGTCAACCTGGTCCGGGACGGTGCACCGCTGCGGATGAGCAAGCGCGCCGGCACCGTCATCACGTTGGAGGACCTCGTCGAGGCCATCGGCGTCGACGCCTCGCGCTACGCGCTGGCGCGCTACTCGACCGACTCGACGATCGACCTGGACCTGGACCTGTGGGCCAGCCAGACCAGCGACAACCCGGTCTTCTACGTCCAGTACGCCCACGCCCGACTGTCCTCGATCATCCGCAATGCCGTCGACCTCGGCGTCGTGATCGACGAGTCGACCTTCGATCCGTCGCTGCTGGCCGTCGAGCAGGAGGGCGCCCTCCTGCGGGCGCTCGCGGACTACCCGCGGATCGTTGCCCGGGCAGCCGAGCTGCGTGAGCCGCACCGGATCGCGCGCTACCTCGAGGACACGGCGGCGGCGTTCCACAAGTTCTACGACGTCGCGCACGTCCTGCCGAAGGGCGACGAGGAACCCAGCGACCTGCACCGGGCCAGGCTCATGCTGGTCGCCGCGACCCGGCAGGTCATTGCCAACGGACTCGACCTGCTCGGCGTGAGCGCTCCGGAGCGTATGTGATGAGGAGCCACGAGGCGGGCGCCCTGCACGGCCAGTCGGGCGACCGCGGTCCGGCCTGGCTGCGCACACCTGAAGACCCGAACCGGCTCGTGACCCACCTGTGGTCCGACGGCGTCTCCAAGATCGACGGGGTCCTGACCGTGGCGGGGGAGTCGGTCACCGATCTCGCGGCCGAGTTCGGCACCCCGACGTACGTCGTGGACGAGGACGACTTCCGACGTCGGGCCCGCGGGTTCAAGGAGGCGTTCCCGGACGCCGACGTCTACTACGCCGGCAAGGCGTTCCTGTGCGTCGCGACGGCACGCTGGATCGTCGAGGAGGGACTCAACCTCGACGTCTGCACGGGTGGTGAGCTCGCTGTCGCGCTCAGGGCCGAGGTGCCGCCCGAACGAATCGGCCTGCACGGCAACAACAAGTCCGTCGCCGAGCTGCGCCGCGCCCTCGAGGTCGGCGTGGGCCGGATCATCATCGACTCCGTGGAGGAGATCACCCGACTGCGTGACCTGACCGCCGAGCTCGGCGTCACGGCTCCTGTCATGATCCGTGTGACGGCCGGGGTCGAGGCGCACACCCACGAGTACATCTCGACGTCCCACGAGGACCAGAAGTTCGGCTTCTCGATCACCGGCGGCGACGCGCTCGACGCGGTGCGCCGTGTCGTGTCGGAGCCCGGTCTCGAGCTCCGGGGTCTGCACTCGCACATCGGCTCGCAGATCTTCGTCACCGACGGCTTTGAGGTCGCGGCCCGGCGGGTGCTGCGGCTGCACGCCGAGATCGAGCAGCAGCTCGGCGTCGTGTTGCCCGAGTTCGACCTCGGTGGCGGTTTCGGCATCGCCTACACGACCCAGGACGATCCCGCGTCTGCCGCTGACCTCGCTCGCGGAATGCTCAAGATTGTCGATGACGAGTGCGCCGCGATGGGCATCGCGGTCCCACACCTGTCGATCGAGCCGGGTCGGGCGATCGCAGGACCGTCGACGTTCACGTTGTACGAGGTCGGCACGACCAAGTCGGTGTCGCTCGACGGCGGGGCGTCGCGTCGATACATTTCTGTCGACGGAGGCATGAGCGACAACATCCGGCCGGCGCTGTACGGCGCCGACTACTCGTGCACTCTGGCATCCCGACCCTCCGACGCCCCGGCGCTGCTGAGCAGGGTTGTCGGCAAGCACTGCGAGTCCGGAGACATCGTCGTCAAGGACGAGTTCCTGCCCGGCGACGTGCAGGCCGGTGACCTGTTGGCGGTTCCCGGGACGGGCGCGTACTGCCGCTCCTTGGCAAGCAACTACAACCACGTGCCCCGCGCCGCAGTGATCGCGGTGCGCGAGGGCGAGGCCCGGGTCATCCTGCGTCGCGAGACCGAGGACGATCTCTTCACGCTCGACGTCGGCTGACCCGTCTCCCGGTGGCTGTCCTGCTGCTCGCGTGACTCCTGCTGGTCGCTCCGAGTCAGCCGACGCAGACCACGACGTGATTGACCCCGCGGGCGGTCTGGGTCGACACCTTGACGCCGTCGACCGAGATCGTGCAGGTTGCGTAGGTCGAGGTGCCGAGCACCTGGACACCCATCTGGGCGACCGGCAGGCCTCCCCGCACAGTCTTGGTGAGGACCAGGCTCCTGTCGGCGACCTTGACACCTGAGCCGCTCTTGCCGCGATAGCGCCACCCGGCGTACATGCCTCCGTCGGCGGTGAAGGTCAGCACCACCTTGTGCAGCGTGTTGTCCCCACTCTCGGTCGCGAACGGGTCGTCCGAACCGATCTTGGCGCCGAGTCCGGTGCCGGCCAGACCATCGGTCTCGTCGGGGTCGATCGGCTCGACCTCGAGAGCATCCGGGAGCGGTCGGAACGCACTCGAGCTGCCGGTTCCCGCGGGCGCCGAGGACTCGTCCGATCCACCGAGCCACATCGTCAGCAGTGTCCCCACGATGATGGCGGCGCCGAGCACCATCGCGGCCAGGGCGACTCTGTTGACTCGGTCGGTCGGGAGGTGCACGCGGAGTCCTTCGGGGATTCGGGGGAAGTAGACGAAGTGTCGATCCTCGGGTCAGTCAACGATCCTAGGTCGGTTCGGGTCACGCGCCGGTTGGGCGGTCCGCAGGCTGCGGAGCGTCTCATCTGTCAGGGGAGGTCCTCGGACCCCGACCCGCGCGGATACCCTTGGGGCGTGAGCGCATCCTCGTGGTCCCCAGGTCGTCCGCTCCGCGTAGCCCTGTTGGGGTGCGGGGTCGTCGGCACCGAAGTCGCCCGCCTCCTGACGCGGGACGCCGATGAGCTGGCGCAGCGCGTCGGCGCCCCGCTCGAACTGGTCGGCATCGCCGTGCGTCGGTTGGGGCGTGAACGCGACCTCGACGTACCGTCCGAGCTGTTCACGACCGACGCTGCCGGACTGGTCGCTCGTGGTGACATCGACGTGGTGATCGAGGTCATCGGCGGTATCGAGCCGGCCCGCGAGCTGATCCTCTCGGCGCTGGAGAACGGTGCCTCGGTCGTCACGGCCAACAAGGCGCTGCTCGCCGAAGATGGCGCGACGCTGTTCGAGGCCGCCCAGAAGGCCGAGCGCGACCTCTACTTCGAGGCCGCCGTCGCGGGTGCGATCCCGATCGTCCGGCCGCTGCGTGAGTCGCTCGCCGGCGATCGTGTGGAGCGAGTGCTCGGCATCGTCAACGGCACCACAAACTTCATCCTCGACGCCATGACCACGACCGGTCAGGGATTCACCGAGGCGCTGGAGGAGGCCCAGCGGCTGGGCTACGCCGAGGCAGATCCCACGGCCGACATCGAGGGCTTCGACGCCGCGTCCAAAGCCGCGATCCTGGCCGGGCTGGCCTTCCACACCCGGGTCACGATCGGTGACGTGCACCGTGAGGGCATCACCGACGTCACGGCCGCTGACGTGCGATCGGCCGAGGAGATGGGTTGTGTCGTCAAGCTTCTGGCGATCTGCGAGCGGCACGAGACCGCCGACGGGCCGGCGGTCTCCGCGCGCGTCCACCCCGCGATGATCCCGCTCTCGCACCCGCTGGCCAGCGTCCACGGCGCCTACAACGCAGTCTTCGTCGAGAGCGAGGCGGCCGGACAGCTGATGTTCTACGGCCCCGGCGCCGGCGGTGCGCCGACGGCCAGCGCGGTCCTCGGCGACGTGGTGTCGGTCGCCCGCAACCGCCGCAGCAATGTGTTCGGACCCGGTGAGTCGACCCACGCCCAGCTCGAGGTGCTCGACATGGGTCGGGCCCGCACCCGCTATCACGTCTCGATCGACGTCGACGACCGTGCGGGCGTGCTTGCCTCGGTCGCCAACGCCTTTGCCCAGTTCGACGTCTCGATCCGCACCGTGCGTCAAGAGGGCAGCGGCTCCGACGCGCAGCTCGTCATCGTGACCCACGAGGCCGAGGACGCCGCGCTGTCGGCGACCGTCGCGTCGCTCCGCGGGCTCGACATGGTGCGTGACGTGACATCCGTGATGCGTGTAGAAGGAGGATCCTGATGGCTCATCTGTGGCGAGGCGTGATCGAGGAGTACCGCGAGTGGCTCCCGGTCACCCCCGAGACCCCGGTCATCACCCTCGGTGAGGGCGGCACTCCGCTGGTCCACTCGGCGTGGCTGTCGGGCATCGTGGGAGGCGATGTGTGGCTCAAGGTCGAGGGGGACAACCCCACAGGCTCGTTCAAGGACCGCGGCATGACTGCCGCGATCTCGGTGGCGCTCGGTGAGGGCGCCAAGGCTGTCGTCTGCGCGTCCACCGGCAATACCTCCGCCTCCATGACGGCCTACGCCGCCCGTGCGGGTCTGACCCCGATCGTGCTGGTGCCGCACGGCAAGATTGCCGCCGGCAAGATGGCGCAGGCTGTGATGCACGGCGCGACCGTGATCCAGGTCAATGGTGGTTTCGACCAGTGCCTGCAGGTTGCCCGCGACCTGGCCGATCAGTACCCCGTCGCGCTGGTCAACTCGGTCAACCCGGTGCGTCTGCAAGGTCAGAAGACTGCCGCGTTCGAGATCGTCGACGCGCTGGGCAAGGCACCCGATCTGCACGTCCTCCCGGTCGGCAATGCCGGCAACATCTCGGCGTACTGGCTGGGCTATCAGGAGTACGCGGCAGCAGGTCTGGCGCAGAGCACACCGTCGATGTGGGGCTTCCAGGCCGCGGGGTCGGCACCGCTCGTGCTGGGTCACCCGATCGAGCATCCCGAGACCCTCGCAACCGCGATCCGGGTCGGCAACCCTGCCTCCTGGCAGCTCGCCGTCTCCGCGCGTGATGACTCGAACGGCCGCATCGAGGCGGTCACGGACGAGGAGATCCTGAGCGCCCAGCGCGAGCTGGCGTCTCGCGACGGCGTGTTCGTCGAGCCTGCCTCCGCAGCCGGTGTGGCGGGGCTGCTCAAGTCCGCCGGTGCCGTCCAGCGTGGCTCGACGATCGCCATCACCGTCACCGGACATGGGCTCAAGGACACCGAGACGGCGCTCTCGGGTGTCGACTCGATCGTCGACTCGGCGATCGAGGCCGATGTGCACGCGGCGGCCGAGGTCGCCGGACTCGCGTGAGCTTTCTGACGACGCCGGTCTCGATACGCGTTCCCGCCTCGAGCGCCAATCTGGGCCCGGGCTTCGACGCCCTCGGTCTGGCGCTCTCGCTGCACGATGAGCTGACCGCCGAGGTCATTCCCGACGGACTCGAGATCATCGTCTCGGGCGAAGGCGCCAAGGGCGTCCCGCTGAACGCCGAGCACCTCGTCGTCGAGGCGATGCATGCGACCTTCGACCTGCTCGGGGAACGCCCGGAGGGGCTGCGTCTGACGTGCGTCAACCAGATTCCGCATGGCCGTGGGCTCGGCTCGTCCGCTGCCGCGATCGTCGGCGGCATCGCGCTCGCACGCGCGCTGGTCGTCGGCGCGGAAGGTCGGCTCGACGACCGTGCAGCCTTCCAGTTGGCGGTCGATCTCGAGGGGCACCCGGACAATGTCGCCGCGGCGATGTTCGGTGGGCTGACGATCGCCTGGATCGACGGCGCCTCGGCCGAGGTCGAGCGGATCGACTCGGACGTCGAGGTCACGGTCTTCGTGCCTCCTGTGGCCGTCTCCACCGAGCGGGCGAGGGGGCTGCTGCCCGAGACCGTCCCGCACCGTGATGCCGCCGTCAACGCCGGCCGCGCGGCCCTGCTCATCGTGGCTTTGACGGGATCGCCGGAGCGGCTCATCTCGGCCACCGAGGACCGGATCCACCAGTCGTACCGCGCCGACGCGATGCCCGAGTCCTACAAGCTGCTGCGCCAGTTGCGCGTCGACGGTATACCCACGATCATCTCGGGGGGCGGGCCGACGGTTCTGTCGTTCGCCCGGGGCATCGCCGACCGCGCCCCAGAAGGCTGGACAACGCACGAGCTCTCCGTCGATTCGGATGGCGTCCGGGGCGTCTGAGCGCGCCCGCGCGACATGAACTGATCAGGAATGCCGGGCGACCCGTTGGTGTTACAGTGGATGAGTCGGAGTCGAGTGGATACTCCCCGACAGTGACAAGCAAGTAGAAGCGCCATTCAAGTCGTCCGCCAGATGCGGGCATGCCTTTATGCGATCCGGATCACCGGACACCAGGCCTTGTGGCCTCATCCAAAGGAACCTACGTGACTGATACCACCACTACTCCCGAATCCTCCGCGCCCGTCGCTCCGAAGAAGACCGGAGGAGGACTGGGCGGAAAGGTCCTCGCCGAGCTTCAGGAGATCGCCGGCGGACTCGGGATCACCGGCGCAGAGAAGATGCGCAAGGGCGCGCTGATCGACGCGATCAAGATCGCCCGCGGCGACGCCGGCACCTCAACCAAGGCCGCGGTCGCCGCTGCAGCGCCCAGCAAGGTCGACACCAGCAAGGGTGACGCCGCCGCTGCCGCCAAGAGCGAGCGTTCGGTCGACGAGGCGCCCGTCAAGAGCGAGCCCAAGGGCGGCGTGCGCAACGGCAGGAACGCCGAGGCCAAGAACGAGACGAAGGCCGAGTCCAAGAGCGAGCCCAAGGCCGAGTCCAAGAGCGAGCCCAAGGCCGAGGCGAAGAGCGACAACAAGAACGACAACCGCGAGGACGAGTCCTCCGACGATGAGTCGAGCCGCGGTCAGGGCAACGGCCGCAACCGCAACCGCAATCGCAACAACAATGCGAACGACGATGGCGGCAACCGTAACCGCAACAACGACGCCAGCAGCAGCGACGACGGCGGCAGCAACGCCAACGACGACGGCGGCAACCGCAACCGCAACAACAACGATGGCGGCGGCAACCGCAACCGCAACAACAACAACGACGCCAACCGCAACCAGGGCAACCAGGGCGGCAACCGCAACCAGGGCCAGGGCGCGGCCAACGTCGACGAGGACGAGGACGGCGGCATGGGTCGCCGTCGCAACCGACGTGGACGCAACCGCAACGCCCCGGGTGGCGGCGGTGGACGTGGCGGCATGGATGTCGACACGACCTACACCGAGGACGACGTCCTGGTGCCAGCAGCCGGCATCCTGGACATCCTGGACAACTACGCGTTCGTTCGGACAACGGGCTACCTCCCCAGCGAGAACGACGTCTACGTGTCGCTGTCGATGGTTCGCAAGTGGGGCCTTCGTCGCGGCGATGCTGTCCTCGGCCAGGTGCGTCAGCCCCGCGAGGGCGAGCGCAAGGAGAAGTTCAATCCGATGGTCAAGATCGAGTCGGTCAACGGCATGACCCTCGATGACAGCCTCAAGCGGGTCGAGTTCGCCAAGTTGACGCCGCTCTACCCGTCCGAGCGCCTCCGGCTCGAGGGCGAGGCCGGCGGACTGACCGGTCGCGTCGTCGACCTGGTCGCGCCGATCGGCAAGGGCCAGCGTGGTCTGATCGTTTCACCGCCCAAGGCCGGCAAGACCATGATCATGCAGCAGGTCGCCAACGCGATCACCGAGAACAACCCCGAGTGCCACCTGATGATCGTCCTGGTCGACGAGCGTCCTGAAGAGGTCACCGACTTCCAGCGCACCGTCAAGGGTGAGGTCATCGCCTCGACGTTCGACCGTCCGGCGACGGATCACACAATGGTTGCCGAGCTCGCGATCGAGCGCGCCAAGCGTCTCGTCGAGCTCGGGCACGATGTCGTGCTGCTGCTCGACGGCATCACGCGCCTCGGACGCGCGTACAACCTGGCCGCCCCGGCCAGCGGACGCATCATGTCCGGCGGCGTCGACTCTTCGGCGCTCTACCCGCCGAAGAAGTTCTTCGGTGCCGCGCGCAACATCGAGGACGGCGGCTCGCTGACGATCCTGGCGACCGCACTGGTCGAGACCGGCTCGCGTATGGACGAAGTCATCTTCGAGGAGTTCAAGGGCACCGGCAACTGGGAGCTGCGCCTGCGCCGCGACCTCGCCGACAAGCGGATCTTCCCGGCTGTCGACGTCGACGCGTCGAGCACCCGCCGTGAGGAGCTGCTGATGGGCAAGGACGAGCTCGCCGTCGTCTGGAAGCTCCGTCGCGTGCTCTCGGGTCTCGAGAGCCAGCAAGGTCTTGAGCTCATCCTGGACAAGCTCAAGAAGACGACGAGCAACACCGAGTTCCTGATGCAGATCAACACCACGCTGCCGCAGGACGGCGCCAAGAGCAGCAGCTGACGCTCGACACTGACCACGAGCCCGGGGGAGACCCCGGGCTCGTGGCATGTTCGGGTGCAGTTGGGTGGGCCGTCCTTTCGGCGTCGCCCTACGCTGGGCAGCATGACAACTGCCTATGACTTCTCTGCCACCGCCATCGACGGCACCGATCGTCTGCTCGCCGACTACCGGGGCAAGGTCCTCCTGGTCGTCAACACCGCGACCCAGTGCGGGTTCACCCCCCAGTTCAAGGGTCTCGAGCAGGTCTACCAGGAGTACGTCGACCGTGGCCTCGTCGTGCTGGGCTTCCCGTGCGACCAGTTCGGCAACCAGAACCCCGAGGGCGACGAGGAGACTGCGACGTTCTGCGAGAAGAACTTCGGTGTGACGTTCCCGCTGTTCTCCGAGATCGACGTCAACGGCGACGACGCGCACCCCCTGTACAAGTGGCTCAAGCAGGAAAAGGGTGGCGTCGGCCCGTCGAAGATCAAGTGGAACTTCACCAAGTTCCTGATCGACACCGATGGCAACGTCGTCAAGCGCTACGGCTCGACCACCGCGCCGGAGAAGATCAAGGGCGACATCGAGAAGCTCCTCGCCGCCTAGCTCGCGCCCCGACCGGAACCGGCCGTATCGGGTGACGGGGAATTTTCCCGGCCCCGATTTCCTTATCACCAGTGCCAACTGGCACAATCAATCCTTGGTTCTGGTTCACGGGCCGCATCCCGCGGAACGACCCAGCGACCGCCGAGAGGACATCATGAAGCAAGGCATTCACCCCGCGTACGTCGAGACTCAGGTCACCTGCACCTGCGGCAACTCGTTCACGACTCGCAGCACCTCCACCGACGGCGTTCAGCGTGCCGACGTGTGCGCAGCGTGCCACCCGTTCTACACCGGCAAGCAGAAGATCCTCGACACCGGCGGCCGCGTCGCCCGCTTCGAGAAGCGCTACGCCAAGAAGACGACCGAGAGCAAGTAGCTCCACTCCGGCACCGGCCCGTACCTTGCGTACGGGTCGGTGCCGTTGTCTTGTCCGCACCCAGTCCGAGGAGCACCCGTGTTCGAAGCCGTCGAGACGCTCGTCGCAGAGCACGCCGATCTCGAGATCCGCATGTCCGACCCCGCGGTGCACTCGGACCAGGGTCTGGCCAAGCGGCTGGGCCAGCGCTATGCCGAGCTGACCGCGATCGTCCGCACCTATCACGACTACCTGCAGGCGACCGACGACCTCGAGGCCGCCCGTGAGCTGGCCACCGAGGACTCGTCATTCGTGGCAGAGATCGAGGCGCTCGAGCCGCGCCTGCACGAGCTGAGCGAGCGCCTGCAGCGCCTGCTGGTGCCCCGCGACCCGGGCGACTCCAAGGACGTGATCCTGGAGATCAAGGGCGGCGAGGGCGGCGAGGAGTCCGCGCTGTTCGCCGGCGACCTGCACCGGATGTACACGCGATTCGCCGAGCAGCGCGGTTGGAAGACCGAGATCCTCGATGCGACCGAGTCGGCACTCGGCGGCTACAAGTCCGTCACGATGGCGGTCAAGGCCAAGGGCACCCCCGAGCCCGGCGAGGCGCCCCACGCCCTGCTCAAGTTCGAGGGCGGTGTGCACCGCGTGCAGCGTGTGCCAGTCACCGAGTCGCAGGGTCGCATCCACACCTCGGCGGCCGGTGTCCTGGTGCTGGCCGAGGCCGAGGACATCGACATTGACATCCAGGACAGCGACCTGCGCATCGATGTCTATCGGTCGTCCGGACCGGGCGGGCAGAGCGTCAACACGACGGACTCGGCCGTGCGCATCACCCACGTGCCGACCGGGATCGTGGCGAGCTGCCAGAACGAGAAGAGCCAGCTGCAGAACAAGGAGCAGGCCATGCGGATCCTGCGGGCCCGGCTGCTCGAGGCGGCGCAGGCCGCGGCCGACGCCGAGGCATCCGACGTACGCAAGTCCCAGATCCGCACGGTAGACCGCTCCGAGCGCATCCGCACCTATAACTATCCCGAGAACCGGCTCTCGGACCACCGGACTGGTTTCAAGGCCTACAACCTGGACCAGGTCATGGATGGCGCTCTCGACGACGTCATCCGGTCCCTGGTCGAGGCCGAGCTTGCCGAACGGCTCGCCGCCGTCGAGTCCGGCGCCTGATCCGGTGACCGTGCGCAGCCGGGCCCAGCGCCTGCTCGAGCAAGCCGCCATCGACCTGGAGGCCGGGGGAGTGTCGTCACCTCGACACGACGCCGAAATGCTCCTGAGCCACGTCACCGGCGTTCCGCGGATGATGCTTCTGGGCAATGCCAAGCCCAACGAGCGTCAGGTGCAGGACTTCGAGGCGCTCGTGCGCGCGCGGGCCTCCCGCATCCCGCTCCAGCACCTGATCGGATCGGCTGCGTTCCGTTTCATCGACGTCGAGGTCGGCCCCGGCGTCTTCGTGCCCCGTCCGGAGACCGAGGTGTTGGCGGGGTGGGCGATCGACCACGCGAAGACGGTGCCGTCACCCGTCGTCGTGGAGCTGTGCGCCGGCGCTGGCGCCATCTCCCTGTCGGTCGTGCACGAGGTGCCTGGCGCCGTGGTCCATGCGGTCGAGCTGGATGAGCCGGCCTACGAGTGGGCGCAGCGCAACCTGGCCTACAGCGGCGTCGACCTGCGACTCGGCGACATGGCCGACGCGTTTGCCGACCTCAATGGGACGGTCGATGTCGTCGTGGCCAACCCGCCGTACATCCCGCTGGATGCGTGGGAGAGCGTCGCGCCCGAGGCGCGCGATCACGACCCTGCGCTCGCGCTGTGGTCGGGCGACGACGGCCTTGACGCGATGCGGGTTGTCGAGCAGGTCGCGTGGCGGCTGCTCAAGCCCGGGGGAGTCGTCGGCGCCGAGCACGCCGACGTGCAGGGTGAGTCGGCGCCACAGGTTTTCACCGCCCGCTGGGACGCCGTTCGCGACAATGCGGACCTCGCGGAGCGCCCGCGCTATGTCACCGCGGTCAAGCCTCGCTGAGCGGCCGTGACATGGCCGCGGTCTGAGCGAGCGGCCGCGCCGATAGGCTGACCGCCTTATGGCCGGCGACCTGATCCTCCAGATGCTGGGAGCGTTCGTATGGGGCATCGGCTCAGCGTTGCTGCCGATCTTCATCAATGCCGAGGCCTACGTCGGTGTGATCGGCGCTACGGTCGACAGCCGGGTCGAGGTTGTCCTGATCATCTTGTCGCTGGTCATCGCGACGACGATCGGCAAGGCATTCGTCTTCCAGCTGGCTCGCAAAGGCAGTCGCAAGATCCGCTCGGCAGAGCGCAAGCCGCCGCGCAACGGGTTTGTGGCGCTGGTCCGTCGGCTCAGTGACTGGCTGCTCGGACTGCTCGACCGTCCTTACGCCGGAGCTCTGACGGCGTTCGTTTCGTCGTTGATCGGCGTGCCGCCCCTGGCCATCGTGACGATCGTGGCAGGAGCCTCTCGGCAGCCGCAGTGGCTGTTCCTCACGATGGTCTTCGTGGGTCGGATGATCCAGTTCGTCGCGATCGCCTTCCTGCTGCACAAGGTCAGCTGGTTCTGACCCGCTGCCCCGGTGCCCTTCAGAGGCGGGCCTAGGATGGGCCCGGTGAGATTCGACTGCAACGTGGACGAGGAGTTCGACCGCGGGCTGCTCGCGGCACAGGCTGCGCTCGAGGAGGGCAAGCTCGTTGTCCTGCCGACCGACACGGTCTACGGGATCGCTGCCGACGCCTTCAATCCACGGGCTGTCCAGAACCTGCTCGACGCGAAGGGTCGCGGTCGGCAGATGCCCCCGCCGGTCCTGGTGGGCGCGCCCACGACGCTCGACGCGCTCGCCGTCGACATCCCGTCGTGGCTGAGGTCGGCGGTCGCGGCCCTGTGGCCCGGGCCGCTGACCGTGATCTGCCGCCAGCAGCCCTCGCTGACCTGGGACCTCGGCGAGACGCACAACACCGTTGCGGTCCGCATGCCCAACGACCGCCGGGCGCTGGCCCTGCTCAAGCAGACCGGTCCGCTGGCGGTCAGCAGCGCCAACACGAGCGGCGATCCCGCCGCACTGACGGTCGACGAGGCCGAGGACATGCTGGGCGGCCGGGTGGCGGTCTATCTGGATGGCGGCCCCAGCACGACCGGCGTGCCTTCGACGATCCTGGACGCCACCGGCACGACTCCCCGGGTCCTCCGCGTCGGCTCGATCACGCTCGACGACCTGCACGCGTTCAACAACACGATCGAACCACCCGAGCCGAACGCATGAGGGAGTACCTGGTCGTCTTCGGCATCGCCCTCGGGGTGACCTATCTGCTCGCATCGATCGCGCGGATGGCCGCGTACCGGTTCGGTGCGGTGGCCCGGGTCCGTGACCGCGACGTCCACGCGATCCCCACCCCCTACTTCGGCGGACCGGCGATGCTCGGTGGACTGGTCGCGGCCTATTTCGTCGCGACGAGTCTGCCGTTCCTCTCGATGGCTGACGATGGCGTCTTCAAGGACGCGCGCGCGGTGATCCTCGGTGGCGCAGTGATCTGCGCCGTCGGCGTCGTCGACGACCTGTTCGAGCTTGATGCACTCAGCAAGTTCGCGGGCCAGGTCCTGGCCGGCGTCATCGTGGTCGCGCAGGGCGTCCAGTTCGTGTACCTGCCGCTCTACGGCAACTACATCGGTCTCGACCAGGTGCAGGCGATCATCTTCACGGTGCTGCTGATCGTCGGCACGGCGAATGCGGTCAACTTCGTCGACGGGCTCGACGGCCTGGCCGCCGGCATGGTCGCGATCGGAGCCGTCGCATTCTTCGCGTACGCATTCGTGCTGGCCGTCGAGAACGGCGAGACCCGTGCGATTGCCGCGGCACTGCTGACGGCAGCGCTGGCCGGGGCGTGCATCGGCATCCTGCCGCACAACTTCTTCCCGGCCCGCATGTTCATCGGCGACTCCGGATCGATGCTGATCGGCTTCGTGCTGGCCTGCTCGTCAATCAGCCTGACCGGTCAGTTCCCGGCCAGCAGCCTCTCGGAGGGCATCGGGGGAGCCGAGAACAGCTTCTTGCCGGCATTGCTTCCCCTGATCCTGCCGTTCACGATCCTGCTCGTGCCGTTCGCCGACCTGGCCTTGGCCGTCGTGCGCCGCACGCGGGCCGGCCGCTCCCCGTTCAGCCCCGACAAGATGCACATCCATCACCGACTGTTGGAGATCGGCCACTCGCACCGACGTGCCGTGCTGCTGATGTACGCCTTCGCGGGTCTCGTCGCGTTCGGCAGCGTCGTCATCAGCCTGTTCAGCGGCTGGCAGTCGATCGCCGGATTCGGCGCTCTGGCCGTCATCACCACCGCAGCGGTGTTCCTGCTGCCCAAGCTCGAAGAAAAGGTCTGGTCATGAAGACTCTCCGCCCCGTACTGCTCCCCGTTGCCGTGGTCGCGCTGCTTTGCGCGATCGCCGGCGGCATTGCGACGGGCGGCGACGGCATCCTAGGCGCGCTGCTGGGCGCGGCCGTCGTCGTGCTGTTCCTCGGCGCAACCCCGCTGGTGCTCACGCCGATGGTCAAGGCCGGTCCGATGCTCTCGCTACCGATCGCACTGGGCTTCTTGGCCACCAAGTCACTCGCGGTGCTGATCGTGCTCGTGCTGCTGTTCGACGTCGGAAACGCCGACAAGCACGTGGACTCCACCTGGTTCGGTGTTGCGGCCATTGCGACCTCGCTTGCCTGGACTCTGCTGCAGGTCCGGGGATTTCGTCACCAGCGTGTCCCCACGTATGACCTGGACAACAGGGACTGACGTGCTGCTGATAGTCTCGGCACTGCGATGACGACCCCGGACCACTGGTCCGGCCGGAAGCATTCGCAAGACAATGACGCTGGCCGTAGGCCTTCAACGACATGTTGGAGGCGACCACGCCATGAGACAAAGGTGACCGAGTGACTCTCGCCTCGTTGGTGATCGCCGCTGCTTCAGGACCGCCGAGCCCCGGCCCCGCTGACTTCAACCTTCCGGGTATTGCCGGAACCATGGTCACCAAGCCCATGCTCCTGGTTGTGCTGTCCGGCTTCATCATCGTCGTGCTGTTCAACGCCATGGCCCGCCCTGCGGCGGTCGTCCCGGGCCGCATGCAGTTCGCCGGCGAGATGGTCTACGGATTCGTCCGCAACGGCATCGCCCGCGAAAACATCGGGTCGACCGACTTCATGCGGTTCGTGCCCTACCTGTTCACGATCTTCCTGTTCGTGCTGGTCAACAACTTCTACGGCCTGATCCCGCTGTTCCAGTTCCCGACGATGTCGCACATCGGTTACCCGCTGTCGATCGCGATCCTGAGCTGGCTGGTCTACAACGGCGCTGGCATCAAGAAAAAGGGTCTCGTCGGCTACCTCAAGCACGAGACCGTTCCGGCTGGCATGTCAGGCCCGATCCTCCTGCTGCTCGTGCCGCTGGAGTTCCTGTCCAACATCCTGCTCCGCCCGATCACGCTGACGCTTCGTCTGTTCGCGACGATGTTCGCCGGGCACCTCCTCCTCATCTTGTTCTCCCTCGGCGGCGAGTACCTGCTGCTGCACTCGGACAACACCCTCGCGCTGCCGGCCGGCATCATCTCTGGCCTCCTTGCAGTCGCGATCAGCTTCCTGGAGATCCTCATCATGTTCCTCCAGGCGTACGTCTTCACGCTGCTCTCGTCGATGTACATCGGCGAGGCGCTCGCTGACGAGCACTGAGCACCCCCCCTAGACCTACAACTTCATACGCCCCACCAGCGACGCTCGTTCGAGCGTCTCAACGAAAGGAAATGCCGTGGGAGGCACCGCAAACATGATCGGCCTCGGACTGGCCGCGATTGGTCCCGGCATCGGAGTCGGCCTGATTTTCGCCGCGTTCGTCACCGGCGTCGCACGTCAGCCTGAGGCTGAGGGCAAGCTGCGCCAGATCGCCATCCTGGGCTTCGTCCTCGCCGAGCAGTTCTTCATCATCGGTCTGGCGCTGGCGTTCGTTCTCAAGTCCAGCAACACCTGATTCCGATCACCCGACAGAAGGCACGCCCATGATCACGTCACGTCTCGCGCTTGAGGCAGCGGCGGCGGAAGAGGACATCAATCCTCTGATCCCGCACACTGCCGAGATCGTCATCAGCCTGATCGTCTTCGGCCTGATCTTCTTCCTCCTGAGGAAGATGGTCATCCCCGCATTCGAGAAGGCGTATGCCGAGCGCACCGCCGCGATCGAGGGCGGCATCGAAGAGGCCCAGGCTGCCCAAAAGGAAGCCAAGGCTGCTCTCGACAAGTACACCGAGCAGCTCGCGGGGGCGCGCCACGAGGCCGCCGCGATCCGTGAGGAAGCCAAGGAGCAGGGCGCGCAGATCATTGCCGAGCTCCGCGCCCAGGCTCAGGCCGAGGCCGAGCGCATCACCGCGACTGCACACTCGCAGATCGAGGCGGAGCGCTCGCAGGTCCTGGCCCAGCTCAAGGGTGAGGTCGGCTCGATGGCGACGCAGCTCGCGGGTCGGATCGTGGGCGAGTCCCTCGATGACGATGCGCGTCAGCAGCGTACGGTCGAGCGCTTCATCGCCGAGCTCGAGGAGTCGGCGAACTGATGCGAGGCATTTCAGCGAAGTCACTGGTCGAGGTCCTCGCCGCAGTAGATGCGGCGACGGGCTCGACGAGCGACCTCGGAGCCGAGCTTTTCGGCGCCGTCTCGGTACTGGACGGCGCCCCGGCGCTCCGCCGGGTGCTGACCGACCCTTCGACCGAGGCCACGGCCAAGGTCGGGCTGGTCACGCAGGTGTTCGGCTCCAAGGTCGGCACCGACACACTGTCGGTGCTCGGCGCAGCAGTAAGCGGACGGTGGTCGTCGATGCGCGACCTCACCGATGCGCTCGAGACGGCAGGGGTCGCCGCTGAGGTGGCCGCCGCCGACGCGGGCGGAGAGCTCGATGCTCTCGAGACCGAGCTGTTCGAGGTCGAGCGGATCATCCGTTCCGATCCTGATCTGCGACAGGTCGTGTCGGACCGGGGCATCCCGGCCGATGCCAAGGGCAGCCTGCTGGCGACGCTGCTGGACGGCAAGGTCACCGGCGCCACACTGGCACTGGCGACCCAGGCCGCCGCGGCACGCACCGGCTCGTTTGAAAAGGTGCTGTCCAACTTCGGCGACACGGTCGCGGCTCGCCGCAACCGGCTGTTGGCCGAGGTGCGCGTCGCCCACGAGCTCGGTGAGACCGAGCAGACGCGGCTGGCCAAGGCACTGGCCAACAAATATGGACGCGAAGTCCACCTGAACATCATCGTCGATCCCGCTGTCGTCGGAGGCATTGCTGTCTCCATCGGTGACGAGGTCATCGACGGCACCATGTCCACTCGCCTTGAAGTCGCCCGCCGGCGTCTTGCAGGCTAGAACACACTCACCGAACAAGAAGGCAGGCACACACATGGCGGAACTCACGATCCGTCCGGACGAGATCCGCGACGCATTGCAGAAGTTCGTGGCCGACTACAAGCCGAGCGCTGCGGCGACCGAAGAGGTCGGCGTCGTCGCTGAGGCCGGTGACGGCATCGCGCGCGTCGAGGGTCTTCCTTCGGCGATGGCCAACGAGCTGCTCGAGTTCGAGGACGGCACGCTGGGCCTCGCGCTCAACCTGGACGTCCGTGAGATCGGTGTCGTCATCCTCGGTGAGTTCTCCGGAATCGAAGAGGGACAGACCGTGCGCCGCACCGGTGAGGTGCTCTCGGTGCCCGTCGGTGACAACTACCTCGGTCGTGTCGTCGACCCGCTCGGCAACCCGATCGACGGCCTCGGCGAGATCGAGACGACCGAGCGTCGTGCACTCGAGCTCCAGGCCCCCAACGTCATGGAGCGCAAGAGCGTTCACGAGCCGATGATGACCGGCCTCAAGTCGATCGACTCCCTGACGCCGATCGGCCGTGGCCAGCGTCAGCTGATCATCGGTGACCGTCAGACCGGCAAGACCGCGATCGCGATCGACACGATCATCAACCAGAAGGAATTCTGGGCTTCGGGCGATCCCGACAAGCAGGTCCGCTGCATCTACGTGGCGATCGGCCAGAAGGGCTCGACCATCGCGGGCGTTCGCGGTGCACTCGAAGAGGCCGGCGCGCTGGAGTACACCACGATCGTGGCGGCTCCGGCATCGGACTCGGCCGGTTTCAAGTACCTCGCTCCGTACACCGGTTCGGCCATCGGCCAGCACTGGATGTACGCCGGCAAGCACGTCCTCATCGTGTTCGATGATCTTTCCAAGCAGGCCGAGGCATACCGCGCCGTGTCGCTGCTGCTGCGCCGTCCGCCGGGCCGCGAGGCATACCCCGGCGACGTGTTCTACCTGCACTCGCGGCTCCTCGAGCGTTGCGCCAAGCTCAGCGACGAGCTGGGTGCGGGCTCGATGACGGGTCTGCCGATCGTCGAGACCAAGGCCAACGACGTGTCGGCCTACATCCCGACCAACGTCATCTCGATCACCGATGGTCAGATCTTCCTGCAGTCGGATCTCTTCAACGCCAACCAGCGTCCCGCTGTCGACGTCGGCATCTCGGTGTCACGCGTCGGTGGCGCAGCGATGCAGAAGTCGATGAAGGCAGTCACCGGCTCGCTCAAGGTCGAGCTCGCGCAGTACCGCGCGATGGAGGCGTTCGCAATGTTCGCCTCGGACCTCGATGCCGCGTCCAAGCAGCAGCTTGCCCGCGGTCAGCGGATCATGGAGCTGTTCAAGCAGGGCCAGTACGCGCCGTTCCCGGTCGAGAACCAGGTCGTGTCGATCTGGGCCGCAACCACCGGCAAGCTCGACGCCGTACCGGTCGAGGACATCACCCGCTTCGAGACCGAGTTCCTGGACTTCCTCAAGCGTTCGCACGAGCCGATCCTTGCTGCGATCCGTGAGACCGGGAAGTTCGACTCCGACAACGAGCAGGCGCTCGTGGATGCGTACGACTCGTTCCTCGACCAGTTCGAGACCGGCGATGGTCACTCGATCAAGGCCGGCCACGAGGAATTCGACGCACTGCCCGACGAGGATGTCGAGCAGGAGCAGATCGTCAAGCAGAAGCGGGGCTGACGATGGCAGCTTCGGTACGCGAGCTACGCGCGAAGATCAGGTCGACACAGGCGACCAAGAAGATCACGCGCGCCATGGAGCTCATCGCTGCGTCGCGCATCATCAAGGCGCAGCAGCGAGCGGCAGCGGCAGCGCCGTACGCCCGCGAGCTCACGCGCGCCGTCTCGGCCGTCGCCACCTTCTCCAACGTCGACCACCCGTTGACCAAGGAGAAGGAGAACCCGACGAAGGCCGCGGTGCTGGTGATCTCCAGCGACCGCGGTCTGGCCGGTGCCTACTCGTCATCGGTGCTGAAAGAGGCCGAGCGCCTCGTCGAGAAGCTGCACGGCGAGGGCAAGGAGGTCGATCTCTACCTGACCGGCCGCAAGTCGGAGGCCTACTACAACTTCCGTGGCCGGCCCTTCGTCAAGTCTTGGACCGGTTTCTCGGACAAGCCCGACTACGCCAACGCACGGGAGATCGGCAACGAGCTGGTCCGGGTCTTCAACATCGACCCCGACGCTCCGCGCGATGCCGATGACGACACCGATCCGGCTTTGGCAGTCGACGAGCTCCACGTGGTCTTCACGCGGTTCAGGTCGATGCTTCTGCAGGACCCCGAAGTCATCCGGCTGCTTCCGCTGGAGGTCGTCGAGGGCACCGAGGCTCCCGAGCAGGACGAGGTTCTCCCGCTCTACGAATTCGAACCCTCGGCGCACGACGTGCTCGACGCGTTGCTGCCCAAGTACGTTCACAGCCGCATCTACTACTGCCTGCTGCAAGCCTCCGCATCGGAGCTTGCCGCGCGCCAGAAGGCCATGAAGTCGGCCACAGACAACGCGCAAGACCTCATCGAGAAGTACACCCGGACCGCCAACCAGGCCCGTCAGGCCGGTATTACCCAGGAAATCAGCGAGATTGTCGGTGGCGCCAACGCGCTTGCCGATGCCAACGCTGGGAGTGAGTGAGAGATATGCCTACCGCCAAGAAGACAGCAGCCGCCAAGGCTCCCGCAGAGGACACGGCCGAGCTCGCCACTGGCCGGGTCGCCCGCGTCATCGGCCCGGTGCTCGACGTCGAGTTCCCGAGCGACGCGATCCCCGAGATGTACAACGCGCTCAAGGTCGACACCACGGTGGACGGCGTCACCGAGACGCTGACCCTCGAGGTCGCTCTCCACATCGGTGACGGACTGGTCCGCGCGATCAGCCTGCGTCCCACCGACGGCATCGTCCGCGGAGCGACGGTCACCAACACCGGCGGGCCGATCTCGGTCCCTGTGGGTGACCAGACGCTCGGCAAGGTGTTCAACACCACCGGCGACGTCATGAACCTCAAGGAGGGCGAGAAGTGGGAGGTCAACGAGCGCTGGGGAATCCACCGCAAGGCTCCCTCGTTCGACCAACTTGAGTCCAAGACCGAGATGTTCCAGACCGGCATCAAGGTCATCGACCTGCTGACGCCCTACGTGCTCGGCGGCAAGATCGGCCTGTTCGGTGGTGCCGGAGTCGGCAAGACCGTGCTGATCCAGGAAATGATCGCCCGAGTGGCCCGCGACCACGGTGGCGTGTCAGTGTTCGCCGGTGTCGGTGAGCGCACCCGTGAGGGCAACGACCTCATCGCCGAGATGGAAGAGGCCGGCGTCCTCGGGCAGACCGCCCTCGTCTTCGGCCAGATGGATGAGCCGCCGGGAGCGCGTCTTCGTGTCGCCCTGTCGGCCCTGACGATGGCTGAGTACTTCCGCGACGTGCAGAACCAGGACGTGCTGCTCTTCATCGACAACATCTTCCGGTTCACGCAGGCCGGTTCCGAGGTGTCGACCCTGCTGGGCCGCATGCCTTCGGCCGTGGGCTACCAGCCGACGCTGGCCGACGAGATGGGCGTCCTCCAGGAGCGCATCACGTCGACCCGTGGTCACTCGATCACGTCGCTGCAGGCCATCTACGTGCCGGCCGATGACTACACCGACCCGGCTCCGGCCACGACGTTCGCGCACCTGGATGCCACGACCGAGCTCAACCGTGAGATCGCGTCGATGGGTATCTACCCAGCGGTCGACCCGCTGACCTCGACGTCGCGCATCCTGGATCCCCGCTACATCAGCGCGGACCACTACCGCACGGCCAACCGGGTCAAGAGCATCCTGCAGCGCAACAAGGAGCTTCAGGACATCATCGCGATCCTCGGTGTCGACGAGCTCAGCGAAGAGGACAAGACGCTCGTGTCGCGTGCTCGTCGCATCCAGCGCTTCTTGTCGCAGAACACCTACGTGGCCAAGCAGTTCACCGGTATCGACGGCTCGACGGTCTCGATCGACGAGACCATCGACGGCTTCACCAAGATCTGTGACGGCGACTACGACCACGTGGCAGAGCAGGCCTTCTTCATGTGCGGCGGTCTCGAAGACGTCGACAAGAAGTGGATTGAAATTCAGAAGAGCCTCTGATGGCAGATCCGTTGCAGATCGAGCTCGTTGCCGCCGACCGCGTCGTGTGGTCGGGGCAGGCTCGCGAGATGATCGCCCGTACGGTCGATGGCGACCTCGGCGTGCTGCGAGGGCACGCGCCGTTGCTCTCGCTGCTGGTTCCGGGCATCGTCGAGATCATGCCGTACGAAGGCTCTGGCGTGGTCCGGGCCGTCGTGGAGGATGGCTTCCTCTCGGTCGCCAACGATCACGTGTCGATCCTCAGCGAGGACATTCACCTCGCTGAGGAGATCGACGCCGAGGCTGTGCGAGCCGAGCTGGCGCGGGCGCAGGCCGAGGGTGACACCGAGGCGGAGCGCCGGGCCGGCGCGAAGCTGCGGCTGGTTTCGAAGTCCTGACGAGCTGACGGGGAGGTCGCGATGCCGGTGTGGGTGTGGCTGGTCGACCTCCTCGCGATCGGCGCCATCGGCCTGGTGCTGCTCCTGGTCGGCCTCCTGGTCCGGCGCCGATTCCTCGCGCGATCCGGCGGCACGTTCGAGATGAGCGTCAACCGTCAGACCGAGGCGCAGGCCAAGGGCTGGATGCTCGGGCTGGCGGTCTACCGCGAGACTGAGCTCGAGTGGTTTCGCACCTTCTCTTTGTCGCCACGCCCGACCTACCGGTTCACCCGCGGAGACGTTCGTGTCGACGGGAGGCGCGAGCCCGTGGGACGCGAGGTGCACGCGATCCACCCAGGACACATGATTGTCGGCACCGACAACGCATCGGGTGTACGCCAGTTCGCCATGAGCGCCAATGCCCTGACCGGGCTGCTGTCGTGGCTCGAGTCCTCGCCCCCCGGTCAGCGGGTCAACAACGTGCTGTGAGGCATGCGTACAGGTTCGGCGCATCAGTTGACGACCCTCGTGATGCGGGGGAGAATCTGAGATACGGCCCGGCGATGGGTCCGTGCCCCCCACGAACAAGAAGGTGCATCGTGTTGAAGCGTCTCGCAGCAGCAGCGTCCGTGTCAGTGCTCGCCATCGTGGGACTGGCGCCATCCGCCTCCGCCATGTCGCCTGCTGAGTACCGGCACTCCAAGATCGTCAAGGCGATCGACTGGGACGCCCCCACCGCCGACGGCGGAGGCAACTCATCCCAGCGCGCGATCGACTGGGACTGACCTCACCGATTCCTGCCGCAGGGCCCGCCCGCACCATCTCGTCCAACCGAGATCGTGCGGGTTGTCTCGTTCCAGGCCGCTAGGGCTCAGCGCTCGCCGCCGGGCACCCACAGGACGTCGCCGTCAGCCCGGTTGGCGTAGCGCCCCAGGATGAACAGCAGATCGCTGAGCCGGTTGAGGTACTTCGCGGTCAGGACGTTCATGCTGTCGCCGTGCTCGGCGATCGCAGCCCAGGCCGCGCGTTCGGCGCGCCTCGTGACGGTGCACGCGACGTGCACGGCAGCAGCGCTCGGCGTACCGCCGCGAAGGATGAAGGACCGGAGCTTGGGCACCTGCTCGTTGTAGTGGTCGCACCACGCCTCAAGCCGGTCGATGTAGGCCGGCTCAACCCGCAGCGGCGGGTATTCGGGGTTGTCCACGACCGGGCACGACAGATCGGCGCCGACGTCGAACAAGTCGTTCTGGACGTGCGTCAGAACTGCCGTGACGTCGTCGTCGAGACCGCCCAAGGAGATCGCGAAGCCGAGGTGGCTGTTGGCCTCGTCAACGTCGGCGTAGGCCGCGAGCCGCAGGTCGAGCTTGCTCGTCTTGCTCATGTCACCGAGGTTGGTGGTGCCGTCGTCGCCGGTGCGGGTGTAGATGCGCGTCAGATTGACCATGTGCGCAGTCTACGAGTGTGAGCAGGAACGCCCTGACCGAGTCGTGACCGGCGAGGATACGGGAAGGTAGCCTGAGCCTCATGCCAGACAAGCCGTGGGTAATGCGTACGTATGCCGGACACAGCTCGGCGGCGGAGTCGAACAAGCTCTACCGCGGGAACCTCGCGAAGGGCCAGACCGGACTCTCGGTTGCGTTCGACCTGCCGACGCAGACCGGATACGACCCGGATCACGAGCTCAGCAGGGGAGAGGTCGGCAAGGTCGGGGTCCCGATCCCGCACCTCGGCGCGATGCGCCGGCTGTTCCAGGACATCCCGCTCGAGACCATGAACACCTCAATGACGATCAACGCGACCGCGATGTGGCTGCTCGCGATGTATCAGGTCGCGGCCGAGGAGCAGGGCGTCGATGCGGCACTGCTGTCCGGGACGACTCAGAACGACATCATCAAGGAGTACTTGTCCCGCGGGACATACGTCTTCGGTCCCGCGCCCTCGCTACGCCTGACGACCGACATGATCGCGTACACCGTCACGACGATCCCGAAGTGGAACCCGCTCAACATCTGCAGCTATCACCTGCAGGAGGCCGGGGCGACGCCGACGCAGGAGCTCGCCTACGCGCTCACCACCGCGATCGCGGTCCTGGACTCGGTCCGTGACTCGGGCCAGGTTCCGCCGGAGGAGTTCGAGAAGGTCGTCGGTCGGATCTCCTTCTTCGTCAACGCGGGCGTTCGGTTCATCGAGGAGATGTGCAAGATGCGCGCCTTCGGGCGACTGTGGGACGAGATCACCAGGGAGCGCTACGGCGTACAGGATCCCAAGATGAGACGCCTGCGCTACGGCGTGCAGGTCAACTCGTTGGGTCTGACCGAAGCGCAGCCCGAGAACAACGTGCAGCGCATCGTCCTGGAGATGCTCGGCGTCACGCTCAGCAAGGATGCCCGTGCGCGTGCCGTGCAGCTGCCGGCGTGGAACGAGGCGCTCGGCCTGCCTCGCCCGTGGGACCAGCAGTGGTCGCTGCGGCTGCAGCAGGTGCTGGCCTTTGAGTCCGACCTGCTGGAGTACGAAGACATCTTCGAGGGCTCGGTCGTGATCGAGGCCAAGGTCAACGAGCTCATGGACGGTGCCCGCGCCGAGATCGACCGGGTCCAAGCCATGGGCGGTGCCGTCGCGGCGGTCGAGTCCGGATACATGAAGCAGGCTCTCGTCGGCTCGCACTCCGAGCGCCGCGCCCGCATTGAGACCGGCGAGATGAAGGTCGTCGGCGTCAACTCCTACACCTCGACCGAGCCGTCACCTCTGACCGCCGATCTCGACACCGCGATCATGACCGCCGATCCCGAGGCTGAGGCCAATGCGATCGCCGACGTCCGGGCGTGGCGTGAGCAGCGCGACCAGGGCGCCGTCGACGAGGCGCTGCAGAGGCTGCAGCGTGAGGCCAAGTCCGACACCAACCTGATGCAGGCGACCCTCTCGGCCGTACGCGCCGGTGCGACGGTCGGCGAGTGGTCCGGCGCACTGCGTGAGGTGTTCGGCGAGTACCGCGCGCCCACCGGCGTCAGTGGAGTCGCCAGCGTGGCCGATGCGGGCGCTGAGCTGACGGCCGTACGTGATCGGGTACGTGAGACCGGCGAGGAGCTCGGCACACGCCTTCGCTTCCTGGTCGGCAAGCCCGGGCTGGACGGACACTCCAACGGGGCCGAGCAGATCGCCGTACGGGCCCGCGACGCCGGGTTCGAGGTCGTCTACCAGGGCATCCGGCTCACCCCTGCGCAGATCGTCGCCGCGGCGGTCGCCGAGGACGTGCACTGTGTGGGTCTGTCGATCCTGTCGGGGTCTCACATGGAGCTCGTCCCGGACGTCCAGCGCGCGATGGCCGAGGCCGATATAGGGGAGGTGCCGTTGATCGTCGGTGGCATCATCCCCGAGTCCGACGCCCGCAAGATGGAGGCTGCCGGTGTGGCCGCGGTCTTCACGCCGAAGGACTTCGGCATGACCGCGATCATGGACCGCATCGTCGACGAGATCCGCAAGGCCAACAACCTCGATTAGTTGCCGAAGGGGACCGCTCCCGAGCCTGCCGAAAGAATGAGATTTCGACAGGCTCGACCGGCGATCAGTTGAGCACGCGGAAGTCTGCCGGGAGGCCGCCTCCGTTGATGATGTCGGCGGTCAGGTCCTGCAGGGCCATGAGCGCGACGGACTGGGCGAACGGCCCGTACGACACGCGGGCCACACCGAGCTCCTGCATACGGTCCAACGGCACTGATCCGGGTGCGCCGATCAGGGTCAGCTTCTGCGGTCCCCAGGCGTCCACGAAGGCCTTGATGTCGTCCTCCGACACCTTGCCGGGCACGAACACGACCGGGGCGCCGGTCGCCAGGTAGGCCTTGCCGCGCTCGATCGCATCGGCGAGGACATCGGCGTGCGGTCGGTCGCCGGCCTTGACGAAGGCATCGGTGCGCGCGTTGAGCACGAACTCGATACCTTCCTGCTGGGCCGCGTCCAGTACGGCTTCCACGGCGGCGACGGCCTCGTTGAGCGGCTTCATCTGGTCCTCGAGGTTGGCGCCGACGACGCCGACCCCGATCGCGCGGAGGGTCGTCTCGCGCGGATTGCCGTAGCCCGCCTCGAGATCTGCGGTGACCGGCAGGTCGGTCGCCGCGACGATGCCGCCGACCGCCTCGATCATGAGCTCGACCGGGATGTTCTCGCCGTCGGCGTAGCCGTAGGCGGCGGCAATCGAGTGGCTCGCGGTCGCGAGCGCGTGGACGCCTTCCACCTCGGAGACGACGCGCGCGCTGATGGCGTCCCACACGTTGACAACCTTGAGCAGTGCGGGATCGGTGTGCAGGGCGAGGAGGGTCTGGGCCTGTGCGGCGAGTTCGGTCATGCTGTCAGGCTAGCCAGTCCTTCGTGGCGCGCACAGTGCACAGTGCCCTAGGCTCGGGCGATCCGCTCAGGCGGCCACGGCGACGCGGGACTTTTGCTGCTTCTTTTTCTTCTTGACCTTGACCAGCTTGCGCTTCTTCACGGTGTACCCCGCGGGGAGCGTCCCCTTCTTCATCATCCGAAGTGGGCAGCGCTTGCAGGCAGGCTTGCTGCTGCAGCACTTCTTCTTCGGCTTCGGGGGCACGACGCTACGATATCAGTGTGAGGTGAGCCTCGCCTAAGACGACAGAATTGGAGCAGAGGACACATGGCAGCACCAGCATTCGTCGCGAAGCTCAACGAGCAGCTCGGACACGAGTTCAACGCGCACCAGCAGTACATCGCGATCGCGACCCACTACGACGCCCTGACGATGCCGCAGATGGCCGGGTTGTTCTACCAGCAGGCGCTCGAGGAGCGCGATCACGCGATGATGATGGTGCAGTACCTCCTCGACGCCGACGAGGTCCCGGTCATCCCGGCCCTGGATGCGCCACGCGTGGGATTCGCCGACGTCATCGAGCCGGTTGCTGCCGCGTTGGCCCAGGAGAAGCGAGTCACGGCGCAGATCAACGAGCTGACCCGCATCGCGCGCGACAACAACGACTTCGCCTCGGACCAGTTCATGCAGTGGTTCATCAAGGAGCAGGTCGAGGAGCTGTCCAAGATGAGCGACCTGCTCGCCGTCGTGACCCGCTCGAAGGACGACTACGAGCGCATTGAGGACTGGATCGCCCGCGAGGACAAGGGCGCCGCCGGCGATCCGACGGCACCACCCATCGCCGGTGCGTAGCCTTCTGGTGACTCTGGTTGCCGCAGGCCTGCTGTCGGCCTGTGGCGCGGGCTCCTCGAACGACTCAGCTGGCAGTGAGCCCGCCGGCGCCGGTGACGCCGGGACGGACGCGACGACGTCGCTGGCGATCGTCGTGACGCCCGACGAGGGGGTCACGCCCAAGGCCTACACGCTGACCTGCGATCCGGACGGGGGAGACCATCCCCAGGCTGAGCAGGCCTGCGCCGCCCTCGACGCGGCCGGAGTCGAGGTCCTGAGCCCCGTCCCGGCCGATCAGACGTGCACCGAGGTCTACGGCGGGCCGCAGGTCGCGACGGTCAGAGGCACGTACGACGGCGTCCCGATCGACGCGACGTTCAACCGAACCAATGGCTGCGAGATCGACCGTTGGGAGCAGCTCGGCACGACGTTCTTCGACGTCCCGATGCTCTAGTGCTCGCTCGGCCCGCAAAGTGTGCGAGTCCGCCCCGGATGCGCGATGCAGACGGTGCGGACTCGCACACTTTGCGCTCCGGGTGAGTCAGAACAGGCGCAGGCTCGGGTCGTCGATGCCGCGCAGCTCGTCATAGTTCACGACGACACACTCGATACCGCGATCGGCCGCCAGGACTCTTGCCTGCGGCTTGATCTCCTGGGCCGCGAAGATGCCGCGGACCGGCCGCAGCGCGGGATCGCGATTCATGAGCTCGAGGTAGCGGGTCAGCTGCTCTACGCCGTCGATGTCGCCGCGGCGCTTGATCTCGACCGCGACCGAGGCATTGGCGGCGTCCTTGCAGAGCAGGTCGACCGGACCGATCGCCGTCATGAACTCGCGACGCACGAGGCTCATGCCGTCGCCGAGCGCGGCGGTGTGCTCGGCCAGCAGTTCCTGCAGGTGCTTCTCCACGCCGTCCTTCTGCAGGCCGGGGTCGACCCCGAGCTCGTGCGCGGAGTCGTGCAGCACTTCTTCGATTCGGATGCGCAGGGTGTCGTCGGTCTTTCCCGCCGTCACGGTCCATTCCGTGACGCCGTCGTCCGCGGCCCCCTCACGCAAGGTGCAGGGTGGGCTCATCCAGTTGAGTGGCTTGTACGATCCGCCATCGGAGTGGATCAGCACCGAGCCGTCGTTCTTGACCATGATGAGACGGGTGGCCAGAGGAAGGTGGGCGGCGAGCCGGCCGGCGTAGTCGACCTGGCAGCGCGCGATGACGAGACGCAACGGCTACAGCCTCGTCAGCGTGCCGAGCTTGAACACAAGCGTGTCGCCCTTGATCGTGCCCTTGTCTGTGTTGCCGTCGTCGCCGATCAGGGACACGGTGGACCCCTCGACGGAGTACTTGCCGACGCGGAAGTCCTCGAGGCCCTGGTAGTCCTCGACGTACGTGCCGTCCTCGTGGAAGTGCACGACCCACTCAGCCTTGGTGTCCTCCCAGTCGCCGCGCAGGTTGATCGCCGCGTCGGTGGACGGGTCGACCGAGACCGTCGGGGTGCTGGTCGGCGCCGAGGTGCTCGAGCTGCCGGGCGAGTCAAGCTCGGGGGCTTCGCTCGTGCCACAGGCGCTGGCCCCTAGCAGAGTGAACCCGATGATGGCTGTAACCATCGTCATACGTCGATTCATGGTTCTCCCCGTAGAGCAGGCGGCACTGTCACGTTAGTCTGACACGACCCGCTTATTACTCAGGAGTAGCCATGCAGGAAATCGTCGACAGACTGGCCGCCAACGACCGAGCAGCCGACATCGCCCGCACCTTGTTGCTGCCATACCTCAACCACGCAGCCACGATGTACGAGAGCGGCTACGCCACGCGGGACGACATCGACGCGTCGATGCGGTTTGGTTGCGGCTACCCGATCGGCCCGCTGGCCCTGATCGACGCCCTCGGGGCGCAGGTCGTCGCGACCGGCCTCGAGAAGCTGTACGCCGAGACGGGTGACGAACTGCACCAGCCGGTCAGCATCCTGAGTGTCATGGCCGCCGACAGCACAACGTTCGCCGAGGCCGTCGGCGCCGATGAGGCGGGCGCGCCGGAGCTGCGCCACGAGATCCAGACCGTGGGTGTCGTGGGGACCGGCACGATGGCGTCGGGCATCGTCGAGGTGTTCGCCAAGGCGGGCTACGACGTCGTCTACGTCGGTCGCAGCGAGGACAAGCTGCAGGGTGTCGTCGCGCGCATCACCAAGAGCCTGGACAAGGCCGTGTCCCGCGGCAAGCTCGACGAGGACGGCAAGTCCAACGTGCTGGCCCGGCTCAGCAGCTCGACCGAGCGCGAGGCCCTCGCGGGTGCGGACATCATCGTCGAGGCGATCGCCGAGGACCTCGACGTCAAGCTCGCGCTGTTCGCGGATCTGGATCGCATCGCCAAGCCCGGCGCGATCCTGGCCACCACAACGTCCTCCCTGTCGATCACGACGTGCGCCGCGGCGACGTCCCGCCCGCAGGACGTCATCGGCATGCACTTCTTCAACCCGGCGCCGGTCATGAAGCTCGTCGAGGTCGTGTCGGCCGACGCGACCTCGCCGGAGGTTGCCGAGACCGTCCGCGCGTTGTGCCTGTCGACCGGCAAGCACCCAGTGTCGTGCGGCGACCGGGCTGGCTTCATCGTCAACGCCCTGCTGTTCCCGTACCTCAACGACGCGGTCAAGCTTCACGAGGCCGATGGCGGGACGCTCGTCGACATTGACGACGCCCTCAAGGGCACCAAGCTCCCCATGGGTCCGTTCGAGCTGCTCGACGTGGTGGGCAACGACGTCTCGCTGGCGATCGAGCAGACCCTGGTCAGCACCTTCGGTCACGCGGGCTGGATCCCGGCACCGATGCTGGAGCGGGTCGTGGCCGAGGGCAAGCTCGGGCGCAAGACCGGCGCGGGTTTCCACACGTATTGAGAGGCTAAAAGTTACGCCATTTGGGCGTGAGTTCTTTTTCCTGCCACGTCGGTAACCCCGCGTTGTCCACATCGTTGCACTGTCCGAGAGATGTCGCGGACAGGAGTGGTGATGATCAGCAGGTCGCACGTCGTCGCAGGCGCCCGAGTGGTTCGTCTGTCCACCACGGCGTTCGCGGTCTCGACGATCGTCGGCTTCATCGCCGTCTCCACCTTCTCGAGCCAGTACGGCAGCCGGGCGACCGTGGTGCTCGATGCCACGAGCAGCGACACGGCGCTGGCCGCAGCGGTCCTGCACCAGCAGCGATCGGGTCTGCACTGCAGTGAGAAGCCCACGCTGACCGATGTCGTGCTCTTCCAGCGGGACGGCGCGGCTGCGGTGACGGTCCTGACGTTCGACCAGGCCATCAAGGCCTCCTCGGCGAGCGAAGGATGGATCCGCCGCTACTGCATCTGACCGGTCCTGCGCAGAACCCGTCCGTAGACTGGGGGCATGTCCCGTCGTCGTGTCGCCCAGCGCGCCGTGCAGGTGCGGGCAGCCACCGAGCAGGTCGTCAGCAAGGCCGACGGGTCGTGGTACCTCCGGCCGATCCGTGGATCAGGCTCGGCCAAGGAGTATCGCTGCCCAGGCTGTGCGCAGCTGATCCGCCCGGGCACGGCCCACGTCCTCGCCTGGCCGGTCGAGAAGGCCCTGCTGAGCGCCGCGGCGATCGATGAACGCCGGCACTGGCACACCGCGTGCTGGACCCGGAAGCACTGAAGGGCGCAATCCGATGACCGAGAAGATCCGCGGCAGCTCCGTCCTGCCTGCTCGTCGCGAGCTGATCACCCTGGAGACGGCCGACGGCCTGACGCTGGTCGGCGAGCTGGCGCTGCCACCCGACGGTGACCCGGTGGCCACCATGATCTGTCTGCACCCGTTGCCGACGCACGGCGGGATGATGGACAGCCATCTGTTCCGCAAGGCGGCATACCGGCTACCGGCGCTTGCCGGGATCGCCGTGCTGCGGTTCAACACCCGCGGCACGTCGAGCGTGCAGGGCACGAGCGGTGGTGCATTCGACAACGCCGTGGGGGAGCGCTTCGACGTGGCGGCCGCGGTCGAGTACGCCGAGTTTGCCGAGCTGCCGCACATCTGGCTCGTCGGGTGGTCCTTCGGCACCGACCTGGCATTGATGTACGGCCTCGAGCCGGCCGTCGAGGGTGTCGTGCTGCTGTCCCCGCCGCTGCGCTACTCCGCAGTGGAGCACCTCGTGGACTGGGCCGCGTCGGACAAGTCGATCACAGCCCTGGTGCCCGAGCACGACGACTACCTGCAGCCGGCCGAGGCGAGGGAACGGTTCGCGGTAGTCCCGCAGGCCGAGGTCATCGGGATCGACGGCGCCAAGCATCTGTGGGTCGGCGACTCGGAGCGGGCGCTCGACGAGATCACCCGCAAGCTCGCGCCGTCCGTGGCGCTGCCGCTGCCGGACACGTGGGACGGACCCATGCAGCGCGCAGACACCTCGGCGTACCGCGACCGGACGACCGCAGTCTTCCGGGACCAGCCCCGCTAGTTGCTCTTGGTCTCGTCCGCCTGGTCGGACTCGTCTGACTCGGCACCGGTCTTCGTGGTTTCGGCGTCCTGGCCAGCCTTCACGACCTCGGGCTCGGGCTTGGCCGACTCGGCCTTGTCCGTGTCCTTGGCCGGAAGGTCCTCGGTCGTGGGCGCGAACGTCGAGACGATGTCCCGCAGCTGTCCCATCTGGGCCATGATGCCTTCGCGCTTGCGCTGGAGGTCGTCGACCTCGGCGCGCAGGACGCGCGTCTGGCGCTCGGCATCGGTCGTCGCGGTCACGTGGATGTGCTGGGCCTGGGCCTGGGCGCTCGTGACGAGCTGGCTGGCCTCTCCCTTGGCATTGTCGAGCAGTCGCGCGGCCTCGGCGCTCGCGGCATCGCGGGCCTTGGCGGCCTGCGCCATGATGTCGCGGGCCCGGTCGTCGGCGGACTTGGCGCGGGCTTCCGAATCCTTGACCATCTTGCCGGTCTGCTCGGTCGCCGAGGCGTGGTTCTCGGACGCCTCGCGGGCCAGCCGCTCCTTCTCGACGGCCAGGACGCGGCGCGCCTCGGTGACCTCACGGTCGGCAGCCGCGCGGGCCTGCTCGACCTCACGGGTGGCGCCGAGGCGCATGTTCTGAGAGTCCTGCTCGGCCGCGAGCTTGAGCTGGGCGGCTTCACGTTCGGCGTGCGCGCGCAGGTCCTCGGTGTGCGCCAAGGCATCGGCGTGCATCGCCTCGGCGTCCTCGAGGAGCTGCTTGCGCTTCTCCTCGATCTCGGTGACCGCGCGGCCGCGCATCTCCTCGGCCTCGTGGGCCGCGGTGGCGCGGACGATCGCCGACTCCTCCTCGGCCTTCTTGACCACTTCGGCGGCCTCGCGGGCGGCGCGATTGCGGACATCGTCGGCTTCCTGCTCGGCCAGACCGAGTAGCTGTGCGGCGTGGTTGCCCAGCCCCGTGTAGGTCGGCTTCTCGACGGCCTCGTCGCGGTCCTTGAGCTTCTCGATCAGGTCGCGGAGATTGTCGTTCTCGGCCTGGGCCGTCTTCAGGCTCTCGGCCGCGCGCTGGAACTCCGCGGACTGTGTGCGCACCCAGGCGTCGACGGCATCGCTGTCGTATCCGCCGCGGCGGGCGAGCGGAAAGGTCGCGTCACCGGACTTCTCGGCGGCGCTGAAAATGGACAATCCGGACTGGTCGGACATGCTGATCCCATTCGTGAAGAGAGGGGGGTGGTTGGGTGTGGCTCCACCATACCCGGCGAAAAGGGACACGCGAACGAGCTGTCCAAGCCCCGGCACGTGTCCCTCCTCGGAGTGTCCTACGGGCGATCAGACCCCGCGGAACCGGTTGATCTTGTCGAGGTGCAGGGCGCGCTTCTCCGCGTTGCGAACGCCGAGTCCCTCCTCGGGGGCGAGGCACAAGACGCCGACCTTGCCCTGGTGCAGGTTGTGGTGCACGTCAAGCGCTGCCTGGCCGGTGTCCTCCAGCGAGTAGACCCGCGACAGGGTCGGGTGGATCAGGCCCTTGTCGATGAGCTTGTTGGCCTCCCAGGACTCGCGGTAGTTCGCGAAGTGCGAGCTGACGATCCGCTTGAGGTTCATCCACAGGTAGCGGTTGTCGTACTGGTGCATGTAGCCCGACGTGGAGGCGCAGGTCACGATCGTGCCGCCCTTGCGCGCCACGTAGACACTCGCGCCGAACGTCTCGCGGCCCGGGTGCTCGAACACGATGTCAGGATCGTCGCCGCCAGTGAGCTCGCGGATCTTCTTGCCGAACCGCTGCCACTCCTTGGGGTCCTGGGTGTGCTCGTCCTTCCAGAACTTGTAGCCCTCGGCGGACCGGTCGATGACGTGTTCGGCCCCCATCTTCCGCACGATCGCAGCCTTCTCCGGCGACGAGACGACACACACCGGGGTCGCTCCGCCGTTGAGCGCGAACTGCGTGGCGTACGAACCGAGGCCACCCGAGGCGCCCCAGATCAGAACGGTGTCGCCCTGCTTCATGTTGGCGCCATTGGTCGAGACCAGCTGGCGGTATGCCGTGGAGTTGACCAGGCCGGGGCTCGCGGCCTCTTCCCACGTCAGGTGGTCCGGCTTGGGCATGAGCTGGTTGGCCTTGACGATCGCCAACTGGGCCAGGCCGCCGAAGTTGGTCTCGAAGCCCCAGATCCGCTGCTCGGGGTCCATCATCGTGTCGTTGTGTCCGTCGGGCGCCTCGAGCTCGACCGACAGGCAGTGGGCGACGACCTCGCGGCCGGGCTTCCACTTGTTGACGCCCGGGCCGACGCGCAGCACGACGCCGGCGAGGTCGGAGCCGACCACGTGATAGGGCAGGTCGTGGCGCTTGGTGTACTCGCTCAGCCGGCCGTAGCGCTCAAGGAAGCTGAACGTGGAGACGGGCTCGAAGATCGAGGTCCACACGGTGTTGTAGTTGATCGCGCTGGCCATGACGGCGACCAGAGCCTCGCCGGGCGCGAGCTCGGGGATCGGGACGTCGTCGAGGTGAAGACTCTTGCGGGGGTCCTTGTCGCGGCTGGACATGCCTTCGAACATGTCCACCTCGTCCTTGTGGACGGTGATTCCCTTGTAGGAGTCGGGAAGGGCAATGGTTCCGAAGTCCTCGGGGGCGGTGTCGCCGGCAAGGATGGCATCCAGGATCTGCTGCACGTAGGTCCTCCAGTAGGTGTTCCGGGAATGTTACTAATCGTTAACTTCTCCGGCTACGCCGACGGAGTGTGATCCGCCCCTCAGTGGGTTGCGGCCGGCTCCACGAGTTCGACCAGGACGCCGCCGGCGTCCTTCGGGTGGACGAAGTTGACCCGTGAGTCGGAGGTGCCGCGCTTGGGCGCGTCGTAGAGCAGCCGTACGCCGCGTTCACGCAGGATCGCGGACACCGCTTCGATGTCGGCGACGCGGTACGCCAGCTGCTGGATCCCCTGCCCGTTCCGGGCAATGAACTTGGCGATCGTCGACTCCTCACTGAGCGGCGCGAGCAGCTGGATGCGCTGGTCGGAGTCACCGACCGCAAGCATTGCTTCGCGCACGCCCTGCTCCTCGTTGATCTCCTCGTGCACCGCGTGCAGTCCGAATGTCGAGGCGTAGAACTCCAAGGCGTCGTCGAGGTCGGGCACCGCGATCCCGACGTGATCGATCGCGAGGAGGAGGTGATGGGGGACGAGTGGGCTCTCAGGCATGCTGACGAGGGTATGGCACCGTGGCAGGTCCCATGGCGTGATCCATGGCACACGGGACGTCTATCAACGTTACCTCTGAGTAAAGTGAAGGAAATGTCTTGCGAAGGAGCAACTCCATGACCCAGTCCGTGATCGTCGCCGGTGCGCGCACCCCGATCGGTCGCCTCCTCGGCGGCCTCAAGTCCCTCTCCGGTTCGGACCTTGGTGGTCTGGCCATCAAGGGAGCGCTCGAGAAGGCCGGTGTCACCGGCGAGCAGGTCGACTACGTGATCATGGGTCAGGTGCTCGGCGCCGGAGCCGGCCAGGTGCCTGCCCGTCAAGCTGCATTCAAGGGCGGCATCCCGCTGTCGACGCCGTCCATCACGATCAACAAGGTGTGCCTGTCGGGCCTCAACGCGATCGCCCTGGCCGACCAGCTGATCCGCGCCGGCGAGCACGAGATCATCGTTGCCGGCGGCCAGGAGTCGATGACCCAGGCCCCGCACATGCTGCTCGGATCGCGGGAGGGCACCAAGTTCGGTGACACCAAGCTCGTCGACCACATGGCCGCGGACGGCCTGTGGGACGCGCAGACCGACCAAGCGATGGGCGGGCTCACCGAGCAGATCAACAACGACGGCACCAAGCTGACCCGCGATGAGCAGGACGCGTTCAGCGCTCGTTCGCACCAGCTCGCCGCCACTGCGCAGAAGAACGGCGTCTTCGACGACGAGATCGTTCCGGTCGAGATCCCGCAGCGTAAGGGCGACCCGATCGTCGTCTCCGCCGACGAGGGAGTCCGCGGCGAGACGACCGCTGAGTCGCTTGGCAAGCTGCGTCCTGCCTTCGACAAGTCGGGCACGATCACGGCCGGTTCAGCCAGCCAGATCTCCGACGGCGCCGCGGCAGTCGTCGTCATGAGCAAGGCCAAGGCCGAAGAGCTCGGACTGTCCTGGATCGCCGAGATCGGTGCGGCCGGCGTCGTGGCCGGACCCGACTCCAGCCTGCAGCTCCAGCCCGCCAACGCGATCGCCAGCGCGGCCGCCAAGGAAGGCATCGCGGTCAGCGACATCGACCTGTTCGAGCTCAACGAGGCATTTGCCGCGGTCGGCATCGAGAGCGCACGCGCCCTCGGCGTCTCCGAGGACAAGGTCAACGTCAATGGTGGAGCCATCGCGATCGGACACCCGATCGGTGCCAGCGGCGCACGCTTGGTCCTGCACCTCGCGCTCGAACTGGGGCGTCGCGGTGGCGGCATCGGTGCGGCCGCACTGTGCGGCGGCGGCGGTCAGGGCGACGCCCTGATCATCCGAGTCCCCCAGAAGTAGTCACCACACGGTGACCCGAGGCAGCCGCGCCATCCCGGTCGCCGAGCTCGTGCAACGTGCACGAGCCGGCGAGGCCCGGGCCGTGGCGCGGCTGATCTCGTTGGTCGAGGACCGTTCCCCACAGGCCCGGGAGGTCAGTGCCGCGCTGATCCCGTACGCCGGCTCGGCGCACATCGTCGGTCTGACCGGCTCACCCGGGGTCGGCAAGTCGACCTCGACCTCGGCGCTGGTGTCGGCTTTGCGAGCCCAGGGCAGGCGGGTCGGGGTGCTCGCGGTCGATCCGACGTCCCCGTTCTCCGGTGGTGCACTGCTCGGCGACCGCGTACGGATGCAGGATCACGCCACGGACGAGGGTGTCTACATCCGCTCGATGGCCAGCCGTGGTCATCTGGGCGGGCTCTCCGCCTCCGCGCCGCAGGCCTTGCGGGTGCTCGACGCGGCCGGCTGCGACGTCGTGCTGGTCGAGACCGTCGGCGTGGGGCAGTCCGAGGTCGAGATCGCCGGCCTCGCTGACACGACACTGGTGCTGCTGGCGCCGGGCATGGGGGACGGCATCCAGGCGGCCAAGGCCGGGATCCTCGAGATCGGGGACATCTTCGTCGTCAACAAGGCAGACCGCGAGGGTGCGGCGTCGACCCGCCGGGAACTGCGATCCGTCGTCTCGATGAACAATCGACCCGACGGTGCCTGGAACCCGCCGATCCTGCTGACCGTCGCGACTCGCGGCGAGGGTGTGGTCGAGGTGGCTGACGAGATTGCGGCTCACCTGTCCCACCTGCGCGGGTCCGGTGAGCTGCAGAGCCGCCGGCTGGCGCGACTACGGCGAGAGATCGAGGCCCTGGCGTTGACCGAGGTCCAGTCCCGGTTCGCCCACCTGTCCGGGGACGCGCGACTCGACACCCTCGCCGGGCAGGTCCTGGCCGGAGAGATCGATCCGTTCGTGGCCGCAGACACCCTGGTCGAGCAGGTCTGACGTCAGGTCGATCCTTCGGCGCGCCTGCAGCGCATGCCTGCTCCAATTGGTCACAATGGATTCGTGCTGAAGAAGATCATCACGCTGCTCGTCGTCGGCTTTGCCATTTACTATCTGCTGACGGCGCCTGCTGGCGCCGCCGATGCCGTGAGCAATGCTTTCGGCGCTGTCATGGACGGCTTCCAGCAGGTCGGCGTCTTCGTCAACGAGCTCGTCGCGTAGGTCTCCGGTGTTCCGGGCGCTGCTCGACCTGATCTTGGACCTGCTTCCAGATCATGACATCGAGAGCCACCTGCTGAAGCACCCCAAGGAGCATCTCAAGGGGGAGTATCCCCACCACCCGATCGTCTACGTGCGCCCCGCCGCGGAGGTCCTCGGCGCAGCGGCGGTCTTCGTGCTGGCGGTGATCGCGCCGATCGAGGTCGGTTGGCTGCCGATGCTCGTGGTCTTCGGGCTGCTCGGCCACGCCGGCTTCCTGGCGCTCCGCGACCAGCGGGACATCTTCGTCCTGACCGACATGCGGGTGTTCCGCGTGTCCGGCATCTTCTCGACCCGACGGGCGACCGTGCCGATCAATCGCATCCTCGACGTCACGGTCGAGCGGCCGCTCCTCGGCCGGTGGCTCAGGTACGGACACATGACGTTCGAGTCCGCGGCGCAGGAGCAGGGCGTTCGCAACATCCGCTACATCGGCCAGGTCGACAAGATCGATCACGCGATCCAGAAGGTTGTGCAGGAGGCGGGTCTGCGCGGTCGGCGCCCGGCCAGGGACGGATCGAGCACCAACGATCCGGTCACGCAGCAGCAGTTCCTCGACGGCCAGTGACGGGCACCGGTGGGCAGCTCACCGGTCCCTTCCTACAATGAGGTCATGAACTTCTCCCGCCCCGGTGCCATCGACCTGTCTGCACTCAAGCAGCCGCCGGCCCGCCCGGCCCAGCCGAGCAGCGCGGCGGGGTCGTACGTCGTCGACATCACCGAGCAGAACTTCCAGACAGATGCGCTCGAGGCGTCGATGCAGTACGTCATCGTGCTCAACCTGTGGTCACCCCGCTCGGCGGAGAGCCAGACCTTCAATGCGCTGCTCGGCTCGATCGTTGCCGGGTACGACGGGCTGATCGTCCTGGCCCAGGTCGACGTCGACGCCAATCCGGCGATCGGCCAGGCGCTGCAGGCCCAGGCCGTGCCGTTGACGGTCGGGCTGGTCAAGGGTCAGCCGGTTCCCCTGTTCCAGGGCACGATCGACGAGGTCGAGGTGCGCCGATACTTCGACGAGCTGGTCAATGTCGCGGCCCAGAACGGCCTGACAGGTCGGGCGCAGCCGGTCGGCGGCGCAGCCCAGGTCGACGAGCCCGAGGAGGTCGACGACCCGCGGTTCGCGGCGGCCGACGATGCCTTCGCCCGGAGCGACTTCGACGCCGCCGTGGCGGAGTACGAGAAGATCCTCGCGCAGTACCCCGCCGATTCCGAGGTCGGCGAGCGGCTGGCGGGAGTCAAGCTGCTGGCGCGGACGCAGGGTGCTGACCTCCAGGCGGCACGCAAGGCCGCGGCGGACGCCCCGGACGACCTCGAGGCGCAGATGCTGGTCGCCGATCTCGATGTGAGTGGTGGACATGTGGATGACGCCTTCGACCGACTGATCGGGCTGGTGAGACGCACCGCCGGAGACGAGCGCGAGGGTGTGCGCGAGCGGCTCATCGAGCTCTTCACGGTCGTGGGCACTGGCGACCCCCGGGTCGCGGCTGCGCGCCGCGCACTGGCCTCTGCACTGTTCTGATCCATAGACTCACGCTCGATCGGTGGCAGGAACCTGCCCAACCTGCCTGAGCGGGGCGCACATCCCCGGTAGGCTCACGGCGGCGTCGGACGGCGACGTGCCCAAGGGAGTGTGGACATGCGGACGAGGCTCGGGTGGGTGCTTGGCGTGCTCGGCGCTCTCGTTGCGCTTCTCGGACTGACCGTCATGATCATCCTGGGACCGGACAGCCGCTTCTCGACCGGGCCTCATGCGATCGAGACGGACAGCATCGCGATCGTGACGGCACCCAAAATCATCACGTGGGCCGATCTGCAGGTCGACATCCTGGCTGAGGTGCCGGTCCGCAAGCCTGTCTTCGTCGGCATCGGCAACGCCGTCGACGTCCAGAACTACGTCGGCAAGACGCAACGGGTCGAGGTCACAGAGTTCCACACCCCGTGGCAGCTCAAGACCCGTGAGATCGAGGGCAAGCCCAACCTCCCGGGCGCGCCGACCGCGATCGACTGGTGGATCGCCCAGTCGGCCGGGCTCGGCGGCGCCAGCATCAGCACGCAGCTGTCGGACGAGACCGTCTCCGCGGCGATCCTGTCGGTCGGCTCCTCGAACCTCTCGGGCGTGCAGGTGACATTCGCCTATGGCATCCGCGGCGGCTTCTACAAGGGCATCGGGCTGTTGCTGCTCGGTCTCGGCGTGGTGTGGCTGGCCCGACTGCTGAAGCGGGGCGACGGACTGTGGCTGGAGAACGATGAGCTCGGACCGGACGAGCTGGAGGTCGAGGAGGTCGAGGAGATCGTCTACGTGTACGTCGACGAGGACGGTGTCGAGCACGAGATCTCGGCCGAGGAGGCCGGCGACTATGACATCGTCGATGCGAGCACCGAGGAGGTCGAGGAGATCGTCTACGTGTACGTCGACGAGGACGGTGTCGAGCACGAGATCTCGGCCGCAGAGGCCGGCGACTATGACATCGTCGAGGATGCGACTGCCACCCAGACTGACGAATCCGCCGAGCCCGTCGTCGAGGTCACGCCGCCGCTGGACTCGCTGTGGAGCCCGGGAGTCATGACCGCAGCGGAGATCGCCGGCGGCGCCCAACCGGAACCGGAACCAAAGCCAGAACCGGAGCCGGAGCCAGAGCCAGAGCCGGAGCCGGAACCAAAGCCGGAGCCAGAACCGGAACCGGAACCAGGACCAGAACCGGAGCCAGGACCGGAACCGGAACCAAACGACACGTCCTCCGAGCGCGTGGTCTACGTGTTCGTCGACGAGGACGGCGTGGAGCACGAGGTCGGCGAGGACGAGCTGGACCAGTTCGAGGTCCTCGACGAGGAGGACGACACATGAGGCGGCTCGCGATGCTCGTCGTGGCCGGCTGCCTGGCGCTCTCGGGATGTGCTGTCCCGCACGACCGTGGCGACGTGGTGGTCGAGAAGACCGCCGCTCGCAAGTCCGACGTCACGGCGGTGTTCGAGCGCTACCGGAAGGTCCGCAACACCGCGATCGAGCTGCTCGATGCCAAGCCCCTGTCGACGGTCGAGACCGGTCCTGTGCTGGCGATCGACTCAGGCTCCTTCGACGTGTCGCAACGGTTGGCCACGACGCAGAAGCAGGACACTGGGTCGGTCGAGGTCACTGATGTGCTCACCCCCCGGTTCGGTGCCTACCCCTTGTGGTTCTTCGCGGTCGTCAAGGACCGCACGCGGGGCGTCAACCGCGTGCAGATTTTTGAGCGGGCGGCCGCGGTCGACCCATGGCTGCTCGTGGCCAGTCCGGAGACCTTGGCGGACACGCCGATCCCCGACGTCCGTCGTCGCCGCGGTCAGGCGGTCACGGTCAAGGCAGGTGACGGTGTCGGGATGTCGATGTCGGCTACGGCGGCGGCCAAGGCCTACGCCAAGTCCCTGGCCGACGAGTCCTCGAAGGATGCGGGCAAGGTCGCGGACGACTCGTTCATCAAGCAGATGCGGGCCACGGCAGAGACCAACGGCACGCTCGAGGGGGTGAAGTTCTCCCAGTCCTGGGGTGCCGACGACGTTGAGCACGTCCTGCGGACCAGTGACGGGGGAGCGCTGGCCTTCGTCACGCTGCTCAGACTCGACACCTACACCGTCAAGGAGGGGCTCACGGTCAGCTGGCCGGAGGGCACTCCCCAGCAGGCCTTCTTGTCCTCGGGGATCTCCAGCTCGGGCAAGCTTCGCTACTACCACCAGGTCCTGCTCTACCTTCCCGGCGGCAGCGGCAAGCCCCGTGCACTGGGTCAGTACGGCGGCGTTGTCAGCGCCGACTCGGAGTGATCGGACAGATTGGCCCCGGACCCGCTATGCTTGTTCGTGTTGCACGACGTTGGGCTCTACGAATGATCAAGTGTTCCGTAAAGGTAGCTAGTTCTTCTCGCAGGTTGGATGTGTGTCGCGACAGTCACTCGCGAAAGTCGTGGGTGACAACTCGCCAAGAGGAGAAACATTATGGCTACAGGAACCGTCAAGTGGTTCAACGCTGACAAGGGCTTTGGATTCATCGCCCCCGACGACGGCAGCGAAGACGTTTTCGCGCACTTCAGCGCCATCGCGTCCAGCGGCTACCGCTCGCTGGATGAGAACCAGAAGGTCGAGTTTGACGTCGAGCAGGGCCAGAAGGGCCTGCAGGCGACGAACATTCGTCCCCTCTGATCCGAACTAGCTCGCAAGAGCCTCTGATCTAGATCAGTCACGAAAGCCCCCGAGCACGCTCCGGGGCTTTCGTCATGCCCGGGGTGCTGCGGAGGCTACTCGGCAGCCTTGGGGGCTTCGCGATAGGTCGGCATCGCGCCTGCGTCGATCGCTTCGAGGAGCTCGATCGCTGCCGCAGCGGCGTGTGTGCGCACAGTCTCGGGGTCGCACCAGCGAACCGACTTGATCTCGCTGGGTTGCAGCGTCATGCCCTCGGTGATCGAACTGTCGACGACCCCGAGGTCGAACAGGAAGATGCACGCATCGTCCCAGCTCCGCCACGCCGGCAACCAGTTGACCGTGATGAGGTCACGGACCTCGACCGTGACGCCGAGCTCTTCGTGCAGCTCGCGGACCAGGCCGATCGCTGGGGCCTCACCGACCTCGACGACACCGCCCGGCAGGTCCCACTCCTTCTTGTAGGTCAGCTCGCACAGCAGGACGCGACCGCGCTCGTCGCGCAGCAGGCCCTGGCTGATGACCCGTTTGGTCGGGAGCCCTGCGTTGAGGATCGCGATGAATCCGTCCCGGCTGTACGGCTCAGGGTCGCCGACGATGCGTGCCAGCAGCGCACGGTCAGGGTCGCTGCCGGCGCCGCGGACGATTCCCTCACGACGCATGCCGGCGATCGAGGCAGCGCGTACATCTCCGGTTCGATCGACGGGGATCCGTGTCTCGACCCGGGTCATGCCGAGCTCGCCGAAGGCGTGAGCGAGGGCCAGGCGCAGGGCTCTGACCGCGATCGGAATGTTGTCCGCGCCGGCGTCCCACCGGATCGATGCGGTGCGACTGTCCTCACCCCGGAGGGTGACAGTGCCCACCTGATCGCCGCCGAGCACGATCGCGAAATCCGTGAGCTCGGGGGATCCCGTGGTCGGCTCGAGCTCGAGGTCGTCGTCGCGAAGGGTCTCGGTCACGCGTTCAGGCTACCGACCCCACGTCGTGGCGGTTCAGCCGATCGGCCCGGCGGTGAGGGTGACGGTCGCGGAGTGGCTGCCACCGTCGGCGTCGGTCCACGACACAGTCGTGCTGCTGCCGGGCTGCAGTGCCGAGACCGCGGCGGACAGTTGGGCCTGCGAATCGACTCGGGTCCCGTCGACGGCGGTGATGGCGCTGCCTTGCTCGATGCCCGCGCTCGCGGCCGCAGTGCCCGCGATGACGCCGGCAACTCGCGCGCCTGAGACACCGGACGAGTCCGGGACGAGCTGGACACCGAGGAAGCCGGTCGCGCCTATCTGCACGGTGGGGCTGGTCCGTCCGCTCTGGATCTGCTCGGCGATCGTCAGTGCCTGTCGAATCGGCACGGCGTACCCCGTGACGTCGACGGTGCCACTCGATGCGGCGGTGTTCATCCCGATGACCTCACCCTCGGCGTCGTACAGGGCGCCACCGGAGTCTCCCGAGATGATCTCGGCCGACACCTCGATCAGTCCGCTGAGTCGTGCGGCGTTCCCGCCTGACTGCGACTGCACCGTGATCGACTGGTCGAGCGCCGACACCGTGCCGGCTGCTGCGCTCGCCGCACCGCCGTCCCCATTGGCGTTGCCGACGCCCACGACCTCGTCTCCGACCTGCACGTCGCCGGCCGAATCTGTCGTGACGGTCGTCAACCCGGAGGCGTCGAGGAGGTGAAGCACGGCGACATCGTGCGTTGCGTCGAAGCCAACGACGTCGGCCTCGTACGTCCGCCCGGTCGAGACCACCTGCACCGAGATCTCGGTGGCATCCTCGACGACGTGATGGTTGGTCAGGATTTCACCTTCCGCGGTCAGGATCATGCCCGTGCCGGCGGCCTTCCCGGCGCCGTAGTCGAGCGTCGTGTTGATATAGACCAACCCGGACTCCTGCGCGGCAGTGGCATCGGTTGCGGCCAAGGTCGGCGTGCCAGGCTCCGATGACGGAGGTGCGGATTCGGAGGGCAGCACGGACCAGCCCTGCTGACGAAGCTCGGTGTGGACCGGGCTCGTCGCGGTGGTGGTCTGTTGCGTGTCCGCCTGGGCTGCGTACGTCAACGTGGAAAGGCCCAGGATCAGTGCGCCGGCGATCGCCGCGAGGCCGATCCGCCGGGGTCGGCGGTGCGTCGGTGACTGGGAGATGGGACTCGGGGTCATCGTGTCGTCACTCATGCGGGCTCCTGGATCGGGTTCATCGCCCACTGAAGCCGGGCAGCGTGTGGAGACGCTGTGAGCGATCCACGAAGTCGATGAGAGCCCGTGCGTGGGCTGGTGAGACGACCGAGGGAGCCGGTTGAGGCTAGGCGGCGCAGCCGCCGACCCCACCGACGTCCCCATCGGCACGCCGGGTCGTGCCGTCGCGGTCCGTGATGGCGTAGGCCGAGCAGTAGTAGAAGCTCAGCGCGCCGGTCCGCTGCACGGTCACGGGCTTCCACCGACCGTTGCCGACCGGCTCGAGATAGGGCAACGTCGTCGCGAGCAGAGGGTCGGTCCCGGTGGGTTGCGCCTGCACCCCCTCGTGCTTGAGGTAACGGTCGAGCCAGCGCTGCGTGTAGACGCTCGCGAGGTCCTGCCCGTACCTGCTGGCCGGAAGGACCAGCGGGATGTCGGTGTACTCCAGGTGAGTCGACGAGCGGGGGACCACGACCATCGTGTCGACCCCTGCGCCGCGCCATGCCTGGAATCCGGTGTTTCGCTCGCGCATCGGAGCAGGGTCTCCGGGCGCGGGGATCAGCGACGAGCCGGCTGACAGCGCGGACGGCGTGACGGTGAAGCCGTACTCGGACTGGATGCCCAGAGCAGGCACGACAGGCCTGGTCACGCCAACGTCGAGCGGTCCCGAGTCGGCACTGGCCTGAAGCTTGTCGAGAGCAACGACCGCAGCCACACGCTCGTCGGTGCCCTGCACCGCGGACACCGCCGCCGCGCCGAGGGAGTGGCCGATGATCGCGAAGCGGCTCGTGCGGCCGGGGGTCGCGGTCCGTGGGTCGGCGCTTCGATCGAACTGTTCCCACTGCGGGTTGTGGGCGTTGACCGGCACGCCGGTCGATCCCGGGTTGCCGTAGGGCTGCGTGGGTGTCGAGAAGAAGAAGTCGGTCGCATCCTCGGTGCCCTTGATGAAGTTGGCCGGTTGCTGGAACGTCACGCCGGGGCAGCCGGTCTGCTCGCCGGGCTCGGCGGGCGCCAGCGGATTGCAGAACGGGAACGCCTGGCCGCTCTGGTGGGGGAAGGTCTCACTGGTGCCCTGGCCCTGCACGTCATAGACGAGGACGACGTAGCCACGCTCTGCGAGGTCCTGGGCGAGCCACCAGTACATCCGAGCGGATCCCTGGACCGAGCCGGGTGTGATGACGACACCGGGGAACGGCCCGGTGAGCGGCTTGCCTGTGTACGGGTCCATGGCCCCGGGCTTCGGCGTGAAGACGTCGCCGCGCAGGAGTGCGCCATGGCGGTTGGTAAAGCTCACCGGGGTGATGACACCTCGGGTGCCGTTCCAGCCTGCCCGCAGTGGGTTGCCGACGTTCCAGCCGGGCACGATCATGGCGGCGGTGATCGCCGGGCGGAGCGGGCTGGCGGCTTGAGCCAGCAGCTGCGCCGCGCTGACCGTGCTGCTCTCCTGGACCAGTGCCGGGAGGTAGGCGGGGTTGGCGAGTTGCCCCGTGGTCCGGCCGTACGCGTCGAGCATGTTCGCGGTGTCACGCAGGACGTACGCGAGGCTGCCGGGCCGGGGCGCCCCGGCCGCGTGTGCTGGCGCGGTCGCGAGGACCAGGGCGGCAGCGGAGGCGGTCGTGAGCAGGATTCGGGAGAGGCGGCGCATGCGACTGTCAACGAGCGGAGGTGAACCGCGTCACGCAGCGGCCGAGACCGAGCCGTGGTCTGTCCGGTGCCGGGTGGTCCCGACGTGTGCCACGATGCGAGCGTGGAAATCGAGAACGTGTTATGGATGTTGACCGCGCTGGCCGGAGTTGTCGTGCTCCTGACCCGGATGCGCCTGTCCACCGCAGCCGAGCAACCCGGCCACGCGCAGATCCCCGCCTCGATCCTCAACATGCACACCGTGCTGGGAGTCGTGGCGCTGGTGACGTGGATCTTCTACCTGACCTCCCCGGGCGGCGCGCTGGGCGTGGCCTCGCTGGTCCTCTGGTGGGCCGAGGTGCTGGTCGGCGTGCTGATCCTTGCCCGCTGGCTTCCCGGTGGGGGGCGTCATGCCGCAGATGCGATCGAGGACAGCTGGGCTCGCGGTCCCTCGCTGTCGATCCTTGGGCACGTGGGTCTCTTGCTCGGCGTCATGTTCTTCACGTATGCGGTGCTCGGCAACAAGGTTGTCTGAACCACAGAGAATTGTTTGCAAAGATCTCTTTGCAGTTCTAGTCTGGGGGCATGTCGCTCACCCAGAAGGTCGTCGAGGACCTCGACACGCTCAAGGCGGTCTCTCATCCGCTCCGGATGCGGCTGCTCGGCGCCCTGCGGCGGAACGGGCCTGCCACTGCCACGGAGCTGGGACGCGAGCTGGGGGAGTCGAGTGGGTCGACGTCCTACCACCTGCGCCAGCTCGAGCGCTTCGGCTTCGTGGGCGACGACGACCGACAGTCCTCGGGTCGTGAGCGGAGGTGGAAGGCGCTTCACGACATGACGTCGTTCCCGCACTCGCTGGCCCAGCTCGACGGTGGCCGGGAGTATGTCGACGGAGTACGTCGGCGGCAGGAGGAATTGCTGCGCGAAGGCCTGGACGCATGGACCGAGCCCCGGCCGGGCATCGGGCACAGTGACTACTTCCTGACCCTGGATCCCGAGGACCTGGAGGCGCTCGAGCGAGAGCTCTCCGATGTCATCGCGCGCTATACCCATCGCTCCGGCTCCGAGCAGGTCGCGTTGCACGTCCTGGCCCTGCCGTCCCCGTGATGAGCCTGCGCGCCCGCTTCTGGCTGATCTCCGGGCTGCGTTGGCTGCCGACGGGTCTGATCATCCCGGTCATGGCGCTCCTGCCGCTGGGCCGCGGGCTGACTGTCGCCGAGTACGGATCTGTCATCGCGGTCCAGGGCATCGTGGTGCTGTGCCTCGAGCTGCCGACGGGGGGCTTCGCCGATGCCGTCGGCCGCCGGCCGGTGTTCATCGCGTCGGCGCTGTTCGCACTCGCGTCCTACCTCGTCTACTCGTTCGCGCAGACGCCGTGGGCGTTCGCGGTGGCCACGGCGTTGTCTGGGGTGTTCCGTGCCCTCGACTCGGGTCCGCTCAGCTCCTGGTTCGTCGACCGGGTCCACGAGGATCCGGCCGTGCTGGATCGCGCCGGCACAGTTGTGCGTGGTCTCTCGGGCTATGCCAGTGTCGTGGGTGCCTCGATCGCCACAGGTGCTGTGCTGTCGGCGTTGCTCGTGGCCTGGGCGCCGCTCGGGCGGACCAACGCGCTCGTGCTGCCGTACTGGATCGCGGCGGGGCTGGTCGTCATGCAGGTGTTGGCGGCTTTGGTCCTGATGGACGAGGACCGCTCGAAGCGGGTCGCCGGCCTGGTCTCCTCGGTGCGCGCCACCCCGCGGGTCGTGCTCGAAGGCGTGCGCCTGCTCGCCCGCTCACGTGTCCTGCGCGCACTGGTCGCGGTCGAGCTGTTCTGGGGCTTCGGCATGGTTGCCTTTGAGTCGTTCATGCCGATCCGGTTGTCCGAGCTGGTCTCCGACCGCGACCTGGCGGCGGCCATCATGGGTCCGGTCACGGCGGCGGCGTGGGGCGTGTCGGCTCTCGGTGCCGCCATGGTGCCCTGGTTGCTCCGCCGCTGGAGCATGGTGGCGGTCTCGGTCGCGCTCCGGATCGTGCAGGGAGGCACGGTCGTCGGCATGGGTCTGGCGGCGGGTCCTGTCGGCCTGATTGCGGGACTGTTCGCGACCTACGCCGTGCACTCGGCCGCTGGTGCGATCTACGAGACGTTGCTCCACGAGCAGGTCGGCAGCCAGAACCGGGCCACCGTGCTGTCGCTGGCGTCGATGGCGATGCAGCCCGCTGGATCGGTCGGTGCGGTCGCCCTGGGCGCGATTGCGACGGGCGCTTCGACCGGACTGGCGATCGTCGTGGGTGGCGTGGCGCTGGCGCTTGCGGCGCCACTGTTTCTGGTACGCCCGACGTCTTCTGGTGCGCCTGACGTCAGCGCGGAGGAATCTCGTCTCGACGGCGCTCGTTGCGCTGGCCGTTGAGCACCAGGCTGAGGACGATGCCGAGTGCACCAGCAGCCATCAGGATGTAGCCGACAGTCACCAGGTCAACGCCGCTGACCGAGTCCTGGACCGCGAAGGACAGGATCGCGCCGAGGGCAAGAAGAACGATGGATCCACCGATGTACATGGCACAGCCTTTCTTCGGGGGCAGTCTTTCGACTGTAGACCTCGACGGGGTAGGCCGCATCCCGGGGGACGGCTCAGGCGTCGAGATCCTGCTCGATAAGACTTGCGATCTTGTCGAGGACTGCCTCGTCGGCGCTCTCAACGACGACCTCGGAGCCGGCCTTGGCGCCCAGCGTCATGATCATGAGCGCGGAGCCGGCATCCACAGCCGTGCCGCCGGGTGTCGCGATCGTGACCGGGACACCGGCCTCCGTCGCAGCCTGGGCGATCAGTGCCGCGGGGCGGGCGTGAAGTCCGACGGCTGATCCGACGATGACGTTCTTGGTGGGCATGATGAGTCCTTTCAGGCCGCGACGGACGTCGCGAGTTCGGGAGTTGTGGGCTTGAGGTGCTTGCGGGCGGCCGCGCTGATGACGGTGCGGAAGACCGGCGGGGCCGAGGTCGGCATCCAGCGACACGGGTGCTGAAGTGGTGAGGTCTGACATGACCTGCTCCTCGGACCGGTATCGGATGTGGTTTTGTGTGATATTTGTGTGACCTACTGTTGATTAAGCCTCGCGGGGTGCCGTGGTGTCAAGGGTTTGGGCGGAAGTTGTGGGTCCGAAGGGCTGATCTATGCTCGTCCGGACGGCGGATCAACCGCCGACGATCGGCTGGAGGCCACGATGGGTGAGCTCGCACGACTCGAGGTCAAGGACGGCGTCGGCACGATCCGGCTGGATCGACCCAAGATGAACGCGCTCGACGCACAGATGCAGCACGAGATCACCGAGGTCAGCGCCGAGGCCGACCGCCGCGACGATATCGCCGCGGTCGTGGTCTTCGGTGGAGAGCGGGTTTTCGCGGCGGGCGCAGACATCAAGGAGATGTCGGCCATGACGTACCAGGAGATGGCGCGTCACGCGCACGCCCTGCAGGCCTTCACGCGGGCGCTGGCCGCGATCGGCAAGCCGACCGTCTCGGCCATCACGGGCTTCGCGCTGGGCGGTGGCTGCGAGGTCGCCCTCGCGACAGATGTCCGCTTTGCTGCCGACAACGCCAAGCTGGGACAGCCCGAGATCCTGCTCGGCATCATCCCTGGGGCCGGTGGCACCCAGCGGCTGTCCCGGCTCGTCGGCCCGGCTCGTGCCAAGGAGTTGGTCTTCACCGGCCGGTTCGTCGACGCGCAGGAGGCGCTGGCGATCGGCCTGGTCGACCAGCTGCACCCTGCCGACGAGGTGTATGACAAGGCCGTCGAGTGGGCCGCGCAGTTCGTCGGCGGTCCTGCTCTGGCGTTGCGCGCCGCCAAGGCGGCGGTGGATCGCGGCCTCGAGGTCGATCTGCAGACCGGTCTCGAGATCGAGCGGGCCGAGTTCGCGGCACTGTTTGCGACCGATGACCAGACCGCAGGCATGGCCTCGTTCATGGAGAACGGACCCGGCAAGGCAACCTTCTCCGGGAGCTGAGGCTGGCGGATTGGCGCAGCGGGCGGTCGCCGACCATGCTTGACGGCGTGGACGAACTCTCGGCCGACCCGCTCGCGATGCTGGCGCATGCCCATGGCGTCGGCACGGCGTACGAGGGCTCGGACCGGCGGCAGGTCAGCGTCGACGACGGGGTCGTCGTGGCCGTGCTCGCCAGTCTCGGTGTCGATGCCAGCAGCGCCGACTCGATCCGGCGCGAGCTGGCCGCCGTCGCCGAGATCCAGGCGCTCCAAGCGCTGCCACTGACGATCGCCCTCGCGGAGGGGACACCGCGCCACCTGGGTGTGGCCGCGCACGTGCACCTCGAGGACGGTCGGATGATCGACGTCGGCGACACGCTGCCGGCGGATCTGCCACCGGGCTGGCACCGGGTCGTCACGGCTGCCCAGGACGTGACCCTGGTCGTCGCGCCGGCACGACTGCCCGAGGTGCCGCGCACGTGGGGCTGGATGCTCCAGCTCTACGCCCTGAGGTCGAGCGGTTCCTGGGGCATGGGCGACTACGGCGACCTTGCCGAGACAGCCCGACGGTCCGGCTCTGAGCAGGGTGCCGGGGTGCTGCTGGTCAACCCCGTGCAGGCGTTCATGCCCTCGCACCCGCTGGAGCGCTCCCCGTACTCGCCGTCGAGCCGGCGCTTCGCCAACCCGCTCTACCTCCGTGTCGCCGACACGGTTGCGTATGCCGGCGCCGATGAGGCGGTGCGCCTCGAGGTGCAGGCGCTGGCCCCTGATCCGGACACCGAGCTGATCGACTACGACGCAGTCTGGGCGGCCAAGCTGGCTGCCCTGGAGCTGCTCTGGGCGACGCAGGACACCGGCGTGGTCGGGGGGGACGACGACCTGGTCGCGTTCGCGACCTTCGCGGCCCTGGCCGAGTGCCACGGAGCGGACTGGCGCGAGTGGCCACGGGAGCTGCACGACCCGGTCGGACCAGCGGTCGTCGCTGCGAGGTCCTCGCTCGCCAACCGGGTCGACTTCCACATGTGGTTGCAGCGGCTGTGCCGCGAGCAGCTCGACGCCGCCCGAGACGCCGCCCGCGATGTCGGCATGCCGGTCGGCATCGTCCACGACCTACCGGTCGGGGTGCACCCGGGCGGAGCCGACGCGTGGGCACTGCAGGACGCCTTCGCGGCCGGCGTCCGGGTCGGCTGCCCGGCTGACGCGTTCAACCCGCTGGGTCAGGACTGGGGCCTCCCGCCGTGGCGACCCGATCGACTCGCGGCGTCCGGCTACGCCCCGTTCCGCGATGTCATCCGTAGCGTCCTGCGGCATGCTGACGGCATCCGGGTGGACCACGTCGCCGGTCTGTGGCGGCTGTGGTGGATCCCGCCGGGAGAGCCCGCTCACCGCGGGGCATATGTGCACTACGACTCCGAGGTCATGCTCGCGGTGCTGATGCTCGAGGCCCACCGGGCCGGTGCCATCGTGGTCGGTGAGGACCTGGGCACCGTCGAGGACGTCGTGACCGCGACGATGCACGAGCGCGGCCTGCTGAGCTCGGCCGTGCTGTGGTTCGAGCGGGACTGGGACGCACCCGGGCAGCCGCACCGCCGGCCCGCGGACTGGGAGCCCGAGACCATGGCCAGCATCAGCACCCACGACCTGCCGACCGTCACGGGCTGGCTGCAGGACGAGCGCATCCGCGTCCAGGCGTCCCTGGGCCTGTTGGACCAGCCGGTCGAGGAGGCCTACGCGCAGGCCGAGGTGGACCGCGAAGCCTTGTTCGACCTGGTGCGCGCCGAGGGCATCCAGGGCGACGACGCGGTCGTCGCGCTGCACGCCGTGATCGCGCGAGCCGCCTCCCGCCTGGTCCTCAGCTCGCCGGCCGACGCCGTGGGCCAGCTGGAGCAGCCCAACCTGCCGGGCACGGTCGACGAGTACCCCAACTGGCGCATCCGACTGCCTGTCGATCTGGATGCGTTCTTTGCCGACGAACGGGTACACGCTGCCGTGGCCCCCATGCGGGCCGCCCGCCCACCGGCACGATGACTGCCGACACGACCCACGACCCGCAAGGAGACCGCGTGCAGCCCTGGCCCGGATCGCCCTATCCGCTCGGAGCCACGTACGACGGCTCCGGCACCAACTTCGCGCTGTTCTCCGAAATCGCTGACAAGGTCGAGCTGTGCCTGTTCGACGAGTCCGGCACGGAGACACGGATCCGGCTCGAGGAGATCGACGGCTTCGTGCACCACGGCTTCCTGGACGGCATCGGACCCGGTCAGCGATACGGCTACCGCGTGCACGGGGCCTACGACCCCGACAGCGGCCTGCGTTGCAACCCGAACAAGCTGCTGATCGACCCGTACGCCAAGGCAGTGGCCGGAGCCGTCGACTGGGACCGGTCGTTGTTCGCGTACGACCTCGACGAGCCGGCCCAGCGCAATGATGATGACTCGGCCGGTCACGTCCCGTACTCCCTGGTGGTCAACCCGTTCTTCGACTGGGCCAACGACCGCGCGCCCCGCACGCCGTACAACGAGTCCGTGATCTACGAGGCGCACGTCAAGGGCCTCACGATGCAGCATCCGGACGTGCCCGAGCGTCTCCGCGGAACGTATGCAGGCATCGCGCACCCCGCGATCGTCGAGCACCTCACGACACTGGGCGTGACCGCGATCGAGCTGCTTCCGGTGCACCAGTTCCTCACCGATCACTACCTCGCGGAGAAGGAGCTCACGAACTACTGGGGCTACAACACGATCGGCTTCTTCGCGCCGCACGATGCGTATGCCTCGCAGCCGGGCCGTCAGGTGCAGGAGTTCAAGTCCATGGTGCGGGCACTGCACCGGGCCGACATCGAGGTGATCCTCGACGTCGTCTACAACCACACGGCGGAGGGCAACCACCTTGGCCCGACGCTGTCGATGCGCGGTATCGACAACTGCGCGTACTACCGGACGGTCGAGGACGACCCGCAGCACTACATGGACTACACCGGCACCGGCAACTCCCTCAACGTGCGCAGTCCGCACACGCTGCAGCTCATCATGGACTCGCTGCGCTACTGGGTCACTGAGATGCACGTCGACGGTTTCCGCTTCGACCTCGCGGCGACCCTGGCCCGGGAGTTCTACGACGTCGACAAGCTCGCGACGTTCTTCGAGCTCGTGCAGCAGGACCCCGTCGTGAGCCAGGTCAAGCTGATCGCCGAGCCGTGGGATGTCGGCCCGGGTGGCTACCAGGTCGGCAATTTCCCGCCGCTGTGGACCGAGTGGAACGGGCAGTACCGGGACACGGTCCGCGACTTCTGGCGCGGTGAGCCCGCCACGCTCGGGGAGTTCGCCTCGCGGATCACCGGATCATCCGACCTCTACCAGGACAACGGCCGACGCCCGTACGCCTCGATCAACTTCGTGACGGCGCACGACGGATTCACCCTCGACGACCTGGTGTCCTACAACGACAAGCACAACCAGGCCAATGGCGAGGATGGTCGCGACGGGGCGGACGACAACCGCTCGTGGAACGGCGGCGTCGAGGGCCCGTCGGACGACCCTGCGGTGATCGGGTTGCGTCAGCGCCAACGCCGCAACCTGTTGGCCACGTTGCTGCTCTCCCAAGGGGTGCCGATGGTCCTGCACGGTGATGAGCTGGGCCGTTCGCAGGGAGGCAACAACAACGCGTACTGCCAGGACAATCCCATCGCGTGGGTCGACTGGGAGCTCGACGAGGACGAGAGGGACCTGCTCGAATTCACCTCGGCGCTGGTGGCGTTCCGTCGACGACACCCGGTGTTCCGCCGCCGTCGGTTCTTCCAGGGCAAGCCGATCCGCAAGGCCGACGAGCTGCGTGACATCGCGTGGTTCACCCCGTCGGGCGAGGAGATGCAGGAGCAGAACTGGGACGACGGCTTCGGTCGCTCGATCGCGGTGTTCCTCAACGGCGACGCGATCGCCGACCGCGACGAGCGGGGGACACGGATCTTGGACGACTCATTCCTGCTGGCGTTCAACGCGCACGACGAGGACATCGAGCTGACGTTGCCCGGCGGGGGGTACGGCGCGGGCTGGACCGTCGTCGTCGACAGCTCGACTGGTGCCGTCGAGGAACCCGGCGGCGACAGCTTCGCTGCGAGCGACCATGTCAATCTGTCGTCCCGGTCGCTCGTCGTCCTGAAGCGGGTGCAGCCGTGACGGTGCCGACCTCGACCTACCGGCTGCAGCTTCGGCCTGAGTTCGACTTCGAGGCCGCCCAGGGTGTCGTGACCTACCTGCGCGACCTCGGTGTCGGCGCGGTCTACGTGTCGCCCGTGCTCGACGCAACCCCCGGATCAACGCACGGCTACGACGTGACCGACCCGAGCCGGGCCCGTCCCGAGCTGGGCGGCGCGGAGGGCTGGCAGGCGTTGACCGCAGCGGTGCGCGAGGCCGGGATGGGTCTCGTGCTCGACATCGTGCCCAACCACATGTCGGTCGAGGTCCCCTCGGCCAACCCCTGGTGGTGGTCGGTGCTGCGGGATGGCCGTTCGTCGGCCTTCGCGCACCACTTCGACATCGACTGGTCGGGCGGCCGCATCCTGGTGCCGGTCCTGGCCGAAGCCGGTGGCCTGGACGACCTGAGGATCGACGGCGACGAGCTGGCCTACTTCGATCTCCGGCTCCCGATCGCGACCGGAACGGGAGTGGGGACCGCCCGAGAGGTCCACGACCGCCAGCACTACGAATTGGTCGACTGGCGCCGAGGCAGCTCTGAGCTCAACTATCGGCGGTTCTTCGACATCACCACGCTGGTCGCGGTCACGGTCGAGCGCACCGACGTGTTTGAGGACTCCCACCGGGAGGTGCTGCGCTGGGTAGCCGACGGCGACGTCACGGGCCTGCGGATCGACCACCCCGACGGACTCGCCGACCCCGGGGCATACTTCACCCGGCTGCGCAGCGCGGCCCCGGACGCGTGGATCGTGATCGAAAAGATCCTGCACCCCGGTGAGGCGCTCCCCGGCAGCTGGCCGGTCGAGGGGACGACGGGGTACGACGCACTGCGTGAGATCTTCGGCGTGCTGATGGACCCGGCAGGGGAGCGGCCGATGACCGGGCTCGCCGAGCGGCAGGGCGTGCACACGGGCTTTGCTGCCGTCGAGGAGCAGGCGCGGCGCATGGTCACCGACACCATGCTGGTCGCCGAGGTGCGACGGATCGCTGCACTCCTGGATGGGGTCGAGGTCGAAGCCGCACGCGCTGCGGTCGCGGAGACCATGATCGCCTTCGGCGTCTACCGGTCGTACCTCCCCGAGGGGGAGTCGACATGGGCCGACGCGATCGGCACCGCGCGTTCGCGGCGGACCGATCTCGGCGACGCCCTGACGGCGCTGGACACCCAGGTTCGAGGTGAGCCTGCGGGCGAGCTCGCGACTCGCATGCAGCAGACGTCCGGGATGGTCGTGGCCAAGGGCACCGAGGACACCACGTTCTATCGCTTCACCCGGTTCGCCGCGCTCAATGAGGTCGGTGGCACGCCGGATGTCTGGAGTCTGGGTCTCGAGGAGTTCCACCGGCTTGCCGCCGCGCGGGATCGGGACCGGCCGCACACCATGACTGCGCTGACGACGCACGACACCAAACGTTCGGAGGACACCCGCGCCCGTATGGCGGTGCTGTCCGAGGTTGCCGAGGACTTCTCCGAGATCGTCACGTCGTGGAGCGAGCGCTGTGGTCTCGACGAGCCCTCGCTCGACCTGCTGGCGTGGCAGACCCTCGTCGGGGCCTGGCCGATCAGCGAGGAACGATTGGCCGACTACCTGTTGAAGGCCGCGAGGGAGTCCAAGCTCCGCACGACGTGGACCGATCCGGACAACGACCTCGAGTCGGCGATCGCGGCGTGGCCGGCTCGCGTCCACGCCGAGCTCGGATCGGAGCTCGAGTCGTTCGTCGAGCGCATCTCGGCTCCGGGCTGGTCGAACTCGTTGAGCCAGAAGCTCGTGCAGGTCGCCGGGCCCGGCGTGCCCGACGTCTATCAGGGCACCGAGCTGTGGGATTTCTCGCTCGTCGACCCCGACAACCGCCGACCGGTCGACCTGGATCTGCGGCGCGAGCTGCTGAGTCGTTTCGACGAGGGGCTCGTACCCGAGCTCGATGCCTCGGGCGCCGTCAAGATGCTGCTGGTCCGACGCGCGTTGACGCTGCGCCGTGACCGGCCGGAGCTCTTCATCGGCTACCGCGGCCTCGTTGCCGGTGGTGCCGCAGCCGAGCACGTGCTGGCCTTCTCCCGGAGCGACGACCTGGTCGCGGTGGCCACCAGGCTGCCGGTGGGCCTGGAGCGTCGTGGCGGCTGGGGTGACACGACGCTGGTCCTGGCCGACGGCGAGTGGACCGATGTGCTGACCGGTGCCTCGGTCGACGGCGGCGCCGTGTCCGTGTCCGCGTTGCTGCGCCGCTACCCGATCGCCCTGCTCGTTCGCTCGTGACCGGTGCTGCCCACGGGTGGCATGCAGCCGCCGACAAGTCGCGGTATGGGCGCTCCGGGCTAGGCTCGAAACATGGACTTCAGATACCTCGGCAACAGCGGTCTCAAGATCAGCGAGATCATCTACGGCAACTGGCTCACCCACGGCTCCCAGGTCGAGAATGACGCCGCGCTGGCCTGCGTGCGCGCCGCCCTCGACGCCGGGATCACGACGTTCGACACGGCCGACGTCTATGCCAACACCAAGGCCGAGTCGGTGCTCGGGGAGGCGCTCAAGGACGAGCGGCGTGCGTCGATCGAGATCTTCACCAAGGTCTACTGGCCGACCGGTCCGGGCGGACCCAACGACACCGGCCTGTCGCGCAAGCACATCATGGAGTCGATCGATGGCTCGCTCGAGCGGCTCGGCACCGACTACGTCGATCTCTACCAGGCGCACCGCTACGACTACGAGACCCCGCTCGAGGAGACGATGCAGGCGTTCGCCGATGTCGTCCGCCATGGCAAGGCGCTCTACATCGGCGTCAGCGAATGGACCGCGGACCAGATCCGGTCCGGCCACGCGCTGGCCAAGGACCTGGGCATCCAGCTGATCTCGAACCAGCCGCAGTACTCGATGCTGTGGCGCGTCATCGAGGACCAGGTCGTCCCGACCTCGCGCGAGCTGGGTGTCTCACAGATCGTCTGGTCACCCATCGCGCAGGGCGTGCTGACCGGCAAGTACAAGCCGGGCGCGGAGCTTCCCGCCGGCAGCCGCGCCACCGATGACAAGGGCGGCGCGGACATGATCAGGCACTTCCTGGACGACGAGGTGTTGACTGCTGTGCAGGGCCTGCAGCCCATCGCCGACGGCCTGGACGTCACGATGGCACAGCTCGCGATCGCATGGGTGCTGGCCAATGACAACGTCGCCGGCGCGATCGTCGGTGCCTCTCGCCCTGAGCAGGTCGAGTCCAACGCCGCCGCAGCAGGGCTCACCCTCGACGACGACGTGCTGAAGGCCGTCGACGCTGCGCTGGGCAACCTGCCCAAGACCGATCCCGAGCTGACGAAGTCGCCGTCAGGGCGCGTCGTCTGACGTGATCTTCACGATCTGGTGCCCCGACCTGCAGCGCGTACGCCTGCGGGTCGGGAGCGCCGATCACGAGATGCTGCCATCGCGCCGCAGCGGCTGGTGGCGGGCCGAGGTCGACGCACCCCCGGGGACCGACTATGCCTTCGTGCTGGGCGACGACGACACGGCCCTGCCGGACCCGCGGTCGACCTGGCAGCCGCACGGCGTGCACGAAGCATCCCGCACGTATGACCACGACGCCTTCACCTGGACCGATGACGCGTGGCGGGGGCGCGATACCACCGGATCCGTGGTCTATGAGCTTCACATCGGCACCTTCACGGCCGGCCGCACGTTCGATGCCGCGATCGAGCGGCTCGACCACCTCGTCGACCTCGGAGTCGATCTGGTCGAGGTGCTGCCGGTCAACTCGTTCGACGGCCCGGACGGCTGGGGCTATGACGGTGTCCTCTGGGGTGCCGTCCACGAGTCCTATGGCGGACCCGACGGGTTCAAGCGCTTCGTCGATGCGTGTCACGAGCGCGGCCTTGGTGTCGTGCTCGACGTCGTCTACAACCATCTTGGCCCGTCGGGCGCCTACCTGGATCGGTTCGGCCCCTACTTCGCCGGCCAGAACGACTGGGGTCCGGGGCTCAACCTTGACGGGCCGCAGTCCGACGAGGTGCGGCGCTACGTGCTCGACAACGCGATGGCCTGGTTCGAGCACTTCCATGTCGATGCCCTGCGCCTCGACGCCGTGCACGCGCTGGCCGATGATCGGGCGCTGTCCCTGCTGGAAGAGCTGTCGACCGAGACGTCACGGATGTCCGTGATGCTGGGGCGGCCCCTGTCGCTGATCGCGGAGTCCGATCTCAACGACCCGCGGATGGTCACTCCGCGCGCCGCAAACGGGCTCGGTATGGACGCACAATGGTCGGACGACCTGCATCATGCGTTGCACGTGCGCCTCACCGGTGAGACCGATGGCTACTACGCCGACTTCGCCGCTCCCGGTGCGCTCGCCAAGACGCTGCGTGGCGCGTTCTTCCACGACGCCACCTGGTCGTCGTTCCGCGGACGCACGCATGGCCGCCCCGTCGACACCCAGGTGCTGACCGGATCGGCGTTCCTTGCCTACCTGCAGAACCACGACCAGATCGGCAACCGGGCTGCGGGAGACCGGATCTCCGCGACGGTGTCATCGGGCCTGCAGGGGTGTGGTGCGGCGATCGTGCTGCTGGGCCCGTACGTCCCGATGCTGTTCATGGGGCAGGAATGGGCGGCCTCGACGCCGTGGCAGTTCTTCGCCTCGTTCCCCGACCCCGCTCTGGCCGATGCGGTGCGCACGGGCCGCCGTCGAGAGTTCTCCCGGCACGGATGGGTTGAGTCCGATGTGCCCGATCCGATGGACTCCGCCACGGTCCAGCGCTCGACGCTCGACTGGTCGGAGCTCGACCGTCCGGGACACCGCGAGATGCTCGATCTGCATCGCTCGCTCATCGCGCTGCGAAGGGCGCACCCCGAACTGTCCGACCCGTCGCTGGCGAGCTTCGCGGTCGAGACGACCGAGGACGACTCCTGGTTGCTGATGCGCCGCGGCTCTCTGCACGTCGCGGTCGACTTCGAGGCCGAGGCGTTCGAGGTGCGGACGGCCCACTGGTCGCCCCGGCATCCCGAGCGGGTCCTGCTGTCCTGGAACGGCGGCGTGCACCCCCGACCCGACCGGGTCTGAGGTCAGCTCACAGCGACGAGAAGATCTCGGCGCCGGCCACGTACGTCGCGGCGACCGGCATGCTCGCCAGCTCGGTGTCGTGGGCCAGGGGATCGGCGTCGAGCAGCACCAGGTCGGCGAGCGAACCAGCTGCCACCGTCGGCCGGCCGTCGACCGATGCGGCGAGCGCCTCCCGCGGGGTCAATGATTGCTCGGCGTGCCACGGGGATCCGCCGGCCGGCGCGCGGTTGACCGCTGCGGCGATCGTGTACCACGGGTCCAGCGGCGACACAGGGGCGTCGGACCCCAGCGTCACGGTCACGCCCGCGTCGATCATGTCGCGCAGGGCGAAGCACCGGTCACCGCGCTCGGGCCACAGGTTGTCGATGACGGTGTGGTCGTCGATCAGGTGAGCCGGCTGCACGCTGGCCCGCAACCCGAGCGAGGCCATCGCGGCGATGTCCTCGGCCGCGACGAGCTGCACGTGCTCGATCGAGCCCCGCGCGCCCGTCGCGGCGTACGCGACGACGGCCTGGTGCGCCGCGGCATCACCGATCGCGTGCGTCGCGACCTCGATGTCGGCGGCATGGGCGCGGCGCATAAGGTCCACGAGCTCATCGGCGGAGTAGTTCGGGAAGCCCGAGGGCTGCTCGAGCCGATCGCCGTCGGCGTAGGGCGAGCAGCACCACGCGCTGCGGGTGTTGAGCGACCCGTCCGAGATGATCTTGAGCGGTCCCACCGTGACGCGTCCGTCGCAGCCCGGCAGCGGGTCGCCCGTGCGCAGACCATGCACGATGATGTCGTCGAGGCTGTCGGGATAGAACGCCGTGCGGATGCGGAGCAGGTGGGCGTCCTCCCAGCGTCGGGGCCAGGCGCGGGTGTTGTCGGCCAGCTCGAAGTCGACGACGCCGACGACGCCGCGGCGGGCGGCCTGCTCGAGGACGTGACGATATGCCGCGGCACCCGGCTCGCCGAACACCTGAGCCACCCGCGCGTAGACCGGGAACCACTCGTGCTCACGCAGGACGGTGTCCCGCGTTCCTACTTCCAGGGCGATGAGGGCAGCCGAGCTCAGCCAGCCATGGTGCGCGTCCCCACTGACCAGGACCACCGCCACGTCACCCGCCACGGCATCGAGCTCGGCGACCGTTGCCTCGCGGGTCCACTCGCCGGCACGGTGCCCGAAGCCGATCAGCGGCTCATTGGGGTGTGTCGCGAGTCGCTCGGCGACCACTCGGGTGACGTCTTCGGGAGACCGGGTGGCCGAGAAGTCCACGCGCTGGGCCGTCTGCGCCCACTGGCCCAGGTGGACGTGCTGGTCCCACAGGCCCGGGGCGAGCCAGCGGCCTTCGGCCTGAACCTCGATGGGTGAGAAGGAGCGGATCCCGGGCGGGCTGACCTCGGTCACGATGCCCTGCTCGACGACGACATCGCACACCTCGTCAGGGGCAGGCCCGCTGATCCCGACGACGTGGACATTGCGCAGCACCATGCTCGACATGGGACTCACGCTAGCCCGACCAGGGTCCAGCGCGCTCGGCGCTGGTCCACGCGGGGTCTGGCCGACGACCTCTTCACCGCGACGTCAGGTCCGGCAGCAGGACCGGCCCGGTCTTCTGGTCGAGATTCGCGACGTGCCGCTCCATGCTCTGCAGGCTTGCGACCAGTGGGTCGATCAGGTCGACAAGTCTGGCCAGTCCGACCAGGGCGTCGGCAGACTGGTTGAGCCGCTCGAGCTGCGCCGGCAGCGGCTCGGCCGACGTCGCGAGCTGTTCGATCGGACCCTTGAGGGTGTTGATCTGCTCGGCCTGCACCTGCAGTGCTTCTAGGTTCTTGCGCAGGGCGCCCACCTGGTCGGCCACCTCCACGAGGCGCGATGCGCTCTCGTTGAGCGGTCCGGTTGCGGTCTGCAGATCGGCCACGTCGCCGTGCAGGCGGTCGGCGCTCTTGAGCAGCTCGTCGAGGCGCGGCGTGAGCTGCGGGAACTGCTTGGTCACCTCAAGGATCGACGGCGTCATGCTGTCGACGTTCTCGTTGATGTTGGCGACCTCGTCGAGTGCCTGAGGGGCGCGGTCGCTGATCTCGGCGACGTTGCCGGCCGCGATCTTGGGCAGCTGGACGATGGCGGACGCGAGCAGGATCGTCGTGAGAACGAGCACCCCGGCGAGCAGCCCGGCGAGGAGTCGCGGCATCCATCGAGGCAGTGAGTCGGTCATGCGAGGCTCCCAATTAAAGTATGTGTGACGTCATGTACGTGGTACAGCGTGCCACAGGTAGAAGTTGGGTAGTCTGTCGGCATGTCACCTACCTCGGTCGAGACCGCCGCGACTGTCCTCGACGGGAGGACCGCACGCTGGCTCGGGCACCGTGATCGCCGGCGCTCCGAGTTCGTCGACACTGCGGTCCAGGTCATCGCCGAGCATGGGCCACAGGCCTCGGTCGAGCAGATCGCCCGGGCCGCAGGAGTCACTCGGCAGGTGCTCTACCGACAGTTCGACGGTCGAGACGATCTGGACACGGCGATCGTCGACCGCGCCACGACGATGGTCCTGCAGCACCTCCTGGGGTACCTCGACGCCTCCGACGGCGTCGAGGACGGCCTGCGCCGGCTGCTTGACGCCTACCTGACCTTCGTCGACGAGAATGAGTCCCTCTACCGGTTCGCCCGGGCCCGGGAGGCCCAGAGCGGGCCAGGCGCGGCGGTCTCGCAGACCAAGGACGACATGGCGCTCGTCGCGGCCGTCATGGCCGAAGAAATGATGGCCGAGGCCGGCGTGACGACGGACATCCCACTGACCGACGTCTTCACGGTCGGTCTGATCGGCATGGCCGACGCAGTGATCTCACGCTGGCTGGCCGATCCTGATCGACCGTCCCGCGCATGGCTCGCGGATGGGCTCGTGCCGCTGATGGTCGCGGCGATCGAGGTCGTGATCCCGCTGGCGCCAGCACCGGGCTCGGTGCGACCTCCCACCTGAAAGACTGGGCTCATGGCCACGCACCCAAGCAATGACACCCAGGTGCTCGCCGGCCGCCCCTTTCCGCTCGGGGCGCATCCCGAGGCCGGAGGGGTCCGGTTCGCGGTCGCCAGCAGCGTTGCCGACCGGGTCGAGCTCTGCCTGGTCGACGACGAGGGCGTCGAGAACCGGATCGAGCTGACCGAGCGGACCTTCGGCGTCTGGCACGGGCTGGTGCCCGGGGTGACGCCGGGACAGAAGTACGGCTACCGCGTGCATGGACCGTACGAGCCCAAGACCGGGCTTCGCTGCAACCCGCACAAGCTGCTCGTCGACCCCTACGCCCGCCGGATCAGCGGGACCATGACGGACATGGACGCGGCGCTCGGCTATGCCGACGACCCCGAGGGGATCGAGCCGTCGACGGTCGACTCGCTCGGGTCGGTGCCACTCAGCGTCGTCACGAGCCCCGGGGGGCCGGACACCGGCGTCAAGCCGGAGGTCCCGTTCGAGGAGACCGTGATCTACGAGCTGCACGTCAAGGGCTTCACGGCGCAGCACCCCGACGTCCCCGAGGCGCTCCGAGGGACCTACCTCGGTCTGGCCCACCCCGCTGTCATCGAGCACCTCGTGCGGCTCGGGATCACGAGCGTCGAGCTGCTTCCGGTCCAGACGTTCTGCGACGAGCCGTCGCTGGTCCAGGCCGGTCGTCACAACTACTGGGGCTACTCGCCGCTGGGCTTCTTCGCCCCGCACGCGGGCTACGCGAGCGAGCCGGGAAGAGAGATCGAGGAGTTCCGCACCATGGTGGCCGCGCTGCACGCCGCCAACATCGAGGTCATCGTCGACGTCGTCTACAACCACACCTGCGAGGGCGGTCCGGACGGTCCGACGTTGAGCTTTCGTGGCTATGAGGCACCGGTCTACTACCTGCACGACGAAGACGGCCACATGGCCGACATCACCGGATGTGGCAACACGCTGGAGTCGAGCTCGCCGACGGTCGTCCGGATGGTCACCGACTCCTTGCGTTACTGGGCCACCGAGCTCGGGGTCGACGGCTTCCGTTTCGACCTGGCCAGCACGCTGGGCCGCCCGCACGGGGGTGCCTTCGATCGCGACTCGACGCTGCTGACCGCGATCGCGACCGATCCAGTGCTGTCGCGATGCAAGCTCATCGCCGAGCCGTGGGACGCGACCGGTGAGGGCTACCGGGTCGGTGACTTCGGCGCCCAGTGGGCCGAGTGGAATGGCATCTATCGCGACACCGTCCGAGACTTCTGGCGCGGCGCTGCCGGAGGGGTCGACGACATCGCCTACCGGCTGTCGGGGTCGTCGGACCTCTACGACCACACGCTGCGTCGCCCATGGCAGTCGATCAACTTCATCAACGCCCACGACGGCTTCACATTGCGCGACCTGGTCTCCTACGACGGCAAGCACAACGAGGCCAATGGCGAGGACAACCGCGACGGCACCGACGACAACCGCTCGTGGAACCACGGCATCGAGGGCGAGTCAGACGATCCGGAGATCCGCACGCTCCGGCGGCGGCAGGCCCGCAACCTGCTCGCAACGCTGCTGCTGTCGACCGGCACGCCGATGTTCGTCGCGGGCGACGAGCGGTGGCGCACACAGGGCGGCAACAACAATGCGTACTGCCTGGACGATCCGACCTCGTGGGTCGACTGGACCACGACCGACGATGCGGAGGCGATGCTGGCCTTCGCCCGCCGGGTCGTGCACCTGCGCGCCAACAGCCCGGCGCTGAGGCAGCCGGAGTTCTTCGACGGACGCACGACCCGGACCGGCCGGCCCGATCTGATCTGGCTGCGCCCCGACGGGCACGAGCTCGAGGAGGCGGACTGGGCCGACGAGGCCCGGCACACCCTCGGCATGTGGATCGACGGCTCGAACAGCCAGTCGCGCACGCGGCAGGGCGAACTGCTCCCCGACAACTCGTGGTTGCTGCTGATGCATGCGGGTGCCGAGCCGGTCGACGTCGTCCTGCCGGGTGCGGAGTTCGGCGACACGTTCGAGCCGACCCTTGACACCTCGATGCCAGACGGTGGGCCGACCTCGGTCGAGCCGCTGCCGGCGGGCAGCTCGCTGACCCTGCCGGGTCGCTCGCTGCTGCTGCTCAAGGCGCCCCGCGAGGAGGACTCGTTTGCAGGGATCGCGCTGGGGTAGGGACAACCGATAGGTTCGAGGCGACAGACGCCCACGACGCACGGGAGTCCACGTATGACAGATCGACTCGGGATCGACGACGTCCGACCTCGGTCCGGTGACGGCACCTATCCGTCCAAGGCCGTGACCGGTGAACACGTCCCGGTCACCGCGACGGTGTGGCGCGAGGGTCACGACGCGGTCTCCGCGACCGTGGTGTGGCGCGGTCCGGGCGAGCGCCGAGACCGAACGACGCCCATGGCTGAGCAGGGCGTCGACTCGGATCTGTTCGGTGCGACGATCGTGCCCGAGGCTGTGGGTCTGTGGACCTACCGCGTCGAGGCGTGGAGCGACCCGTGGGCAACTGCGGTGCACTCGATCGAGGTCAAGCTCGCGGCCGGTCAGGGCGGCGACGAGCTCGGCAACGACCTCGAGCTGGCGGCCCGCCTGCTGGACGAGGTGGCCGGACGCAAGGAGCGCCACAAGCAGTACGCCGCGCTGTCCGGCGCCGCGACGGCCCTGCGGACTGTTGCGCTCCCACTGGGCGCGCGCACCGGGCCGGCGCTGTCCGACGACGTCCGCAGCATCATGACCGATCACCCGGTGCGCCGGCTCGTGACACGGGGCCCCAAGCGGACCATCTGGGTCGACCGGGTCCGTGCGGCGTATGGCTCCTGGTATGAGTTCTTCCCGCGCTCGACGGGTGGGGTGGACCAGAAGGGCAAGCGCGTCCACGGCACGTTCAAGACCGCGACCCGCGAGCTCGACCGGGTCGCCCGGATGGGTTTCGACGTTGTCTACCTGCCGCCGATCCACCCGATCGGTCGGGTCAACCGCAAGGGCCCCAACAACTCCCTGACCCCGGGTCCGGCCGACCCCGGCTCACCGTGGGCGATCGGCGCGAAGGAGGGCGGGCACGACGCGATCCACCCCACGCTCGGCACCGACAAGGACTTCGCGGCGTTCGTCCGGCGAGCGGGCGATCTCGGCATGGAGATCGCGCTCGACCTCGCACTGCAGGTCGCGCCGGACCACCCGTGGGTCGCACTGCACCCCGAGTTCTTCACGACACTGCCCGACGGCACGATCGCGTTCGCGGAGAACCCACCGAAGAAGTACCAGGACATCTACCCCCTCAACTTCGACAATGATCGTGACGCGATCTATGCCGAGATGCTCCGGGTCACGCTGCACTGGGTTGAGCGAGGCGTCAAGATCTTCCGGGTCGACAACCCGCACACCAAGCCGCCGGACTTCTGGGCCTGGCTCATCTCCTCGGTCAAGGCCGCGCACCCCGATGTGCTGTTCCTCGCCGAGGCGTTCACCCGGCCGGCGCGGCTGTGGGGGCTGGCGAGGCTGGGCTTCACCCAGAGCTACACGTACTTCACCTGGCGCACCGCGAAGGAAGAGCTGACCGAGTTCGGCGAGGACCTGCGCGACCACTGGGACGAGGGGCGGCCCAACCTGTTCGTCAACACGCCTGACATCCTTCCGGAGCACCTGCAGGTCGGCGGACCCGGCATGTTCGCGCTGCGTGCTGCCCTCGCCGCGACACTGGCGCCGACGTGGGGCGTATACGCCGGCTACGAGCTGTACGAGCACCAGGCGGTCAAGCCGGGAGGCGAGGAGTACCTCGACTCCGAGAAGTACGAGCTCCGTCCGCGTGACCACGCCGCAGCGCTGGCCGAGGGGCGCTCGCTCGAGCCGTGGCTGACCCGGCTCAACCAGATCCGTCGGGAGCATCCCGCACTGCAACAGATGCGGACGCTGCACTTCCACCACATCGACCACGATGCGCTGATCGCGTACTCCAAGCAGGATCCCGCGACCGGTGACACCGTCGTGATCGTCGTCTCGCTCGATCCGCACGAGGTCCGCGAGGGCACGCTGTGGCTCGATCTGCCGGCCCTCGGCTTCTCACCCGGTGAGCACCTGGTCGCGCACGACGAGGTCACGGGAGAGACCTACGACTGGGGCGACGGCAACTATGTGCGGCTCGACCCGACCAGGGCGTCGGCGCACATCATCAGCCTGCAACGACACGAGTGACCCCCCGATCGGGTCAACATAGGAACGTTCGCCACAACGAGAGGTCACCAGATGCCAGAGGACCCAGCACCGGACAGCGCGCTCGTCGGGCTCGAGGACACACCGCACACCGGCGAGGCGATATCCGCGGACGGCACGCTCGTCGAGCCGCAGGCCGATGACTTCGGTCACGCCGAGCAGGCCAGCACGGACCCGACCTGGTTCAAGCATGCGGTCTTCTACGAGGTGCTGGTACGGGCATTCGCGGACTCCAACGGCGACGGCACAGGTGACCTGCGAGGTCTGGCCGGCAAGCTCGACTACCTCCAGTGGCTGGGGGTCGACTGCCTGTGGCTCCCACCGTTCTACGCCTCGCCGCTGCGCGACGGTGGCTACGACATCAGCGACTTCCGTGCCGTGCTGCCGGAGTTCGGCACGGTCGAGGACTTCGTGTTCCTTCTGGAGGAGGCGCACAAGCGCGACATCCGGGTCGTGACCGACCTGGTCCTCAACCACACCTCCGACGCGCACCCCTGGTTCCAGCAGTCACGCAACGACCCGGACGGGCCGTACGGCGACTACTACGTCTGGAGCGACGACGACCTGGCCTATCCCGACGCGCGGGTCATCTTCGTCGACACCGAGACCTCCAACTGGACGTACGACCCGGTGCGCGGCCAGTTCTTCTGGCACCGGTTCTTCAGCCACCAGCCGGATCTCAACTTCGAGAACGAAGAGGTCCAGGAGGCGATGCTGGACGTCCTGCGGTTCTGGCTCGACCTGGGCATCGACGGCTTCCGGCTCGACGCCGTGCCGTACCTGTTCGAGGAGGAGGGGACCAACTGCGAGAACCTTCCGCGGACGCATGAATACCTCCGCAAGACCCGCGCGACGATCGACGCGGAGTATCCCGGCCGCATCCTGCTGGCCGAGGCCAACCAGTGGCCGTCGGACGTCGTGGAGTACTTCGGCAATCCCGATGTCGGCGGCGACGAGTGCCACATGGCATTCCACTTCCCGCTGATGCCGCGCATCTTCATGGCCGTGCGGCGTGAGTCGCGATTCCCGATCTCGGAGATTCTCGCGCAGACCCCCGAGATCCCCTCCGGGACGCAGTGGGGCATCTTCCTGCGCAACCACGACGAGCTGACCCTCGAGATGGTCACCGACGACGAGCGCGACTACATGTACCGGGAGTACGCCAAGGATCCGCGGATGAAGGCCAACATCGGCATCCGCCGGCGGCTCGCGCCGCTGCTCGACAACGACCGAAACCAGCTCGAGCTGTTCACGGCGATGCTGCTGAGCCTGCCGGGCTCACCGGTGCTCTACTACGGCGACGAGATCGGCATGGGCGACAACATCTGGCTCGGTGACCGGGATGCCGTGCGTACGCCGATGCAGTGGTCGCCGGACCGCAACGCGGGCTTCTCTCGATCCGATCCGGGCCGGGTCTACCTCCCGCCGATCATGGATCCGACCTACGGCTACGAGTCGATCAACGTCGAGGCGCAGCAGGGGAATGCTGCCTCCCTGCTCAACTGGACCCGACGGATGATCGCGGTGCGCAAGGAGCACCTGGCGTTCGCGGAGGGCGAGTTCGTCGACCTCGGTGGCTCCAACCCCAGCATTCTGGCCTACAAGCGGGTGTGGGTGCGACCGGACGGTGAGCGGGACGTCGTGCTGTGCGTCAACAACCTGTCGAGGTTCCCGCAGCCTGTCGAGCTGGACCTGTCGGAGCACCTGGGCTACACGCCGGTCGAGCTGACCGGCAGCGTGCGGTTCCCGCGGATCGGAGAGCTGCCGTACCTGCTGACGCTGCCGGGCCACGGCTTCTACTGGTTCCAGCTGTCCGAGCTCGGCGACGAGGGCGAACGGAGGAGTCAGGCATGACCGGACCTGGTGAGAGCGGCGATGCCGTGGCACCCCGGGACGACCTGATCGAGCAGGTCGCGGCCGCGCTGCCGACCTGGCTGCCGACCCAACGCTGGTTCGGCGGTAAGGACCGGGACATCACGGCGGTCCGGCCCCGCGCCTGGACGACGTTGCTCGATGGCGACCCGCTGCTGATCCATCTCATGGTGGAGGTCGAGCAGGGTGATCGCAGCGAGCCCTACCAGCTGCTGATCGGGAGCCGGCAGTCCCAGCTGCCGGACGTCGCCTCGGTCGCCTCGATCGGCTTGGAGGACGGGCTCACATGCTACGAGGCCAGCGGTGACGCCGACCTGACCGCATGCCTGCTCGACTTCATCGCTGCGGGGGAGCGCGTCGACGGACTGGCGTTCGAGCGTGAGCCGGGCGTCGAGCTGACAGGTGGCCTTCGCGCGCACCCCATCACCTCCGAGCAGAGCAACACGTCGCTGGTCTACGGCAGCCAGTACATCCTGAAGCTCTTCCGCAAGCTCACCCCCGGTCTCAACAAGGACCTCCGGCTGCACCGCGCGCTGCGCGACGTCGGCTGCCGGCACATCGCCGATCCGCTCGGCTCCATCACGGGCGAGCTCGACGGTGAGGCATTGACGATCGGGATGCTGCAGCGCTTCATGCCCGATGCCGCCGACGGATGGGTCATGGCGAGCACCAGCGTGCGCGACTTCATGGCCGACACATCGGGTCTGCCCCCCGGAGAGCTCGGCGGCGACTTCTCCGGTGAGGCGTACCGGCTCGGCAAGGCCGTCGCGACGGTGCACGCAGACCTTGCGACGGCGCTGGGTGCCGAGCAGGTCGATCCCAGCGAGCTGGACCGCACGGTTTCGGACATGCTGGAACGCCTTGAGCGGGTGGTGGCTGAGGTGCCCGTGCTGGCCGAGCACGCGCCGGGCCTGCGGGCGGCCTTCACCAGGATCACGGAGCAGGGTCGGCCGCTGACGATGCAGTACGTCCACGGAGACCTGCACCTGGGTCAGGTCCTGCGCACCATCAACGGCTGGCTGCTCCTGGACTTCGAGGGCGAGCCGGCCGCGAGCCTGGCCGAGCGCTCGGCACTGCGCTCGACCCTGCGAGACGTCGCGGGAATGCTGCGCTCATTCGACTACGCCGCGCAGCAGCTGCTCGTCGGTCAGCCTGACGAACCCGAGCAGACAGCCAGGGCCATGAGCTGGGCCGAGCACAACCGCTCGGCATTCTGCGATGGCTATGCGCACGTGGCGGACGAGGATCCCCGTGCCAGCGCCGACCTGCTCCGGGCGCTCGAGCTCGACAAGGCGGTCTACGAGGTCGGCTACGAACATGCCAATCGACCGGACTGGTTGAGCGTTCCGCTGTCCTCGATCGCCCGGATCATGACCGAGGGGGACAACCCATGACTGGACCCGACCAAGGACCGTGGCCGCCCGCCGTCGGTGAGCTCGATCTGCACCTGATCAGCGAAGGACGGCACGAGCGGCTGTGGGAGGTGCTGGGCGCGCACGTCCGGACGTACGAGGGTCCGGACGGCTCGGTCGAGGGCACCTCGTTCACGGTCTGGGCGCCCGGTGCGCAGGCCGTGCAGGTCGTCGGCGACTTCAACGCCTGGGACGGCGGGAGCCACCCGATGCGCCGGCTCGGGGGCTCAGGCGTCTGGGACCTTTTCGTGCCCGGTGCCGGTGCCGGCACGCACTACAAGTTCCGCGTCCACGGTCGCGACGGCCAGTGGCACGAGAAGGCTGACCCGATGGCATTCGGGACCGAGATACCGCCCGCGACGGCGTCGGTCGTGGTCTCGCCCAGGCACCGATGGACCGATGCCGCGTGGGTCGCCGCGCGCAATGCGACGACCTGGATCGACGCGCCCATGAGCATCTACGAGGTCCACCTCGGTTCGTGGCGGCCCGGCCTGGGCTATCGCGAGCTTGCCGACGAGCTCGCCGACTACCTGACCGAGACGGGGTTCACGCACGTCGAGCTGATGCCGGTCGCCGAGCACCCGTTGGGGGGGTCGTGGGGCTACCAGGTCACCTCCTACTACGCACCGACCTCACGCTTCGGGTCGCCGGACGACTTCCGTTGGTTCGTCGACGAGATGCACCAGCGGGGATTCGGCGTCATCGTCGACTGGGTTCCGGCGCACTTCCCCCGCGACGAGTGGGCGCTGGCGCGCTTCGACGGGACCCCGCTCTACGAGCACCCCGATCCGCGCCGCGGCGAGCAGCCGGACTGGGGCACGTACGTCTTCGACTTCGGACGCCCGGAGGTGCGCAACTTCCTGGTGGCCAACGCATTGTTCTGGCTCGAGGAGTTCCACCTGGACGGGCTGCGGGTCGACGCGGTCGCCTCGATGCTCTATCTGGACTACTCCCGCGAGGAGGGTGGCTGGGTGCCCAACGTGCACGGCGGACGGGAGAACCTCGAGGCAGTCCAGCTGCTGCAGGAGCTCAATGCCACGGTCTACAGGCATCACCCGGGCGTCGTGATGATCGCCGAGGAGTCGACGGCCTGGCCCGGCGTCAGCAGCCCGACCGGCAGCGGCGGGCTGGGCTTCGGCTTCAAGTGGAACATGGGCTGGATGCACGACACGCTCACCTACCTGGGACACGAGCCGGTGCACCGTTCGTTCCACCACGGCGAGATGACGTTCTCGATCGACTACGCGTGGACCGAGCACTTCATTCTCCCGCTGTCGCACGACGAGGTCGTGCACGGCAAGGGATCGTTGTGGCAGCGCATGCCCGGCGACGACTGGAACAAAGCCGCCGGTGTGCGTTCACTGCTGGCGTTCATGTGGGCGCATCCGGGCAAGCAGATGCTGTTCATGGGCGGTGAGTTCGGCCAGGAGACGGAGTGGGCCGAGTCGGGCTCACTGGACTGGGGCGCGCTCGACCAGCCGCTGCACTCCGGGATCCTGCACCTGGTCAGCGATCTCAACACGTTCTACCGCGATGCGCCGGCACTGTGGTCGGCTGACAGCCAGCCCGAGGGCTTCGGCTGGATTGATGCGAGCGACGCTGCCGGCAACGTGATCTGTTTCCTGCGGACCGGGTCGGACGGCTCGCAAGTCGCCTGCATCGCGAACTTCTCCGGCTCCCCGCACCACGACTACCGCGTCGGACTGCCGTCGGCGGGCACGTGGCGCGAGGTCATCAACACCGATTCGCAGATCTACGGCGGTTCAGGGGTCGGCAACCTCGGGGCTGTCGAGGCCGAGGCGAAGCCGTGGCACGGTCAGCAGGCCTCCGCGCTCGTGCAGATCCCGCCAGCAGGCGTGCTCTGGCTCACACCGGCCCCCTGAACCCGCGGACGGTGGCTCAGCCGTCGTTCAGCGGGAGTCGGGGGAGATCTCGACCCGGGTGAGGACGCGCATCGATCCGGTCACCGACGACTCGACGAAGTCGCCGCTGTCGATCGCCTCGCGATAGATCCGGTACGGCGCCTGGCCCCCGTCGTTGGGGTCGGGGAACACGTCGTGGATCACCAGCGCGCCACCGAGTCGGACCCACGGAGCCCAGCCGTGAAAGTCCAGCTGTGCTGCCTCGTCGGTGTGCCCTCCGTCGATGAACACCAGATCCACCGGCGTGTGCCACCACCTTGAGACGGCGACCGAGCGGCCGATCATCGGCACGACGACCTCCTCGAGGTCACCATCGGCCAGCGCGCGCCGCAGGGTCGGCAGGGTGTCGAAGCGGCCGGAATCGGGATCGACCAGGGAGGCGTCGTGATACTCCCAGCCGACCTGGTGCTCCTCGGAGCCGCGGTGGTGGTCGATCGTCACGACGGTCGACCCGGTCACCTGGGCTGCGTGACCCAGGTAGATCGTCGACTTGCCGCAGTACGTGCCGATCTCGACGGCGACCCCGCCGGGGCGGACGTACGCCGTGGCGGCTGCGTGCAGCGCGAGGCCCTCCTCAGGCGGCATGAACCCCCTGACCGACTCGGCAAGTCGGGCCAGCCGCTCTGGGAACTCGGTTACAACGGGCTCGGGCACGGGCATGAGTCGCTTGCCTTCCAGTCGAACAACGGTAGGCCCTCGCCACGGAACACGCCGTTGGCCGGCGTTGTGCGCGAGAGAGCATCAGCAGCCAGGATCACGGTCGCGGCGGTCCATGTGGTCCGCTCGACGGGCCAACGGGTCTGGATGTCGTAGACCAGACCGGTCCAGTAGGAACCGTCGTCGTCGCGCAGGTGCTGCATCGCGGCGAGCTGCGTCCGGGCCTCGTCCGTGCGGCCGAGAGCATCCAGTGCCAGCGCGAGCTCGCACGTCTCGCCCCCCGTGACCCAGGGGTTGGTCGAGACGCACCGTGCGCCCAGTCCGTCGACGACGAAGTCATCCCAGCGCTCGTCGATCCGCTGCGCGGCACGCTCGGGCGCCATCGCGCCGCCCAGCAGCGGGTAGTACCAGTCCATCGAGTGCGTCGGCTTGGGGTTGAACAGCTCGGGGTGGTCGTCCAGCGCGTGCCGTAGGCGACCGGCGGACAGCTCCCAAGCCGGCTGCGGATCGTCGAGCAGCTCGGCGAGGGCGATGGCGCACCGCAGGCTCAGGTGGATGCTGGCGTTGCCAGTCACCAGGGCCTCGTCCTCCGGACCGGTCTCGGTCCGCGCCCACACGACCGCGCCATCGGGCCGCTGCATGCCGAGCACGAGGTCGATGGCGCGTGCCACGGTCGGCCACATCAGCTCGACGAAGTCCCGATCGCCCGTGGCCCGCCAGTGGTGCCAGACGCCGGTCGCGAGGTACGCGCAGAAGTTGGAATCGGTGTGCGGGTCCTCCACGATCTCGCCGACGTAGCGGATGGCCCACGATCCGTCGGGCCGTTGCACGTCGCGGAGCCAGCCGTACGCTCGGGCGGCCTCGTGTGGTCGGTCGGCTGCACTCAGTGCCATTGCTGCCTGGACGTGGTCCCACGGATCGGTGTGGCCCCCGGTGAACCACGGGATGGCGCCCGACGGCAGCTGGGTCGCCACGATCGAGTCGGCGGTCTGCCGCACCTGGGCTTGCGTCAGCACGCCGGGCACGGACGGGATCTTGGGCATCGTCAGAGCGGCTTCTGGAAGTACAGTGCGACGCTCTTGCCGATCACGGGATTGAGCGCGCGCTCGGCGAGCCTCGTCGTGGCGGGTGCCTTCATCATGTCCCACACGAGCATCCGGTGGTACGTGCGCACCAGCGGGTGCTGCTCGCGGCCGACGCCGACCGCGCACTTGAGCCACCAGAACGGCGCGTGCAGGGCGTGGGCGTGGTGCTTGTGGGTGAACGTCATGCCGGCCGCGACGATCTTCGCCTCGAGCTCATCAGCCTTGAAGATCCTGATGTGGCCACCCTCGTTGGCGTGGTACTCGTCCGACAGGGCCCAGCACACACGCTCCGGCAGCCACCGGGGGACCGTGACGGCCAGGATGCCGCCGGGAGCCAGGATGCGTACGAGCTCGCTGATCGCCTGGTCGTCCTGCGGCACGTGCTCGAGGATCTCCGAGGCCAGCACGACGTCGAAGCTGCCGTCGGCGTACGGCATGTCGAGGATGTCACCGACCCGGACCTGTCCGGCCCCACCGGGCGGCACCTCGCCCTCGAGCTCGAGGGCACCGAACATGTCCTCGACGCCCTTGAGCTCGACCTCGTCCATGTCGTACGCGGTCACGAGTGCGCCGCGCCTCAGAGCCTCGTACGAGTGACGGCCGGCGCCGGCGCCGACGTCGATGAAACGGGTGCCGCGTCCGACTCGCAGTCGGTCGAAGTCAACGGTCAGCATGCGAGCTCCTGCTCGTCCGGCCGCGTGCTGCGGCGATGGCTTCTGAATAGGCGTCGACGGTTGCCCGCGCGACCGAGGTCCAGCTGTAGCGCTCGAGGGCTCTGGCGCGACCCGCTGCGCCAAGCCGAGCGCGCTCAGCGGGCGACTCGAGCAGCTCCTTGACGGCGGCCGCCAGGGCGTCGGAGTCACCTGGCTCGACCAGCACGGCACAGTCGCCGACGACCTCGGGCAGTGCGCCGGCCCGACTTGCGACCACGGGAGTGCCGCATGACATGGCTTCGACCGTCGGCAGCGAGAAGCCTTCGTAGAGCGATGGAACGCACATCACGTCGGCCGAGGCCAGCAGGGCTGCCAGCTCTTCGTCACTGATCCCGTTGACGACGTGCACCGCGTCGTGGATGCCCAGCTCGGTGATCCGCCGCTCGGTCGCGCCGCCGGGCTCGAGGTTGGAGACCAGGTGCAGGTCCACATCTTGCTCGGTGCGCAGCTTGGCGACCGCCTCCAGCAGGTGGACGACCCCCTTGAGCGGACGATCAGCGCTGGCGATCGCGACGATCCGACCGGGCACCCGCGAGTCCTTCGGCGCGAACAGGTCGGTGTCGACCCCCAGCGGGACGATGCGCATCTGGGCCGGATCGAGGTCGAAGTCCTCGACGGAGTCGGCGGCCGAGGCGCCCGCGACGGCCAGGACGATCGGGATGCGACGGGCCACGCGTGCCTGCATCGGCACGAACGAGTACCAGCGGCGGACCGACAACTTGCGGCGCAGGGGAGCTGCGGCCAGGTCGACCGCACGATCACGGCTGATCGGGTGATGGACCGTCGCCGCGAGCGGGACTCCACGTCGCAGGAGTGACAGCAGGCCGTAACCCAGACTCTGATTGTCGTGCACGACGTCGAACTCGTCGGCGCGGTCACGCAGGAGGCGGGCGGCCCGCAGGCTGAAGGTCAACGGCTCCGCGAAGCAGCCGGTCAGCGTCAGCGCATATTCCAGGACGTCGGTGGCGCTCGTGAACTCACGCAGCCGGGGTGTGCGGAACGGATCGGGTTCGCGGAACAGGTCCAGACTCGGGACCTGGGTGAGTCGCACGCGCGGGTCGAGGTCTTCGGGATAGGGCTGACCCGAGAACACCTCGACCTCGTGGCCGAGCTCGACGAGCCCGCGGCTCAGGTGACGTATATATACGCCTTGACCGCCACAATGGGCCTTGCTCCGGTACGACAGCAGCGCGATTCGCACCGGGCCTCCTCGTTACTGATAAGTAGGTCCATCATGCCGGGTGGCCGAAGTCGGGCTACCACGGGCCTCCGCACTTGAGGCCGGGGCCGGTCAACCGAGCGAATCTGCTCTCGGGTACATGACTTTCCGGCGGTCCCGATCGTTGACCAAAGTGGTGCCTTCCGTGCTGGAACGGGAATTGCGCGACGCGGTCCGGCACACGGCGCAACACGCGTGACACAGGTGACGCATGGGGCATACTGAGCACGACGTGCCATCAGCGGTGTAGATGAAAGGGAGTCATGACCGACTCAGAGTCCAACCAGCCGGTCGACCGTCGGCGGGCTGACCCGTTGCGGGTCGCCGCGGACATGCTCGCGAACGAGGAGGCCGAGGCCCTCAAGTCAGGCTCCGCTTCCGCCGCGAAGTCGGACGACGGCATGCGCCGTCGGGCATCCGGTGGCGTACTGTCCCAGGCCGCTGCTGGTATCGAAGCCGATGAGGCTGACGAGGCCAGCAACGTTGACGATGCCAACAAGACTGACGAGCGCGACGGGGACAACCCTCGGGCACGCCGGACCGCCGCACGCGCAGCCCGTCAGGCGGCCGCAGAGAAGCGCCGGGCCGAGCGCACTGCCGCCAAGGCTTTTGCCGCATCCAAGCGCCACGCCGTGCGTCGCGAAGACTCGTCCGACGACAACGCTCCCGCGGAGAAGACCCTTGCGGAAAAGCTTGATGCTGCTCGCGAAGCGGTCTCGACACCACCGGACCGCGCCGAGGACAAGCAGGAGTCCACGCAGACCTTCCCGGCCGTCAGCGAGCCGGCACCCGTCGCGGAGGCGCAGCCGGTCGAGCCGTCATCCGCACGCATCTCCTTCGAGGAGCCCGTCGCGCGCCAGGAACCGACCGGTGAAAACGCTCCTGTCGAGGACGAGGCCCGCAACGGGGCACTCTCCTGGCGCATGGGTAGTGCGCCGACAGCGGCCGAGTTCTCCGACGATCCCGCACCTGACTCTGAGGCCGAGCCCGAGGTTGCGGCAGCGCTCCAGCCGCCCGTTGTCGAGGAGCCCGTCGTTGAGCTGATCGAGAATGATGCGCCGCTCGTCGAGCACGTGCAGTTTCAGCCGACTCCCGAGCCGGTCGAGGAAGTACGGCCGGAGCCGGTCGCCGAGCGCGCGGAGCCTGAGCCGACACCCGAACGAGTCGACGAGCCGCAGCCCGAGCCGGTCGCCGAGCGCGTGGAGCCCGAGCCGACAGCATCCGTCGAGGACGTACGCCCCGAGCCGACGCCCGAACCCGTCGAAGACGTACGCCCCGAGCCGACGCCGGTGCCCACACCTGCAACGCCAGCAGCAGGCACTGTGCCGGTGACTTTCGCCGAGAAGCTTGCCGCCGCGAGCGCCGCTGCCCAGCAACGGGTTGCCGCGGCCCGGGCCGAGGCCGCCCGACTGATGGAGGAGGCAGCCCGCGAACGTGCGGAGGTGTCGGCGCGTCTGCAGTCCGACGAGGCCGCCCAGCGGGAGATCGCTGCGGCCCGCCTCCAGGCGGCCGAGCAGGCCGCTGCCGAGCGGGTCAGCGCAGCGCAGCAGGAGGCCGATCGTGTCTCCGCCGACATCGAGCGAGAGCGCAAGGCTGCCGCAGTCAAGATCGCCGAGCTCCAGAAGGCGGCCGACGAGCGTGTCGCAGCCGCCAAGGCCGAGGCCGAACGCCAGGCCCAGCTGCGCATCGAGCAGGCCAACACCGAAGCCCTCCGTCTCGCCGAGGAGGCCGAGGCCAAGGCCAAGGCCACGGCCGAGCGCCGCCTGGCCGAGTCCGAGAAGACCGCAGAGGAGGCGGCGCAGCGCCGCCTCGAGGCCGCCGAGCAGGACGCGCAGCGTCGTATCGAGGCCGCCCGTGCCGAGGCCGAGAAGGTCGCTGCGCAGGCCGCTGCGGATCGAGAGGCCGCGCTCACACAGCTGGCCAAGGAACGCGAAGCTGCCGATGCCCGTCTCGCCGACGTCAAGGCGCAGTCAGAGCGCATCGTTGCCGAGGCGGAGCAGACCTCGGCGGGCCATGTCGCGTCTGCGCGGGCCGAGGCCGAGAAGGTCGCCGCCGAGGCCGCTGCAGATCGTGAGGCCGCGCTCGCTCAGCTCACCAAGGAGCGCGAGGAGGCCGACGCGCGTCTGGTCGAGGTCAAGGCGCAGGCCGAGCAGACCATCCGGGAGGCCGAGGAGTCCGCGCGCAGCCACGTCGCGGCGGCCAAGGCCGAGGCCGAGAAGTACGCCCAGGAGACCGCCGCCGAACGGGTGGCGATCGCCGTGCGGGTGTCCGACGCCGAGCGCGCCGCCGAGGAAAAGCTCGTCGCGGCCAAGGTGCAGGCTGATCGTCTGGCCGCGGAGGCAGCCCAGCGTCACGACGAGGCGGCAGCCGAGCTGGCACGTGAGCGCGATGAGGCCAAGGCGCTTGTCGACCGGGCCAACGAAGAGGCTGACAAGCTTGCGAAGGAGGCGGAGGCCGAGCGCGCCGAGGCCGCTGCCAAGCTCGCCGACGCTGAGCGCATGGCTGCCGACAAGATCCGCGCGGCCCAGGCCGAGGCGGAACGGGTCGCGGCGGATGCCAACGACGCTGCGCGCCTGGCCGGTGAGGCGCGCGAGCAGGCTGAGCGCAAGCTTGCCGCCGACGTGGAGGCTGCGCGGCTCGACGCTGAGCGCAAGGTCGCCCAGGCCGAGAAGGATGCTGCGGAGCGGATTGCCCAGGCGCAGGCCGAGGCCCGCCGAGTCGCGGACAGGTCCGAGCAGGATGCCCGTGAACGTGTCGCCGCGGCCCAGGCCGAGGCCGAGCGGGTCACCGTGCAGTCCAAGCGGGACGCCCAGGAGCGGCTCAGCCAGGCTGTCGCCGCGGCGCGTTCGGCCGCCGAGGAGAAACTGCAGGAGGCCGAGCGCACCGCGCTGGAGTGGGTCGCTGCTGCCGAGGCCGAGGCCGAGCGGGTCGCCCAGGAGCACATCGTGATGGCCAATCACACATCGGCGTCCACGCCGTTGACGATGCCTGCTCCACTGGTCGACGAGTATGTCGATGAGGCACCAGACATCGAGGAAACCTTGGATCATTCGCCCGAGGAGGTGAATGACGACTCTGGGGCAGTCGCCCCCAAGATCAAAAAAAGAGTCGTCCGCCGCAAGTAGTTTCCTGACCGCAGGGTCCATCGTCGCCGGCCTCGAGGCCGACGATGCGGCGCCCTCACGCCGCGAGCACGATGCCACGTCCGAGGAGTTCGGCCACGACCTGGTCGATCCAGATCCCGCGGACGTGCCCGTTACGCACGAAGCGACGGCGACCGTGGAGACCTCGATCGCACCCGAGGTCACCAGCAGCGATCACCGCGAGCTCAAGGCCGCAGCGAAGGCCGAGGCGCGTCGTGGACGTGACGAGGCCAAGGCCGCACGCGAGCAGCAGAAGGCCGACGCCAAGCAGGCCAAGCTGGATGCCAAAGCAGAGGCCCGGCGAGAGCGCGAGGAGACCCGCGAGCTGGCGACCGTCGCACGGGCCCAGGAGCGGGCCGACGCCGTGGCTGCTGACGTCGAGCTGACCCAGATCGCCGAGGTGTCGGCCGCAGACGAGACAGCGTTGTCCGAGGATCTTGGGCGCGATGGTGTCGAGCCTGGACGGCAGCACCGCCAGGACGCGCGCGACGCGCGACGGGCGACCGCCGCGGCGAAGACCGAGGCCAAGCAACAGGCCAGGGCCGAGCGCAACGACGCCAGGGCGCAGGCCGCGGCGGCCCGCTCGGCAGCCCGCGCCGCCCAGGTCGACACTCACACCGCCCAGAAGCATGACCGGGAGCTGGAGCCGGTTGATGTGGCGGCCGAAGAAGAGTCCGTGGAGTCGCCCAAGCCCGTCACTGAGGTCGAGACGGTCCAGGACGCGGCGGAGCTCGAGCTCGAACAGGACAGCACCGAACCCGAGCCCGAGCCCGATCCCGAGCCCGATGATGAGAAGTCCATCGAGGAGGGCGACGAGCGGGAACGTCGCGAGGCCCTCGATCTCGGGGGCAAGAGCGCCAAGGCTCAGGCGGCCAATGCCAAGCTGGCGGCCCGCCGGGAGCATCGGGAGGCGAAGGAGTCGGCCCGTCTGGAGCGTGCCGACGCGAAGGAGGCTGCCCGTAGCGAGAAGGTGGCGCAGCGGGCCAACAAGCGTCCGGACCGGATCGTCGAGCCTCCCCGTGAGCCCAAGGTTTCGTTCGCAGAGCGTCGCCGACAGAAGGCCGCCGGAGTGCAGACCGCGACGGGTGACCCCGATCGGTCATCCGGTGCTCGCCGGGCGATCGCGGCGACTGCGGCCGCGCTCGGAGCCATCGGACTCATCTGCTCGGTCACCCTCGCCGTGGGTGCCCTGATGGTTGCTATAGGGGCGGGGGAGAACAACGCGGCGTACGACGCGTTGTCGTCGATCGCCGACGCGCTGGTGGGGCCGTTGCGTGACGTCTTCACCTTCACGGGCGCCAACGCCGACGACAAGGAGGCGCTGGTGGCATGGGGACTCGGCTCGATGGGCTATCTGCTGGTCGGTCTGTTCGCCCAGTCGTTCCTGCGCTCCCGGATCGAGGACTGACGTCGAGGGTGTGACCTACCCCATGCCCCCGATCTGTCGCCCGAATTGCTACCTGTAGGTAACATTCAGGTGACGAAGAGCCGCGTCGTCTCGCCGCCGATTGGCGTGGGATGGTGGCTCTTGCACAGTCCAGAGACTGCCGTGGCGACTGTTTGGTCGTCGCGCCCCAGAATCACAGGAGGGTCCTCGTGACCAAAATCGTTGTCGCTGTGAAATACGTACCGGATGCGACCGCAGACCGGACCTTCAGCGCCGATAACACCGTCGACCGCGTCGGTGTCGACGGTCTGCTCTCGGAGCTTGACGAGTACGCGGTCGAGCAGGCGCTCCAGGTCATCGAGGCCGGTGACGGTGAGGTCACAGTCCTGACCGTCGGTCCCGAGCAGGCGTCCGACGCCGTTCGCAAGGCACTGCAGATGGGTGCCCACGCCGGCGTCCACGTGCAGGACGACGCGATCCACGGCTCGGATGCGTTCGCCACGTCGCTCGTGCTCGCCGAAGCCATCAAGAAGCTCGACTACGACCTGGTGTTCTTCGGCATGGCGTCGACCGACGCCGGTCTCGGCGTCGTCCCGACCCTCGTCGCCGAGCGCCTCGGCGTTCCGGCCGTGACGTACGCCTCGGAGATCACGGTCGACGGTGACACCGTCAAGATCCGTCGCGATGGCGATGTGGCGACGCAGGACATCGAGGCCAGCGGCAAGCTCGTGGTCAGCGTCACCGACCAGACCGGCGAGGCCCGCTACCCGTCGTTCAAGGGCATCATGGCCGCCAAGAAGAAGGACGTCCAGGAGTGGACGCTGTCCGACCTGGGTCTGGACGCCGGCTCGGTCGGCCTGGACAACGCCTGGACCAAGGTCGAGTCGTTCGAGCCCCGCCCGCCGCGCACCGCCGGCGAGATCGTCACGGACGAGGGAGACGGCGGCGCCAAGCTCGTCGAGTTCCTCACCGCCAAGAAGTTCGTCTGAGAAGGGCACTGACACATGACTGAAGTACTCGTTCTGATCGACGCCCCCGACGGCAAGGTCACCAAGCCTTCGCTCGAGCTGCTCACGATCGCCCGCCGCATCGGTGAGCCCTCCGCGGTGGTCTTCGGATCTGCCGACAACGGCGTGCTCGCGGAGTACGGCGCGGAGAAGATCTACACGTACGACGACGCCGTCTACACCGACTTCCTGGTCGCCCCCAAGGCCGAGGCGCTCGCGCAGCTCGTCGCCGACAAGAGCCCGGCCGCCGTGCTCGTCGGCGCCAGCGCCGAGGGCAAGGAGATCAGCGCCCGCGTGGCGCTGAAGACCGAGTCGGGCTGGATCGGCGACGCGGTCGACGTCCAGGTCGACGGAGGCACCATCACCACGACGCAGTCGGTCTTCGCCGGCAACTTCACCGTCAAGGCGCAGTCCACCCAGGGCGCACCGGTCATCACGGTCAAGCCCAACTCCACGACGCCGGAGGCCGTAGCCGGCGCCGGCGCCGTCGAGGCAGTCACGGCCGACGTCTCTGACGTCGCCAAGACCGCCAAGATCACCTCGAGCAAGGTCAAGGAGGCTTCGGGTCGCCCCGAGCTCACCGAGGCCGCCATCGTGGTCTCCGGCGGGCGTGGCACGGGCGGCGACTTCACCGAGGTCGAGGCATTCGCCGACAGCCTCGGTGCCGCCGTGGGCGCCTCGCGCGCCGCGGTCGACTCCGGCTGGTACCCGCACTCGTTCCAGGTGGGTCAGACCGGCAAGACCGTGTCGCCGCAGCTCTACGTCGCCAACGGCATCTCGGGTGCGATCCAGCACCGCGCCGGCATGCAGACGTCCAAGACGATCATCGCGGTCAACAAGGACGACGAGGCTCCGATCTTCGAGCTCGTCGACTTCGGTGTCGTCGGTGACCTGAAGGCCGTCCTCCCACAGGCCACGGAAGAGATCAAGAAGCGCAAGGGCTGAGCTCAGCACCTACATCGGCCGGTTCCCCAAGATGGGGGGCCGGCCGATGCTGTTTTACCCTGCAGTTCCCGTCCGGCATGTGGACAGTGACCTTCGAGGACCATGAGCTATGACTCAGCAGAGCTATTGACTTGCTGGTGAGGACTGACTCGTACCTTTTGGTAACACTTTGATTACGGAGCCCATTAACGCTGTGCCGGGTGCCCGTCTCGGTGATAGCAATAGGGGGCGCACACGCGTGCGCGCACTCTCGAACACAGGAGGAAGTATGCGACTCACCAGGCGAACACGCCTTGCGGGTGTGGCATTGCTCACCGTGGCAGGCCTGACCTTGGCCGCCTGCGGCGGCAGCGACAGCGGCGGCAGCAGCAGCGGAGCCAGCACCGACGCAGTCATCAACGTGGACGGCTCGGAGCCGCAGAACCCGTTGATCCCGTCCGCGACGAACGAGACGGGTGGCGGCAACGTCATCGACCTGCTCTTCGCCGGTCTCATCGCCTACGAAGCCGACGGCAGCTCCAAGATGGAGGTCGCCAAGTCGATCACGTCCGACGACAACAAGACCTGGACCGTCGCGATCAACACCGACTGGAAGTTCAGCGACGGCACCCCCGTCACCTCCAAGTCCTTCGTCGACGCCTGGAACGACGGAGCGCTCAGCACGAACGGGCGACTGAGCAGCTACTTCTACTACCCGATCAAGGGCTTCGACGAGGTGCAGGCCGAGAAGCCCACCACCAAGACGCTCTCGGGCCTGAAGGTCGTCGATGACGCAACCTTCACGATCGAGCTCAACCAGGCCGAGGCCGACTTCCCGGCGCGTCTGGGCTACTCGGCGTTCTACCCGCTCCCCGAAGCCGCGTTCAAGGACTTCGAGGCCTTCGGCGAGAACCCGGTCGGCAACGGTCCGTACAAGCTCGCGAAGGAGGGTGCCTGGGTCCACGACAAGGAGATCTCGCTCGCTCCGAACACTGACTACAAGGGCATTCGTCAGGCCAAGAATGGTGGTGTGACGTTCAAGTTCTACACGAACCTCGACGCTGCCTACACTGACATCCAGGCCGGAAACCTCGACATCTTGAAGTCGGTCCCGGACAGTGCGCTGAGCACCTTCGAGAAGGACTCGTCGATCCAGCCGTTCTCCGAGCCCGGTTCGGTGTTCCAGTCGTTCGTCATCCCGGAGACCGCCAAGCACTTCGGCCAGAACGAAGAAGGCACGCTGCGTCGCCAGGCCATCTCCAAGGCCATCGACCGTGCGCAGGTCACTGACAAGATCTTCAGCGGCACGCGCACGCCGGCCAAGGACTTCAGCTCGCCGCTGATGCCCGGTTACTCCGACAGCATCCCCGGCAACGAGGTGCTGACCTTCGACAAGGCCGCTGCCAAGGACCTGTGGGCCAAGGCCGACGCCATCAGCAAGTGGGATGGCAACTTCCGGATCGCCTACAACGGTGACGGCGGACACGACGCTTGGGTCAACGCGGTGACCAACCAGATCAAGAACACGCTGGGAATCGATGCAGAGGGCAAGTCGTACCCGACCTTCGCCGAGTTGCGCACCGATGTCACGAAGCGCACCATCAAGACTGCCTTCCGTAGCGGTTGGCAGCCCGACTACCCGTCGATCTACAACTACCTCGCTCCGCTGTACGCGACCGGCGCAGGTTCCAACGACGGCGACTACTCCAGCAAGGAGTTCGACACCCTGATCGAGAAGGCTGCGGCCGAGGAGACAGAGGACGGACGCTACAAGCTGTACAACGAGGCACAGGCGGTCCTGATGAAGGACCTGCCCGTGATCCCGCTGTGGTACAGCAACATCTCGGCTGCCGCTGCCAAGGGCGTCGACAACGTGTCCTTCAACTGGCAGAACCTGCCGGAATATCAGTTGGCCACCAAGTAACACCCATCACCTGGTGATGCTGGGGGCAGTGCTCGTGGGCTGCCCCCAGCGTCCTATGTTTGTCGCACGTCCACCTGGTCGGCGCGAGGCGATTCACTCTTCAGGAGGCAGCTGTGTGGTGGTATGTCGGAAAGCGACTGCTGCAGACGATCCCCGTGGTGCTCGGGGCAACTCTTCTCATTTACGCGATGGTCTTCGCCACACCCGGCGACCCGATCACGGCGCTGTTCGGTGACAAACCTGTCTCCGAAGGAGTCGCCAACCAGCTGCGAGAGCAGTACAACCTGAACGATCCGTTCATCGTGCAATGGGCCAAGTTCCTCTGGAACGCCCTGGCACACGGCGACTTCGGCATGTCGTACACCGGCCGCCCGGTCAGCGAGGTCGTCAAGACGGCGTTCCCCGTGACGATCAAGCTCTCGCTGATGGCCCTGGTCATCGAGATGGTCCTCGGCATCCTGGCCGGCACCATCGCGGGCATGCGCAAGGGCAAGCTGTTCGACTCGACGATGCTGGTCACCTCGCTCCTGGTCATCGCGGTGCCGATCTTCGTGTTCGCCTTCCTCCTGCAACTCATCTTCGGCGTCAAGCTCAACTGGGTCTCACCGACCGTCGGCGGCGATGCCTCGTTCCAGCGGCTGATCCTGCCGGCCATCGTGCTCGGTCTGGTGTCGTTCGCCTACATCCTTCGCCTGACGCGCAACTCGGTGGCGGAGAACCTCTCGCTCGACCATGTGCGCACCGCGCGCGCCAAGGGGCTGAGTGAGCGTCGAGTGGGCACGGTCCACGTGCTGCGCAACTCGCTGATCCCGGTCATCACGTTCCTCGGCGCCGACCTCGGCGCACTGATGGCGGGTGCCGTCGTCACCGAGGGCATCTTCAACATTCCGGGGGTCGGCAACCTCGCCTTCAGCGCCATCCAGCGCGGCGAGACGCCGACCATCGTGGCGATCATCACCATCTTCGTGCTGGTCTACGTCGTGACGAGTCTCGTCGTCGACCTGATCTATGCACTGCTCGATCCAAGGATCCGATATGTCTGACATCCCCCGCCCGGGCCAGGAGCGGTTCGTCGCTTCGCTCGACGAGACGCCTCTGCAGGAGGTCGACAGCGTCGACACCTCGTCGCCGCCCACAAGCCTGTGGCAAGACGCCTGGCGCCAGCTGCGGCGCAACCCGATGTTCATCATTTCAGCGGTTCTGCTGGTGTTCCTCGCGGTCGTGCTGGCGTTTCCCGGGCTGTTCACCGACGTCGCGCCGCGCAGATGCGATCTCGGCAAGAGCCTCGGCGGCGCGGAGTCGGGGCATCCGTTCGGCTTCGACCGGCAGGGCTGCGACATCCTCTCCCGCACGGTCTACGGCGCTCGTGCCTCGGTGGCGGTCGGCTTCCTCACGACGGCGCTGTTCGTCATCATCGGGACGATCTCCGGCGCGTACGCCGGCTTCTACGGCAAGTGGGTCGACGCGATCATCTCGCGACTGGCTGACATCTTCTTCGCGATCCCGCTGCTGCTGGCCGCGATCGTCGTGCTGCAGGTCGTCAACAACAAGTTCCCTGATCGGGGCTTCTGGGGTGGCGTGCTCGCGGTGGTCGGAGCGCTGGCGCTGTTCGGCTGGCCGCAGATCACCCGCATCATGCGTGGCTCGGTCATGGAGGTCAAGAACCTCGAGTTCGTCGACGCCGCGCGTGCCATCGGTGCCACTCCCCAGCGCAACCTGTTCCGCCACATCGTGCCCAACGCGATCGCGCCGGTCATCGTCATCGCGACGGTCTCGCTCGGCATCGTCATTGTCGCCGAGGCGACGCTGTCGTTCCTGGGCATCGGGCTGCCGCCGAAGGTCGTCTCCTGGGGCAATGACATCTCCAGCGCCCAGGTGCTGGTCCGCTCGGGCCAGCACATCGAGGTCATGCTCTACCCAGCCGCAGCGCTGCTGCTCACCGTCCTGAGCTTCATCCTGCTCGGGGATGCCGTCAAGGACGCACTCGATCCCAAAGCGAGGAAGCGATGAACGCCTCAGACCAGACTCCGTTGCTGGAGATCAAGGACCTCGATGTCGTCTTCAGCACCGAGAAGCACGACATCCAGGCGGTTCGCAAAGCCAACCTGAGCATCTACCCCGGCCAGACCGTGGCGATCGTCGGGGAGTCGGGCTCGGGCAAGTCGACGACGGCGCACGCCATCATCAACCTGTTGCCCGGCACCGGCAAGATCACCGGTGGCCAGATCCTGTTCGAGGGCAAGGACATCAGCAAGATCAAGAAGTCCGAGATGGTCGCCCTGCGCGGCGCCTCGATCGGCATGGTGCCGCAGGACCCGATGTCCAACCTCAACCCGTTGTGGCGGATCGGCTTCCAGGTCAAGGAGGTCCTCACAGCCCATGGCATCGCCAAGGGCAAGCAGGCCGACGCGCGTGTCGTCGAGCTGCTGGAGGAAGCCGGGTTGCCCGACGCCAAGCGTCGTGCCCGCCAGTATCCGCACGAGTTCTCCGGCGGCATGCGGCAGCGCGCGCTGATCGCGATCGGTCTCGCGGCGCGTCCGAAGCTGCTGATCGCCGATGAGCCGACCTCGGCGCTGGACGTCACGGTGCAGAAGCAGATCCTTGACCACATGGACACGCTGACGCAGGACCTCGGCTTCGCGATCCTGCTGATCACCCATGATCTCGGTCTGGCAGCAGAGCGCGCCGATCATCTGGTCGTGATGTACAAGGGCCAGGTCGTCGAGTCGGGTCCGGCGCTGCAGATCCTGCAGGATCCGCAGCACCCCTACACCAAGCGGCTGGTGGCTTCTGCCCCCTCGCTGGCATCCAAGCGGCTGTCCTCGGTGCGGGCCAGGGTCGAGGTGCGTGAGCGTGCGCAGCAGAGCGCCAGTGAGATCGCCGCGGAGATCGCCGAGAGCGGCGACAAGTTCGGCAAGGGCACCGACACGGTGGTCGCGGCGAAGAATCTCACCAAGGTGTTCAAGTTGCCCGGTGGGCTGCCCGGAATGTCCAACGAGTTCCTGGCCGTCGACGACGTCTCGTTCGACCTGCAACGAGGCACCACCAAGGCGATCGTGGGGGAGTCCGGCTCGGGCAAGTCGACCGTCGCGCGGATGGTTCTCCAGCTGCTCGACCCGACGTCCGGCACGGTGGAGTTCGACGGCGTCGACGTCTCGACGCTGCGGCGCAAGGGGTTGCTGAAGTTCCGCCGCCAGATGCAGCCGATCTTCCAGAATCCGTATGCCTCGCTCGACCCGACCTTCTCGATCTATCGTTCGATCGAGGAGCCGCTGCGCACCCACGAGATCGGCACCGACAAGGAGCGCGAGGCCAAGGTCCGCGACCTGCTCGACAAGGTGTCGCTGCCGTCCTCGGTGATGCGCCGGTTCCCCAACGAGCTGTCCGGCGGTCAGCGTCAGCGCATCGCGATCGCGCGCGCACTGGCCCTCGATCCCGAGGTCGTGATCTGCGACGAGGCGGTGTCGGCACTCGATGTTCTGGTGCAGGCGCAGATCCTCGAGCTGCTCAACGATCTGCAGGCCGAGCTGGGGCTGAGCTACCTGTTCATCACCCACGACCTCGCAGTCGTGCGTCAGATCGCCGACGACGTCGTCGTGATGCAGGACGGCAAGGTCGTCGAGGCGGCCTCGGTCGACGAGGTCTTCAACAACCCCAAGCAGGACTACACCCGCAAGCTGCTCGACGCCATCCCCGGCGCGAGCATCGAGCTGGCCTCCTAGTCGACGGGTCTGTCCACCTGATGGGATAGCAGCCGATTGAATTGACCTGATCGAACATATGTTCGATCATGGCGTATGGCTGTTGCAACCCAGACCCTGACCGAGCTGCGCGCCCGCGTTGACCAGATGCAGGGTCGTCCGGCGGCCCAGCCCGTTGCCACGCATCCGGCCTTCGCGGGTCTGCTGCAGCTGCAGACCGGCGCAAGCTATGCCGTCGATTCCGCGAGCCTGGCGATGGCGCTCATGGCGGGCCCTTCGGCCGATGGCGCGTGGTGCGGCGTCGTCGGCACGGCAGAGCTGGGCCTGGAGGCGGCCGCGGCTGCCGGGGTCGACCTGCGCCGCACGATCCTGGTGCCCGATCCCGGTGATGCCTGGCTCGAGGTCACCGCTGCGCTGATCGACGTACTGGGAGTCGTCGTGCTGGCCGCGCCGGGTGAGGTCTCGGCCAAGGAGGTCAGCCGCATCAGCGCCCGCCTGCGGCAGCGGGGCGGGATCCTCATCTCCTATGGAGCCTGGCCGCGCTGCGAGGCCACGGTGTCGATGCGTGATGCCGAGTGGGTCGGGGTCGGTCAGGGTCACGGGCACCTGCAGGCGCGACGCGTGACGGTCGAGGTCCGCCGTGGCACGGCTCCGGCCCGCACCGGACGACTGTGGCTGCCCGATGCCAGCCAGGCCATCCGTCGGGTCGAGGACGAGCCGACCCGGTTGCGGAGCGTGGGCTAGATGGGTCGCACCATGGTGCTGTGGGCGCCGGACTGGCCGATCGTCGCGGTCGAGGCGCCGCCATCCACGCCGGCCGCAGTGCTCGACAAGGGACAGGTGCTGGCCTGTTCGCAGGCTGCGCGGGCCGAGGGCGTACGCCGGGGCATGCGTCGCCGTGACGCCCAGTCGCGGTGCCCGGACCTGGTGCTGCACGAGCACAATGCCGATGCCGACTCGCGAGCCTTCGAGGCGGTGCTAACCGCAATCGAGGAGCTCAGTCCCGGGGTGGCGCCGTTGCGTCCAGGGCTCTGTGCGATCAACGTGCCGGCACGGTTCTACGGCGGCGAGGCCGAGGCGGCGGCAGTCATCGCCGAGCGGCTCGTGGGGCTCGGGGTCTGGGACGTCCGGGCCGGCATCGCCGACGGGCTCTTCGCGGCCGAGCAGGCGGCCCGGAGGGCGTTGGCGCAGGACAGTCTCGTCGTGCCCGCGGGTGGCTCCGCGCAGTTCTTGCGGGACCTGCCGATCGATGCGCTCGGCGACCCGGCGGGCGGGCCCCCCGCGAGTGCGACGGGCGATGGACTGGTCGGGCTGCTGCGCCGGATGGGACTGCAGACCCTGGGCGACTTCGCCGGGTTGCCCGCCGCCGACGTGCACACCCGCTTCGGCACCCACGGAGCACTCCTGCACCGCATGGCCCGTGGCCTCGATGCCCAGCCGATCAGCCGTCGACAGGTGCCGCCGGAGTTCGAGGCGACCCTGCTGCTGGAACCCCCGCTGGAGCTGGTCGAGCCGATCGCGTTCAGCCTGCGCACGACGGCGGAGGCCTTCGTGACCGATCTGGCCGGCTACGGGCTGGTCTGCACGACGGTCCTGATCGAGGTCGACACCGACGGCTCGTTGGCGACCTCGCGGCGCTGGATGCACCCGCGTTGGTTCGGTGCCACGGACCTGATCGACCGGGTGCGCTGGCAGCTGCAGGTCGACGGTGCGATTGCCGCCCCGGTCGATGCCGTGCGGCTGATCCCGGAGGTCACCGAGCCCCTGGGCGATCATGCCGACAGCCTCTTCGGAGGTGGGCCCGACGAGCGGGTCGAGCGTGGGGTGGCGCGGGTGCAGAGCATCGTGGGCCACGAGTCGGTCGTCTCGGTCTCGCTCCAGGGCGGTCGTGGGCCGGGGGAGAGGCGGCTGCTCGCGCCATGGGGTGAGCGTCCCGTCGCCGCCCGGGCCGCCCAGATGCCGTGGCCGGGCAGCCTGCCCCCGCCCGCTCCGGCGACGGTCTACACCGAGCCGCAGCAGGCGATGGTCGTCGGCGCGGAGGGCCAGTCGATCGGGGTGACCGGGCGCGGCCTGGTCACGGGGGAGCTGGCCAGGTTCCGGGTCGCGGCCCGACAGGACTGGCAGCCGGTCGCGTCGTGGGCCGGGCCGTGGCCCGTCGACGACCAGTGGTGGGACGAGGTCGCCGCCCGCAGGATTGCCCGCTTCCAGGTCGTCGGCGTCGACGGCAGCGCCTACCTCATGATCGTCGAGAGCGGTCACTGGTGGGTCGAGGCCAAATATGACTGAGGTGAGTGACAGATGGGGTGGAGCAATCCTGATGTCTCGTGGCGGGAGCTCGAGCGGCGGATGTCCGGCAAGCCCGAGCCCGACGGTGGCGACGCTCCGGGCTGGTCCCGCACCCGGTCCGAGGCCGAGCCCCGGCCGGTCCGGCGGCCCGACGGACCAGTCGTGCCGTACGCCGAGCTGCACTGCCACAGCAACTTCAGCTTCTTGGACGGTGCGAGCGGTCCCGACGCGCTGGTCGAGGAAGCCATCGGCCTGGGCCTGCACGGGTTGGCGCTGACCGATCACGATGGTTTCTACGGTGCGCCCCGGTTCGCCGAGGAGGCGGTCAAGCATGCCGATGCAGGCCTCAAGACGATCTTCGGTGCCGAACTGTCCCTGGGTCTGAGCCGCCCGCAGAACGGCGCCGCAGATCCCGAGGGCAACCACCTCCTGGTGCTGGCCCGTGGCGTCGAGGGCTATCACCGACTGGCCGCGGCGATGACCGAGGCGCACTTCCGGGGGGACGAGAAGGGACGCCCGGTCTATGACCTGGAGGAGCTCGCCGAGCGGGGGCGGGGCCACTGGCTGATCCTCACCGGATGTCGCAAGGGCCACGTGCGCCAGGCGCTCACCACAGGAGGTGCCGAGGCGGCGGCGAGCGCGCTGGACCGGCTCACGGCGCTGTTCGGCCTGGACCACGTCGCGGTCGAGCTGATTGATCACGGCTTCCCGACCGACAGCACATCCAACGAGGCCCTGGGGGAGCTCGCCGCGATGCACGGTCTGCCCACCGTTGCGACCAACAACGTGCACTTCGCGTCGCCGGCCAACCGTCGGTTGGCCGCAGCGATGGCGGCCATACGTGCCCGCCGGAGCCTCGCCGACATGGACGGCTGGCTGCCAGCCACGGGTGCTGCGCACCTGCGTTCGGGGGCAGAGATGCAGCGGATCTTCGCGCGTCACCCCGGAGCGGTCGCCCGCACCGTCGGGATCGCCGACGAGCTGGCCTTCGACCTGCGCGCCGCAACCCCCCGCCTGCCGCGAAGGGGCATCCCCGAGGGCCACACGGCGATGAGCTGGCTGCGGGAGCTGGCCGACCAAGGCATCCGGGAGCGCTATGCCCACAACCCCGTCGAGGCGCGCGAACGCATCGCTCGCGAGCTCCAGGTCATCGAGGAGAAGGACTTTCCGGGCTACTTCCTGATCGTGCACGACATCGTCAAGGAGGCCAAGCGGCGCAAGATCTTGTGCCAGGGCCGGGGGTCCTCGGCCAACTCCGCGCTCTGCTACGCCCTGGGCATCACGGCGGTCGACTCGATCTTCTACAACCTGCCGTTCGAGCGCTTCCTTGCCACGACGCGCGAGGAGGAGCCGGACATCGATGTCGACTTCGACTCCGACCGGCGCGAGGAAGTCATCCAGTGGGTCTACGACACGTACGGTCGGCACAACGCCGCGCAGGTCGCCAACGTCATCAGCTATCGCCCACGCTCGGCCGTACGCGATGCGGCCAAGGCGCTGGGTCACTCGACCGGTCAGCAGGACGCCTGGTCCAAGCAGATCGACGCGTGGAGCGCGATCTCCACCGAGGACGCCTCGGGCATACCGGAGCCGGTCGTCCAGCTGGCCCAGCAGCTGCTCAAAGGGCCTCGCCACCTGGGCATCCACTCCGGCGGGATGATCCTGACGGAGCGCCCGATCGGTGAGGTCTGCCCCATCGAGCGCGGCCGCATGGACAAGCGCACCGTCCTGCAGTGGGACAAGGACGCCTGTGAGTGGATGGGCCTGGTCAAGTTCGACCTGCTGGGCCTGGGCATGCTCGGCGCTCTGGATCACACGATGCAGATCGTCGCCGAGCACCTGGGGGAGGAGTGGGACCTGGCCACGCTGCCCAAGGAGGAGGCCGCGGTCTACGACATGTTGTGCCGGGCCGACTCGATCGGGGTCTTCCAGGTCGAGAGCAGGGCCCAGATCGGCACGCTGCCACGCCTGCAGCCCCGGTCCTACTACGACCTCGCGATCGAGATCGCGCTGATCCGCCCCGGCCCGATCCAGGGTGGTGCGGTCCATCCGTACATCCGCCGGGCAACGGGGCGCGAGGAGGTCACCTATCCGCACCCCGTGCTCAAGGGGGTGCTCGAGCGGACGCTCGGGGTGCCGCTGTTCCAGGAGCAGCTCATGCAGATGGCGATCGCGATCGGCAACTGCACGGGTGACGAGGCCGACCTGCTGCGCCGGGCGATGGGGTCCAAGCGAGGCATCGAGCGGATCGAGTCGCTCAAGGAGAAGCTCTATGCCGGGATGCGGCAGCACGGCCTCGACCAGGAGGAGTCCGATGCGATCTACGTCAAGATCCAGTCGTTCGCCAACTTCGGCTTTGCCGAGAGCCACGCGCTGAGCTTCGCGCTGCTGGTCTATGCCAGCTCGTGGCTCAAGCTGCACTATCCCGGCGCTTTCCTTGCCGCGCTGCTGCGCAACCAGCCGATGGGCTTCTACTCCCCGCAGTCGCTCGTGACCGATGCCCGGCGGCACGGGGTCACGGTCCTGCGGCCCGACATCATGCTCTCGCGGGCGCAGGCCGATCTCGAGGTGCTCGACTCGGCCGAGGCAACAGGCACGGACCGCTGCCTCGATCACGACCAGCCGAAGGTCGAACGATTCGTCCGCGGCACCCCCGACCCGACACCCCAGCATCGCCGCGACGGTGGCTTCGCGGTGCGTCTGGGCCTCGACGAGGTGCAGGGCGTGGGCCTTGAGGTGGCCCGGCGCATCGTCGCCGAGCGGGCGGAACGTCCGTACAAGGACATGGCTGACGTGTCCCGCCGCGCCGGGCTGACCGCCACGCAGATGGAGTCGCTGGCGACGGCCGGCGCATTTGATGTGTTCGGTCTGTCCCGGCGGCAGGCGCTGTGGAACGCCGGATACGTCGAGCGTCCGGACACGCTCGAGGGCACGACGGTGGAGGCGCCGCCGCCCATGCTGCCGGGCATGAGCGAGGTCGAGGAGACCATGGCGGACCTGTGGGCGACTCGCATCTCGCCGGAGAAGCATCCGATGGAGTTCCTGCGTCCGCTCCTGACGTCGGAGGGCATCCACTCGGTCTCCGGGCTGGCCGAGGCCGAGCCGGGGCGCCGGGTCAAGGTCGGCGGACTCATCACGCACCGCCAACGCCCGGCCACGGCCGATGGGGTCACGTTCCTCAACCTCGAGGACGAGACCGGCATGCTCAACGTCGTATGCTCCCAGGCCCTGTGGAAGCGCTACCGCGTCGTTGCCCGCAACTCCGCGGGCATGATCATCCGCGGCATGCTCGAGCGCTACGACGGTGTCACCAACCTGGTCGCCGACCGACTCGAGCGCATCGAGAGCGCTTATCCCGACGCTGCCGCGGCCATTCCGGCCCGTCACCAGGGCCGCGACTTCCGCTGACGAACGACTTCCGACGAAATGTGAACCCGGGTTAGGGTTGACGTGACTTTAAGTGGCCGTTAGAGTGACCTTAGAGTCAGATCAACCTTAAGTCGAACAAGCGTGGAGGCCCTGGATCGTGACGATGCACACGGCGATCGACCAGCGGGTCTCGCTCGCGGTCTCGACCGTGATCTTCGCGCTCCGCCCGCACCCCGAGACCGGCCTCATGACGTTGTGGCTGCCGCTCGTCCGCCGCATCCGCGAGCCGTATCAAGGGCGGTGGGCCCTGCCCGGCGGCCCGCTGGAGAGCGACGACGACCTCGCGAGCTCTGCCTCGCACACACTGCAGCGCACGACGGGTCTGGAGCCGGGCTATCTCGAGCAGTTGTACGCCTTCGGCAGCCTGGACCGCTCGCCCGACGACCGTGTCGTCTCGATCGTCTACTGGGCGCTGGTACGACCCGACGAGATCGCCCGAGCCGTCGTCGGCCCCAACGTGGAGTGGTTCGTCGCCGACGAGCTCCCCGTTCTGGCGTTCGACCACAGCGAGATCGTCCGCTACGCACTCGCCCGGCTGCGGGCAAAGATCACCTACACGCCCATCGCGCACGCGTTCCTGCCCGCCGAGTTCACCCTCGCCGAGCTGCGATCGGTGCACGAGGCGGTCCTGCGCACGCCGCTCGACCCGGCCAACTTCCGCCGCCAGGCGTTGGCCAGCAAGACCCTCGTCCCGACCGGGACGTGCCTTCAGGGCACGAGCCACCGGCCGCCGGCCCTGTTCCGATTCGAAGCAGGACCTCCGTCAACCGCCCCAGAGGAGCGCAGATGACCTCCATCAACGACCTGATCGTTGCGGCACCCGCCGCGAGCTGCGATGTCGAGCTGACCAAGGGCCCGTGGGAGTTCGACACGGTCCCCGGCTACGGGCCGGGATGCTCCGAGGACGATGTGATGCCCGAGCCGGTCGTGCGCCCCGGCCAGCTGCCCGCCGAGTACCAGCGGATGAGCGACGACGAGCTGCACGAGCGGATCCGCGCTGCCAAGGAGACCCTCGGCGAGCGGCTGGTGATCCTCGGGCACTTCTACCAGCGCGACGAGGTCATCCAGTACGCCGACTTCGTGGGCGACTCCTTCCAGCTCGCCAATGCGGCGCTGACCAAGCCCGACGCCGACACGATCGTGTTCTGCGGCGTGCACTTCATGGCTGAGACAGCCGACATCTTGGCCCGGCCCGAGCAGCACGTCATCCTGCCCAACCTCGCGGCTGGCTGCTCGATGGCCGACATGGCCGACGAGGACTCGGTCGAGGCGTGCTGGGAGGAGCTCACATCGGTCTATGGCACGGAAGACGTCGACGGCAAGCAGCCGGTGATCCCGGTGACGTACATGAACTCTTCGGCAGCGCTCAAGGCCTTCTGCGGCAAGCACGGTGGCATCGTGTGCACCTCGTCGAATGCCGCGACGGTCCTGGAGTGGGCCTTCGAGCGTGGCCAGCGGGTGCTCTTCTTCCCCGACCAGCACCTGGGCCGCAACACCGCCAAGGCCATGGGCATCCCGCTCGAGCAGATGCCGATGTGGAATCCCCGCAAACCCCTGGGCGGCAGCACCGAGGCCGAGCTCGATGACGCCAAGGTCATCCTGTGGCACGGGTTCTGCTCGGTGCACAAGCGCTTCACGGTCGCGCAGATCGACCAGGCGCGAGCCGAGCACCCCGGCGTCAAGGTCATCGTGCACCCCGAGAGCCCCATGCCGGTCGTCGACGCCGCCGACGCCGCCGGCTCGACCGACGCGATCCGCAAGTACGTCATCGCCTCCGAGCCCGGTGACACGATCGCGATCGGCACCGAGGTCAACATGGTCAACCGGCTCGCGGCGGAGTTCCCCGACCGGACGATCTTCTGCCTCGACCCCGTCGTGTGCCCGTGCTCGACGATGTACCGCATCCACCCCGGCTACCTCGCGTGGACCCTCGACGGCCTGGTCGCCGGCGAGATCCGCAACGAGATCATCGTCCCCCAGGACATTGCCACCGACGCCAAGGTCGCGCTCGAGCGGATGCTCGCCGCGCCCCCGAAGTAAGGAACCAGATGACCAGCATCATCGTCGTCGGCAGCGGTGTGGCCGGCATGACGGCAGCGCTCGAGGCGGTCGGCACGTACGACGTCACGCTGCTGACCAAGGCGGACCTCGCGCAGAGCAACACCCGCTACGCCCAGGGGGGCGTCGCAGTGGTCATCGACGAGATGTCCGATCCGGGCGCGCCCAAGCTCGGCGACACCGTGGAGTCGCACGTCACCGACACGATGGTGGCGGGCGCCGGCATCAGCGACGAGGACAGCGTTCGCATCCTGTGTGACGAGGGTCCCGAGGCGATCGACGAGCTGATCGCCCGTGGTGTGGCTTTCGACCGCCACGATGGTGAGCTGTCGCACGGACTCGAGGCAGCGCACGCGTACGCCCGTATCCTGCACGCCGGCGGTGACGCGACCGGCGCGGGCATCGCGTACGCGCTGATCGACCGCATCCGCGAGAGCGCCGTCGCGGTCCGCGAGCAGACCACCGTGACGGACCTGGTGATCGAGTCCGGCGAGTGTGTCGGGGTCACGCTCCTCGACGGCGAGGAGCTCAGGGCCGATGTCGTGATCCTCGCAACGGGGGGAGCCGGGCAGCTGTTCCCGTACACGACCAACCCGGAGGTGGCGACCGCCGACGGGCTCGGCATGGCCCTGCGCGCAGGCGCTACGGCGGCCGACCTGGAGTTCTACCAGTTCCACCCCACATCGCTCGATGCCCCGGGCAACTTCCTGGTCTCGGAGGCCGTACGCGGTGAGGGTGCCGTCCTGATCGATGCCGACGGCAAGCGCTTCATGCTCGAGGTGCACCCCGACGCCGAGCTGGCCCCCCGTGACGTGGTGGCCCGCGGCATTGCGCAGCAGATGGCCCGGCAGCCGGGGGTCTCGGTACGTCTGGACGCCACCGCGCTGGGCGCGGAGTTCCTGGCCCGCCGCTTCCCCAACATCGACGCGGCGTGCCGCGCCCAGGGCTTCGACTGGGGCGAGGTGCCGATCCCGGTGACGCCGGCCGCGCACTACTACATGGGCGGGATCCGCACCGACGAGTGGGGACGCACGTCGATCCCCGGCCTGTACGCGATCGGCGAGGTCGCCTGCAACGGCCTGCACGGAGCCAACCGGTTGGCCTCCAACTCGCTGCTCGAAGGCGCTGTCTACGGCACCCGGGTCATCGAGGCACTCACCGAACCACGTCCGCTCGTGACGTTCGACGACCAGTGGCAGGAGTCGCTCGATCTCGACCTGTCGGACGATCCCGATGCGCTCGACGTGAGCCGCTCCGACCTGCAGCAGCTCATGTGGGACGCCGCCGGTCTGGCGCGCAGCGGGACCGATCTCGAGCAGGCCGTGGCCGAGCTCAAGCGATGGAAGTCGCCCGACGTCACGGATGCCAAGTCCGCCGAGGACGCCAACCTGCTCGTGGTCGCTCGGGCCGTCGTGGCCAGCGCCCTGGCCCGCCGGGAGTCCCGCGGCGGTCACTACCGGACCGACTTCCCCGAGACCGATCGCGCTCAGGCGACGCACTCGGGCATCGCGGCACGTCCTTCGACGCACTGGAGCGCACATGCTTGAACGCCGACACGTCCAGCGGGTCGTCGACATGGCGCTGGAGGAGGACGCACCCTTCGGTGACCTGACCTCGCAGACGCTCGTGCCGGAGTCCGCCGTGGCGCATGCCGACCTGGTCGCCCGGGAGCCGGGCGTCTTCGCGGGCGCCGACGTGTTCGAGGTAGCGATGACGACGCTCGACCCGTCCGTCACGGTGACGCTGCAGGTGGCAGACGGTGACCACTTCGAGCGCGGCGCCGTGCTGGCCCGCGTCGTCGGGCCCGCGCGTTGGGTCCTGCAGGCCGAGCGGGTCGCGCTCAACCTGGTGCAACGCATGACCGGCATTGCGACACTGACCGCGACATATGTGATGGCGGTTGCCGGCACCGGTGCTCGCGTCGTCGACACCCGCAAGACCACGCCGGGGCTGCGTGCGCTGGAACGGCACGCCGTACGGTGCGGCGGCGGGCACAACCACCGCTACTCGCTGTCGGATGCCGTCATGGCCAAGGACAACCACCTCGCGGTGATCCCCGACGTCACCGCGGCGCTGCGTCAGGCCCGCCTCGATCTCCCGCACACGACGCACATCGAGGTCGAGGTCGACCGTCTCGACCAGCTCGACGCGGTGCTGGAGTCGGGCGCCGCCGGCACGATCATGCTGGACAACTTCAGCCTCGACGATCTGCGTGCCGGCATCGCGAAGATCGACGGACGCGCACTGGTCGAGGCCAGCGGAGGTGTCACGCTCGACACGATCGGGGAGATCGCCCGCACCGGAGTCGATGTCATCTCGGTCGGCGCGTTGACCCACAGCGTCCGGGCGCTCGACCTCGGGCTCGACATCACAGTCTCGTGATCTACCTCGACGAGGCGGCGACGACCCCGGTCAAGCGAGAGGTGCTGGAGGCGATGTGGCCCTACCTCGGGCCCGACTTCGGTAATCCTTCGAGCCACCACGAGGTCGGCGAGTCCGCGCGGCGCGCGATCGAGCAGGCACGGGCCGACATCGCGCAGGCGCTCGGCGCCCGCGCCTCGGAGATCACGTTCACGTCCGGTGGCACCGAGTCAGACAACGCTGCGACCAAGGGCATCGCCCTCGCGGCACCACGGGGCAGGCGTGTCATCGTGTCGGCGATCGAGCACCCCGCGGTGCTGGAGTCGGCCGAGTTCCTGGGTCGCCTCGGCCACGAGGTCACGGTGCTCGACGTGGATCACCGCGGCATGGTGCAACCCGAGTCCCTGACTGCTGCGCTTCGTGATGACACCACGCTGGTCAGCATCCAGTACGCCAACAACGAGGTCGGCACGATCCAGCAGATCGAGACGCTGAGCCGGATCGCCGCGGAGCGAGGCGTGCCGTTCCACACCGACGCGGTGCAGGCGGCCGGCTGGCTCGACCTCGACGTCACGCGGCTCGGCATCCAGGCCATGAGCATCTCGGGACACAAGCTCGGGGCGCCCAAGGGCATCGGCATCCTCTACGTCGCCCGCGGCACCCGGCTCGAGCCGTTGATCCATGGCGGCGGCCAGGAGTCGGGCCGCCGGTCCGGCACCGAGAACGTCGCCGCTGCGGTCGGCATGGCTGCGGCGCTGCGGCTGGCCGGTGGTGCCAACGACGAGGTCGTCGCCCGGCGTGACGCGTTCATCGACCGGGTGCTCGCCGAGGTGCCCGGCTCGATCCTGACGGGGGACCGACACCATCGGCTGCCGGGCAGCGCGTCATTCGTGTTCCCCGGCACCAACGGCGAGACGATCCTGCTCGAGCTCGAGGCGCACGGTGTCGTGTGCTCGAGCGGCTCGGCCTGCGCTGCCGGCAGTGACGAGCCTTCGCACGTGCTGACCGCGATGGGTCTGCCCGCCGAGGTGGCGCAGACCGCGGTGCGCTTCACCTTCGGGCGGACGACAACGGCGGACGATCTCGACACCGCCGCGACCGAGCTGATCCGTGCGGTGGGCGTCGTCAGCGGTCGGGGCGCCCGTCCGTCCTGACCGCACCGGTCACTTCACGTGGCGGTCGCCCAGCGTCAGCGCGTCGTCGAGGATCGCCAGTCCGCGCCGGGCGTCGTCGTCACTGATGTTGCACGGTGGCACCACGTGGATGCGGTTGAAGTTGGCGAACGGCAACAGGCCGGCCTGCCTGCACGACGCGAGGATCTCGCTCATCGCCGGGCTGCTCCCGCCGTACGGCGCAAGTGGCGCGCGGGTCACGGGATCGGCGACCAGCTCGAGCGCCCAGAACACGCCCAGCCCGCGCACCTCGCCGACGCACGCGTGCCGGTCGGCGATCTCCGCGAGCCTCGGTCCGATCAGGTCGGTGCCGAGCCGGGCGGCGTTTCGGACGATGCCTTCGTCCTCCATCGCGGTCATGGTCGCAACAGCTGCTGCGGCGGCGAGCGGGTGCCCGGAGTAGGTCAGGCCACCCGGATAGGCGCGATGGGCGAAGGTCCGGGCAATCGGTTCGCTGATGACGACACCACCCAGCGGGACATAGCCGGAGTTGACCCCCTTGGCGAACGTGATCAGGTCGGGGACGACGTCGTAGTGGTCGAGGGCGAACCACGCACCGGTGCGACCGAACCCGCACATGACCTCGTCGGCGATCAACAGGATGCCGTGCTCGTCGCACAGGCTCCGCACCCCGGCGAGATAGCCCGGAGGGGGCACCATGATGCCCGACCCGCCCGGCACGGTCTCCAGGATGATGGCCGCGATCGTGGCGGGTCCCTCGTGCTCGATCGTGTGCCGGAGGTGCTGAAGGGCGCGCTCGCACTCCTCCTGTTGAGTCTTGGCGTGGAACTCCGAGCGATACAGGAACGGTCCGAAGAAGTGCACGGTGCCGGCCGTCGCGGTGTCGCTGGCCCAGCGCCGTGGATCTCCTGTCACGTTGACGGCGGTGTGGGTGCCTCCGTGGTACGAGCGATACGTCGACATGATCTTGTGCCGGCCGGTGTGCAGCCGGGCCATCCGTACCGCGTGCTCCACGGCCTCGGCGCCTCCGTTGGTGAAGAAGACTTTGTCCAGTCCCGCCGGGGTGCGCTCGGCGATCATTCGGGCTGCCTCGGAGCGGTGCTCGTTGGCGTGCACCGGCGAGATCGTGCAGAGCCGGGCCGCCTGCTCCTGGATCGCTGCGACGACCTTGGGGTGCCCGTGCCCGATGTTGGTGAAGACCAGCTGGCTGGAGAAGTCCAGATAGCGGTTGCCGTCCTCGTCCCAGATCTCGCTGTCCTGGGCCCCTGTGATCACCATCGGCGTGATCTCGGCCTGGGCTGACCAGGAGTGG